>NZ_JAPKNM010000087.1 GCF_026460985.1 Sphingomonas sp.
ACTCGCCAATCGTGCAGCAAAAGGCACCGGCCGGGGCATCGAGCCCCAGCCGGTGCCAACCCACCCCTAACCCCTCCCTGAAAGGGAGGGGGAATTTGAATGTCGATCCGCCCTAACGCAGGTTGAGCGCCAGGCTGGCGAGGATCAAAGCGGTCAACATCGCCAGGACCTGGATCAGCGTCCAGGGCATGAAGCCGACCCGGTCCATGTCGCGCCGCCCGCGTCGCCGATGCTCGCCGAATCCACTGGCTATCGCGAGCAGGAGGGCGACCGCCGCACCGCCCCATAATTGTTGTTGCATCGTTTCGAAAAACTCCCACATGGCCGAGTGCATCTAGGCAAGGAAATGTCATGCGCCAGACCCTGACCGTGCTCGGCCTTCTCACCACCGCGATCGCGGTGGCCAGCGTCGCGGCGGGAGAGCCACGGACGCAGCGCCATACCATCCAGGACGCCGTGGCCGCCACCGGCCGTACGCCGACGAACGTGGCGCGCGACAAATATCGTCACCCGGTGGAGACGCTGAGCTTCTTCGGAGTCGAGCCGGGCGACACCGTGGTCGAGATCTGGCCGGGCGGCGGCTGGTACACCGAGATCCTGGGTCCGCTCACCGCGGGCAAGGGCACGCTCTACGCCGCGGCGCCCTGGCCGGGCGGCGTGAAGGGCGCACAGACGCTCCAGGCGAAGGACGCGGCCGCCTATAGCCATCTGAAGTTCGCCGCCTTCCCCTGGGCCGAGGGCCAGCCCAAGGTTCCCGACGGCAGCGCCGACGTCGTCCTCACCTTCCGCAACGTCCATAACTGGCGGATGGGCTATCAGCGCGAGGGGCAGGATTATTCGGCGGAGGCCTTCGCGCAGATGTACGCGATGCTCAAGCCCGGCGGCGTGCTCGGCATCGAGGACCATCGCCTGCCCGAGAGCGCCAGCGACGAGCGCGAGAAGAGCAGCGGCTACATCAAGGTGTCGACCGTGCGCCGACTGGCCGAGCAGGCGGGCTTCAAGTTCGTCGCCGCGTCCGAGGTGAACGCCAATCCAAGGGACACCGCAGACTGGAAGGACGGCGTCTGGACGCTTCCCCCGAGCTACCGCCTCAAGGACTTGGATCGCGCCAAATACGAAGCGATCGGCGAGAGCGACCGGATGACGCTCAAGTTCAGGAAACCCTGAAACATTTTTGTTGCAGGCGCGAAATAGTCCACGCTTGGTTAACCATTAACCCGTAGCAATCGGGTCCGTGCCACGCCGGATCCGCTCCTTGCTATCCGTCCTTCGCGACGAGGTCGACAGCTTCGCCAGCACGAGCGAGGAGATCGCCACGCGCACCAATCTCCTCGCGCTCAACGCCGCGATCGAGGCCGCCCGCTCGGGCGAGGCCGGCCGAGGCTTCTCGGTGGTCGCGCAGGAAGTGAAGGCGCTCGCGCAACAGGCGCGGCACGCCAGCCTCGAATTCCGCTCCGAAGTCCGCGAGCGGCTCGCCATGGGCGCCGGCATCGCCGACGAGATGGTCGGCGAGATCGAAGGCACGCGTCTGGTCGAGCTCGCCCAGGCGCTGATCCAGAACGTCACCCGGCATCTCTATGATTGCAGCGTCGACCTCCGCCTGATGGCTTCCGACGCCGAGGTCATCGCCGCGACGCTCGACCCCGCTCCCGAGAAGATCGCCGCCGCCCAGGCGCGCCTTGCGGGCTTCACTCGGACCTCGCCTTATTATCTGAATGCCTTCGTCGCCGATCGCGAAGGGCGGATCATCCTCTCGTCGGATCCCAATGCGCGCGTCCGCCAGACCAACGTCGCCAACGCGTCGCAATTCCTGAAGGCGATGGGCAGCAGCAATGGCGACCAATGGTTCACCGACGAAGTCTGGCAGAACCCCTGGTCCGATCACCGCGCGGTGCTCGTCTTCGTCACCGGCATCCGCCCGCGCGGCGGAGAGGGCCGCCCCGCCGGGGTCTTCTATGTCGAGTTCGACTGGGAAGAGCGTATCCCGGCGATCATCTCGGACCGCTCGCTGTTCGGCGAGCGGGAATGGGCGCGCACGCGCATCTCGATCGTCGACGAGGCCGCGCGAATCGTCGCCGACTCCGCCGGCACGCGCTTCGGCGAGACCATCGCATTGCCCGCCAAGGCCGTCCGCGGCGCGGAAGCGCGCGCCGACACCACGATCGCCTTCGCCACCGCCGCAAGCTATCACGGCTTCGACGGGCTGGGGCTGCGCTGCGTCATCGAGCAGAAGATGATCAGCATGGAGGAGATCCAGGCCGCGCTCGGCGGACTGGGCGAACGCAAGACCCTTTGAACTCCCCTCCCTGCAAGGGAGGGGTTGGGGGTGGGTACAGAAAAGGCCGGGTTCGATGCCCGGCCTTTTCTGTTTCCCAGGAGGCCCGATGAGTGACGGGTCGGGCGTGCCCCGCACGCCCGAGAGCGCCTATCGGCGCCCCATGCCCATCACTTCCCCAATTTCTCGATCTTGTCCTGCAACCGGGCCAGCTCGGCCTTGAGCGCGGCCACGTCGTCTCCGTCCTCGGCCGGTGCGGCGGGCTTGGCTGCGGGAGTGGCGGTGCCCGGCGCGCCCGGCTTGAACGCCTCGGCCGCGGCTTCGAACATCGCCATGTTGCGTTTGGCGATCTCGGCGAAGGGCGAGTTGGCGAAGGCGCCCTCGACCGCCGACTTGAACTGCTCCTGGTTGCGCCGGAAGCTGTCCATCGAGGCTTCGAGATAGCCCGGCACCATCGCCTGCATCGAATCGCCGTAGAGCGAGATCAGCTGGCGCAGGAAGTTGACCGGCAGCATCGATGCCCCGCGCGCTTCCTCCTCCATGATGATCTGGGTCAGCACGTTGTGCGTGATGTCCTCCTCGGTCTTGGCGTCGACGACCTTGAAGTCGCGCCCCTCGCGCGTCATCGCGGCGAGATGATCGAGCGTAATGTAGGACGAGGTTTCGGTGTTGTAGAGCCGGCGGTTGGCGTACTTCTTGATGATGACCGGGCCCGAACCCGTAGCAGCCTTCTTCATGGACACCCCCACGCGTGAATGATGATACCCTAACATCCTTTGCCGCATCGCAACAAGGGCCTCGACCGCTCCCTCTGTTTCTGGAACTGCTGCGCAGCGAAACTGCAGCATCGCCCGAACGACGCGCCGCAGCACTGGCGGGCCTTCGCGCCTATCAGCAGGCGCCGCGCCCCGCCCCGCGCGCGCCGATGCCCGCGCTGGCAAGCGCCGGCCGTGCGGTGCTGCGCGACTATGGCGGCAGCGGCCTGCCGGTGGTGTTCGTACCGTCGCTGATCAACCCGCCGCTCGTCCTCGATCTCGCCGAGGACAATTCGCTGCTCCGCTGGCTCGCCGGGCAGGGCGTGCGCCCGCTGCTCGTCGACTGGGGTACACCCACGCCCGACGACAGCGCGCAGGACGTGACGGCGCATGTCGAGCAGATGCTCCTGCCGCTGCTCGCCGCGCTCGATCGTCCGCCCGCGCTGGTCGGCTATTGCCTCGGCGGCACGATGGCGACCGCCGCGGCCGCCGTCACGAAGACCGCAGGCCTCGTCACGATCGCCGCGCCCTGGAACTTCGCCGCTTATGGCACCGCACTCGAGCCGATCTCGGCGCTGTGGGACCAGGCGCATGCCACCTGCGAACAGCTCGGCCTCGTGCCGATGGAAGTGCTGCAATCGGGCTTCTGGCAGCTCGACCCGAAACGCACCGTCGCCAAGTTCGAGCGCTTCGCGCGCCTCGATCCCGCCAGTGAGGAGGCGCGCGCCTTCGTGACGCTCGAAGACTGGGCCAATGGCGGCGCGCCGCTCACCTTCGCCGCGGGCCGCCAGCTGTTCGACGATTTCTTCGTCGCCGACTTGCCCGGGGGCGGCCGCTGGCGAATCGCCGAGGACGCCGTCGATCCGGCGACGCTGCCCTGCCCCGCGCTCTCCTTCGTCTCCACCACCGACCGCATCGTCCCCGCCGCCAGCGCGGCACGCATCGGCACGGTCCGCGAGCTGGCAATGGGGCATGTCGGGATGATCGTCGGCGGCCGCGCGAAGGGCGCGCTGTGGCAGCCGCTTGCGGACTGGCTAACTGCCTTGCCGCCCACTAGATAGCGCCCAACACTTCCTTCCCGTTCGCCCTGAGCTTGTCGAAGGGCCGCCCTTCTTCTGCGTCCGGCAAGAAGAACGGTGCTTCGACAAGCGCAGCACGAACGGTGTTGAACGCTGAGGAGAACAACATGACCGACATCGTCATCACCGCCGCCAAGCGCACGCCGGTTGGCAGCTTCCTCGGCGCCTTCGCCGCGACTCCCGCGCACGAGCTCGGCCGCATCGCGATCGAGGCGGCGCTCGAGCAGGCGGGCGTGAAGGGCGAGGAAGTCAGCGAAGTCATCCTCGGCCAGGTGCTCACCGCCGCGCAGGGCCAGAACCCCGCGCGCCAGGCGTCGATGGCGGCCGGCGTGCCCAAGGAAGTCCCCGCCTGGGGCGTCCAGCAGGTCTGCGGATCGGGGCTGCGCGCGGTCGCGCTCGCCTATCAGGCGATCGCCACCGGCGACGCGACGATCGTCGTCGCGGGCGGGCAGGAATCCATGTCGATGAGCACGCACGCCCAGTCGCTGCGCCCAGGCACCAAGATGGGCGACCTCAGCCTGGTCGACACGATGATCAAGGATGGCCTGACCGACGTGTTCAACGGCTATCACATGGGCATCACCGCGGAGAATCTCGCCGAGCAATATCAGGTCACCCGCGGCGAGCAGGACGTATTCGCGGTCCGCTCGCAGAACCTCGCCGAGGCCGCGCGCGCGGCGGGCAAGTTCAAGGACGAGATCGCGCCGGTCACGATCAAGGGCCGCAAGGGCGACACCGTGGTCGACCAGGACGAATATATCCGCGCGGGCGCCACGGTGGAGGGCGTCGCCGGGCTGCGCCCCGCCTTCAAGAAGGACGGCACCGTCACCGCCGCCAACGCTTCGGGCCTCAATGACGGCGCCGCGGCGCTGGTGGTGATGCGCCGCGACGAGGCCGAGAAGCGCGGCGCGCCTATCCTCGCCACGATCAAGAGCTGGGCGAGCGCCGGCGTCGATCCGTCGATCATGGGCATCGGCCCGGTCCCCGCGTCGAAGAAGGCGCTCGAGAAGGCCGGCTGGACGATCGCCGATCTCGACCTGATCGAAGCCAATGAGGCCTTCGCCGCGCAGGCGCTGTCCGTCGGCAAGGAGCTCGGCTGGGACGCCGACAAGGTCAACGTCAATGGCGGCGCGATCGCGATCGGCCACCCGATCGGCGCATCGGGCGCGCGCGTGCTCACCACGCTGATCTACGAGATGCAGAAGCGCGACGCCAAGAAGGGCCTCGCCACGCTCTGCATCGGCGGTGGCATGGGCATCGCGATGTGCATCGAGCGCGACTGATCCGCGCGCTGCGGCCTGCCTGAACAAGCGGGCCGTCAGGCCGCGGGGTGAAGATAGTCGGGCTGGAAGTCGGCGACTTCCTTCATCCGCGGCCAGTCGGCGATCCGGATCTCGCGTCCCGTACGCGCGATCACGCCCTCGTCGGTGAGGACGCGCAGCATCCGGTTGACATGGACCGAGGTCAGCCCGGTCGCGTCGCCGATATCCTCCTGCGTCATCGGCAGCATGAAGTGCGCGGGCGACCCCAGCCCGGCCGCCTCGCACTTCGCCGCGAATTCGCAGAGCATGTGCGCAATTCGCATCTTGGCGTCGCGCCGCCCGACATTGAGCACCCATTCGCGCAAGACCGACGCATCGGCCAGGCAGTCGCGCCACAGCGCCTTGCCGATCTCCGGCCGCTCCTCGATCAGCCGCCGCAAATCGCGCATCGGGAAGAACACGACCGCGGCGTCGGTGATCGTCTGGACATTATGATCGGCCTTCTCGAACAGCAGATGCTGGACATCGAGAATGTCGCCCGCGACATGGAACGAGACGATCTGCCGCCCGCCGTCGCTCGCCAGCTTGTGGCGGCACGCATAGCCCTCCACGAGCAGGCAGCATTCGGAGACCAATTGGCCCGTGCTGATGATCGTGGCGCCCGCCTTGAAGTGCTGGGGCCGGAGCGGAAGCGATCTGATGCTATGGATTTCTTCTTCGTTGAGCTTGTTCAGTACCGTCAGCTTGCGCAGCAGGGCATCGAACGGGCCTGCCCGAGAGGAAGCCATCGCCAACTCCATCCAAGGTTGATCCGGAGCAGACGAACGTACGAATGCAGATTAGTTTCCTGCGCTGATGCCGATCATGCCTAGCGGCCGGCGGCTAGTCCCATTTGCGCTCGAACCGCGAACCCAGCCCGGTCAGCAGCTCATATTGCGAGAGCCCGCTCAGCGCCGATGTCTCCGGCAGCGCATAGTCGAGCGCCACCCAGTCGCCTTCCGCCAGCGCCGGTGCCGCGTCGACCGCGATGGCGGTCAGGTCCATCGAGATGCGCCCGATCACCGGCAGCACCACCTCGCCGAGCCGTGCGAGGCCCTTGCCCGAGAAGCAGCGGAGATAGCCGTCGGCATAGCCGAGGTTGAGGATCGCGACTTCCATGTCGCGCGGCGCGGTGAAGGTGGCGTTGTAGCCCACGATCTCGCCCGCTCGCACGCGCCGCCGCTGCACCACCTGCGCCTCGGGCGTGACGACCTGGCGGATCGCAACATGCCCGGCATGCTGCCGCCCGCCGTACAGCGCGATCCCCGGCCGTGTCAGATCGAAGGCGTAGTCGGGACCCAGCGCGATCCCCGCGGAATTGGCGATGCTCAGCCGCCGCGCCGAGGTCCGCCCGCCGAGCGCGGCGAGCGCGGCGCGCTGCCTGCCGTTGAGCGACACGTCCTCGTCGGCGCAGGCGAGGTGGCTCATCAGCGTCTCGATCGCGAGCCCGTCGAGCAGCCCCGCCGCGACGTCCTCCGCCGAGATGCCGAGCCGGTTCATGCCGGTATCGACCATCACGTCGCATGGCCCGCCGCCCGCCTCGCGCCAGCGCCGCACCTGCTCGACCGTGTTGAGCACCGGCCGGGCATTTGCCGGTCGGTCGGCCATGTCCTCGGCCCGCACGCCGTGCAGCACCGAGACCGGCACGCCGAGATCGGCCAGCGCCCGTGCCTCGCTCCACAAGGCGACGAAGAAGTCGCGGCATCCCGCTTCGGCCAGCCGCCGCACGACTTCGCGTGCGCCCAGCCCATAGCCGTCGGCCTTGACCGCCGCGCCGCACGCCGCGCCTTCGCTCATGTCGCGCAGCAGCCGCCAATTGGCGACCAGCGCGTCGCCGTCGAGGCGCAGCCTCAGGGGAGAACAGGTCATGCCAGCGCGGTTAGCGTCTGCCGGGCGTGTGCGCCACCGTCTCCTTCAGGCCCCAGGCGGTCACCGCCAGCGCCATCGCCACCACCGCGAAGGTGTACCAGAGCCCCGAATAGGGATCGCCGGTGCGCGCGACGATGTACTGGCTGATCAGCGGCAGGAAGCCGCCGAAATAGCCGGTGCCGATATGATAGGGGATCGACATCGAGCTGTAGCGGATGCGCGACGGGAACATCTCCGAAAGCAGCGCCGCCACCGGCCCGTAGGTCGCGCCGGAAAGCGCCATCAGCGCCAGGATCGCCAGCACGATGATCGCGATGTTGGCTGGCGGCGGCACCGTCGGGCTGAGCTTGTATCCCGCCGCCGCGAGCGCCGCGTCGAGCCCCGCAGGGCTGGTGTCGGTAACCGGCTGGCCGCCGATCGACACCGTCACCGCGGGCGTCCGGATAGTCCTGTAGGCCACGCCCTTCTTCGAGAAATGGTCGAGCAATTGGCCGCATTCGTCCGCCTGCTTCGACGCGAACGGGTCGTAATGGCATTGCGGGCCCGAGACGATCACCGGCGCGCGCCGCGCCGCCCTGGCCAGGTCGGGATTGGCCGCGCTGCCGATCACCCAGAAGAGCGGGAAGAGCAGCACCAGGGTCAACGCATAGCCCGTGACGATCGGGATCTTTCGGCCGATCCGGTCGGAGAGGTATCCGAAGAACAGGAAGAAGCCGAGCCCCAGGATCGCCGAGCCGCCGGTGATCAGCTGCGCGGCGGTCGGATCGAGCCGCATCGGTCCCTGCAGGAACGACAGTACCGAGAACATCGACGTGTACCAGATCACCGTCAGCCCTGCGGCGATGCCGAACAACGCGACGAACAGCCGCTTGCCGTTGCCGGGATAGGTGAAGCTCTCGAGGAAGGGATTGGCCGCGGTCTCGCCCGCTTCCTTCATCGCCTTGAACACCGGGCTTTCGGAAAGCTTGAGCCGCATCCACAGCGACACGCCGAGCAGCAGGATCGAGAAGAGGAACGGCACGCGCCAGCCCCAGCTGTCCCACACGTCCGCGAGCGCGAACTTGGAGACCAGGACCACCGCGAGGCTCAGGATGAAGCCGCCGACCACGCTCGCCTGGATGAAGCTGGTGTGGAAGCCCGCGCGCCCCGGTGGCGAATGCTCGGCGACATAGATCGCCGCGCCGCCATATTCGCCGCCCAGCGCCAGCCCCTGGCAGATGCGCAACAGGATGATCAGCACCGGCGCGGTCATCCCGATCGCGGCATAGCTCGGCACCAGCCCCACGCCGGCGGTCGCCACGCCCATCAGCGTGATCGTGACGAGGAAGGTGTATTTGCGCCCGAGCTTGTCGCCCAGATAGCCGAACAGCACCGCCCCCAGCGGCCGGAAGCCGAATCCCACCGCGAACCCGGCCCAGGCGAGCAGGGTCTGCAGCACTTCGTTGCCGGCCGGAAAGAAGGTCCGCCCGATGATCCCCGAGGCGGCGAGCGTGCCGTAGATGAAGAAGTCGTACCATTCGAACACCGTGCCCAGCGACGATGCGCTGATCACCAGCCGCATGTCCTTGGCGCTCGGTTCGGCCGCCGCACTGGCCATCTTGCCCTCCCTGTTTGGGGCAGGTGTAGCGCGCCTGTGCGCGGCGGCAAGGGCACGACGCACCCCTCATCGTCATGCCGGACTTGGTCCGGCATCCACTGTGCCGATAAGGAATAATCCTCCCCCGCCAGGGGGAGGATTTGAATGTCGATACGATTTGGCTCCGGGGTGACGATCGGAGAGAGGGCAGCGTCGGCGCCAGATGCCTTGCGCCGCGCGTTCAGTCCGCCAACGTCGCGTTGTCGATCACGAAGCGGTACTTCACGTCGCTCCGCTGCATCCGGTCATAGGCCGCGTCGATGTCCTGCATGGCGATCATCTCGATCTCGGAGACGATGCCCTTCTCGGCGCAGAAATCGAGCATCTCCTGTGTCTCCGCGATGCCGCCGATCAGCGAACCCGCGATCGCGCGCCGCTTGAAGATCAGCGCCGAAACGTCGGGCGAGGGATGCGCATGCTCGGGCACGCCGACCAGGCAGAGCGTGCCGTCGCGCTTGAGCAAAGCGGTGAACGCGTCGAGATCGTGGCTCGCCGCCACGGTATTGAGGATGAAGTCGAAGCTGCCGGCGTGCGCCGCCATTTCGTCCGCGTTGCGCGACACGACGACTTCGTCGGCGCCGAGATCGAGCGCGTCCTGGCGCTTGTTCGCGGAGGTGGTGAACGCCACCACATGCGCACCCAGCGCGTGCGCCAGCTTGATCCCCATATGGCCGAGCCCGCCGATCCCGACGATCCCCACCTTCTGGCCCGGCCCCACCTTCCAGTGGCGCAGCGGCGACCAGG
This sequence comes from Sphingomonas sp., assembly GCF_026460985.1. Lineage (GTDB taxonomy): Bacteria > Pseudomonadota > Alphaproteobacteria > Sphingomonadales > Sphingomonadaceae > Sphingomonas. The sequence continues at coordinate 9,660 of NZ_JAPKNM010000087.1, forward strand.
TGGTGATCCCGGCGCACAGCAGGGGCGCGGCCGCCGCGAGCTGCTCGGCCGAATGGCGGATGCGGAGCACGAACTTCTCGTCGACCACGATCCGCTGCGAATAGCCGCCCAGCGTGTGTCCCGGCGCGTCCGGGGTCGGCCCGTTATAGGTGCCGACAAAGCCCGTGCCGGTGCAATATTGCTCCAGCCCCTCGCCGCATTCGGGGCAATGCTGGCAGCTGTCGACCAGGCAGCCGACGCCCACCGTGTCGCCAACGGCGAACTTCGTCACGTCGCCGCCGACCGCCGAGACATGCCCGACGATCTCGTGCCCCGGCACGCAGGGATAGAGCGTCCCGCCCCATTCGGAGCGTACGGTGTGCAGGTCCGAATGGCAGACGCCGCAATAGGCGATCTCGATCTGCACGTCGTGCGGACCGGGCGCGCGGCGCTCGATCGCGATGGGCTCGAGCGGCTTGTCGGCGGCATAGGCGCCATAGGCTTGGACGGTCATATGTTTCTCCGGGATAAGGGATGGTTCAGCGGTTGACGGCGGCCTGGAGGCTCGCCGGATAGCGATCGCCCGCGACCTGGATCGCATCGAGCACGGCGCCGATCTCCTTCAGATCGTCGGCGGTCAGTTCGACCGCCGTGCCGCCGATATTCTCCTCCAGCCGGTGCAGCTTGGTGGTGCCGGGGATCGGCACGATCCAGGGCTTCTGCGCGAGCAGCCAGGCGATCGCGATCTGCGCGGGCGTCGCCTGCTTCGCCGCCGCGATCACGCCGATCCGGTCGACCAGCGCCTGGTTGGCGGCGCGCGCTTCCGCGGCGAAACGCGGGATCTTGTTGCGGAAATCGTCGCTGGCGAGCTCGGTGTCCGCCGTGATCGCACCCGTCAGGAAGCCGCGCCCGAGCGGGCTGAACGGCACGAAGCCGATCCCGAGCTCTTCCAGCACCGGCAATATCTCGACCTCGGGCTCGCGCCACCACAGCGAATATTCGCTCTGCAGCGCCGCCACCGGCTGCACCGCATGCGCGCGGCGGATCGTATCGGCACCCGCTTCGGACAAGCCGAAATGCTTGACCTTGCCCTCGGCGATCAGCGCGGCGACCGTCCCGGCGACATCCTCGATCGGCACTCGCGGATCGACGCGATGCTGGTAGAGCAGGTCGATATGGTCGGTCCGGAGGCGCGCGAGCGCGGCCTCGGTCACCGCGCGGATATTCTCCGGCCGGCTGTCCATCCCGTCCGCGGGCACGCCGCCCGCGAAGCCGAACTTGGTGGCGATCACGACCTCGTCGCGCACGGGCGCCAGCGCCTCGCCGAGCAGATCCTCGTTGGCGAACGGGCCATAGGCCTCGGCGGTGTCGAAGAAGGTCACGCCGCGCTCGACCGCATTGCGGAGCAGCCCGATCGCGTCCGCCCGCGCGGGGGCCGGGCCATAGGCATAGCTCAGCCCCATGCAGCCGAGACCGATCGCCGAGACTTCGAGGCCGCTACGGCCGAGTACGCGCTTCTGCATGGGTCGCTCCATCGATTGGGGAGCCCGTAAGATAGGCCCTGGGTCTGGACCCGATAAGCCGCTAATAGATACATGAAGTAATATCGGAGATTCATGAATGCGGCGCGAAGAGCTGGCCGATCTGGCCGCTTTCATGGCGGTCGCCGAGGAGCGCAGCTTCACGCGCGCCGCCGCCAGGCTCGGCACCTCGCAATCGGCGCTCAGCCATACGATACGCCGGCTCGAGACGCGGCTGGGGGTACGCTTGCTCGCGCGCACGACGCGCAGCGTCGTCGCGACGCAGGCGGGCGAGCGGCTGCTGGCCACGCTGCGCCCGGCCTTGGACGACATCGATGCGGAGATCGCCGCGCTCAGCGAACTGCGCGACAAGCCCGCGGGGACGATCCGGATCACCAGCACCGGCCAGGCGGCCCGCCAGATCCTCTGGCCGGTGCTGGCGCGGCTGCTGCCCGAGCATCCCGACATCCATGTCGAGCTCAGCATAGATTCCTCGCTCACCGACATCGTCACCGAGCGCTTCGACGCGGGGATCCGGCTGAGCGAGCAGGTGGCGAAGGACATGATCGCGGTCCCGATCGGTCCCGATCTGCGCATGGCCGTGGCAGGCGCGCCCGCCTATTTCGCGAGGCGGCCCGCGCCGATCACGCCGCAGGACCTTGCCGGGCACGACTGCATCAACATGCGGCTGCGCACCTCCGGCGGCCTTTATGCCTGGGAGCTCGACAAGGACGACCGCGAACTCAAGGTGCGCGTCGACGGGCAGCTCGTGCTCAACGATGTCGACATGATCGTCACCGCGGCGGTCGCGGGCTTCGGCCTAGCCTGCCTGCCCGAGGACCATTTCGGCGAAGCCTTCGCCGACGGCCGCCTCGTCCGCGTGCTCGAGGACTGGTGCCCGCCCTTCCCCGGCTACCACCTTTATTATCCCAGCCGGCGGCAGGTCACCCCGGCCTTTGCGCTACTGGTCGAGGCGCTGCGCTATCGGGGTTAGGGTCCACGGCACATATCCAACCCCGTCACCCCCGCGAAAGCGGGGGCCCATCTCCGAAATTATCCGCAAACGCACCGGTTCGTTTTTGGCGCTCGGTCAGGAGATGGGTCCCCGCTTTCGCGGGGATGACGACGATGCGCTAAGCCGCGATCGCCTCCAGCGCCTCGCTCGCTTCCATCCACGCCGCTTCGGCCGCGTCGATCCTGTCGGTCAGTTCGGCGCGGCGCTTCATCAGCTCGGTCATGGTCAGCTTGGTCAGCGCCGCATCCGCCGCGGACGGATCGAACATCGCCCGTTCGACCGCGCTGCGCTGCTCGGTCAGCCTGGCCAGCTCGAATTCGGCCGCCTTGGCGACTTTGCGCAACTCGGTGCCCTTCTCGCGCGCCTCGGCGGCGGCGCGACGCGCCTCTTTCTTGTCGGCCTTGGAGAGCTTCGGACCGGCGCCGTCCTTGGAGAGGACGAAGGCGATGTAATCGTCGAGGCTGCCGTCGAATTCCTTGGCGGTGCCCTGGTCGACCAGCACCAGCCGGTCGGCGGTCATCTCGAGCATGTGGCGGTCGTGGCTGACCACCACCACCGTGCCGGTATATTGGTTGAGCGCCTGGATCAGCGCCTCGCGCGCGTCGACGTCGAGGTGGTTGGTCGGCTCGTCGAGGATCAGCATATGCGGCGCGTCGCGGGTGATCAGCGCCAGCGCCAGCCGCGCGCGCTCGCCGCCCGACAGCTTGCCGACCTCGGTCGTCGCCTTTTGTCCGGAAAAGCCGAACCGCCCGAGCTGCGCGCGCACCGCGCTCTGGCTCGCGCCCTTCATCAACACGGTCATGTGCTGGAGCGGCGTCTCGGTCCGGTCGAGCTCCTCGACCTGATACTGAGTGAAATATCCCACCCGCATCTTGCCACTGGCGTTCATCGCGCCTTCCATCGGCGCCAGCTGCGCCGCGAGCAGCCGCGCCAGCGTGGTCTTGCCGTTGCCGTTGCGCCCGAGCAGCGCGACGCGGTCGTCGGGATCGATGCGCAGGTTGAGCCGCTTGAGGATCGGCGTCTCGCCATAGCCGACCGTCGCCATGTCGAGCGTGATCAGCGGCGGTCGCAGCTCGTCGGGATTGGGGAAGTCGAAGGTCAGCGTCGGATCGTCGAGCAGCTCGGCGATCGGCTGCATCTTCGCCAGCGCCTTGGCGCGGCTCTGCGCCTGCTTGGCGGTCGAGGCGCGCGCCGAATTGCGCGCCACATAGTCCTGGAGCTTCTCGCGCTCGGCCTGCTGCTTCGCCCGCGCCGAGGCGAGCTGTGCCTGGCGCTCGGCGCGCTGGCGCTCGAACGCGTCGTATCCGCCCGGATAGAGCGTCAGCTTGCCGCGATCCAAATGGAGGATGTGATCGACGACGTTGTTGAGGAAGTCGCGCTCGTGGCTGACCAGCAGGATCGTCGCCGGATAGGATTTCAGGAAATCCTCGAGCCACAGCACCGCTTCGAGATCGAGGTGGTTCGAAGGCTCGTCGAGCAGCAGCACGTCGGGCTGCGAGAAGAGCAGGCTCGCCAGTGCGACGCGCATTTTCCACCCGCCCGAGAAGCTGTCGAGCGGGCGGTGCTGCGCCTCCTCGTCGAAGCCGAGCCCGACGAGGATCTGCGCCGCGCGGCTCGGCGCGGTATAGGCGTCGATCGCCATCAGCCGCTCGTGCACTTCGCCCAGCCGGTCGGGATCGTGGCTGGTCTCGCTCTCGTGGAGCAGGGCCGCGCGCTCCAGATCGGCGGCAAGCACCGTCTCGAACGGCGTCGCATCGCCCGCCGGAGCCTCCTGCGCGATATAGCCGAGCTTGGCGCCGCGCGGCATATCGACGCTGCCGGTGTCGGGCTCGAGCTGCGACGCGATCACCTTGACGAGCGTGGTCTTGCCCGCGCCGTTGCGGCCGATCAGCCCGATCCGCCCGCGCGGGGGCAGCTTGGCGGTCGCGCCGTCGATGATCGTGCGCCCGCCGAGGCGCACCGTGATGTCGGTCAGGTTGAGCATGATGCGTGGGCGCCTAGCGCATTAAACCGCCATCGTCACCCCAAGGCGCCCTTACTGCGGGAAAGTCGCGCGACCGGCTATAGCTGCGTCCAGGCGCTTCCCTAAAAACCTTTGCGCCTTCGCGCCCTCGCGTGAAATTTTGGATCTTTTCCGAAGATGATTTCGCGCAGAGGCGCAGAGGACGCAGAGACGATCCGGCGCCATGACACCCGACGCCTCCAGCTCCCCAAGGCTGGAATTGGCTACGCTCTCGGCCTCGACCGCACCCTTCTCTGCGCTCTCTGCGCCTCTGCGCGAAATCAATCCAGATTCGGCCGCAGCCAGCGCGTCGCCTGCTCGACGCTGACACCGCGCCGCGCGGCATATTCCTCGAGCTGATCCTGCCCGATCCGCGCCACGCCGAAATATTCGGCCTGGGGGTGGCCGAAATAGAAGCCCGAGACCGCCGCGGTCGGCAGCATCGCGAAGCTGTCGGTCAAGGAGATGCCGGTGCGCTTGTGCGCGTCGAGCATCTTGAACAGCATCGGCTTGAGGCTGTGCTCGGGGCAGGCGGGATAGCCCGGTGCCGGGCGGATGCCGCGATACTGCTCCTTGATCAGCGCCTCGTTGGTCAGCTGCTCGCCCTCGGCATAGCCCCACAGCGCCGTGCGCACATATTGGTGGAGCCGCTCGGCAAAGGCCTCTGCAAGGCGGTCCGCCAGCGCCTTGAGGAGGATGTCCGAATAGTCGTCGATCGCCGCCTTGAAGCGCGCGAGATGCGGCTCGATGCCGTGGATCGAGACCGCGAAGCCGCCGATCCAGTCGCCGTCGCGATCGATGAAGTCGGCGAGGCACATGTTCGCCCGGCCCTCACGCTTGGCGATCTGCTGGCGGAGCATCGGCAGCCGGACATGGCTCTCATCGTCCATATGGACGATGATGTCGTCCTCCTCGCGCGCGCACGGCCACAGCCCCGCCACGCCGCGCGCGGTGAGCCACTTCTCGGCGACGATCTTGTCGAGCATCCTGTTGGCGTCGGCGAACAGCGAGGTCGCGCTCTCGCCGACCACCTTGTCCTCCAGGATCGCAGGATAATTGCCCGCCAGTTCCCAGGCGCGGAAGAAGGGCGTCCAGTCGATATATTTCCTGAGGTCGTTCAGGTCCCAGTCGAGGAACTCGTGCACCCCCGGCATGCGCGGCTTGCCGGGCTTTAGGCTCATGTCCGCCTCGAAGGCGTTGTCGCGCGCCTTGTCGATCGGGACCAATTCGCTCTGCCCGCGGCCGGCGCGCGCGACGCGGACCTGCTCATATTCCGCCGCGACCTTGGCGACATAGTCGTCGCGCTGGGTATCGCTCACCAGCGCCGTCGCGACGCCCACCGCGCGGCTGGCGTCGAGGACGTGGACCACCGGCCCCTTATATGCCGGCTCGATCCGGAGCGCGGTGTGCACGCGGCTGGTCGTCGCGCCGCCGATCAGCAGCGGCATCGTCATCTCCAGCCGCTGCATTTCCTCGGCAACCGTCACCATCTCGTCCAGCGAAGGCGTGATCAGCCCGGACAATCCGATCATGTCGGCGTCGTTCTCGTTCGCCGCCTCGAGGATCTTCGACCACGGCACCATCACGCCCAGGTCGACCACTTCGAAGCCGTTGCACTGCAGCACCACGCCGACGATGTTCTTGCCGATATCGTGGACGTCGCCCTTGACGGTCGCCATCACGACCTTGCCCTTGCCCTTGGCCCCCGGTTCCTTCGAGGCCTCGATGAAGGGCAGCAGATGCGCCACCGCCTTCTTCATCACGCGCGCCGACTTGACCACCTGCGGCAGGAACATCTTGCCCGATCCGAACAGGTCGCCGACCACGTTCATCCCGTCCATCAACGGCCCTTCGATCACTTCGATCGGCCGCGCGAACTGGAGCCGCGCCTCTTCGGTATCCTCGACGACATGCGCGTCGATGCCCTTGACCAATGCATGCTCGAGCCGCCGCGCGACGTCCCAGCCGCGCCATTCGGCGGCCTGCTTCTCGGCGACGGCATCGGTGCCGCGATAGCGCTCGGCGAGGCTGATCAGCCGTTCGGTCGCATCCTCGCGCTTGTCCCAGATCACGTCCTCGCAGGCGTCGCGCAACTCGGGGTCGATCGCGTCATAGACGTCGAGCTGGCCGGCATTGACGATGCCCATGTCCATCCCCGCCTTGATCGCGTGGAAGAGGAACACCGAATGCATCGCGCGGCGGACGGGCTCGTTGCCGCGGAACGAGAAGCTGAGGTTCGATACGCCGCCCGAGATATGGCAATGCGGGCAGCGCGCCTTGATCTCCTTGCACGCCTCGATGAAGTCGATCGCGTAGCGGCGATGCTCGTCGATCCCCGTCGCCACCGCGAAGATGTTGGGATCGAAGATGATGTCCTCGGGCGGGAAGCCGATCCCGGTGAGCAGTTTATAGGCGCGCTCGCAGATCTCGACCTTGCGGTCGCGCGTGTCGGCCTGGCCGACCTCGTCGAACGCCATCACGACCACCGCGGCGCCGTACGCCATGCACTTGCGCGCATGCTCGAGGAACTGTTCCTCGCCTTCCTTCATGCTGATCGAGTTGACGATCGGCTTGCCCGAGACGCATTTCAGCCCCGCCTCGATCACGCTCCATTTCGAGCTGTCGATCATCACCGGCACGCGTGCGATATCGGGCTCGGCGGCGATCAGCTTGAGGAAGGTGGTCATCGCCTCGACCGCGTCGAGCAGGCCCTCGTCCATGTTGACGTCGACCACCTGCGCGCCGTTCTCGACCTGCTGCCGCGCAACCTCGACCGCGCGGGTATAGTCGCCGCCCATGATCAGCTTCTTGAACGCCGCCGATCCGGTGACGTTGGTGCGCTCGCCGATATTGACGAATGTGCCGCTGGCAAGAAATGTCATTGTCAGGCGGCCAGCACCATCGGTTCGAGGCCGGCGAGCATGGTGTGGCCGTTGGCCTTGGGGATGACGCGCGGGGTGGCGTCCTTCACCGCCTCGGCGATGGCCGCGATGTGGTCGGGCGTGGTGCCGCAGCAGCCGCCGACGACATTGACCAAGCCATCGTCGAGCCATTCGCGGACCTGCGCGGCAGTCTCGGCGGCGGCCTCGTCATATTGGCCCAGCTCATTGGGCAGGCCGGCATTGGGATAGGCCATGACCAATGTGTCCGCCTGGGCCGACAGAGCGGCCAGATGCGGGCGAAGCTGGGCGGCGCCGAAGGAGCAATTTAGGCCGATGGTGAGCGGCCGGGCATGGCGGACGCTGGCCCAGAAGCCCTCGACCGTGTGGCCGGACAGGTTGCGGCCCGAAAGATCGGTCAAGGTCATGGAAATCATGATCGGCAGCTCGCGGCCGAGCGCCCGCTCTGCCTCCAGCGCGGCCATGATCCCGGCCTTAGCATTGAGCGTGTCGAAGATCGTCTCGATCAGAACGAAGTCGACGCCGCCCTCGACCAGGGCGTCGATCTGCTCGCGGTAGACGGCTTTGACGGTATCGAAATCGACCTCGCGGAAGGCGGGGTCGTTGACGTTGGGCGACAGCGACAGGGTCTTGTTGGTCGGGCCGAGCGCGCCCGCGACCCAACGCGGCTTGCCGTCCTTGGCGGTCCAGCGATCGGCGACCGAGCGGACGATCTTCGCCGCCGCGCGGTTCATGTCGGCGACGTAGCTTTCCGCGCCATAGTCGGCCTGGCTGATGGCATTGGCGTTGAAGCTGTTGGTTGCCAGCACATCCGCGCCTGCTGCGGCAAAGCGGTCGCAAATCTCCTCGACCAGGCGCGGGCAGGTGAGGTTCAGAAGGTCATTGTTGCCGCGCTGGTCGCGGCTGAGGCCGAGGTCGCCGCCATAGGTGCAGCCGTCGAGCTTCTCGGCCTGGACCAGGGTGCCGTAGGCGCCGTCTTTGACCAGGATGCGTTTCGCGGCTTCGGCGCGGAAGGACTGGGCCGCGCTCATGCCGCTGCCTTCGCCCGCACGCCCAGCAAGTGGCAGATGGCAAATGCCAGCTCGGCTCGATTGAGCGTGTAGAAGTGGAAGTGGCGGACGCCGCCCGAATAAAGCTGGCCGCAGAGCTCGGCGGCGATGGTCGCGGCCACCAGCTGGCGCGCAGCCGGGCGCTCGTCGAGGCCTTCGAACATATGGTCGAGCCAGCCCGGGATCGAAGCGCCGCACTGGCCGGCGAACTTGCGCGCCTGGGCGACATTGGTGACCGGCAGGATGCCGGGAACGATCTCGACGTCGAGGCCCGCTGCGGCGACGCGGTCGCGGAAGTCGAAGAAGCATTCGGCCGAGAAAAAGAACTGGGTGATGGCGCGGTCGGCGCCGGCGTCTATCTTGCGCTTCAAATGCTCGATGTCGGCCTGGGAACTCGCCGCCTCGGGGTGGCATTCCGGATAGCAGGCCACCGAAATGTCGAACGGCGCGACCTTCTTGAGGCCGGCGACGAGCTCGGCGGCGTCCCTGTAGCCGTCCGGATGCGGTTCGAAGCTGGCCCCCGGCTGGGGCGGATCGCCGCGCAAGGCGACGAGATGGCGGACGCCGAGCTGCCAGTAATCGCGGGCGATGGCGTCGACCTCGTCGCGGCTGGAGCCGACGCAGGTCAGATGCGCGGCCGGCGTCAGGTCGGTTTCCTTGAGGATGCGCTCGACAGTGGCGTGGGTGCGCTCGCGGGTCGTCCCGCCGGCGCCGTAGGTGACCGAGACGAAACGGGGGCAGAGCGGGGCGAGCGTCTCGATCGACTGCCAGAGCGTCGCCTCCATCTTGTCGGTGCGCGGCGGGAAGAACTCGAAGCTGAGCTCGATGTCGCCGGCGGCGTCCTCGAACA
>NZ_JAPKNM010000088.1 GCF_026460985.1 Sphingomonas sp.
TTCATCACCAACCCGGAGAAGATGACGGTCGAGCTCGCCGATCCGTACATCCTGATCCACGAGAAGAAGCTGTCGAACCTGCAGGCGATGCTCCCGATCCTGGAAGCCGTCGTCCAGTCGGGCCGTCCGCTGCTGATCATCGCCGAGGACATCGAGGGCGAGGCTCTGGCCACGCTCGTTGTCAACAAGCTGCGTGGCGGCCTCAAGGTCGCGGCGGTCAAGGCGCCGGGCTTCGGCGATCGCCGCAAGGCGATGCTCGAGGACATCGCGATCCTCACCAAGGGCGAGGTCATCTCGGAGGATCTCGGCATCAAGCTCGAGAGCGTCACGCTCGGCATGCTCGGCACCGCCAAGCGCGTCTCGATCGACAAGGACAACACCACCATCGTCGACGGTGCGGGTGAAGCCGATGCGATCAAGGGCCGCACCGACGCGATCCGCCAGCAGATCGAGAACACCACCAGCGATTACGACCGCGAGAAGCTCCAGGAGCGTCTCGCCAAGCTCGCCGGCGGCGTTGCCGTGATCAAGGTGGGCGGCGCTTCGGAAGTCGAGGTCAAGGAGCGCAAGGATCGCGTCGACGACGCGCTGCACGCGACCCGCGCGGCCGTGGAAGAGGGCATCGTCCCCGGCGGCGGCACGGCCCTGCTCTACGCGACCAAGGCGATCGAAGGCCTCAAGGGCGCCAATGACGACCAGACCCGCGGCGTCGATATCGTCCGCAAGGCGCTCTACGCGCCGGTCCGCCAGATCGCGCAGAACGCCGGTCACGACGGTGCGGTGATCTCGGGCAAGCTGCTCGACGGCGGCGACTCGAACCTCGGCTTCAATGCCCAGACCGAGACCTATGAGAACCTGGTCGCGGCCGGCGTGATCGACCCGACCAAGGTCGTGCGCACCGCGCTCCAGGATGCGGCCTCGGTCGCCGGCCTGCTCATCACCACCGAAGCGGCGGTGAGCGAGCTGCCGGAAGACAAGCCCGCCATGCCCGCGATGGGCGGCGGCATGGGCGGCATGGGCGGCATGGACTTCTAAGTCCTTCCGTTTGTTGAATATGCGAAGGGCCGGGGAAACCCGGCCCTTCTGCTTTTTTTGCGACGAACTCTGCGACAAAGGCGCTACACGGCCTTGACCCCGGAGCTCGGATTGGGGAACGCAGAAGCCTGAAAAGCTAGGGGGTTGCGTACGTGTTCAGTTGGGTTGCCGGACGGTTGCGGTGCTTCAGCGGGAAGCATGATCGTTCGGAAAAGCATATCGAGCGTCCCGCGAGCGACGAACGTTTCGTCAGCAAGTGCCGCTTCTGCGGAACGCCGATGCGCCGCCGCGCCAAGCGCGACTGGGTGGTGATCTCGCGCGCCGAGTATCGCGACGTGCGCCGCAGCGCCAGCGGCCGGGGTGTATTAGCCCCCTAAGCCGACAAAGCGCTTTCCTTGGCGCGAAAAGCGCGACAGATTGCCGGCTTCCAACTGCGCGTCGAGCCTACCGGCGCTTCTTCGGGGAAGCCTTGAAATGACCGAACTATCCCGCCGCGATGCGCTGACCGCCGGCGCGCTGGCGACGCTTGCCATGTCCGCTCCAGGCTGGGCGCGGGCCGCCGCCGAGCCCGCCGGAGGCCCCGCATGGGACCTCACCGAAATCTATGCCGACGAAGCCGCCTGGGACACGGCCCGCAAGGGCGCGCTCGCCGCGCTTCCCGCCATCGCCAAGTACAAGGGCCGGCTCGGCGAGAGCGCCGCGGTGCTCGCCGAGGCGCTCGTGCTCCAGTCCGATCTCGGCAAGACGATCGGCCGGGTCTACACCTATGTGAGCCTCAAGGGCGACGAGGACGTCCGCGTCGCCGCCTGGCAGGAGAAGCAGGCGCAGGCGATCGACCTCTACACCGCATTCGGCGAAGCCACCGCCTGGTTCGCTCCCGAGATCCTCGCTTTGGGCAAGCCGAAGATCGACGGCTTCGTCGCCGCCAATCCGACGCTCAAGGCGCGCTTCGACTATTATCTCGCCAACATCGTCCGCCAGGCCGAGCACACGCTCTCGCCCGAGGGCGAGGCGCTCCTTGCGAGCGCGACCGCGCCGCTCCAGGCGCCGGGCGACATTTCGGGCCAGCTCCGCTCGTCGGACATCCCCTGGCCGACGATCAAGCTCTCCGACGGCAAGGAAGTCCGGCTCGACAGCCAGGGCTATACGCTCAATCGCGACGCCCCCAACCGCGCCGACCGCAAGGCGGTGTTCGACGCCTTCTGGGGCGCGCACGGCAAGTTCCAGAACTCGTTCGGCGCGACCTACAACGCCAAGGTCAAGAGCGACATCTTCTACGCCAAGGCGCGGAAATACCCGACCTCGCTCGCCAGCGCGCTCTCGGGCGCCAACGTGCCCGAGGCGGTCTATCGCACCCTCGTCGCCGAGACGAACAAGGGCCTGCCCCAGCTCCACCGCTATTTCGATCTGCGCCGCCGGATGCTCAAGCTTCCCGACATCGCCTATTACGACATCTATCCGCCCCTGGTGTCGCTCGATCGCCCGTTCAACCTCGACCAGATGCGCACGCTGACGCTCGAGGCGGTCAAGCCGCTCGGGCCCGACTATCAGGCGCGCATCGCCAAGGCGAGCGCGGCGAAGTGGATGGATCCCTGGCCGCGCGAGGGCAAGCGCCCCGGCGCGTACATGCAGCCCGGCGCCTATGAAGTGCATCCCTATCTGCTGCTCAACCTGTCCGAGAAATATGACGGGCTGAGCACCTATGCGCACGAATGGGGCCACGCGCTCCACTCGCTGCTCGCCAATTCGGCCCAGCCCTATGAGAAGGCCGACTATCCGATCTTCCTCGCCGAGATCGCCTCGACGCTCAACGAGCAGCTGCTCGTCGCGCACATGCTGAAGGGCGCGAAGACCAAGGAGGAGAAGCTCTTCTATCTCGGCCAGCAGATGGAGAATTTCCGCGGCACCTTCTTCCGTCAGACGATGTTCGCCGAGTTCGAACTGAAGGCGCACGACCTGGCCGAGGCGGGCGAAGGGCTGTCGGGCAAGAAGTTCACCGAGGTCTATTTCGACCTGCTACGGCGCTATCACGGGCCGAATATGGGTCTCGATCCCGCTTATGGGAACGAATGGGCCTTCATCCCGCACTTCTACAACAGCTTCTACGTCTACCAATATGCCACCTGCATCGCCGCGGCGACCTACTTCGCCCAGCAAATCCTCAAGGGCGGCGCAAAGGAGCGCGACAATTACCTGTCGGTGCTGAAGGCGGGCGGCTCGGACTATCCGGTCGACATCCTCAAGCGCGCCGGCCTCGATATGGCGTCGCCGGCGCCCTACCGGGCGCTCGTCGCGACCTTCAAGGACACGCTAGACCAGGCCGAGGCATTGCTGGCCTGACCGAAATGCGAGCGCGGCCCCCGACCGCGCTCGCCGGACGTCACTTCTTCATCGCGTCGATGATCTTCTTGACGTCCTGGCTGCACCCGCGCGGGAGGACGAGCACATCGTCCCCCGCCGCGACCACGATCAGGTCGCGCACGCCGACCAGCGCGATGCGCCTGCCCGCCTCGCTGCGCACGAGGCAATTCTCCGCATCGATCGCGACGACGTCGCCCCGGCAGACATTGCCCTGCACGTCGCATTCGCTGATCGCGTGGAGCGCATCCCAGCTCCCGACATCGCTCCATCCCATCGCGACCGGGACCACGGCGACGCGCGGCGCCTTCTCCATCACGGCATAGTCGATCGAATCGGCCGGCGAGGCTGCGAATTCCTCCGCGTCGGGCCAGATCCGATTCCCGTCGCGCCGCGCCTTCTCCATCGCCCGCTGCGCCGCCACCAGCATGGCCGGCGCGAAGACGCTGAGCGCGCCGAGATACATGTCGGCGCGAAACAGGAAGATCCCGCCGTTCCAGGCATGGTCCCCCGACGCAAGCATCGCCTCGGCCTTGTCGCGCGGCGGCTTCTCGACGAACCGGTCGACCCGGTGGACGCCCTCGGCGATCTCCTCGCCCACCTTGATCCAGCCATAGCCGGTCTCGGGCGCGTCCGGCGAGATCCCGAAGGTCACCAGCCACCCCTCGTGCACCAGGGGCAGCGCGGCATGGACCGCCGCATGGAAGGCCTCCACATCGGCGATCACGTGGTCCGACGGCATCACCAGGATCGGATCGCTACCGCCCCCCGCCGTGATCGCTGCGAGGGCGATCGCCGGCGCGGTGTTGCGCCCCATCGGCTCGAGCACCAGCGCCTGCGCCTCGGCGGCGACGCCGGCGAGCTGCTCCTCGACCTGGTCGGCATGGAAGGCATTCGCGACGACGATCGGCCGGGCGAAACGCTCGCCGGCGGTGCGCCGCGCGGTCAATTGCAGCATCGTCTCCTCGGCGGTGAGCGCCAGCAATTGCTTGGGCTGCTCGGGGCGCGACAACGGCCACAGCCGGCTTCCCCATCCTCCCGAAAGGATGACGGGAATGATCGGCTTTGCTTCCGGCATCACGAAGGGCTCCCTGTTTAGGCCGTGGATATAGATACTTGCCCCGAGAGGTTAAACGGCATGTCTCCGGAACGGTTGCGTCCCGAGGCCCCCGCTTAAAGCATCTTCGTTCCGCCTGCGATGCATGTCGGGTTTGTTTACACTTAGCCGATAGTGCTGGATCCGCCATGATCCGCCTGTTCAAGCATTACGTGCCCAATGCCGTGCTGCTGCTCGGTCTGCTCGATATCGTCCTGCTGGTCGTGGCGGGCGAGCTCGGCTGGATCCTGCGCGAGCACCAATTGGGCATGGCCCCCACCGCCACCTCCGACCGCATGCCGCAGTTGCTGAGCTACATGGCCTTCATCGAAGTGGCGATGATCGCGGTCGGCGTCTACGGCGCCGACGCGCTCCAGTCGCTCCGCTATGCCACCGCCAGGCTGATCGTGGCGATCTCGCTGGGCGTGATCGGGCTGAGCGTGCTCTATTTCCTGATCCCCCAGATCAGCTTCTGGCGCTCCAACCTGCTCTACGCGATGGGCGTATCGGTCCTGCTGCTGATCTTCCTGCGCATCCTGCTCGGCAAGACCTTGGGCAGCCAGGCGTTCAAGCGCCGCATCGTCGTCCTCGGCGCCGGCCCGCGCGCCGCCCGGCTCAAGCTGCTGTCGAAGACGCCCGGCGCGGGTTTCGCGGTGGTCGGCTACGTCTCGATGAGCGAGGCCAACCGCGTCATCCCCGAGGCGATCGCGCGCGACGCCATCTACAACCTCGCCGATCACGTCGTGCTGCTCAACGCCAGCGAAGTCGTGCTCGCGCTCGAGGAACGGCGCAACGCGCTTCCGCTCAAGGACCTGCTGCGCATCAAGACCACCGGCGTCCATGTCAACGAGATCTCGACCTTCCTCGAGCGCGAGACCGGCCGCGTCGACCTCGACAGCGTCAATCCGAGCTGGCTGATCTTCTCCGACGGTTTCTCCTCGGGCCGCATGGTCTCGAGCGCCTTCAAGCGCCTGTTCGACATCAGCGCCAGCCTGGTGCTGCTGATCCTGACGCTCCCGATCGTCCTGGTCACCGCCGTCGCGATTCGGCTCGAGAGCAAGGGCCCGGCCTTCTACCGCCAGCGCCGCGTCGGGCTGTACGGCGTGGGCTTCGACGTCATCAAGCTGCGCTCGATGCGCCAGGATGCCGAAGCGGGCGGCAAGGCGGTCTGGGCCGAGAAGGACGACCCCCGGATCACGCGCATCGGCCGGATCATCCGCAAGCTGCGCGTCGACGAGCTGCCGCAATGCTGGAGCGTCCTGAAGGGCGAGATGAGCTTCGTGGGTCCGCGTCCCGAACGCCCCCAGTTCGTCGAGGACCTCGAGCAGAAGCTGCCTTATTATGCCGAGCGCCACATGGTGAAGCCCGGCATCACCGGTTGGGCGCAGATCAACTACCCCTATGGCGCCTCGATCGAGGATTCGCGCCAGAAGCTCGAATATGACCTGTTCTACGCCAAGAACTATTCTCCCTTCCTCGACCTGCTGATCCTGCTCCAGACGATCCGCGTGGTGCTCTTCCCCGAAGGCGCGCGCTGATGACCACGACGCTGATCCTGTGGAGCCACGCACTCGCGGCCCTGCTGTTCGGCGGCCTCGCATTGTGGACGGTCCGCGGCGCGGCGATCGGCCTGCCGCGCCGCCCGCTGGCGACCGCGCTGGCGCTCACCTCGCTCTGGGCGCTCGCCGTGGCCGGGATCGGCGCCGGCGAGATGGTGACGCGGATCTTCGAGACGCTGCGCAACTTGGCCTGGCTCGGCTTCATGATCACGCTGCACCGGCGCGACGCCAATGTGCGCCCGCCGCTGGCGCTCGGCACCGTCTATGGCGTGGTGGCGCTGGTCAGCATCGGCACGCTGGCGCTCCACATCGCCGCCAGCGTCGACACGCGCGAGGCGGCGGAGCAGATCGAAAGCGCGGTGCTGCTCCTTCGCATGCTCGTCGCGGTCGCCGCATTGGTGCTGGTCCAGGCACTCCATGCCGCGCTCAACCCCCAGGCGGGCGGCGGCCTGCGCTGGATCGCGACCGCGCTCGCCGGGCTGTGGATCGCCGAGTTCCTGCTCTTCTGCACCGAATATCTCGGTGCCCAACCGCAACCGCAATCGATCGCCGCGCGCGGGGTGGCAATGGTCGCGGTCGCGCTGGCGATGGTCACCGCGCTCCTGCGCAAGGGCGAGCTGAACGTCCAGGTCTCGCGCACCGTCGCCTATCAGTCGCTGTCGCTCGTCGCGATCGGTGCCTATTTCGCGCTGCTCGCGCTCGCCACCAGCGCGCTCGCCACCATCGGCGGCAGCAATGCCCGCGTGTTCCAGACCGCCTTCGTGCTCGGTTCGACCGCGGCGATCCTGACGCTCGTCTCCAATGGCTGGCTACGCGCCTGGACCAAGGTCAAGCTCGCCAAGCATTTCTTCCGCCACCGCTACGACTATCGCGCCGAGTGGATGCGCTTCACCGAGACGCTGGGCGCCCCCGACGGCACCGCGCCGCTCGACGAGCGCATCGTCAAGGCGATCGCGGACTTGACCGAATCGCCCGCGGGCCTGCTGCTGGTGCCCGACGGCACCGGGCTCGGACTCGGCGCGAGCTGGAACTGGGACCGCAGCCTCTTCCCCGCCGCGAGCGACACGCCGCTCGCCGATCATCTCGCCGGTACCGGCCGGATCATCGAGCTCGACGGCGTCCGCAAGGACCCGCATGGCCCCGATGCCGGGGCCGTCCCGGCATGGATGCTCGATATCGCCGATGCGTGGGTCGTCGTGCCGCTGCCGCACATGGAAAGCCTCGCCGGCGCGATCCTGCTCGCGCGCCCGCCGCTCGATCGCGCGCTCGACTGGGAGGATTTCGACCTGTTGAAGGTCGCGGGCCGCCAGGTCGCTAGCCATCTCGCCGAGGCGCGCGCGCAGGAAGCGCTCGCCGATGCGCAGCGCTTCGACGAGTTCAACCGGCGCTTCGCCTTCATCCTCCACGACATCAAGAACCTGGTGAGCCAGCTGACGCTCACCGCCCGCAACGCCGAGCGGCATGCCGACAAGCCCGAGTTCCGCGCCGACATGATCGCGACGCTCAAGGATTCGGCCGAGCGGATGAACGCGCTGCTCGCGCGCCTCTCGCAGCATCATCGCGGACGCAGCGAGGCGCCGCACGCGATCGAGGTCGTGCAATTGGTCCGACGAGTGGCCAACGTTCGCGCGCGCCAGCATCCCGTTCTCCTGTCCGGCATCGGCACCGCGACGGCGCATGCCGATCCGGTAGGGCTGGAGCAGTTGCTCAACCACCTCGTCCAGAACGCGATCGACGCGAGCCAGGCCGACGCGCCGGTGACGCTCGCGGTCGGCGCCGACGGGCTCGTCGTTACGATCGACGTGGTCGACCAGGGCTGCGGCATGTCCCCCGCCTTCGTCCGCGACAAATTGTTCAAGCCTTTCGTCTCGTCCAAGCCCGACGGCTTCGGCATCGGCGCGTTCGAGGCACGCCAGCTCGCCGCGGCGATGGACGGGCGGATCGAAGTCGCCTCGCGCGAGGGCCAGGGCACGCGCTTCCGCGTGATCCTCAAGGCCGCGCACGCCGCCGATCTCCGCCAGGAGCGCGCCGCATGACCGATATGGAGAAGCTGCTGATCGTCGAAGACGATGCCGGGCTTCAGCGCCAGCTGCGCTGGGCCTATGAAGGCTATGCGATCCACACCGCCGCCAATCGCGAGGAGGCGATCGCCGTCATCCGCGCCGAGGAGCCGCAGGTGGTGACGCTCGATCTCGGCCTGCCGCCCGATCCCGACGGCACGACCGAGGGCTTCGCGACGCTCGAGACGATCCTCCAGCTCCGCCCGGATACCAAGGTGATCGTCGCTTCGGGCCACGGTGCGCACGAATCGATGCTCAAGGCGATCGCGCTGGGCGCATGGGACTTCTACCAGAAGCCGATCGACATCGACGCGCTGGGGCTGATCGTCGCGCGCGCCTTCCACGTTCACGCGCTCGAGGCCGAGAACCGTCGCCTTGCCGAACGTGCCGAGGCCGGCGCGGTGCTGGGCGGCATGATCACCGGCGCGCCCGAGATGCTCAAGGTCACCCGCACGATCGAGCGCGTGGCGGGCGCCGACGTATCGGTGATGCTGCTCGGCGCCAGCGGTACCGGCAAGGAACTCCTCGCGCGCGGTCTGCACGACACCTCCCCCCGCAAGAAGGGCGCGTTCGTCGCGATCAACTGCGCAGCGATCCCCGAGACCCTGCTCGAGAGCGAGCTGTTCGGGCACGAGAAGGGCGCCTTCACCGGCGCGGTCAAGACCACCGAAGGCAAGATCGAGCTCGCCCAGGGCGGCACCCTGTTCCTCGACGAGATCGGCGACGTGCCGCTGCCGCTCCAAGTCAAGCTGCTGCGTTTCCTCCAGGAGCGGGTGATCGAGCGGATCGGCTCCCGGAAACCGATCGCGGTCGACACGCGCGTGGTCTGCGCGACGCATCAGGATCTCGACGCGATGGTCGCCGAGGGGCGGTTCCGCGAGGATCTCTATTACCGCCTCGCCGAGATCGTGATCCGCATCCCCTCGCTCGCCGAGCGCCCGGGCGATGCGGGGCTGCTCGCGCGGCACTTCCTCCAGAAATACGCCACGGCGATGCAGACGGGCGCGAAGAGCTTCGCCCCCGACGCGCTCGCCGCGATCGACGCCTGGAACTGGCCCGGCAATGTCCGCGAGCTCGAGAACCGGGTGAAGCGCGCCGCGATCATGGCCGAGGGCAAGATGGTCACCGCCGCCGATCTCGACCTCGACGGCAAGGACGACGCCATCCCGATCAACCTGAAGGCCGCGCGCGAGCTCGCCGACCGCAAGGCGATCCGCCATGCGCTCGCCCGCGCCGAGGGCAATATCTCGGGCACCGCACGGCTGCTCGGGATCAGCCGCCCGACCCTCTACGACCTGATGAAGGCCTATGACCTCCAGCCGTAAGCGCTCCCGCTCCACCCGGCGCAAGCCCGCCTTCCGTCGCCTGATCGTGATCGGCGGCGCGATCGGCGCGTTCGTCCTGGTGCTCGCGGCGTGGTTCACGCTCGCGCCCGCGCGGCTCGATCCGGCGGCGGCGCAGCAGGCGGTGGAGCGCAGCGGCAAATTGCTCGAGGCCGGCAATGCCACTGCCGCGCGAGAAGCGGCGTTCGCCGCCGTCCGCGCCGATCCGGGCAATGCCCAGGCGCATCTCACACTGGCCAGGGCCATGCTTGCGCTCGACGACGGCGCCAGCGCCGAGCCCGAACTGCGGCGCGCCGTCGAAGCCGGCTACAAGCCGAAGCAGGTCGCGCATCTACGCGCGCATGCGCTGCTCCTCCAGGGCGAGGAAGAAAAGGCGCTTGCCGAGGCCGGCAAGGCCGATCCGCAATATCGCGCTTATGCGCTGCGCATCCGCGCCCGCGCGCTCGCCGCGCTCGGTAAGCTGCCCCAAGCCTTCGCGGCGATCGACGAGGCCGTCCGCGCCGCACCGCGCGACGCCGAGATCCGGGTCGATTCCGGCCGGCTCAAGCTCGATGCCGGAGACGTGCTCGGCGCGATCCGCGCCTCCGAACAGGCAGTGAAGCTCAACGGCGGCAATCTCGACGCATTGGTGCTGCGCGGCGAGATGGTGCGCAGCCAGTTCGGGCTGGTCGCGGCGCTTCCCTGGTTCGAGGCCGCGCTCAAGCGCGACCCCGCCGATCACGGCGCACTGATCGAATATGCCGCGACCTTGGGCGATGCCGGGCGCACGCTCGATTCGCTCGCGGCGACGCGGCGTGCGCTCGCGGCGCGGCCCGGCAGCCCGCATGCGCTATACCTCCAGGCAGTGATCGCCGCGCGCGCCGGCAATACGGATCTGGCGCGCGGCCTGATCGAACGCGCGGGCCCCGGCCTCGCCCAGATCCCCGCCGCGTTGCTGCTCGGCGGCGCGCTCGACATCGAAGCTGCCGATTACGAGCAGGCGATGGAGAAACTCAAGCCGCTCGTCGCCAACCAGCCGATGAACCTCGCGGCCCGGAAACTGCTCGCGGTCGCCCTGCTGCGCACCGACAGCGCGCGCAACGCGATCGACCTGCTCCGCCCGGTGATCGAACGCGGCGATGCAGACAGCTATGCGCTGACGCTCGCGGCGCGCGGTTTCGAGCGCATCGGCGACCGCGCGGCGGCGGCGCAACTGCTCGATCGCGCCGCCTGGCCCGAGCGGGGCGGCACCACTGCCTTCTCCGCCGAGGACAGTACCATTGTGCTCGCCGCCGATGCGGACCAGCGCGCCGGCGATCCCGCGGCCCTGGTCCCGCTGATCCGCGCGCTGATCGGCCAGGGCGACAAGGCGGGCGCGCTCGCAAAGGCGCAGGATCTCGCCGCGCGCCATCCGGGCACCCCTGCGGCGCATCTGCTCGTCGGCGATACGTTGATGCTGACGAACCGCTTCGCCGATGCCGCAGGCGCCTATCGCCGCGCCGCCGACCTTCGCTTCGACGAACCGACGATGCTCCGGCTGATCGAAGCGCTCGATCGCGCCGGCCGAGGCGCCGACGCCGCGAACGTGCTCGCGTTGTTCCTGTCGCAGAACCCGGTCAACGTCGCCGCATTGCGCCTGTCGGGCGGCTGGCAGCTCGCCGCGGGCGACTATGATTCGGCGATCGACACGCTCGAGCTGCTCCGTACGCGCATCGGCGACGGCGACGCCGCGCTCAACGCCGATCTCGCGGTGGCCTATGCCGGCGCGGACGAGTTCGAGGCAGCCGAGGATCTCGGCGAGGCGGCCTATGCCCTGGCGCCTGCCAATCCCGTGGCGGCCGACGCTTATGGCTGGGCACTCTACAAGAACGGCGACACCGGCGCCGCGGTGGAGCTGCTGCAAAAGGCCGTGCTGCTCGCCCCGCGCCACGCCGGGCTGCGCTGGCACCTCGCCCAAGTCTATGCCGATCTCGGCCGCAAGCCCGAAGCGCGCCAACAGGCGCAGGCGGCGCTCGCCGACCCGCGCTTCACCGATCGCGCAGCCGCAACGGCGCTGGCGCAGTCGTCATAAATAGCATCCCGTCCGATTCCTCAGTTCTTCCTCACTTCCTGCTCATGCGGTTCATCCCGGCGCGCGCCAGGATGAACCTGTGATTCCCACAGGAGGCGAGCACATGATCGGATCGAGCGAAATGGGCGGCGCGGCGGCCCGGAATTATTGGCGGATGGCGCGCTGGACCGCGGCATTGGCGTTGCTGCTCACGCCGCTGGTGATGATGCAGATCAGCGACGGATGGCATTGGACTCCCGGCAGCTTCGTCTTTGCCGGTATCGTCATCGGCGGAATCGTGTTGCTCTACGAGCTCGCCGAAAGGGTGAGCGAAAGCCGGGCCTATCGTGCAGGGGTCGCCGTCGCGCTGCTGACATCGTTCCTGACCGTATGGACCACGATCGTCCGCGACGACGGCAATGGCATCGGCTTCTTCCTGCTGGTCATGGCGGCAGTGGTCGGTGGGTTCGCCGCCTGGTTCCGGCCCGCGGGAATGGCGCGGACCATGCTGGGCGTCGCGATCATGCAGGCATTGCTCAGCCTGGCCATCGCGACCGCGCCATCGACCGCGAGCATGCCGGATGGCGGGTCGAGGATTTTGCTGTTCGGCGGCCTCTTCACCGCATTGTGGCTGGCATCGGCGACTTTTTTCCGGGCCGCCGCAAGATCGGCTGACACCCGCCAGGCCTGAGGCCGCTTTCGGCAGCCTTCCAAAAATGAAAGAGGCCGCCGGGACCCATCAGGGACCCCGGCGACCTCCGACATGGTCAGCGGCCGGAGAGTTCCAGCCCGGGAGACCATGCGGGCCGCTTTCCGATGGCTGACGAGCGTTGATTGGAGGAGAATACCTCCCGCTCGCCCCACGGACGGAGGACTTCCGCCCGCGCCTTCAGATCAGCGGCGCGTCTCCCGAACGAACTGAACCGACCCCATTGCTGAACCATGAGACATCGGATCACCTCCTTTCGCCAGTTGAAGAACGAGTGTGGCTTGCGGCCACGAACGAATCTTGAATCATCGCGAGTCGCAGAACAAGTCTTGTAATGCAGGGAAGATGGTGCGATTCTTAGAGTTCTGTGGTTCGCCGCACGCGCGCCGCGCCGCGACTCAGCCCCGGCAATCCTCCGCAACCCGCAATATCTCGGCCCAGGCTGGCACGACGAGTGTGGGCACGCCGCCGCCCTCCACCAGAAAGCGCCCGCGGCTATAGCCCATCGCATCGACCAGCGCGTCGCGTGCGCCGAGATCGGCGGCGAGGCCCGTCGTCGTGGCGGTGGCGGGAAGCGTTCGCACCAGGCTGGTGGTCCGGATGGTGAGGCCCGGCACCGAGGCCAGGCCGGGGCGCGACAGGGCGATGCGGCCGCGGGCACGGTCGCAGCGCAGCGTCAGCTCGGGCGCCTGGCCGGCGATGCCGAAGGCGGCGACGCTGCTCTGGGCATCGGTGCGCCAGGTCCAGTTGCCGGGAGTCAGCGGCCAGTCGCGCCAGTCGGCGCTCGCGGGCGGCGGCGGCGCGGGGGTCGGCGTAGGGGCAGGCGTGGGCACTGCCACCGGCGGCGCGGGTCGCGGCGCGGGCTGGCTGGGGGCGACGCAGCCGGCGAGCAGCAAGGCTGCGGCGGACACGCTGGCGAACACGGACGAACGGCGCATGCCGGGCCTTATGGGGGAAGTCCCCCGCCGCCTCAACCTTGGTTCGGGACGCCGGTCAGGCGGCGGCGCGGCGCGCCATCACGCGCTCGACATGTGCGTAGAGCACGCGCTCCTCGTCCTCGATCCGCTCCGCCAGCCCGGTCATCAGCGCTTCGGTCTCGTCGCGGAAGCGCACCCATTCGCGGCTGATGCGCCCCACCGGCCACGCGGCGATATAGTTGGCGAAGGCCGGTCCGAGCGTCCCGTGCTCCTGGCGATAGCGCCACGCGATGCTGGTCGCGACCGCATCGCCCGACGCGAGCAGCCGGTCATAGACCAGCCAATCCTCGCGATTGCAGTGGTCGAGCAGCGCCTGCGCCATTCCCCAGCGGAGCACCGCCACGGCGGCGGCATCGGGAACCGCGCCGGAGACGATGGCGAGGAGCTGCGCGGCCTGAGCCTCGAGGGCCCGATGTTCTGCGCAAAGCTCCCGAATCACGTCTTCAGTCTCCCCGATACGATCAGAGAAAAAGCACAACGAAACACGAGTCGTAAGTCCGTAGAGTCCCCAATCAGTATTCGCTACGCATGCGTATCTATTCGCTTCGCTATACTTGTCGCGCCGGTAACTAATCAGCGACCGCGCCCGCCGCCCATCCGCATCTTGGTCTGCTTGCCATAGCGCGTCTTGCGCGTACCCGGCTTGCCTTCGTTCGAGCGCCCCATGATCGGCGCCTTGCGCTCGCTTTCGGGCAGGCCGAGCTCCTCGGCCTCGAGCGCGCGAATCTCGTCGCGCAGCCGCCCCGCCTCCTCGAATTCGAGATTGGCGGCGGCGTCCCGCATCTTCTTCTCGAGCTCCTCGATATAGGCGCGCAGATTGTGGCCAACCATGTGCGGGCGATCGGCGTCGATCTCGACCGTGACCTGATCCTTCGACGCCACATGCGCGATGATGTCGCCGATATTCTTCTTCACCGTCTCGGGCGTGATGCCGTGCTCGAGATTATAGGCCTGCTGCTTCTCGCGGCGGCGATTGGTCTCGGCCAGCGCGCGCTCCATGCTGCCGGTCATCCGGTCGGCATAGAGGATCACCCGCCCCTCGACGTTGCGCGCGGCGCGGCCGATCGTCTGGATCAGCGAGGTCTCGGAACGCAGGAAGCCCTCCTTGTCGGCGTCGAGGATCGCGACCAGCCCGCATTCGGGGATGTCCAATCCCTCGCGCAGCAGGTTGATGCCGACGAGCACGTCGTACACGCCCATCCGGAGATCGCGGATCAGCTCGATGCGCTCGAGCGTCTCGGTGTCCGAATGCATGTAGCGGACCTTGATCCCCGCCTCGTGCATGTACTCGGTGAGATCCTCGGCCATGCGCTTGGTGAGCGTGGTCACGAGCGTGCGATAACCCTTGGCCGCGGTCGCCTTGCACTCCTGGATCAGGTCCTGGACCTGCTCCTCGACCGGCTTGATCTCGACCGGCGGATCGATCAGCCCGGTCGGGCGGATCACCTGCTCGACGAAGACGCCGCCCGATTGCTCCATCTCCCACCCGCCCGGGGTCGCCGAGACATAGGTGGTCTGCGGGCGCATCGCGTCCCATTCGTTGAAGCGCAGCGGCCGGTTGTCGATCGCCGAGGGCAGGCGGAACCCGTACTCCGCCAGCGTGATCTTGCGCTTATGGTCGCCGCGCGACATGCCGTTGATCTGGCCGATCGTCTGGTGGCTCTCGTCGACGAAGAGCAGCGCATTCTCGGGCAGATATTCGAACAAGGTGGGCGGCGGCTCGCCGGGCAGGCGCCCGGTGAGGAAGCGGCTGTAATTCTCGATGCCCGCGCAGGATCCGGTCGCCGCGATCATCTCGAGATCGAAATTGGTGCGCTGTTCGAGCCGCTGGTGCTCGAGCAATTTCCCCTCGGCCTCCAGCTCCTTCAGCCGCTCGGCAAGCTCGTGCTTGATGCCCTCCATCGCCTGCTTCATCGTCGGACCCGGCGTGACATAATGCGAGTTGGCGAAGACGCGGACATAGTCCAGCGACGCCACTTTCGCCCCGGTCAGCGGATCGAACTCGGTGATCTCCTCGATATCGTCGCCGAAGAAGGAAATCCGCCACGCGCTGTCCTCATAATGCGACGGGAAGATCTCGAGGCTGTCGCCGCGCACCCGGAAATTGCCGCGCGCAAAGGCCTGGTCGTTGCGCTTGTACTGGAGCGCCACGAGCTTGCGGATGATCTCGCGCTGGTCGACCACCTGGCCCTTCTTGAGGTCGAAGATCATGGCGCTGTAGGTCTCGACCGAGCCGATGCCGTAGAGGCACGAGACCGAGGCGACGATGACCACGTCGTCGCGCTCGAGCAGCGCCCGCGTCGCCGAGTGCCGCATCCGGTCGATCGCCTCGTTCACCGAGCTTTCCTTCTCGATGTAGGTGTCCGAGCGGGGGACGTAGGCCTCAGGCTGGTAATAGTCGTAATAGCTGACGAAATACTCGACCGCATTCTCCGGGAAGAAGCTCTTGAACTCGCCGTAGAGCTGGGCTGCGAGGATCTTGTTGGGCGCGAGGATCAGCGCCGGGCGCTGCAGCTCCTCGATCACCTTGGCCATGGTATAGGTCTTGCCCGATCCGGTGACGCCGAGCAGCACCTGGTCGCGCTCGCCGGCGCGCGCCTGCTCGACCAGCTCGGGGATCGCGAAGCGCTGGTCGCCCGAGGGCTGATAGTCGCTGACCAGCTTGAACGCCTTGCCGCCCTCGCTCTTCTCGGGCCGCTGCGGGCGATGCGGGACGAAGCTCTCCCCCGTTTCGGGCTCGGCGAGGCTGGTGCGGATCTGGATGGCCATGGCGGGGATATGGGACCTTTATCGGGGGACGCAATCAGCCGTGCTGGTTGACTCCGATTGACTCGATAGCGGGTTTTTCGGTCGGAAGCGGCGGGTTTGCACCCGGGACGCGCCTGCGAAGCGACACCCACGCGGCGCGGGCGCGGCACGGACGCGGCATTTGCGCGCCGCACAGGCGACACCTGCGCGCCACGCCCGCGTCTGACACGCCCCATGACGCTCCGGCTTCGCTATGCATACGCGACTGCGGCGCGCCGCATGCGCGACGCCGAGGCGACGTGGGCAGAACGGTAGGGATTGCTGCTTTGCGCATCGTGGGAACAAAAGCAGATCAAATCCTACTTTACCAGACTTTTGATGGGGCCCTGGAATGACTCAAATGGTTCTTAGCCCCTCCCCTTCAGGGGAGGGGTTGGGGGTGGGGCATGTAAGTCTCACCGAGCCCATCGCCCGCGGACAAGCCCCACCCCAACCCCTCCCCTGAAGGGGAGGGGCTTGATAGTCGCAATTGAGTCGATAGCCGCCATCGCGTCGCACACCCCGTCCAGTGCGCCACAGCCGCATTGCCAAGCGCCGCCATTTCCGCTTTTGGAGAGCCCAGAACCGCCAGGGAACCTCCATATGCGCGCCACCATCGTCCTCGGAACCGCCGCCCTTGCGTTGGCCGGCTGCCAGTCCGCCGCGGAGAAGCACGCGGCCGAGACCGGCGAGATCGAGGTCGCCAATGCGAAGACCGACGAGGTATCGAGGCTGCTCAAGGCCGCCGCGCCCAAGACCGCGGCCAAGCCCGGGCTGTGGAAGGCCGAGCTTCGCATCGAAGCGGTCGATGTCGGCCCGGGCGGCGACAATGCGCAGCAGCTCCAACTTGCCAAATCGCTCGAGCGCAGCGCGACCGAGTGCAAGACCGCCGAGCAATTGAAGCCGTTCGACATCGCCAAGCTGGAAAAGGCGGCGGGCGAGTGCAGCTTCATCCGCTACGTGGCGAAGGGCGGCAAGGTCGACGCCAAGATCCAGTGCAGCAAGCCCAATGCGCCCGTCACGACCATCCTGATCAACGGCGCCACGTCAGCCACCGGCTTCGACGTGGCGATCGAAAACCTCACCGGCGTTGCCGGCCAGCCGGGCTATTCGCAGGTCAGGATGCGCTCGACCGGCACGCGCGTGGGCGAATGCCCGGCGCAGGCCAAGGGTTAGATTGAAGGGGCGTTCAACCTTCTTGACCCTCCCCCGCCAGGGGGAGGTGTCAGCCGCAGGCTGACGGAGGGGGAGGACGGCGACTCACTCTCGGCGTGCTTCCGTCCCCTCCGACGCCTTCGGCGCCACCTCCCCCTGGCGGGGGAGGATTTGAGTGCTGATTCGTTTAGAGCACTCCGCCACCACCTTTATTGCCGCCGGTACGCGATCCGCCACATGATCGCGCCGATCGCGGCGGCGATGCCGGCGAGAATCGCGCTCGACGCCAGGGCGCTCAGCCAGCGGAACAGCCAGGTGCGGCCGTCGATCTCGGGGATGTCGAACAGCCCGAAGCCATAGGTCTGCGCGCCGACGAAGATCGCCATCGCGGTAATCGCGCCCACCAGGGCGGCATACCAGGCGCGGCGGAGCCCGGCGACGTGCATCACCAGCCAGATGGGCCCGCCCACCGCCGTGATCGCGATTCCGGAGAAGAGGCTGCCGATCAGCCAGCCGGTGAGCAGGTCGAGCGGATCGCGCTGGCCGCCCAGCAGCACCAGGCCGAGCACGATGATCCCGGCGAGCGCGCTGCCCACGCCGAGCGCGATTCCCGCCCGATCGATCGTGATGTCGTACCGGCGTTGCGCGCGAATCGCGCGTCGATGAATCTGTTCCAGGGCCCCTCTCCTGAGCGGCGACGATACTTCGCCACGCGCGCCGCCTCAAGCGGCCGACGCGGCTCGATCCGGCACAATGTCAGCGAAATGCGTCGAACCGACCCGCACGCCGGCAGGCCTCCACCCGCGCCATGTCCGGACGTGGCGGCGGCGGGCCGAGCGCGGGAATCTCCACGGGCACGCCGATCGCCACGGGCTTGAAGTGCGCCAGGTCGGTGCCCGCGCAACGCAGCATTGCGCCCAGCATGCGCGGCGGCGTGGCATAGGCTTCGCGCGAGAGGCGGAAGGTGCCCCAGTGGATCGGCAGCGCGAAGGGCCGGCCGAGCCCTTCCCACACGCGGATCGCGTCGCGCGGGCCGACATGGCTGCCGCTCGCCATCTGACCTTCCTCGAAGCGGAACGCGCCGATCGGGATCGCGGCGAAGCGGATCGGGCCGAGCGCCGCGGCCTCGGCGGGCCACTTGCCGTCGCCGAGCCCCGTATCGCCCGAAAAGAAGAAATTGCCGCCGGGCAGCGCGACCACGAAGCTCGACCAGAGCGCGCGGTTGCGGTCGGCGAACCAGCGGCTGCTCCAATGATGGTTGCGCGTGACGCGGACAGCGGCCGGAGGCAAGGCCAGCGTTTCGCCCCAATCGAGCGCACGGGCGGGAACCCCTGCCTGGGCGATGACGCTGTCGTTGCCGAGACTGGTGACGACGACCGGCCGGTCGCGCTCCCAAAGTCGTTTGAGCGTCGCCAGGTCGAGATGGTCGTAGTGATTGTGGCTGACGAGCACGAGGTCGATCCTGGGCAGGTCCTCGAAGCGCACGCCCGGCTCCGCCACGCGCCGCGGGCCGAAGCCGAGCGGTCCGGCACGGTCGCTCCAGATCGGATCGGTGAGGATGTTGAGCCCGGCCGTCTGCACCAGCACCGTCGCATGGCCGATCCAGGTGACGCGCATCCTGTCCCCCTCGACCCGCGCCAACGGCCTGGACGGCCGCACCGTCACGCGCTCGGGCCAGGCCGGCTGAGACGGATCGCCGAAGAGCCGACGCGCAATGAAGCCCGCGCGGCTCCGCCCGGCGGGCAGGTGGTCGTCGTCGCCATCGGGATTGAAGAAGCGCGCGCCGTCGAAATGCGCGGTCGCGGGGCCGCGATAATAGATGCGGTCGAGGAAGTGCGGCAGTGCGGTGAGGACGAGGCAGAGGACGATTACCGTCCACAACAGCCCGGCCAGGGCAAGCTTGAGCAGGCGCATCGCCCCTTCTCGCGAGGAGCGCCCGCGCGATCAAGCTTGATCGGCGGCGTCCGCCTCCCCTAACCCGGCGCACATGACCGAGCTGCCCCGGACCCAGGAAGAAGCCGCCGCCGAACTCGAGCGGCTCGCGGCCGAGATCGCGCACCATAACCGGCTCTACCATGCCGACGACGCGCCCGAGATCAGCGACGCCGACTATGACGCGCTGATGCGGCGGAACACCGCGATCGAGGCCGCCTTCCCCGAGCTGGTTCGCGGCGACTCGCCCTCGAAGCTGGTCGGCGCCGCGCCGACCGGGCGCCTTGCCAAGGTGGCGCATGCGCGGCCGATGTTCAGTCTCGACAATGCCTTTGCCGACGAGGACGTCGCCGATTTCCTCGGCCGCGTGCGCCGCTTCCTGGCGCTCCCCGAGGGCGAGCCGGTCGCGCTCACCGCCGAGCCCAAGATCGACGGCCTGTCCTGCTCGCTGCGCTACGAAAAGGGGCGGCTGGTCCAGGCGCTCACCCGCGGCGACGGGCAGATCGGCGAGGACGTCACGGCCAATGTCCGTACGATCGGCGACATCCCCGCCGAGCTCGCGGGCGCACCGGACGTGTTCGAGGTGCGCGGCGAAATCTACATGGCCAAGGCTGATTTCGCTGCGCTCAACGCCCGGCTGCTCGCCGAAGCGGAGGAGACCGGGAAGGAGGCACGCCAGTTCGCCAATCCGCGCAACGCCGCCGCGGGGTCGCTGCGCCAGAAGGACGCGAGCGTCACTGCGTCGCGGCCGCTGCGCTTCCTCGCCTGGGGCTGGGGCGAAGCGACGACGCTGCCGGGAGAGACGCAGGCGAAAGTGATCGCCGCGATCAAGGCGATGGGCTTCCCCGTATCGGATCTCTTCGTCGGCCCGGTCGATCTCGAGGCGGCGCTAGCCCAATACAAGAAGATCGAGGCACAGCGCGCCGACCTGCCCTTCGACATCGACGGCGTGGTCTACAAGGTCGACCGGCTCGACTGGCAGACGCGGCTCGGCTTCGTCGGCCGCGCACCGCGCTGGGGAATCGCGCACAAATTCCCCGCCGAGCGCGCCCAGACGACGCTGCGCGCGATCGACATCCAGGTGGGCCGCACCGGCAAGCTCACCCCCGTGGCGCGGCTCGAGCCGGTGACCGTCGGCGGCGTCGTCGTCACCAACGCGACGCTGCACAATGCCGACGAGATCGCGCGGCTCGGCGTCCGCCCCGGCGACCGCGTGGTGCTCCAGCGCGCCGGCGACGTGATCCCGCAGATCGTCGAGAACCTCACCCGCGACGCGGATCGCGCGCCCTTTGCCTTCCCCGACCATTGCCCGATCTGCGGCTCCGAAGCCGTCGCCGAGGAAGGCGAGGTCGACGTGCGCTGCACCGGCGGGCTGATCTGCCCCGCGCAGCGGCTCGAGCGGCTGAAGCATTTCGTCAGCCGCGGCGCGCTCGACATCGAGGGGCTGGGCGAGAAGACGCTGGCGGAGCTGCTCGACCTCGGCTGGATCGCCGAGCCGGCCGACATCTTCCGCCTCGCCGCGCATCGCGAGGAACTGCTGGGACGCGAGGGCTGGCAGGAGAAGTCGGTCGACGCGCTGCTCGCCGCGATCGAGGCCAAGCGCGCGCCCGACGCGGCGCGGCTGCTCTTCGGGCTCGGCATCCGCCATATCGGCGCGATCACCGCGCGCGACCTGCTCAAGCGCTACGCCACGCTCCCCGCGCTCCAGGCGCTGGCCGACGAGATCATCGCGCTCCGCGATGCGACTCCGCCCGCGATCGGGGAGACCGGGCAGAAGCACCGCGCGCGGCTCGACAAGGCGATCACCCAGCTCATCGGCGTCGAGAATGCCGGCGGCGCCGTCGGCCAGGCGCTCGCGGACTTCTTCCACGAGCCGCACAATCGCGACGTCTGGGGCGACCTGCTCGGCGAGGTCTCGCCCCCGCCTTTCGTCGTCGAGACGCGCGCGTCCGAAGTCTCGGGCAAGACCCTGGTGTTCACCGGCAGCCTCGAGACGTTGAGTCGCGACGAGGCCAAGGCGCAGGCCGAATCGCTCGGCGCGCGAGTCGCCGGATCGGTCTCCGCCAAGACCGACCTGGTCATCGCCGGTCCCGGCGCGGGCTCGAAGCTAAAAAAGGCGGCCGAATTGGGAATTCGCGTGATTTCGGAGGAGGATTGGCGCGGAATCGTCGCTGGCGCCGAGTGACTTTTTTGCAACGCAACAAAGGAATCAACTGTTACCAACAGGTTGACGGGTCCACCCCGATTGACTGTCATCGGATGGACATAAATGAATTCCATGGGCGGCCGCGACGGTGAACCGCACCGCGTGACTCAGTGCACCACAGGCACACCGAAAGGGACATTCTAGAAATGCGCAACATGCTTTTCACCGGCGTGGCAGCTGCCGCGCTCGTGATTCCTGCCGCGGCTTCCGCGCAGCAGATCACCACGGGCATCGAGGGCGTCGTGACCGACGCCGACGGCAATCCGGTTTCGGGTGCCCAGGTCGTAATCACGGACACCCGCACGGGCGCTGCGCGCACCCTGACCACCAGCGGCACCGGCACCTTCGCCGCCAGCGGCCTGACCACCGGCGGCCCCTACACGGTGAGCGCCACCGCGGACGGCTTCGAGGGCCAGACCGCCGAGGGCATCAACACCTCGCTGCAGGGCAACACCAACCTCACCTTCGCGCTGACCGCCGGCACCGGCGAGATCGTCGTCACCGGCTCGCGCGTCCGCGCGACGCAGCTTGCGGTCGGCCCGGGCACCGCGTTCAACGCGGAAGTGCTGGCGAGCGCCCCGTCGTTCAACCGCGACGTCCGCGACATCATCCGCATCGATCCGCGCGTCAGCCTCGATCGCGACGATGGCGGCTCGGGCCAGGACCGCATCTCGTGCCTCGGCGGCAACGATCGCGGCAACACCTTCACCGTCGACGGAATCGCGCAGAGCGACATCTACGGCCTCAACGACACCGGCTTCTCGGCACGCAGCTCGACGCCGCTGCCCTATGACGCGATCCGCGAGACCCAGGTCCAGTTCGCGCCGTTCGATGTCGACTATGGCCAGTTCACCGGCTGCGCGATCAACGTCGTCACCAAGTCGGGCACCAACGACTATCACGGCAGCGGCTATTTCGAATATTCGGACTCGGGCCTGCGCGCCAAGACCGTGGCCGGCGGCCGCCCGGTCGCGGCGATCAAGCCCGAAAAGCGCTGGGGGGTCTCGCTCGGCGGCCCGATCATCAAGAACACGCTGTTCCTCTACGGCGCCTATGAGCATCAGGAAGCCGGCCAGTCGCAGGACGACGGCCCCGTCGGCGCCGGCTACGCCAACGAGCAGACCGGCATCACCGAAACCCAGTTCAACGAAATCCGCGACGTGCTGAACACCAGCTACGGCATCGACACCGGCGACCTCGTGCACAGCCGCGACTATGCCAGCGACCGCTACTTCGCGCGCGCCGACTGGCAGATCACTGACGATCACCGCCTCGAAGGCACCTATCAGCGCCTCGAGGAAAGCACCGTACGCCCCGACGACCTGTTCACCGGCACGTCGCCCCAAGCAGTCGGCGGCAACACCTTCTACCTCAGCGGCACAGTCTCCGACTATGCTTCGGTCCGTCTCTATTCGCAGTGGAGCGACAATTTCTCGACCGAGCTGCGCTATGCGCGTTCGGAAGTGACCGATCGCCAGGACCCGGTCGGCGGTGGCGAGGCGCAGTCGGGCAACCCGATCCCGCGCATCGTCGTCGGCATCGACAACGCCACGGGCATCGACGGCGCCGTGCTCGCCGGCCCGGGCACCTCGCGCTCGGCCAACGACCTGCGCACCAAGATCGACCAGTATCGCGCAGTCGCCAACCTCACCGCGGGTGACCACAAGTTCAAGCTCGGCTTCGAGCTCAACCGCGCGAATCTGTTCAACCTCTTCGTGCAGAACGCCACCGGCACGCTCGTCTTCCGCAACATCACCGATCTGCGCGCGGGTCTGCTGTCGCCGGGCACGGGCAACGTCAACACGACCACCACGCCGGCCAACGTCGTGGGCGGCGTGACCGAAGGCGCCTTTGGCAATTTCTCGGCGACGGGGAACATCACCGACGCGGCCGCCCGGTTCACGCGCAGCATCTATTCGGTGTTCCTGCAGGACGAGTGGCGCCTGAACGACCAGCTCAAGCTCACCGCCGGCATCCGCACCGATTGGTATGACGGCAAGGGTCCGCAGTATAATTCGGTGTTCGCGCGCCGCTACGGCTTCCCCAACAACACCGGCTTCAGCAACCTCGAGCCGATGGTGCTGCCGCGCGCCGCGATCACCTATGACTTCGGCGACTCGGGCACCTTCTCGGGCGCGCAGTTGCGCGCCGGCGTGGGCATCTTCTCGGGCGGCGATCCGCTGGTCTGGTTCGGCAACGCCTATCAGAACGACGGCAGCACCTTCGCGCTGGGCACCACCCAGACCGCGGGCTGCCCCACCGGCCAGATCGACGTGCTCGTCAACGGCACCTTCACCGGCGTTCCGACCTGCATGGCGGCCAGCGCCCAGGCCACTGCTGCGGCCGGCCAGGGCAACACCCAGTCGATCGACCCTGATCTCGTGATGCCGACGGTGGTTCGCGCCAATATCGGCTTCTCGACCGAGCTCAATTTCGGCTCCGGCTTCTTCAGCGGCTGGAACGCGACCGTCGACTATATCTACAGCGAGTATCGTAACGCCTTCAATCTGGTCGACCTTTCCCAGGCGGTGAACCCCGCCCGTGGCCTCGGCGGCTACACGATCGATGGCCGTCCGATCTATTCGTCGATCGATCTGCTCGCCGCTGGCTGCACCGGCCGTCTGACCGACCCCGGCACGCCGCCGGTGTTCAGCAACCTCAACGCGGCCTGCTTCACCGGCACCCGCGGCGGGGAGCTGATGCTGACCAACAGCGAGGGCTATCGCAGCCACGTGGCGTCGTTCCTGCTGTCGAAGAACTTCCAGGGCGGCCTGCTCGCCTCGGGCGGCTCGACCTGGCTGTCGTTCGGCTATGCCTACACCAACTCGCATGACCGCCGGAACCTGTACAACTCGACTGCGGGTTCGAACTACGGCCAGACTGCCGCGTTCGACCGTCAGGCGCCGGACTCGTCGCCGGGCTTCTACCAGAGCAAGCACAACATCACGTTCGCCGCGAACTTCAAGAACGAGTTCGTGAAGGACTATGACACGTCGCTGGGCTTCACCTTCGTGGCGCGTTCGGGCCGGCCCTACAGCCTGACCTTCACCGGCAACAACGTGTTCAACCCGACCAACGGCGGTCTCACGACCAACGACAACGCGCTGATCTATCTGCCGACCGGTACGAACGATCCCAACATCTCGCCGACGTCGAACATGACGGCGGTGCAGCAGTTGGTCGACTTCGCCAACGGCCTTCCCTGCGCCAAGGAGCAGATGGGCCGCACGGTCACCCGCAACAACTGCACCAACGACTGGTACTATGATCTCGACCTGACGGTGTCGCAGGAGTTGCCCGGGCCGGGCCGCCTGTTCGGGGTGAACGACAAGATTCGCGTCTATGCGATGTTCGACAACTTCCTGAACCTCCTCGACTCGAACTGGAACGTCCAGCGGCGGCGCAACTTCTTCGGCGTCCAGGACCTCGCGCAGGTCAGCGGTGTGGATGCGCAGGGCCGCTACATCTTCTCCAATGCGAACGCCCTCACCCCGAACGCCGCGGGTCTCACCACCTTCGACACCGACAATGCCATCAACGTCAGCTCGTCGGTGTGGCGCATCAAGTTCGGCGTGAACTACGAGTTCTAAGGACTCCACGCAGAGCGAAACTACGAAGCCGCCGCTCCAGCGATGGGGCGGCGGCTTTCGTTTGGGCGGCTGCAGGAACGCGCCACAGCGGCGGCGCGCCGGTTTAACGTCCGTCATCCCCGCGAAAGCGGGGATGAGGAAGAAGAGGCGAACGCTAAAGGTTCGACCTAAGTGGGAATCGCGGAGACCTCGAGGATCTCGATGGCTTCGGCGCGGCCGTTGAAGTCGACGCGCTCGCCTTCCTCCGCCCCGAGCAAGGCATGGGCGAGCGGCGCCGAGAAAGCGAGGCGATCGGCGTGCGGATCGGCCTCGTCATGGCCGACCAGGTCGATCACGCGCTCCTT
This sequence comes from Sphingomonas sp., assembly GCF_026460985.1. Lineage (GTDB taxonomy): Bacteria > Pseudomonadota > Alphaproteobacteria > Sphingomonadales > Sphingomonadaceae > Sphingomonas. The sequence goes on from NZ_JAPKNM010000088.1 coordinate 25,181, forward strand.
GCCCGCCAGCCGGATGCGTACCCGCGCGCCGATCCCCACCACGCCTTGCTCGAGCGGCGGCGCGATCTCGGCGGTGGTCCGCCGCGTGTTCCAATAACGCAGCTCGCGCCGGAGCGCCTCGCGCGGCTCCTCCTCGGCCTCGGCGGCGATCGCCGCTTCGAGCTCGGCCACCTTCGCTTCGATCAGCGCGAGCCCGCGCGCGGTCACCAGATTGGGGCCCGCGGGCAGCGGGATCTCGAACTTGGGTTCCTTATGTTCCTCGTCGCTCTCGCGGCGGAAGGCGACGCTCATTGCTGCGGCAACTCCTCCAGCGTGGATGATACCTTCCAAAGATCGACGGCGCCTTCGGTTGCATGGGTGTCGATCTCGGCGAGCTCTTCCGCGCTGAAAGCGAGGTTGTTCACCGCGTCGAGCGAATCGTCGAGCTGCTGGACGTTGCGTGCGCCGATCAGCGCCGAGGTGACCCGCGGATCGCGCAGCACCCAGGCGATCGCCATCTGCGCCAGCGTCTGCCCGCGCCGAGCAGCGATGTCGTTGAGCGCCCGGATGCGCGCGATATTCGCGTCGGAGAGCAGCCCCTGGCTGAGCGACCCGCTCCTGGCGGCGCGTGCGTCCTGCGGCACGCCGTTCAGATATTTGGAGGTCAGCATGCCCTGCGCCAGCGGCGAGAAGGCGATGCAGCCGGTGCCGAGATCGCCGAGCGTGTCGAGCAGGTCCTGCTCGATCCAGCGATTGAGCATCGAATAGCTCGGCTGGTGGATGAGCAGAGGCACCTTGTACTCGGCGAGGATCGCCGCGGCCCGGCGCGTCAGCTCGGGCGAGTAGCTCGAGATGCCGACATAGAGCGCCTTGCCCTGCTGGTGGATATGCGCGAGCGCGCCCATCGTCTCCTCGAGCGGGGTCCTGGGGTCGACGCGGTGCGAATAGAAGATATCGACATAATCGAGCCCCATGCGCTTGAGGCTCTGGTCGCACGAGGCGATCAGATATTTGCGGCTGCCGCCCACGTCGCCGTACGGCCCCGGCCACATGTCCCAGCCCGCCTTGGTCGAGACGATCAGCTCGTCGCGGTGGCTCGCCAGGTCGGTCGCCAGCACGCGGCCGAAATTCTCCTCGGCAGAGCCGTAGGGCGGGCCATAATTGTTGGCGAGATCGAAGTGTGTGACGCCGCGATCGAACGCGCGGCGCAGCATCGCGCGGCCGGTCTCGAACACGTCGGTGCCGCCGAAATTCTGCCAGAGCCCCAGGCTGATCGCGGGAAGGTCGAGCCCGCTCCGCCCGCAGCGGCGATAGGGCATGCGCCCGTCATAGCGGGCGGGATCGGCGTGCCAGGGCTGGGGATAGGGCATCGATAGGCTCCGTTGGTTTTGCGGATGCCTAGCGGGAACCCCCTTCCCCGTCACCCCGGCGAACGCCGGGGCCTCAGGCGATCGCGCGAACGGATTGCCGCACGAGATCCCGGCTTTCGCCGGGACGACGCCTTACGTCAGACCGTGAAGCTCTCGCCGCAGCCGCAGCTGCCCTTGGCGTTCGGGTTCTCGAAGGTGAAGCCCGCGGTGAAATCGTCTTCCTGCCAGTCCATCGTCGACCCGACGAGATAGAGGACGGAGGCGCCGTCGACGAAGAAGGTGCCGCCGGGGGTCTCGATCTTCTCGTCAAACGGCGCGGCCTCGCTGACATAGTCGACCGAATAGGCGAGACCCGAGCAGCCGCGGCGCGGAGTCGAGAGCTTGACGCCGATCGTGCCTTCGGGGGCCTTGGCCATCAGCTCGGCGATGCGGGCATGCGCGCGCTCGGTGAGGTTGAGCGCGGCGGGGCGGGTGCGGGTCTTCACGTCGGTCATCTTCGTTTCTCCAAACCCCTCCCCTTCAGGGGAGGGGCAAGGGGTGGGGGAAGTCTCACCGAGACCAGCCTGCGGACAGGCCCCACCCCAACCCCTCCCCTGAAGGGGAGGGGCTTTATGTCACAGCATCCCCAGTTCGAGCTTGGCGTCGTCGGTCATCTTCTGCGGGTCCCAGGGCGGATCCCAGACGAGGTTGACCTCGGCATGGCCGACGCCCGGCACCGATCCGACGCGCAGTTCGACTTCGCCCGGCATGGATTCCGCGACCGGGCAATGCGGCGTGGTGAGCGTCATCGTCACTGCGGCATGGCCGTCGGCGGTGATGTCGACGCCGTAGATCAGCCCGAGATCGTAGATGTTCACCGGGATCTCGGGATCGTAGATCTCCTTGAGCGCATCGATCACCGACTCGTAGAGTTCGCCGCCGGGCTCGCCCGCCGGATGCGCCGCGGGCTTCTGCGAGAGGAAGCCCGCGAGATAGTCGCGCTTGCGCTCGAAGGTCTCCGCCACGCCCACCGATGTTTCGGACGCAAAGGCGTCGTCCACGCGCGCCTTGGGCGGCGCCGCGACGGCGTCGACTTCCTCCACCTTTATTCTGCGTTCCTCGTTCACCCGAAGATCCTCGTCACTCGTTCGATACCCTTGACCAACGCGGCGATGTCGTCCGCGCCATTATACACTCCGAAGCTCGCCCGCGCGGTCGCCGGCACGCCCAGCGCGTCCATCAGCGGCTGTGCGCAATGATGTCCCGCGCGGATCGCGACATTGCCCTCGTCCAATATGGTGGCGACGTCGTGCGGATGCACCCCCTCGACCGCGAAGCTGACGATCCCGGCGCTGTCGTCGGGGCCGAAGAGCCGCACGCTGTTGATCTGCGACAGCGCCTCGCGCGCCTGGGCGACCAGGGCCGCCTCGTGCGCGTGGATGCGCTCCAGCCCGATGCCCGCGACATAGTCGACCGCGGCGTGCAGCCCGACCACGCCGACGACATGCGGCGTCCCCGCCTCGAAGCGGCCCGGTGGCGGGGCGTAGGTCGTCTTCGCGAAGGTGACGCGGTCGATCATCGATCCGCCGCCCTGATAGGGCGGCATCGCGTCGAGCAGCTCGTAGCGGCCCCAGAGCACGCCGATCCCGGTCGGGCCGTAGAGCTTGTGCCCCGAGAAGACGTAGAAGTCGCAGCCGATCGCCGCGACGTCGACGGCCATGCGCGGCACCGCCTGGCAGCCGTCGAGCAGGATCTTCGCGCCGACCGAATGCGCGATCTCCGTTGCGCGCTTCGCGTCGAGCACCGAACCGAGCACGTTGGAGACATGCGCGAGCGCGACGAGCTTGTGCGCGGGGGTGATCATCGCCGCCATCGCGTCGAGGTCGATGCGCTGGTCGGCGGTGAGCGGCACCACGTCGATCGCCGCACCGACGCGCTCGGCGACCATCTGCCACGGCACGATGTTCGAATGGTGCTCGAGCATCGAGAGCAGGATGCGGTCGCCCGCCTTGAGCTGGCTCCCCGCCCAGCACTGGGCGACGAGGTTGATCCCCTCGGTCGCGCCGCGGACGAAGATCGTTTCCTCGGGCTTGCCGCCGATGAACGCCGCGACGCGCCCCCGCGCGGCCTCGAACGCCAGCGTCATGTCGGCCGAGCGCTGGTACACGCCGCGGTGCACGGTGGCGTAGGTCTCGCCATAGCCGCGGTTGATCGCGTCGAGCACGGGCCGCGGCTTCTGCGAGGTAGCGGCGGTATCGAGATAGGCCCAGCCCGCCGGTATCGCGGGGAAGTCCGCGAGCAGGTCGAGGGGCCGGGTGTCGGTAGCCACTGTCATAGCCCCTCCCCTTCAGGAGCGTCGGATGAACCGCGCCCCGCGCGGTTCAGGTCAGGCTGGGAGCCTGACCGGCCCGACGCTGGGTTGGGGTGGGGCAGTGCGGCGGGCGAAAGGGCTCGGTGAGACGGCCAGGCCCCACCCCCAACCCCTCCCCTGAAGGGGAGGGGCTTTGGAAGAGCAACGTCGTTCACAGCGCACTCTCCAGCCATTTGTCGGCATCCGCCTCGAACGCCGCGCGCACCGGGTCTTCGCCGATCCGCGACATCGCGTCCGCCACGAAGGCGCGGGTGAGCAGCGCCTTGGCGCGCGGCTCGGGGATGCCGCGGCTCTCGAGATAGAAGAGCGCGCGCTTGTCGAGTTCGCCCACGGTGGCGCCGTGCGCGCATTTCACGTCGTCGGCGAAGATCTCGAGCTCGGGCTTCAAATTCACCGTCGCGGCGCGCTCGAGCAGCAGCCCGCGCAGCGACTGCTCGCCGTCGGTCTGCTGCGCATCGCGTGCGACTTCGACCCGCGCGGCGAGGCTCGCCACCGAGCGGTTCGCCGCCACCGCGCGCCACAATTGCCGCGACGTGCCTTCGATCGCCTCGTGCCGCACCGACACCGCGGCTTCCTGCTTCTGCGTGCCTGAGGTGAGAAGCGCGCCGCCCATCTCGGCGAAGGCGCCCTTGCCGGTGAGCGTCAGCGCGCCGTCGATCCGGCTGCCCATCCCGCCGGCGCCGAGGAAGATCGAGACCAGGCTCGCCGCCTCGCCGATCTCCGCCTCGTCGCGGATCGAGACGAAGCCGTCGGCCTGGAGCAGCCGCACCGAGCGCATCAGCCGCGCGCCGGGGGCGAGCGCGATCTGCGCGACCCGGTTGGCCCAGCCCGATCCCGCATAGGTCTCGATCACCGAGGCGACCGAATCCTCCGCCATCGCGATCCGCGCGGGTACGTGGCTCTCGCCCCCGGAGCCGAGATGGACGATCTGGATGCCCGTCACCGCGGCCCGGGCGTCGAGCGTCAGCACCCAGCCCTCGCCCTCGGCGAGGCTACCGAGCGGATGCGCGGTCTCGGGCGCGAAGCGCGCGACCTTGACCGGCCCCGGACGGCTATGCGCGGGCTCGAACACGCCGTCGACGAACAGCAGGCGGGGGCCTTCGACGTCGAGGAACAGGTCGGCGGGCTTGATGCCCGCGTCCCGCGGCTCGGCCTCGGCCGCCGCGCGCAGCGCCTGCATATCAGACCAGCGCCATTCCTCGAGGCGCGGTGTGGGGAGTTCGAGCGTCGTCACGCGTCCAACCTCTCTGCGCTCTCTGCGCCTCTGCGCGAGCCAATATTTTTCGCGCAGAGGCGCAGAGGACGCAGAGAAAGAATGGAGGCGCCTTCGGCGCGAAGCATGCTCATGCCGCCACCGCTCCATAGCCTTCGCGCTCGAGCTCGAGCGCCAGCTCGGGTCCGCCCGAGCGGACGATGCGGCCCTCGGCCAGCACGTGCACGAAATCGGGCTGCACATAATCGAGCAGCCGCTGGTAGTGGGTGATCAGCAACACCGCCTTGTCGGGCGCGCGCATGATCCGGTTGATCCCCTCGCCCACCGCCTTGAGCGCGTCGATGTCGAGCCCCGAATCGGTCTCGTCGAGGATCGCGAGCCTGGGCCCGATGATGCCCATCTGGACCATCTCGTTGCGCTTCTTCTCGCCGCCCGAGAAGCCGACATTGACCGGGCGCTTGAGCATCTCCTGGTCCATGCCGAGCGCGTCCGCCTGGGCGCGGGCGAGCTTCAGGAACTCGCCCCCCGACAGCGGCGCCTCGCCCCGCGCGCGGCGCTGGCTGTTGAGCGCCTCGCGCAGGAACTGGACGTTGGAGATGCCGGGGATCTCGACCGGATATTGGAAGCCGAGGAACAGCCCTGCCGCGGCGCGCTCGTGCGCGTCCTTTTCCAGCAGGTCCTCGCCCGCGAAGGTGACGCTGCCGCCGGTCGGCTCGTAGCCGGGGCGCCCGCCCAGCACATAGCCGAGCGTCGACTTGCCCGCGCCGTTGGGCCCCATGATCGCGTGCACTTCGCCCGCATTCACTTCGAGGCTGAGCCCCTTGAGGATTTCCTTGCCGTCCACTTCGGCGCGGAGATTGTCGATCTTGAGCATCATGTCCCTATGGTTTGGCGTCTTCGCCGCTGAACTGGTCGTTGAGCACGGCGGTCATGCGGGCCTGGGTGCAGGCCTGGACGGCCTTGTGGCTGCGGTCTTCCTCGCGCGAGCAGGCGGCAACCGTCTCGCAGGTCAGCCGGTCGAAGGTCTCGTCGCCGCTCGACTGGGCGATCGCGCAGGCGCGGACGCGCCGCTTCGAATCGAGCTGGACGCGCACCTGCAGCGGGCGCGCCTTGCCGGTGACGACGATCTCCTCGCCGGGCGCGTCCTGCATTCCGAGCAGGGCAAGGCCGAGCGCGACGATCACAGCGGCACCGTCAGTAGCTTGACCGAGGTCAGCGGCTCGGGCGCGTTATAGGCGTCGACCCGGCCGCCATCGGGCAGCTCCCAGATGATCTTGTATTGCTTGGGCTGGACGATCGCGGCGGCGATATCGGCCTCGATCGCGTCGAGCGTCACCTGCATCCGGCCCCACCAGCGCCGGTTGACCGGCCGGTCGCCGAGCATCACGCGGCCTTGCGTGAAATCGCCCTCGGTGAATTCGCGGCAGCCCTTCACCGCCGTCTGCACCTTCGCCGCGCGCGCCGCGTCGTTCGCCGGCGCGACGCCGATCTGGCGGACGATGCAGCGGGCGTGGCGCGTGGCGATGCCGATCTGGGGCACGCCCTCGACGGTCACGCCGCCGGCCTCGCCGGCAGTCAACGCAAGCAACATCGCCAACATCATCACTTTACTCCCGAGGGGCCATACATCGGCCCCCAAATACTCCGGTCGCCCCTCATTCGCCCGCCTCCTTCGCCGGCCCGAGGCGAATGACCGGGCCGTCCGACGGAGCCTTGGGCAAGGGCGGCAGCACGACGCGCTGGCGCTCGGTCTCGCGGCTCGGCTCCTGGAGCCCCTGCGGGCCGGCCTGGCCGGGAGCGAGCGCGGGCCTGGTCTCGGTGAGCTTGGGCAGGACGAAGGTCTGCGGTGTCCCAATGCCCGCAGGCCGCGTCTCTGCCGGCACCGACGCGGACGCCAGTTCGAGCACGCCCAGCTCGCGGCAATCGGTCACCTGGTCGGCGGTCCGGGCATAGCAGACCGGCGTCGCCTGGCAGGCCGCGGTATCGCGCTTCTGGCTACCGCTCGACACCATGACGCGGCAATTGCGCAGCTTGCCGTCGGCGCCCTTGTCGAACAGCATCGTGGTGAGCCCCAGCTTCGCCTGCACGACGACTTCCTCCGTCTCCACCGCTTCCGCGGGCGGAGGCGAGGCGGGCACGTCCTGCGCGAGGAGGAGGGCGGCGAGGATCATTGAGTCGCGATCTCAAGCCCCTCCCCTTCAGGGGAGGGGTTGGGGTGGGGGCTGTCCCAACGGCGAGGCGAGTCGTTCAAGGCGGAGGCGATGACCTGAACAACACCTTCGACATTCGACATCACGTCGAAGTTAGTCACACGCATCACCTGATAGCCATGCTGGCCAAGCCAATCATCACGCAGCCGGTCCTTGGCCTCGTCATGCGTATCCCCATCGACTTCGACGATCAGACCGGATTGCGGACAAAGGAAATCAGCAATGAACGGCCCCACCACCGCTTGTCGGCGGAACTTGTGCCCCTCGAGCTGCGAATTCGACAGGTGGCGCCACAGCCGCGTCTCGGGTTCCGTGGGGTTGCGCCGCATTTCGGAGGCTCGCATCTGAAGCCATTGGATACGCTCGATGGACAGCCCCCACCCCAAACCCCTCCCCTGAAGGGGAGGGGCTTTCTTGTTCCAGCCCTTGTCGAGCGGGTGGCTCACCCAACGCTCCCCTCGAGGCTGATCCCCAGCAGTTTCTGCGCCTCGACCGCGAATTCCATCGGCAGCTGCTTGAGCACTTCGCGCGCGAAGCCGTTGACGATCAGCGCGACCGCGGCCTCCTGGTCGAGCCCGCGCTGCATTGCGTAGAAGAGCTGGTCCTCGCTGATCTTCGAGGTCGTCGCCTCATGCTCGATCTGCGCCGAGGGGTTCTTCACCTCGATATAGGGCACAGTGTGCGCGCCGCACTGGTCGCCGAGCAGCAGGCTGTCGCACTGGGTGAAGTTGCGGACATTCTCCGCGCCCGGCTGGACGAGCACCTTGCCGCGATAGGTATTGTCCGAGCGGCCCGCGGAAATGCCCTTCGACACGATCGTCGAGCGCGTGTTCTTGCCGAGATGGAGCATCTTGGTGCCGGTATCGGCCTGCTGGCGGCCGTTGGTCACCGCGACCGAATAGAATTCGCCGACCGAGCCATCGCCCTGCAGGATGCACGAGGGGTATTTCCAGGTGATCGCGCTGCCGGTCTCGACCTGGGTCCAGCTGACCTTCGAGTTCGTGCCCGCGCACAAAGCGCGCTTGGTGACGAAGTTGAAGATGCCCCCTACCCCGTTCTCGTCGCCGGGATACCAGTTCTGCACCGTCGAATATTTGATCTCGGCATCGTCCAATGCGACCAGCTCGACCACCGCGGCGTGGAGCTGGTTCTCGTCGCGCATCGGCGCGGTACAGCCTTCGAGATAGGAGACATAGCTCCCCTTGTCGGCGACGATCAGCGTGCGCTCGAACTGGCCGGTATTCTCGGCATTGATGCGGAAATAGGTGCTCAGCTCCATCGGGCAGCGCACGCCCTCGGGCACATAGACGAAGGTGCCGTCGGAGAAGACCGCGCTGTTCAGCGCCGAGAAGAAATTGTCGCGCACCGGCACGACCTTGCCCAGCCACTTCCTGACCAGATCGGGATATTCGCGGATCGCCTCCGAGATCGACAGGAAGATGACCCCCGCGGCCTTCAGTTCCTCGCGGAACGTGGTCGCGACCGAGACGCTGTCGAACACCGCGTCGACCGCGATCTTGCGCGCGCCCTCGACGCCCGCGAGCACCTTCTGCTCCTCGATCGGGATGCCGAGCTTTTCGTAAACGCGCAGGATCTCGGGATCGACCTCGTCGAGTGACCCGAGCTTGGGCTTGGCCTTGGGCGCGGCGTAATAGTAAGCGTCCTGGTAATCGATCCTGGGCAGGTCGAGCTTGGCCCAGTCGACCTCCTCCATCTCGAGCCAGGCGCGATAGGCCTTTAGCCGCCAGTCGAGCATCCACTCGGGCTCGCCCTTTTTGGCCGAGATGAAGCGGACCGTGTCTTCATTGAGCCCCTTGGGCGCGAATTCCTGCTCGATGTCCGACGAGAAGCCCCATTCATAGTCGCGGTTCGCGAGCTCCTGGACCTCGCGGTTGCGCCCAGAATCATTCACGCGCTCGGTCATCGCGCCAGCTCCGTGAGGCTGACCGCGCCGAGCACCCCGCGAACCGCATGGCCCACGATTCCCATATGTGGCTTGACCCGGCAGTGGGCATCGAGCGCGCAGTCGAACTTGCCGTCGGAGCAGGCCGACATGGCGATCGGGCCTTCGACCGCTTCGACGATGTCGGCGAGGGTGATGGCTTCCGCGGACC
>NZ_JAPKNM010000089.1 GCF_026460985.1 Sphingomonas sp.
GGTCGACGGCGGCGACGGCACCGATACGCTGGCGTTCAATCTGGGCCAGGGCCAGACGCGCAGCCTGAGCGGCCTGGGGACGATCAACGGCTTCGAGCTGCTCGCGGCATCGGGCGCCGGCACGCTCAATATCGATCGGAACGCCAGCTATCAGAGCGTCTCGATCGAGGGCGGGCATCTGAGCATTGCCGTCGGTACGACGCTCACCGCGCCGGTCGACGGCGGGGCCATGGCGGACCGGCTGACCGTCAGCGCCGGCGGCGCGCTGGCCGGGAGCGTAACGCTCGGCGGCGGCGACGACGTCGTTACCAATGCGGGGACGATCACCGGCGACGTCCGTCTGGGCGACGGCAACGATCGTTACGTCGCGCAGGCGGGCGGGGTCGTCACCGGCGCGATCGACGGCGGCGCGGGCGACAATACCTTCGTGTTCCGCCTCGAGGGCGCGCTGGGCAATATTCCGGGCTCGGTGGTCAACTTCAACTCGTTCGGGGTCTACGGCCCGGGCACGCTGACAGTGAATCTCGATCAGGGGCAGACCTACCAGAATCTCGAGATCCTCGAGGGCGCCAACCTCGTCCTGTCGGGAACCAACGGCAGCGTCGCCAATGTGATCGGCGATGCCAGTGCCCAAGCGGTCACGATCGACGGCGTGCTCACCGGTGGGGTTTCGCTGGGCGGCGGCAACGACAGCCTGTCGATGCAGTTGTCCGGGCTGCTGCAGGGCGCGCTCGACGGCGGCGAGGGTATCGACGCGCTCAACCTGACGCTCACCGGCGATTCGTCGATCAACGGCATGTTCGGCTTCGAGATCGCCAACATCACCGGCAGCGCGGTGCTGACACTGACCGGCGATCTCGGGTCCGACCAGCGCGTCAACTACAGCGGCGGCACCGACAACGAGCTGGTCATCGCCGCGGGCGCGACCTTTGCGGGCACGGTCGACGGCGGCAACGGGCACGACCTGCTGCGTGTCCAGTCGGGCGGAGCCCAGAGCCGCACCGTCGTCGCGTCGCAGATCCTCTCGTTCGAGGATCTCGTGTCCGAAGGCGCAGGCACGCTGGTACTGGCCGGGGGAGCCCACAGCTTCGAGAGCGTGGCCGTGAACGGCGGCAACCTCGAACTGGGCGCGGGCACGACGCTCGGCCTCAATGAGGGTCTCGTCTTCGACAGCGCCGACAACCGCTTCACCCTGAACTCGGGGGCATCGGTCGTCGGTCATGTCGACGGCGGCGCGGGCAATGACGTGCTCGCGCTGGTCCAGGCGGCGGGGACCACGCGCGTGCTGAGTTCGGTCGACGCGATCGGGTTCGAGCGGCTCGAGGCTTCGGGGGCAGGCGAACTGCGCGTCGACCGCAATGCGGGCTTCGCGAACGGCGTCGGGCTCGACGGCGGCATCTTCACCGTGGCCGCCGGCAACACGCTGACCGCCAACGTCACAGGCGGCGCGGCACGCGAGAGCGTCCGCGTCGCCGGACGGATCGAGGGCAATCTCGACCTCGGAGGCGGCGACGACTATCTCACCGTCACCGGCGCGGGGGCGATCACCGGCACGCGCACGGGCGGCGACGGCATCGACACGCTGACCTTCAACACCAGCGGCACCGCCACGGCGCCGACGGCGTTCGACGCGGGCGCGTGGACGGGCTTCGAGGCACTCAATGTCGAGGGCGGCGTAGTCTCGCTCACCGGCTCGGGCAGCTATGCGGCGATCAACGTCGCGGGCGGGCGCCTGATCGGCCAGGCGGGCAGCGTGATCAGTGCGACCAGCCCGATCGAGGTGGCGCGCGGCGCGACCTTCGGCTCGGCGGGCCGGGTCAACGCCGACATCCTCGTCATGGGCACGCTCTCCCCGGGCGCCTCGCCGGGGACGATGACGGTCAACGGCAATGTCAACTTCCAGCCGGGATCGAACCTCCTGCTCGAGGTCTCGCCGAGCGCGAGCGACCTGCTCAACATCTCGGGCACGCTGGCCATCGCCAACGGCGCGACGATGGACATCACCGGCGTGCTCCACGGGACGCCGGGCAACCGGCTAGACCTTGTGGTGGCGCAGGGCGGGATCACCGGCCGCTTCACGACGATCAACAAGTCGAACGACATTTTCGGCTTCGTCGTCCAGAACGGCAACCGGCTGCAGATCCAGAGCGAGTTCCTGAACGGGAACTACCCGACCAATATCAGCGCGAGCATCGACTATGCGAACGAAGTGCTGCGCGACGGCTATGGCGTGCAGGCCTTCACCGCGGCACTGCCGGTGCTCGTCGACGCGCAGGGCGCGATCAGCCAGCAGGCCTTCGCACAGCTGACGCCCGAGCCCTATGGCTCGGCGATCCAGCTCGCCGAGGAAAACAGCCTGCTGCTCGTCGACGGTGTGCACGGCGCGACCGCGACAAGGGGGGAGGGCGAAGGGCTCTACACTTTCGGCCAGTTCCTCGCCGGACGCGCCGACGTCGAGGCGACAAACGGGCGCAGTGGCGCCTCGGCATCGCGCGTCACCAATCGCGGCTTCTTCGCCGGGCTCGGCTACGGGCTGGGCGGGGGCACGCAGGTCGGCGCGTTCGTCGGCGGACTCGACAGCCAGCAGCGGATCGAGTGGCTCGGCGCGAAGACCGAGCTCGACGCACTGGCAGGCGGCGTGTTCGGCGATACGCGCCTCGGCGGCCTCGGGCTGCACGGGCTCGTGGCGTTCAACGGCGGCAAGGCCGAGACGAAGCGCGACATCCTCGCGCATGCGGGCATCGGCAAGGCGAAGTACGACCTGACCAGCTGGATCGCCGATCTCGGCGTCGACTATCAGCTCCGCTTCGGCGCCTGGACGATCGCCCCCAAATTGGGCGTCTCCTATGTCCGCAACAGCCGCGGCGCGGCGACCGAGCAGGGGCTCAGCGATTTCAGCCTGTCGGTCGACAAGGGGCATCGCAACGGCTGGTTCGGCGAGGCGGGAGTCGCCGCGAACGGCAGCTTCGACCTCGGCGGTGCGAAGCTCACGCCTTATGCCCAGATCGGCGTTCGCCAGCGGATGGGCGACGCGCGGGTGCCGGTCACCGGCCAGTACACCGGCGCCGACAGCAAGATCTCCGTCCTCGGGATCGAGCGCGAAGGCACCGCGATGCGCGTCGCGCTCGGCCTCGGCATCGATCTGAGCCAGGGGGTGCGGCTGCAGGCCGGCTATACCGGCGAGTTCGCCGGTACCAAGCGCAACAGCGTGATGGGGGGACTCAGCTTCCGCTTCTGATGTCTGCCCCTCGAGCCCCGAGGGGTCGCCGGTGGCACGGCCCGGATCCGTCCGGGCCGTGCCACTGAGGTCAGGCCGGTCGCGCAGGGAGCGGCGTCCGTCGCGGTCGTCGCCGCGTCGGCGGAGCAGGTCGCATCGGCGTCGTCGGCCTCGGCTCGCCGACTTACGGCTTCGGCGAACGCTCGTGTCCATCATGTTGGAGAAAGATCATGCCGAAAAGTTCATCCCGCCATGCCTTGCTGCTGGGGCTGTCGCTGGCCTGCGTCGCGGCGCTGCCCGCCGTCGCGCAGGATGCACCCGTTGCGGACCAGCAGGTGACCCAGCCCGCCGACGCGGCAGCCATCGACCCCTGCCAGGCACCGAAAAAGAAGAAGAAAAAGGGCCTCGGGCTTGGTGGGCTGTTCAAGGCGGCGCGCTCTTCGGGGCTGACCAACCTCGCCGGCATGGGCGGGCTGGGCAAGGGCGGCGCGCTCGCCAACGCGGCGATCGGCACCGCGGCGTCGCTGGGCGAGGCTGCGGCGGCGAAGGAAGCGGCGAAGCCGGTGGAAGGGGGCTGCTGACCCGACCTCCATCCGGCCCGGCCGCGATCAGGCGGGGACGTATGTCAATCTGAGCACGTCCTCGCCGATCCGATCGTGCGACATCAGGCGGAGCCGCGACCGGGGCGCGGCGAAATAGGGTGTGCCGTGGCCCAGCACCGCCGGGTGCAAATAGATGCGATATTCGTCGACGAGGCCGAGCTCGGTGAGGCTCCGCACCAGATCCGGGCCGGCGACTTCGATCTCTCCGTCGCACTCGGCCTTCAGCGCACGGATCGCGCCCGCGATATCCTCGCCGATCAGCGTGGCGTTGGGACCGACCGACTTCAGCGTGCGCGAGACGACCCATTTGGGCTGGCTCCGCCACGCCGCCGCGAAGGCGTGCTCCGCCGTGCTCCATTCGGGCTGATCGTCGTCCCAGTAGCGCATGAGCTCGTACATCTTGCGGCCATAGATGCTGCCCGTCTGGCTCCGCGCTTCCTCGATGAAATGGCCGAAGAGCTTGGGATCCGGCGCGAAGGCCATATGGTCATGGTCGACATAGCCGTCGAGGGACTGGTTCATTCCGAACACGAGCCTGGCCATCGCCACTTCCTTTCCCGCGCCGCGCGTCCGCGCGTTTCCGATTGCACCATGCAATCGGCCGGGGCGTTTGAACAGGAGGCACGGTGACGCGATGGCGGAGAGGGTGGGATTCGAACCCACGGTGGGCTTGCACCCACGGCGGTTTTCAAGACCGCTGCCTTAAACCACTCGGCCACCTCTCCGCTGCCGCCCCCGCTATCGCGCCGCGCGGCAGTACGCCACAAAATCTTGATCGATCATCGTCGCGGGGGGCTTCATGCCCGCCTCGGGCTGTGGCACACCATCGGAATGTTCGGTTTGCGTGCGATGCTAGGGAAGGCGGCGGCTCTGGCCGTGGCGGTGATTGTGGCGAGCCCGGCGGCGGCGCCGGCGGTCGCGCAGGATGAGAGCGGCTTCCAGGCCTATCTCCAGACGCTCGCGCGCCAGGCGCTGGCCCAGGGCGTGACGCGGCGCACCGTCGACATGGTGATCCCGACGCTCACCTATAATGCCCGCGTCGTCGAGCTCGACCGGCAGCAGCCCGAGACCCGGCCCAACGCGCCGATCTCTCCCTTCGAACCCTATCGCGCGCGCCATGTCGACGCGGCGCGGATCGGGCAGGGCCGCGCCGCCTATCAGCGTCAGCGCCCCCGGCTCGCGCGGATCGAGCGCGAGACCGGCGTGCCCGAATCGATCATGGTGGCGATCTGGGGGCACGAGACCAATTACGGCCGGGTGATGGGCGGGTTCGACCTGCCACGCGCGCTCGCCAGCCTTGCCTATGAGGGGCGCCGGCGCGATCTGTTCGCGAGCGAATTCATCGCGACGCTGAAGATGATCGATCGCGGCGTCCCGCGCTCCAAGCTGGTGGGGAGCTGGGCGGGCGCGTTCGGCGGGCCGCAATTCCTGCCGAGCGTCTATCTGCGGCTCGCGGTGGACGGCGATGGCGACGGGCTCGCCGACATATGGAGCAGCGAGGCGGACACGCTCGCCTCGATCGCCAACTACTTCGTCAATGCCGGCTGGCGGCCGGGACAACCCTGGGGCTTCGCGGTGCGCGTGCCCGAGGGGTTCAACCGCGCGGCGGTTGCCGGGCGCACCACCGCGCCGCGCTGCCCGCGCGTCCATGAGCGCCACAGCCGCTGGAAGACGATGGCCGAGTGGCGCGCGCTCGGGCTGGTGCCGCAGGGGCGCGGCTGGCCGGCCGACAATGTCCAGGCGACCCTGCTCGAGCCAGACGGCCCCGGAAGGACCGCCTATCTGCTCACGGGCAATTATCGCGTGATCCTCGACTATAATTGCTCGAATTTTTACGCTTTGTCGGTAGGCCTGCTCGCCGATGAAGTCGAACGCTAGCGCAATCGCCGCTCTTCTCCTCCTCGCCGGGTTCGGCGGGGAGCGAGCCCTTGCTTATGCCGCATCGGGATCGGGCGGACAGACGGCGCCGGGCGCCAGCTATCCGGTTCCCGGCACCGCACCAGCGCGTGCGCAGCCCCAGGCCGCGCCGCGGATCGATTATGCGACGGAGGCTGACCCGACCTCCGGGATGCAGGGCCCCCGCGGATCCTCGCAGCACACGCCCGGCGAGCAGCGCTATGACGAGATCGGCTATGCCGCGATCAACGAAATCGGCGCGGGCGTCACCGCGGTGCACGCGGGGCTGCCGGCCGATACGCTGGTCGAAGTGACGTCGCTGGAGAATGGCCGGACGATCGTGGCGCTGGTCACTGCAACCGATCCGAACGCCGCAAAGCCGATCACCCTCTCGGTGGGCGCCGCCCGCGAGCTCGGCCATGCCGAAAGCGGGCAGCTGCCGGTGCGCGTGCGGCGCGTGGCGGCGGCACCGGGCGACATGCTCGCGCTCCGCTCGGGACGCCCGGCACCGGCGCGGCCCGACACGCCGCCGGTGCTGCTCAATGCGCTGCGCAAGCATCTCGGCACGCCGGCGACGGTGGCGTTCGCGGCGGCGGTGGCGGCCGAGCGGCCCGCTCCCGCGCCGGTGCGTGCCACGCCCGCGGCCCGTCCACCGCGCCCCACGCCGCCGCCGCGCGCGGTGCGACCGGCCACGGGGGCGGGTTTCTACGTGCAAATCGCCGCACTTTCTAACGCCCGCAACGCGCAAGCGCTTGCACAGAGGATGGGCGGGTTCGTAAAGCAGGGCGGAGGGCTCCATCGCGTGCAGCTCGGCCCGTTCGCGACACGGCGGGAGGCGGAGGCTGCGCGGGGCGGGGCCGCACGCGCGGGTTATGGGGACGCGCGCGTACTCGCCGTCAACTAAGTACCGCGTGGGAACCCGATTATCATGAACAAGCTGATCGCCGCCTCGATCCTGGCGCTGGCCGTCGCATATCCCACCACCGCGCAGACGCCGCCCTTCGATACGCCCGCGCCGATCGCCTATCTGGAGGACCTGTCGTCGGGCGCGGTGCTCTATGCCAAGGACGCCGATCGGCGCATCCCGCCGGCTTCGATGGCGAAGATGATGACGGTCTATGTCGCGTTCGACCTGATCAAGCAGGGTAAGCTCAAGCTCAGCGACACCGCCGAGGTCCGTCCCGAGACGTGGAAGAAGTGGCACTCGCAGGGATCGACCATGTTCCTCGCGGTCGGCGAGAATCCGCGGGTCGAGGACCTGCTCAACGGCATCGTCACGCTTTCGGGCAACGATGCCTGCGTCGTGCTGGCCGAGAAGATCGCGGGGACCGAGGAAGCTTTCGTCAACCTGATGAACCAGCAGGCGAAGAAGCTCGGCCTCACCAACAGCCAGTTCGGCACCTCGAACGGCTGGCCCGACGAGGGGCGGACCTTCGTCACCGCGCGCGATCTCGCGCATCTCGCCAAGGCGACGATTCAGGACCACCCGCAGCTCTACAAGCAATTCTATTCGCGGACGTCCTACACCTGGGGCAAGACCCTGGGCGCCGGCGAGGCAATCACCCAGGGCAATCGCGATCCCTTGCTCGGCCGCGTGGCGGGCGCCGACGGGCTCAAGACCGGGCATACCGAGGAAGCGGGATACGGCTTCACCGGCTCGGCCGAGCAGAACGGACGCCGTCTGGTGATGGTCGTGGCGGGGCTCGACAGCTATGGCGGCCGCGCCGAGGAATCGGTGCGCTTCATGCAGTGGGGCTTCCGCGCATGGAGCCCGCAACCGATCGCGTCGAAGGGCAAGCGCATCGGCGAGGTCGAGGTGCAGGGCGGCGGATCGGGCAGCGTCGGCGTTGTCGCGCCGCGCGATCTCAATGCAACGATCCCCGCGGGCACTTCGCCCAAGATGACCGGCAAGCTGGTCTATCTCGGCCCGGTCAAGGCACCGATCAAGGCGGGGCAGCATATCGCCGACCTGATCGTCGAGACCCCGGGCATGCCGACGCAGACGTTGCCGGTGGTGGCGGAAGCCGATGTCGGCGAGGCGGGCTTCTTTCGCCGCGTGTGGTTGGGGCTGACTTCGTTCTTCGCCTGAGCCGTCACCCCGGCGAAAGCCGGGGCCTCGTGCCACGCGCCGCTCGCTCGCGGCCTGAGATCCCGGCTTTCGCCGGGAGGACGATTGGTGTCTAAAACGCTCATGCTCCTCGGCAACGAATCCGCCCGCGACGCGCTCGCTGCCGCCATAGCCAGCGGCGTGCTCCACCATGCCTGGTTGATCGCGGGGCCCGAGGGGGTGGGGAAGGGGGCGTTTGCCCGGGCGGCGGCCGCGCGGATGCTCGCCGAGGCGGCGGAGCCCCAGAAACTCAGCCCGGGCTGGGACGTGCCCGAGACCACCCAGACCGCGCATCTGATCGCCGCGGGCGCGCATCCCGATTATCGCGAGCTGGTGCGGCTGCCCAAAGACGCCGCCAAACCCGACGAGGCGCTCGCGCGATCGATCACCATCGCGC
>NZ_JAPKNM010000090.1 GCF_026460985.1 Sphingomonas sp.
AATAGCACCCTCTCCAATGGAGTGCAGTGCTTCCGCCCCCTCCGTCACGCTGCGCGTGCCACCTCCCCCTGGCGGGGGAGGATTGAAACGCCTCGCTCGCCTGAATGTCGATCCGACCTAGGGCCCGCTGAAGAAGCGGACCCAAGTCTGCGCAACCCTCTCCCTATGGGAGAGGGACGTTGGAGCCCTACCCGAACGTCACCACCAACCGCTCGGCGAAGGCGCCGTTCTTGCTCAGCTTGCCCTCGCGGCCCGCCGCGCGCCGCAGGTTCGGCTGCCTGAGCAGCGGCTTGAGCATCAGGTGCAGCGTGGCGTGGTTGATGTGGCGGCCGAAGCATTCGTGCAGCCCGAAGCCGAAATGCATGTAATCGCTCGCCGGCCGGTTGGGATCGAACACCCTCGGGTTGGCGACGCGGCGCGGGTCCATCATCGCCGAGGCGAAGGCGGCGAGCACCTGCGCGCCCGCGGGGATCGTCGCCGCGTGCGAGGTGCCCCTGCCCAGCGTCCAGTCGGCCAGCGCGACGCGCGGCAGGCCCGGCGCGAGCGGATCGAAGCGCATCGCCTCGAACACATAGCCGCGCAGGCGATCGTCGTCGTCCGCGCGCGCCACGGCCTGCGCCTCGGCGAGCACCTTCGGGCGGCGGAGCAGTTGCTCCATCGCCTGCGGCACCACCATCGGCGGCTGCGGCGGCCCGCCGACGATGAAGCCCATCAGCGAAGTGCGGATGAAATCGTCGCCATAGGCCGCATCGCCCGCCTTCTGCAGCGCGAGGCAGCGCGACAGCACGTCGTCCTTGCCGGGATCGATGCGGCGGCGCGCGATCTCGTTCTGGATGTGCAGGCGGAGCGCCGGCGCGATCTCGTCGACTTCCTTGCGCAGCGCCGGATCGTTGCCCTGGTCGGCGAACTGGAACTCGAACAGCCGCGTTCCCCAGACGCGCAGGTCGCCGCCGGGCGGATCGGGCACGCCCAGATAATCGCCCAGCATCGTGAAGGTGACGCGCCGCACCAGCGTGTCGACCACGTCGATCCGCCCGTTCGACGCGGCGACGATCTGCCCGGCCAGCGCCTCGGTCTGCGCCGCGAGCCGCGGCAGATCGTCGGCGCGCACCACCTTGCGCATCGCATCGGTGTCGTGGCGATACTGGTCGGTGTCGCCCATGCCGAGGAAGAAGGGCTGGTCGCCCATGATCACGTCGAGATGCGGCTTGTAGACCACGCCGAACACCGGATCGGTCGCGAACACCTCGCGCACGTCGTCGTAGCGTGAGGTGAGATAGTTGTTGCCGAACTTGACCACCGGCTTCCAACGCCGGAGCAAGGCGAAGAAGCTCGGCATCAGCGCGAACATCATGCGCTGGGCCCATGCCTTGAACCCCTTGGGGCCCGGGCGGAGCACGTCGCGCGAAGTGAGCGCGCTCACAGCGACGCCAGATAGCGGATCGCCGGCATGCTCGGCAGGAAGAAATATTCGCCGCCCGCCATCTGCACGAAGGTGTCGACCTCGATGATCCGTCGCAGCGGCTTCTCCGGGATGGTCAGCATCCCCTTGGGCCCGATCAGCGGATCCACCTCGTCATAGAGGAAGGCGAAGTTCTGGTTGAGCATCCAGGTCTGCTGGACGAACTCGAACTGCCGCGTGATGTCGGTGTTGAGGCAGATGAACAGCAGCCCGCGATCGGCGCCGTCGTCCTTGCGCGGATCGACGATCGTCGGCCCGTATTTGCGCCCGCGGCGCAGGATGCGGTGATTGTTCGCCGCATCGAGCAGGGTCTGCTTGTCGCTCGGCTTGGGCGCGAGCCCGTCGCGCGGATTGCCGCGGCGGACATGGCTTCCCAGCGGACAGCCATGGCCGTGCAGGTCGCGGTCGTAGAAACCGAAATCGTTGTTCGGCTGGTTGTACTGGTCGACCGGCAGCACGCCGCCGGGGCAGAGCAAATTGCCGTTCAGGTCGCGGCCGACCACGCGGCTGGCGATCCAGTCGGCGTCGATATGCCCCGAATGCTCGGGATCGCGCTTGTTGATGCGCTCGGCCGAGGCGGCCATCGAGTTCCAGAACGCCGCGACGTCCTGCTTCAGCTCGCGCACCACCATGTAGCTGCCGTCGAGCCCGAGATCGAGGAAGCCCTCGCCGCGCGCATGCGGGGGAAGCCCGGCCTCGCGTCCGGCGGGCGTGTCGACCACCACCGGACCGAGCGCGACTTCGTGATGGCCGTTGACGTGCCCCATCAGCACTTCGCCGAGCGGCACGCCGTTCCACGGATCCTTGGGATAGTCCGCCCCGCCCTTCACCGTGACGACACCCGGCTCGAACGGCGCGGGCTGCGACACGCCGTCGGCGAAGCCGAAATGCTCGCGCGCGATGCCGCGCTCGTCGGGGCGCAGGTCGAGCGGCAGGCCGTGGACGATCTTGACGTCGTGCGGCGCCAGCGCCTCGCCCACCTTCGTGCACCAGGCCTCGGCGGTCTCCTCGTCCTTCTCGTAGAGGAGCAAGAGCGCATGCACGGTGATCGGCGTGGTCACCCGGGTCTCGACCACCTTCTCCTCATCGTCGAAGGCACGCGCCTCGCTATCGACCGCGGCATTGTCGAGCGGGGTGTTGCCGCTCCACTTGGGCCCGCCGGGAATCACCGTGCCGAGCCATTCGTCCTCGCGCCGGTCGCCGAGCCGGCGCAGCCGGTCCTCCTGGAACATGCCTTCCTTGAACGGACGGTCGAACGAGGCGAGCGTGTTGGCGTTGAGGCCCATCTTCCGCAGCCCCTCCCAGGTGAAGCCGAGCCCCGCGGCGCGCTCCTCCCTGCCGTCGGCATCGGTGATCGGGGCGACGCCCTGCAGCGTCTCGAGCCAGGCACCGCCCTGCTTCTTCTTCACGCCGTCCCAGCAGAATTGCAGGAACAATGCGCGGCCGGTGGGGAGCGTGGCGAAGCCGCTCACCACCATGCCCTGGGTGAGCTTGTCGTGCGGCGGCGCGAGCTTCCAGCTCGGCGGGCCCTTTTGCGGTGCGGCGCTCACAGGTCGTTGATCCACAAAGCGGCGTCCTTGTCCGAGAGTGTTCGCTTGCGAAGCCCGATCGCGATGCGGAAATTCCGCTCGATCTGTTCTGCGGTGAGGTCTTTGTATGCCGAGTACCAGAAGCGGCTGACGGTCATCGAATGCCGCGCCCATTCCTTGAACTGGCGGCCATGGCTCGCGCCGTCCTTGACGAGGAAGCGGGTGGGCGGGAAGCCGACTCCGCAGCACCAGGCGAGCGTCAGGCCGCCATGCGCCTTCTCGATGAAATCGTCGAGATAGCTCTCCCAGGTCTGGTCGAAGTTCGAGAAGAACATCAGCCGGCTGTTGTTGTTGACCCGCGCCCAATGCGCGAAATGGATCGTGCGCATCGAGCCGAGATAGCCGTCGCGCGCCACGATCCGCAGCGCGAGCCCCAGGCCCATATGCCCGGCGCGGATCAGGATGGTGCGCAATATGCCCGGCTTGATCAGCACCAGCGAGCCCATGTGGTTCTGCGGGATCCAGTCCTCGCGCCGCGCCATCTCGCGCAGCATCTTCGGATCGACCGGCGGCGCGTCCTGCGACGCGTCGGCCCGCTCGAGCACGCGCAGCCAGAGCACGATGCCCGCCACCGTCACCGGCGCGCTGGCGAGTCCCCAGAGCAGCCAGGTGACCATCCCGTGCCACGCCGCGTCGAAGTTGCGCGCGGTGAGCAGCATCGACAGCGGCGTGCCGATCGCCACCGCGACCACAAGATAGCCGAGCACGAACAGAGCGAGCGGCAGCAGCTGCCGGAGGAACAGCTTCAGGAAGCTGAACCGCGTCGCGACCTCGGTTCCCGGCAAGGCGACGCCGATCCGCTTGAGCAGCAGGGCGATGCCGACGAACAGCACTGCGAGCAGGATGAAATAGCGGTCGATCGGCATCGCCAGGCTGATGAAGAGCCCGGGGACCGACAGCAGGAACACCGCCGCGACGACGAAGCCGATCAGTCGCGCCCAGTCGCCGATATTCTCGGCGAGCGGGATCCGCGCCGGTGCCGGCTGGTCGAGCCAGGCGAAGCCGGGCAGCAAGGCCGCGCGCAGCTTGGCGTGGATCTGGCTCGGGGTCAGCACGCGATACGGGTTGGGCCCGTCGACATTGGCGCAGCGCAACTCGACCCGGGTCGCCTCGAACAATTTGTGCTCGGCGAGGATGCGGTCGCGCGTCATGCCGCGATTGCCGTGGTGATAGACCGTCGGGGTCAGCGTGCGGCGTTCGAGATAGGGCGCGATCGGCGCGCGCGCGTTGGGCGCTACGATCGAATCGAACAGCGGCCCGTCATTGTCGAGCGGCCGCTTGCAGCAGCGCAGCATGGCGCGCAGCTCGGGGCCGATCGCCGATTCGAGCTGCGCCCAGAACGGCCCCTTCGCGCCGTCGAAATTGGCCTCGATCACGAACAGCGGATCATAGTCGAACCCGGGAAAAACGCTCAGCGACATGAAGTGCAGCGCCGGCACCCGGGTCAGGAAATCGGCGAATGGCCCCTCGCCGCCCGACGGATTGGTGCTGCGTTTGGCGCGCAGCTTGTCGAGCAGCGACGACAAGTGATCATAGCTCTCGGGTTTGACCTCGAGCGCCACGGACAAGGTGGTCTGCCGCATGCATGTCCCCTCAGACGCGCACTTGCCTCCCCAGGCAATTCCGCGAGTCGCGCAGGAATTTCACACAGGCGTAACGACAAAGATAGGACAGAACCGACGTGCGGCGGCGTAAAGTTGCCGACGGACAAAAGCCCGCTGTCCGTAAAATCAGATACTTAGCCAAGGCGCCTCAAAAAAATCGAAGCAAACGGATCGGTAACCGCCATTTTTTCCGCCTGGCCGAAAGTCGTATCGAGCAACATCATCGCGGCGAGGCCCGGCCGCCGCCCGGTGCTTGCCTTCCCCCGTTCCCCGCAGCCAAGCGCCGGACACGGAAAAGGGCCGCGGCGGGAGCTGCGCCGCGACCCTTCCACCTCCTCCCGGAGCGTCTCAGAACTTGACTTCGACTCCCACCGTGAAGCTGCGCCCGCGCGGATCCGCGACACGCGGCTCCCACGAGCCGCCCGCGCCGGTATTGCCGTCATAGGTGATCGCGAAGGGCGGATCGGTGTCGAACAGGTTCCGCACGCCCGCGGTGAGCTTGTAGCCGGGCGCGAGGCCGGTGTAGCTCAGCGACAGGTTGTAGATGATATAGTCCTTCACGAATTCGTTATAGTCGGGCCGCGTGACCGTGCCCGCCGCGATGCCGGGCAGCGCGCCGTTCCTGTAGCCCTTGCGGAAGAGCTGGCTCAGCGAGAGGCTGACATCGTCGTTCGAGTAGCTGAGGAACGCGTTGTGCTTCCAGCGCACGCCGAGGTCGCCGGCGAAGGTGAACACGCCGATCAGGCTCGGGCCATATTGCGCGGTTGGCGTCAGCTTCTCGCGCTTCTTGAGCAGCAACGTGCCGTCCAGGCCCGCCGAAATCCGGTTGTTGCCGGCGAATTCGTATCCGCCGCGCAGCGATACTTCGAGGCCCTGGGTGCGGCGCGAACCGGCGTTGATCCAGCGCTGATCGATGCCGAAGATGGTTCCCGTGCCCGGAGGGTCGCGAAGGAAACGCTCGGGAAAGAGCGCCGCATTGTCGATCAGCTGGCGCAGCGTGAGCGTCTGGATCGTGTTGTCGACGTTGATCATCCACCAGTCGACCGAGGCGCTGAACAGCGGCGCGGGCTGGATGACGATGCCGGCGCTGAGCTGCTTCGCCGTCTCGGGCCCCAGTTCCCGGTTGCCGCCGGTGAAGATGTTCGGGCGGATCTGGTCGCAGGGAGTCCCGGTGCCGACCGGGGCCGTCGGGACGCCGCCCGGGCAACGCACCGGATCGGCGATATCGCTGCCCAGATAGGGCGCTTCGGTGACGCCGTTGTAGATCTGGTTGAACGAAGGCACGCGGAAGCCGGTATTGTAGGATCCGCGGAACATGATCTGGTCGATCGGGCGGAACTTGACCGAGACCTTCGGATTGGTCGTCGTGCCGAACCCGGTATAGTCGTCGATGCGCACCGCGCCGGTGATCTCGAGCCCGGGCAGCAGCGGCACCAGCATCTCGGCATAGGCCGCCTTGACCGTGCGGTTCTTCGGCGTGAGCGCGTTGACGTTGTCGAACGCCGCGAGGAAGATCACCGGCGCCGTCGCCGCCGCGGCGTCCGAGCCGTTGAACTCATAGGTCTCGCGCCGCACGTCCAGCCCGGCCGCAAGCTGGACGTCGCCGCCCCAGATGCGGAACAGCGAGCCCGACACCGAGACGTCGAACTGCTTCACTTCATATTGGCCGCCATAGAGCGTCTCGCCGCGGGCGGAGACCGATTCGAGCGCGGCGAGGCCCTCAGCGGTCTGGACGGTGCTGAACGGATTGATCAGGCCGCTGTTCATCACGCCCACCAGGCCGCGGGCGACCTGGCCGTTGATCAGCGGCGCGCCGGCGACGGCCGGGGCGTTGGGATCATAGGCGCCGTTGCTCAGCGTGCCGCGATAATAATAGCCCGAGCCGAGCACCGAGGAGGACTCGCTCTTCGCATAGGATGCGCCCGCGCGATAATCCCAGTCGCCCAGCCCGAACAGCGGCCCCTCGACGCCGAAGGCGGCGCGGAGGGTCTTGGTGTCGGTCACATATTCGCGCGGCCCGCACGCCATGCAGCGCCAGCGATAGGAGATCGGCCGGCCATAACGCGCGTCGAGCGCCGCCTGCTGCACCGGATTGGGGAAGGCCGCGCGGATCGCGCCGAACACGCTGTTGTAGGTCGCCGCCGTCATGCTGTTGAGCGGATAGGCGATCGGCAGGTTGGTGGTGTTGGCCGTCAGCTGCGCGTTCGAGAAGCGCTTCGCCGAAGTCGCGTCCGAGCCGGTGATCTCGACCGACATCTGGTGGCCTTCGCCGAGATTGACGACGCCGCGGCCATAATAAGTGAGCGTGTTGATCGGCTGCTGGAGCACCGCGACGCGGCCCGTGTCCCAGGCGCAGGCATAATAAGTCGTGGGCGCGTTCCACAGCGCTTCGTCATAAGGCAGCCCGCCATCCATCGATCCGCAGCCGGCGCCGCCGGGCAGGTCGAGGACGTTGATGCCGCCCGCCGCGGCATTCGCCCCGTTGGGCGCCGTCAGGGTCAGGCCGGTGAGCAGGGTGCCGGCCGCCGTGATGCTGCCGGGCTGGGTGTTCGCCCCGATGTTGAACGCCGTGGCGACGGGCGTGCCGCGCGTATCGATCGAGAGCCCGCGGTTCGGCTGGTTGCCGTTGACGAAGGGCCGATTCTCGCCGCGCAGCGCATGGTTCCAGCTATAGGCGACCGCGCCCATGATGTTGAAGCCGTCCTCGTCGAGGTCGCCATAGCCGGCGATTCCCGAGAGCCGGTAGATGTTGCCGCCGCCCGCTTCGGTGACGTCGGTGAAGCCGTTGAAGCCGAGCCCCTGATAGTCCTTGCGGGTGATGAAGTTGATCACGCCGCCGACCGCATCGGTGCCGTAGATCGCCGAGGCGCCGTCCTTTAGCACCTCGACCCGCTCGATCGCGGCGAACGGGATCTGGTTGACGTCGACCGCGCCGCCGGTGAGGCCGTGCGCGGCGACGCGGCGGCCGTTGAGCAGCACCAGCGTCGCGGCGCTGCCTTGCCCGCGCAGGTTCGCCGCGGAAAGCCCGTTGGTGCCGCGCTGGGCGCCCGAGGTCACGTCGGCGTTGGAGGCGAGGTTGTCCGCGCCGGTGCCGTTGGTGCTCAGGAACATGATCAGCTGCTCGGGGCTGCTGATGCCGTTGCGCTGGATTTCCTGCGTGGTGATGATCTGCAGCGGCAGCGCCGAATTGTTCGGGTTCTGGCGGATGCGCGATCCGGTGACGAGGATCTCGTCGTCGCGGCGGGTGCCCTGATCGGTGCTCTGCTCGGCATCCGAGACCGGCAATGCCGCGCCGGTGGGCGTCGCGGCTTCGGGCGTCGACTGGTCCGTCGTCTGCGCGAATGCGGGCATCGCGCCCGCCAGCGCGGCGAACGCCGTTCCCGAAACGAGAAGATTCCTGAACGACGTGAAACCAGTCATGTGATGTGCCCCCATTGCCCCGCCTGCCCACGGCGGGACCCGGGCATTAAGTAACAGGAATGTTGCGCTGCTCCATAGTTTCTGTTCGCAAAGCCATAGCCTTGCAGCATGTTCGGCAACCAACCGTGTCGGCGCGGCAACACCCGCGCCATTGACTGGTGCAGGGCGCCGGGCGAGCGTGGCGCCACGCCGCTTTCCGGGGACGCATATGACGCAATATTCGCCGCACCATCGATCGGCCGTCGCCATTGGCTGAGGCGCCCACGGCCGGTTCGAGCGGCATCCCCGGCGGCTTCCCGCGCATGGCGCTCTACGTGCTGCTCGGCTTCTCCGCTGGGCTGCCCTTCTACATGTTCTCGACCGTGCTCAGCGTGCGGCTCGCCGATCACGGCGTGGCGCTCGCGGTCATCGGCTTCTTCGCCTGGGTGCAGCTGCTGCCCACCTTCAAGTTCCTCTGGGCGCCCCTGCTCGACCGCTACGACGTCCCCGGCTTCGCGCGCTTCTTCGGCAAGCGCCGCGGCTGGATCATGCTGTCGCAGCTCGGGATCTTCACGTCGATGCTGGCGATGGCCTTGTTCCCCACCGACGCGAGCCTGCCGCTGACCGCTCTGTTCGCGGTGCTGCTCGCCTTCTGGACCACCACGCTCGAAGTCGCCGCCGACGCCTGGCGCATCGAGCTCGCGCCGACGCCCGCGGAGCAGGGCCCGGTCGCCGCGTCGAACCTGTGGGGCTATCGCACCGCGATGGTCGCCGCGGGCAGCGGGGCGCTGCTCTTCGCCGATGCCGCGGGCAGCCTCGCGCCCACGCTGCGCAGCGTGGGCATCGAGCCGAGCTGGCAATCCTCCTATCTGCTGATCGCCGCGGGCGCGTTCGTGCCGCTGCCGATCCTCGCGCTGCTGCCCCGCCAGCCCGGCTGCGGCGGCGGGCGCGCGGTGGCGCTCGCCACCGGACTGGTCGCGGCGATCGCGATCCTCGTAGCACTCGCGGCCGCGACCGCCGCGATCGGCTGGCTGATCCTGAACGCCGCCGCCTCCGCCGGGATCAGCCCCAAGACCAACGTCACGCCGATCGTCCTGGTCCTCTGCATGCTGCCCTTCCTCGCGATGGCGGCGCTGACGCCGTGGATCCGCAAGCTCCCGCCCCACGCCCCGGCACGCACATCGGCGGCGATCGGCCCCTATGTCGATTTCTTCTGGCGCTACGGCTTCCTCGCGATCGCGCTGATGGCCTTCGTCTCGATCTATCGCATGGGCGACGTGCTCGCGCTCAACCTGTCCAAGCCGATGATCCTCGACCTGGGCTATACCAAGAGCCAGATCGGCCGCGCCGACGGCGTGGTCGCGCTCGCCGCGAGCATCATCGGAGTCGGGCTCGGCGGCTGGATGGTGACGCGCTGGCGCTGGGGCGTGACGCTCACCATCGGCGCGACCTTCGCCGCGATCGGCAATTTCGGCTTCGTCTGGCTCGCGCACCAGCCCGTCAACGAGTGGCTGCTCTACATCGCCACCGCCGCCGACCAGTTCGGCAACGGCATGGCCGGGGCGGTGTTCGTCGTCTATCTCTCGATGCTGGTGAACCCGCGCTTTCCCGGCGCGCAATATGCCTTCCTGTCGGGCTTCGCCTTCCTGCTCCCGCGCCTGCTTTCGGGCGCCGGCGGGCAGGTGGTCGAGCGGCTCGACGCCACGGGCTGGAACGGCTTCGACCTGTTCTTCCTCGCCTCGGGCATACTCAGCCTGGCCGCCTTGCTCTTCCTCCCCATCCTCGTCCGCGCGAAGCCGCGCCCCGACGACCGCGAGCCCGCCGCATGATCGACCTGGCCTTCGCCCCCGCCCTCACCGCGATCGCCGACGGCCGCATCCCCGGCGCCACGCTGGGCGTAGTCGCCGCCGACGGTCGCCGCTGGGTTCGCCATGCGGGCCGCGCGGCTTTGCTCCCCGAACCCGAGGACCTGACCGAAGATCACTGGTTCGACTTGGCCTCGGTCTCGAAGGTGATCGCCACCACCACGATGATCCTGCGCCTAGCAGACTTGGGGAAGCTCGATCTCGACGCCCCGCTCACCACCGCGATTCCCGATCTTCGCCAATACGACGTCGCCAATGCCGCCGAGCGCAGGCTGACCTTCCGCGACTGCCTCGCCCACCGGACCTTCCTCCCCGCGGTCGAGCCGATCTACACCTATGGCGGCGATCCCGCGCGGCTGCGCGCCTTCATCCTCCAGCGCGAATGGCGCCACGGCCCGCCGGTCTATTCGGACATCAACTTCCTCCTGCTTGGCATCGCGATCGAGCGGATCACCGGCGCGCCGCTCGGTGCGTGGGACCTGGGCGAGGGGCTGCGCTTCGGCCCGCCCCCCGGCCCCGCGGTCGCGACCGAGCGCTGCAATTGGCGCGGCCGCGTGCTCAAGGGCGAGGTGCATGACGAGAATTGCTTCGCGATGGGCGGGCAGACCGGCCATGCCGGCCTCTTCGGCACCGTCGCCGGCGTGCTCGGCTTCGCGCGGGGGCTGCTCGACGGCAGCGGCGCGAGCCCGGCGATGCTCGCGGCGATCCGCATGCCGCAATACGAACACCGCACCTGCGGCTGGGAGCGCAGGTTCGCGGGCTGGTCGGGCGGCCAGGCCTGTTCGGGCGAGACGATCGGCCATACCGGCTTTACCGGCACCGGCCTCTGGATCGATTTCGACCGCGGCCTCGCCTGGACCCTGCTCACCAACCGCGTCCACCCGACGCGGCACAGGGAGAGCGGCATCTTCCAGCTGCGGCCGGCGACGGGGGAGGCGGTGATCGCGGCGTGGGATCAACACGAGGCTTAGGCTGTATCGGCATTCAGTTTGAAGGCTCCCCTCCCTGCTTGCAGGGAGGGGCTGGGGGTGGGTGCGCGCGTCTGCGCGCCTAAAAAGACTCACCAATCGTGCGGCAAAAGGCATCGGCCGGGGCATCGAGCCCCGGCCGATGCCAACCCACCCCTAACCCCTCCCTTGCAGGGAGGGGGAATTTGAATGTCGGTACACCCTAGGGGCCGGCGCGTTCCATCGCCTCGACCAGATCCTTGGTTTCCTTCAGCCCGAGGTGCGTTACGTCGCGCGCGATCTTGATCGCCTCGATCTTGCGGCCCGCCGCGAGGAGCGCGCGGACCTGCGCCTCGACCTCCACCGGCAAGGCGGCCACCGGCAATGGCATCGGCTTCGGCAGTGGTACGGGCTTCCTTGGGCGATAGGCGGGCGGTTGCCCGCCCATCAGAGGATCGCGCCTTCGCCCCGCGCGCGCGATCATGGCGATCAATACGAGGATCAGGACGCCGATGGCGATCAGGACGGGAAGGGGAACGAACATCGCTGCTCCTGCGCGGTCCAGCGAACCCTAGTTCGCCTCCGCCACCAGCACCAGGGCGGCGTCGATGAACTTGGTTGCGCTCGCATCCGAAGGCACGTCGTTGGCGAACGCCGAGAAGGTCAGCGTCTTCCCGCTCTTCGCGATCAGATAGCCCGACAGCGCGTTGGTCGCGTTGAGCGTTCCGGTCTTGGCGAAGAGCTTGCCCTCGAGCGCCGTGTCCTTGAAACGCCGCGAAAGCGTGCCGTCGACTCCCGCCACCGGCAGCGAGGCGCGCCACGCCGCGCCCCAGGGCTGGGCGGCGATCCAGCGCAGCATCGTGACCGTCCCGCGCGGCGCCACCCGGTTGTAGCTCGACATGCCCGATCCGTCGGACAGGTCCCAGCTCGTGCGCGGTACGCCCGCCGTGTCGAGCATCGCGCGCACCTCGACCATCCCGTCGGCGATCGAACCGCTGCCGCGGCGCAGCCCCAGCCTGCGCAGCAGCAGCTCGGCATGGAGGTTCTGACTGACCTTGTTGATGATCGTGACGTCCTCGGCGAGCGGCGGCGGCGTCAACCGCGCCAGTGCCGGAAGCGCCGGCGGCCGCGCGGCGAGCGCGTCCTTGCGGATCGCCGGATCGTCCTCCGGCATCGGCGCGCGGTGCCGCGTCGAGACCGCGCCCGCCACCTGCACGCCGCGCGCCTCGAGCAGGCTGCGCAGCCGCCACGCGGCATAATGCGCCGGATCGTCGATCCCGACGCGCAGCGTCTCGGGCTTGGCCTCGGCGCCGATCGTGCCGGTGATGCGCAGCACCATGCCGTTGACGGCGCGATCATAGCCGAGCCGGCTCCCCGCGCCCGCCACGGTCACCGCGCGATTGTCGATGCGGTAATAAGGCAGCACCGCGACCGCCCTGGGCGGCGCGCCGATCGCGCCTGGGGTCACCTCCACCGCCAACTCGTTGTCGTCGAGCGTGAGCGCCGAGATGCCCGTGCCCGAGCGGCTCGGGATGTTGTTCCAGCTCATCCCCGGGCTCCAGCGCTGGTCGGGGAACAGGGTATCGTCGCCGATCACGCTCCGCACGCGCTTCGTCCGCGCCGCCACCGCGTCGGCGAGCATGGCGAGGCAGTCGACCTTGCAATCGTCCGCGCTCGACATCCGCGCGTCGCCGTTTCCTTCGAGGATCACGTCCTCGCCCTCGAACCGCACCGCGGCGCCCCCGGCCGCATCGGGCCGGTCGAGCCCGGCGAGCGCGGCATAAGCGGCGGCGGTGGTGAACATCTTGGTGTTCGACGCCGGCATGAAGCGCCCGTCGGGGTTCACCGCGACGACCTCCCTGCCCTCCGCGTCGGTCACCACCAGCCCGAAGCGTGTCCCCGTCGCCGCCTCGGCCAGCTTCGCCTCGACCTGCTGCTGCAGGCCTTGCGCGGCCGCGGGGGTGGTAATGACGAGGAGAAGCGGGAGCAGGAGCGATGGTCTCATGCCCGGAAGCCTATCGCCAAACCGCGCGCGGGCAACCGTCCAGCGCGAAAAGGGGCATAACCCGGGGGCATTGGGCAGCCATCGTCATCCTGGCGAAAGCCGGGACCTCGGGCCGCGGGCGATACCCTAATCGCCTGAGATCCCGGCTTTCGCCGGGATGACGGTAAGGGAGAAGCCGCCTAGGATAGCCGCCAATGCGCGCCGCTCCCGAGCCCTTCCTCCACGCCCAGCAACTCGCCCGGTCCGGCCGCCTGCATGAAGCCCGCGCTGCCTATGCCCGCAGTCTCGACGCGAATCCCGATTTCCTTCCCGGCTATCTCGCGCTGAGCGGCCTCGCCGCGCATCAGGGCGACACCGGCGCCGCGATCGAGATCCTGCGCGCCGCACTGGGACGGGCCGAAAGCAACGCCGCCGCCCGCGCCGCGATCCGTCGCCCGCTCGCCGGCCTGCTCGCGACGCTGCAGCCCGCCGGCTATGACGCCCGCCTCGCCCTCGACCTCCACGCCTGCCTCGCCGACGGCGCGCTCGACCCCCAGCCGCTGGCGCGCGTCACCGCCGAACTGTTGCTCCATGCCGACGAGACCGATCCGCTCTGGATCGCCTTCCTCACGCGGTGCATCAACACGCATCCGGCGATGGAGGCGCGGCTGGTCGCGCTGCGCGACGCGCTCCTGGCCGCGGGCGACGCCGGGCCGCTGTCTGCCGCGCTCGCTCTCCAGGCCTTCGCCAACGAGCATGTCTGGCCCGCGCCCGCGGACGACATGGGCGCGCTACCCGAGGGCGAACTCTGGCACCTCCTCGCACAGCGCCGCGAGGAGCTGCACGCCGAGGTGCAGATCGCCGCGACGATCCCGAGCTTTGCCGCCACTGCGCCGGGCATCTCGACCGCGGTCCGGCGCCAGTACGAGCAGCACCCCTATCCGCGCTGGCAGGCGCCGCCCGCCTCGCGCCGCGCCGACTTCCGCCGGATCCTCGAAGCCCTGCCCGGAATCGACAGCGCCGCGCTCCCCCCCGCCCCGCTCCGCCTGCTCGTCGCCGGCTGCGGCACCGGCTATGAAGCGATCGACATGGCGCGGATGGACCCGAGCCTGGCGGTCGCCGCTATCGACCTCAGCCGCGCCAGCCTCGCCTTCGCGCAGCGCAAGGCCGAGGCGCTCGGCGTCGCCAATATCCGCTTGCTCCAGGGCGACATCCTCGCGCTCGACCGGCTCGGCGAGACGTTCGACGTCGCCACCAGCACCGGCGTGCTCCACCATATGGCGGACCCCGATGCCGGCCTCGCCAGCATCGCCGGCGTGCTGCGCCCCGGGGGCGTGGCCCGCCTCGCGCTCTACAGCCGCCGCGCCCGCGCACCCGTCCGCGCCGCGCATGCGCTGATCGCCGAGCGCGGCTGGCAGGGCGATGCCGAGGGCATCCGCGCCTTTCGCGCGCACATCCTGTCGCTGCCGGCCGGCGATCCGCTCGCGGTGCTGCGCGAGAGCGACGATTTCTACAGCCTCAGCGGCTGCCGCGACCTCGGCTTCCATGTCCATGAGCGGCAGTATCGCTTTCCGGAGATCGCAGCTTTGGTCGCGGGTGCCGGCCTCCGGCTCGTCGGCTTCCACGCCTCGCCCGAAGCATTGGCGCATTTCAGCAAGATGCACGGCGCGGCCAACCCGCTCGACCTCAAGCTATGGGATGCCGTCGAAGCGGAACACCCCTTCCTCTTCGCCGGGATGATCCATTTCTGGTGCCAGAAGCCGGCCTAGGGCGGATCGACATTCAGCGTTTTCAATCCTCCCCCGCCAGGGGGAGGTGGCGCCGAAGGCGTCGGAGGGGGCGGAAGCACGTCGATAGTGAGTCGCCATCCTCCCCCTCCGTCAGCCTGCGGCTGACACCTCCCCCTGGCGGGGGAGGATAAGAAGCGGCAAGGCCCGCCGACGCACCTTCACCAGAGCTGAATGTCGATCCGGCCTAGGCATAGTCCTTGGCGCGATAGACGTCTTCGTCGAGCTCGCCTTCCCAGCGTGCCACCGTCGTCGCGACGGTCAGATTGGCGCTGGCGCTCGGCACGGTGCGGGTCATGTCGAGCAACCGGTCGAAGGGCAGCACGAAGCCGACCACCAGGGCCGTCTGCTCCGGCGGCACGCCCACCGCCGAGAGCACCGCGGCGAGCATGAACAAGGACGCCGAGGGCACCGGCGCGGTCCCGAACGCGGCGAGAGCGCCGGTCAGCAGCACCATGGCATAGACCTGCGGGCCGAGCGGGGTGCCGAACGCTTGCAGCGCGAACATGCTGAGCAGGCCGACATACATCGCCGTCCCGTCCTTGCCGATGCTCGCGCCCAAGGGCAGCACGGTCGAGAAGACCGGCCGCGCGACACCGAGATTCTGCTCCGCGACGCGCATCGCCACCGGCAGGGTCGCCGAGCTCGACGCGGTCGAGAAGGCGACGACCAGCGCGTCGACGATCCCGCGGAAGAAGGGCAGCACCGGCAGCTTGGCGAGCAGCCTCAGGATCAGGCTGTGCACCACAAGGATCTGGATCAGCGATCCCAGCACCACCGCGAGCGCCAGCCAGCCGACATTGACGAACACCGCCGCGCCGTTCGCTGCCACCGCATTGGCGATCAGCGCGAACACGCCGAACGGCGTCGCCTCCATGACGATCCCGACGACCTTGAGCAGCACCGCGGAGGTCGCCTGCAGCAGCGAAGCAAAGGGCTTGCCCGGCTCGCCCGCCACAACCGTGCCGACGCCGACCAGGATCGCGACGAAGATCAAGGCGAGCATGTCGCCCTTGGCGAGCGCCTCGAAGATATTGAGCGGGATGATCCCGATGAGCTGCTGGTACGGCGTCACCGGGTCGCCCAGCACATGCGGCGCCGCGGTGCCGAGCGGCGCGCCGACGCCGGGCTGGACCAGAGTGGCGACCAGCATGCCCACCGACACCGCGATCGCCGTGGTCAGCGCGAACAGCCCGATCGTCCGTCCGCCCAATCCCCCGAGCCGCCTGGGATCGGCGAGCGACGTGATCCCCGCGGCGATCGTCACCAGCACGATCGGCGCCACGAGCATCCGGATCGCGCGGACGAACAGGTCGCCCAGGAACTGGACGTAGGGCGTACCCTGCGGCCAGACGAACGCGAAGACGAGGCCCAGCGCGAGCGCCGCGAGCACGCGCTTCCACAGGGCAATACGGAACCAGGCACTCAGCATTCCACGGCCCTGTTTTTTTGTTCACGCGGAGGCGCGGAGACGCGGAGTTTTTTAGTTCGCGCAGAGGCGCAGAGAGCGCAGAGATCGCGCCCCGCTGCGCTAGCAGCCTTCACTCCGTCGCGAGAGAGGCCAGACGCTTCGCGTCGGGCGAAGTCCCTCTGCGTCCTCTGCGCCTCTGCGCGAACAACTCTTCTTTTCTCCGCGTCTCCGCGCCTCCGCGTGAACCAAACAGCGATCACCGGCACATCCCCGTAGTCGGCCGGTGCGCCAGCGCGCGGCCCGCGGCCTTGCCGGTCAGCGCGCCCTTGTCGAGCGCGACCACGCCGTTCACCACCACGCTCCGTACCCCCTGCGCCAGCAGAGTCGGCGCCTCATAGGTCGCCCGCGCGGCATAGGTTTTGGGATCGAACACCACGACATCGGCGAACGCCCCGGCGCGCAGATGCCCGCGCCCGGCGAGCCCGAAGGTGTCGGCGGTCAGCGCCGAGCTCCGCTCGATGAACTGGCGCAGCGTGATCACATGATCGGCCTTGACGTATTTGTCGTACTTGCGCGCGAAGCTGCCATAGACGCGCGGATGCCCGCCCGAGGCGTCCGAGCTGGTCATCACCCAGGGTTGCTGCATGAATTTGGCGATATCGGCCTCGCTCTGGTTGAACGAGACCACGCCCGGATCGGCGATGCGGATCACGGTGATCGCCGCAGCCACCGGATCCTGGCCCAGCTCCTTGGCGACGTCGGCCAGCGTGCGATTGGCGTACTTCCCCTCGACGATCAGCAGCTTGTCCGCCCCGCCACGCTTCCGGAGATTCTCGGTGGTGCCGGCGCGCAACTTATCGGCCAGCGCGGGATCGTCGAAGCGCTTGAGCAAGGCCGGCCGCCCGCCGTCCTGCGCCCAGAGCGGCATCAGCGACGCGACCAGGCTCGTGCCGCTCGCCGACCAGGGATATTGGTCGGCGGTCACCCTCTGCCCGGCGCGGCGCGCGGCCTCCACCTTGGCGATGATCGCCGGAGCCTGGCCCTGCACGTCGACGCCGAGCGCCTTGATATGGCTGATATGCGCAGGAAGTCCGCCTTCGCGCCCGATCGCGATCGCCTCGTCGATCGCCGCGGCGAGGCCGACCGTGTAGCTGGATTCGTCGCGGATATGGCTGTCGTACACGCCGCCGCGCCTGCCCGCTTCCCGCGCGAGCGCCACCACCTCGTCGGTCCTGGCGAAGCTCTGCGGCGCATAGAACAGCCCGGTCGAAAGCCCCAGCGCGCCCTCGCACATCGCTTGCCCGACCAGCGCCTTCATCCGGCCGAGCTCGGCGTCGGTGGGTACGCGATCGGCCTCGCCGACCACCTTCTCGCGCACCGCGCCGAAGCCGACATAGGCGGCATAGTTGATCCCCACCGGCTTCGCCGCCGCGCTGCCCAGCACCTTGGCGACATCGGGGCTGCCACCGCCGTCATTGCCGATGAACGCGGTGGTCACGCCCTGCATCAGGAAGGCGGGGACGAGCCGCTTCGCCGCGTCGTCCGACGTCAGGTCGTCGCCGACATGCGTGTGCGGATCGATGAAGCCCGGCGCGACGATCATGCCCTTGGCGTCGATTACGCGAGTAGCGGTGACATCGGCATGGCGGCTGACCGAGACGATGCGATCACCCCGGATCGCGACATCGCCGACAAAGGGCTCGGCGGTCCCGGTGTAGATCGTGCCGCCGCGGATCAGCAGGTCGACCTTGCGCGGGGCGGGCGATGCGGCCCCCAGCGACAAGGTCGCGATCCCGAGCAGCAGCGCGACCTTCATAGCGTTCCCCAGAAACCCTCTTGCGGCGGGACCATATAGCCCGCCTCGTCGCGCACGCCGCCGGGCCGATCCTCCCTGAGCCAGAGCGGACCGTCAAGATCGACGAAGTCGCTCATCCGCGCCACATGCAGCGCCGGCGCGATCGACAGCGACGAGCTGATCATGCAGCCCGTCATCAGCCCCAGACCCCGCGCGCGCGCCGCCTGCGCCAGCTCCAGCGCGGCGGTGAGCCCGCCCGACTTGTCGAGCTTGACGTTCACCACCTGGTAGCGCCGCGCGACGCGATCGAGATCCCCGGCGACATGCACCGCTTCATCGGCACAGATCGGCACCTCGGGAGTGAAGTCCTCGAGCCATTCGTCGGCGCCGGCGGGCACCGGCTGCTCGAGCAGGTCGACGCGGAGCGCCACCAGCACGCGCTGCATCGCGCGCACCAATTGCTGGTCCCAGCTCTCGTTGGGATCGACGATCAGCTTCGCGTCGGGCGCCGCGTTGCGCACCGCGCGGATCTGCGCGTCGGGGATCGTCGCGTCGACCTTGACCTTGATCACCGGCGCGTCGGCGATCCGGCTCGCCGCGACCGCCATCGCCATCGGCGTGTCGATCCCGATCGTCAGCGCGCTCGCCAGCCGCTCGGGCTCGGGCGCGCCGATCTTCGCGGCGACGCTGCGGCCGGACAGCCGCGTCTCGAGGTCCCACAATGCGCAGTCGATCGCGTTGCGCGCCGCGCCGGGCGGGAGCAGCCCGAGCAGCTGCGCGCGGTCCGCGCCACCCTCGATGGCGTCCCGTGCCTCCTCGATCGCCGCGAGCGCGCTCTCGATGCTCTCGCCATAGCGGGCATAGGGCACGCCCTCGCCGCGGCCGACCATGCCGCCCTGCTCCAGCTCTACCGTGACCACCTCCGCCTGCGTCTTGACGCCGCGGGAGATCCGGAAGGGCTGGTTCAGTGGGAAGCTATCGTGCTGAGCGCGGAGGGTGCGGAACATAGCAGTTCGTCGAGGATCGCATCGACCCCGAAGGCGATCGGATCGGTGCAGGGCAGGCCGTGGCGATCCTCGGTCCGCGCGCACAAGGTCCGCGCCGCGGCTTCGTCCATCGCCGAGGTGTTGAGGCAGATGCCGACCGCGCGCACGCCGGGGCTGGTCAGCCGCGCGACGAGCAGGTTCATCTCGATGCACTCGCCCAGATCGGGCAGCGCCCGGCCCGGGATGCCGCGCATGTGGAGCCGGCTCGGATCGTGGCACATCACGATCGCCTCCGGCTGGGCACCGTGGAGCAGTCCGGTCGAGACCCCCGCGAAGCTCGGGTGGAACAGCGAGCCCTGTCCCTCGATCAGGTCCCAGCCGTCATCGTCGCGCGCCGGGGCGAGTTGTTCGATCCCGCCCGAGATGAAATCGGCGACCACCGCGTCGATCGGCACGCCGCCGCCCGCGATCAATATGCCGGTCTGCCCGGTCGCGCGGAAATCGGCCTTGAGCCCGCGCGCCTGCATGGCCTGGGTCAGCGCCAGCGTGGTGTACATCTTGCCCACCGAGCAGTCGGTGCCGACGGTGAGCAGCCGATGGCCGGCGCGCGCATAGCCGTTGCCGACCTTCATGTCCGCCGGCGGATCGCGCACGTCGAACAATTGGAGCCCCTTCTCCTTGGCCAGCGCCGCGAGCCGCGGCTCGTCGCGCAACCTTTGGTGAAGCCCCGAAGCGACGTTCATCCCCGCCTCGAGCGCCGCCGCCGCATCGTCGACCAGGTCGCGGCCCAGCATCCCGCCCGAATTGGCGATGCCGAGCACCAGCGTCCGCGCCCCCGCGGCGGCGCCCTCGGCGATCGTCATGCGCGGCAGGTTCAGGGTGAGCGGGCAATCGTCGTGGCGGAACTCGCCCACGCAATCCAGCGGGCGGAAGGTCGCGAGGCCGCGCGAGGTCTTGATGCCGACCGAATCGGTGCTGTGGCCGAGATAGAGCAAATAGGGAGCGGGGATCATCACGACTCTCCGTATCGTGCGTCCCCAAAAGTCTGCGCATAGCGTCTGACGCGCGCGGCATAGCCCCTTGTTATGGCTCTTTATGCCCCCTTCTATGCCCACCTTCTATGCAACGTCGATCACGCTCCGCAGCGTCTTGAGGAAATCGGTCGCCAGCGCGGTGAGCGGCCGGTTGTGCAGGTACATCGCATGCACGCCGAACGTGATCGGCGGCTTGAGCGGCCGCATCGAGAGCCCGGGCGCGAGCGAGGCCTGCGCGGTGAAGCTGTCGACCACGGTCATCCCCACGCCCTGCTGCACCAAAGCCGCGGCGATGTAGAAAGTGCGCGCGAGGATGATGTCGTCGAGCACCACGCCCTGGCGCTGGACCTCCTGCGTGAACAATTGCCCCATCGGCCCGCTGGTCGCGAGGCTGATGAAGCGGTGTCCCTCCAGGCAGGTCAGGTCGCAGCGCGGGGGCGCATCGGGCATGTCCTGCTCGCGATAGAGCACCACCAGTTCGCCTTCGCCCAGCGGCTTGTGGTCCACCGGCGCGGCGGGCGGCACCTCATAGGCGATGGCGATGTCGGTCTCGCGCTCGAACAGCTTCCGCAGGAGATCGTCATGGTGGACCGTCTGGAGGTCGAACTTCACATTCTCGCGCGTCTTCAGGAACCTCGCCACCGCGGTCGGCAGCGCCAGCAGCGCGAGGCTGGGCAGCGCCGACACGCGCAGCATCCCGCCCGCGCCGCGACGCAGGTTCTTGCCCGCCTCCCGCAGGGCATAGACGCGGTCCTGGATCTCCGAGACTTCGGTGAACAGGGTGTGCGCGTCCTCGGTCGGCACCAGCCGGCCGTTGGTCCGCTGGAAGAGCTGGAAGCCGAGCAGCGATTCGGCATGCCGCAGCATCTTCGACACCGAGGGCTGCGACACGTTGAGCGCGCGCGCCGCCCCGCTGACCGAACCGTTCACATAGACGGCGTGGAATATCTCGATATGCCGCAAGTTCATGGGTGCGAAGACTATCGCTATTTGCGAAAAGGGAAAGCGCTGGTCATGCTCGCGCGATGTTGCTCCCGGCACTGCTCCTCGCGGCCCCGCCGCAGACCGCTCCCGAACCCGTCGCCCCAGATCCCGTCGCCAGCGTCCGCATCGCCTTCGATCGCAAAGGCGAGACCGCGGTTTCGGCCGCGGGCTATGCCGATCTCGCGGCGAAGCGGCCGGTCACGCCCGACGATCCGGTCCGCGTCGCCTCGGTATCCAAGCTGGTGGTGGCGATCGGGGTGCTGCGGCTGGTCGAGCAGGGCAGGCTGGAACTCGACGCCAATGTCTCGAAGGCGCTCGGCTGGAAGCTCCGCAATCCCGCCTTTCCCGACACGCCGATCACGCTCCGCCTGCTGCTCTCGCACCGCTCGAGCCTGACCGACAATATCGACTATGTCCTGCCGCTCGACGCCGACATGGCCGGTGTGCTCGCGGACCCCAAGGCCTGGGACGCCGAGCACGCGCCGGGGACCTTCTTCCGCTACACCAATTTCAATTTCCCCGTCATCGCCGCGGTGATGGAGCGCGCCACCGGCGAGCGCTTCGACCGGCTGATGGACCGGCTGGTGCTCAGGCCGCTCAAGCTCGATGCGTGCTACAATTGGGCAAGCTGCTCGCCAGAGACCGCCGCCCGCGCGGTCGCGATCTACCGGTCGAAGCAGCCCACCAAGGACGATCACAAGGGCACCCCGCCGGCCTGCGCGGTGACTCCCGCCAAGGACGGCAGCTGCGATCTCGGCAAGTGGCGCGCGGGCGCCAACGGCGCGATCTTCTCGCCCCAGGGTGGACTGCGCATATCCGCCCGCGGGCTGGCGAAGATCGGCCGGCTGCTCCTCGGCAACGGCCGCGTCGACGGCGTCCGCCTGCTCGCTCCCAAATCGGTCGCCTTGCTCGAAACGCCGCTCTGGACCTTCGACGGCGCCAACGGCGACACCGGCAACGGCTTCTATTGCAGCTACGGCCTCGCAGTGACCTTCCTCCCCACTGCGCGCCCGGGCTGCCGCGACGACCTGTTCGGAGACCCCCGCCCGCGCCTCGGCCATGGCGGCGAGGCCTATGGCCTGCGCTCGGGACTGTGGCTCGATCGCAAGGCGGGCACCGGAATCGCCTTCTTCGCCACCGACGTGCCCGACACGACGGGCGTCCGATCGGCCTTCACGCCCATCGAGGAAGCGCTCGCCGCCCCGCCCCGCTGAATGGTGTACAAACTATTAAGCATACCCCCCGCACATCACCGCAATCCCGCCGCAAAGCTGGCTAGGATAGCAAGGACGAAGTGAATCGCTTTGACCGGGGGGTCGGGGTTTCGTGAACTCGCTTTTGCTCTCGCTCGTCGCGCTGATCGAGACAGCCGCGCCCGTCCCTGCACCTGCCTTGGTCGTGGCGCCCGTCGCCATATCGATCGAGCGCCCCCGCGTCGCGATCATCGACAGCGGCGTCGCGAAAACCACCGAGCTCGCCCCGCTCGTCTCCGCCGAATATGACATGGCGTCGGACCCCGGCCGGCCCCAGTTCCAGCCGCGCTACGATCACGGCACGATGGTCGCGACGATCCTCGCGCGCGCCGCGCACCGCCAGGTCGACATCATCTCGCTCCGCATCGACGATCCCGCCGGCTGCCCCGAAGGCGCCAACCCGCCCTGCCAGCCCTCCGCCGCGCCGGTGGTCCGCGCGATCCGCCGCGCGACCGAGCTCGGGGTCGACGCGATCAACATCTCGCTCGCGCTCGACAAGGATCCGGCGATCACCGCCGCGATCGCCGATGCCGCGGCCAAGGGTATCCGCGTCGTGCTGGCCGCGGGCAACAACGGCTACGACCATCCCGGCAACCTCGCCCCCGCGCGCGCGGCCTATCCCAATGCCGTATTGGTCGGCGCGATCGACTCGGCAGGCCAGCCGTGGAGCGGCACCAACCGCCCCGACGCGACCCCCGAAGGCTATAATTATGCCTGGCAGCTCGGCGTGAAGGTCCCCACCGCCGCGATCGACGGCCGCGCGGTCACCGGCACCGGCACCTCCTTCGCCGCCCCCCTCGAAACCGCCCGCCTCCTCGCCTCGCGGACGATGGCGGGGAAGTAGCGCGCGATTGGCCGGTCGGCTGGCGACCATTTGCCGCCATCAAGCCCCTCCCCTTCAGGAGCATCAGGTCGGCCATGCCCCCCCGGGCATGGCCTAAACAGCGCGGGGCGCTGTTTACCTGATACTGGGTTGGGGTGGGGCAGTGCGGCAGGCCTTGGGTCGTATCGACATTCAGCCTCTTCTTCCCTCGCCCCCTGCAAGGGGAGTGCGAGGTCGGATCGCGCCCCGCGCGATCCTCGATCATGCGGGGCATGATCGACCCTGCACCCCCCTATCAAGGGGAGAGGACAATTTGGCCTGAATGTCGATACGACCTAGGACGGATCGACATTCAAAATCCTCCCCCGCCAGGGGGAGGTGGCGCCGAAGGCGTCGGAGGGGGAGGTAGGCGATACACTCTCCAATTGAGCGCAGGGGTTCCGCCCCC
>NZ_JAPKNM010000091.1 GCF_026460985.1 Sphingomonas sp.
GCCTTTTGCTGCACGATTGGCGAGTCTTTTAGGCGCGCAGACGCGCGCACCCACCCCCTGCCCCTCCCTGCAAGCAGGGAGGGGAGCCTTCAACCTGAATGTCGATCCGCCCTAGATTCCGGCGTACCATTCGTAGCCGTTCGAATCCTCCCAATAGCCGCCCTTGCCCGCGCCGATCCCGGCCAGGCTCGCCACCGCTTCGACGCGCATGACATATTTGGCGTGCTTGTAGCCGAGCTGGCGCTCGACCCGGAGCCGCACCGGCGCGCCGTGGCCGACGTTCAGCGGCGCGTCGTTCATCGCCCAGGCGAGGATCGTCTGCGGGTGGAAGGCGTCGATCAGGTCGATCGACTCGTAATAAGGCTGGCTGCCGAAGCGATCGGCGCAGTGGAAGACCACATAGCGCGCGGAATCGCGGATGCCCGCCAGTTGCAGCAGCGTCTCGAGCCGCGGGCCCTGCCATTTGCCGATCGCGCTCCAACCCTCGACGCAATCGTGCCGCGTGATCTGCGCGCGCTGCGGGAGCGACTGGAGCTGGGCAAGGCTCAGGCTGAGCGGACGCGCGACGAGCCCGTCGACGCGCAGCCGCCAGTCCGCGAAGCGGTTCGCGGCTAGCGCATTGTATTCAGGCGTATTGGGGCTCGCATTGCCGTTGACGCGGAAGATCGGGCTGCGCTGTTCGGCGCGGAACTCGCGGGCGAGCGCGGCGCGGCCGGTGATCGAGCGCTGGAGGAAGCGATGCGCCTCCTCCGCGCGCATCAGCACCGGGCTGTCGGTGAGCGAATCGCACCCGGTGAGCAGCGAG
This sequence comes from Sphingomonas sp., assembly GCF_026460985.1. Taxonomy (GTDB): domain Bacteria; phylum Pseudomonadota; class Alphaproteobacteria; order Sphingomonadales; family Sphingomonadaceae; genus Sphingomonas. Next base: position 806 of record NZ_JAPKNM010000091.1, read on the forward strand.
GCGCCGGTGCCGACGAGCAGGGTGCGTCGGGTGATCATTCGTCGTCCTCGGGCAGGCGCCACCAGCCGGTGACCATCGAACGCACTTCGTTGATCGGCCCGGCGAGGATCACCAGCGTCAGATGGACCAGGACGAAGACCGTCATGCACGCCATCGCGATGAAATGGACCGAACGCGCCGACTGACGGCCGCCGAACAGGTCGGCGAGCCAGGGCCACATGCCCGGCGAGATCGCCAGCCCCGAGACGATCAGCAGCGGGATCAGCACGAAGACCACGCCCGCGTAGCTGAGCTTCTGGAAGATGTTGTAGGCGCGCGGGTCCTCCGGATCGTGGACGCGGAGCGCCAGATGCGCCTTGAAGTCGCTCCACAGCGCCCGGGGCGCGAGCTCGCGGCGGCGGATGCTGAGGTCGCGCTGGAAGTGGCGGTTGGCCAGTCCGGCGATCATATACGCCAGCAGCCCGAAGCCGAGCACCAGGGCGAAGAACAGATGCCAGTGGCGCGCGCCGGCCAGGCTGTAGTGGCTCGGGATCGTCGCCCAGCCCGGGAAACGCGGCAGCTCGAGCCAGGCGGGGTCGAAATCGGCGCCGAAATGCCCCCAATAGAGCCGCGGATGCGCGTTGAAGATCATCAGCCCGCTGGGAATGAGGATCAGGATCGCGAGCGCGTTGACCCAGTGCCAGATGCGCGTGAAGAGCCGGTGGCGATAGACGGGCTTGGTCACGTCCCCGTTATGCCGCGGACGCACGGCAGGCACCAGCGTCCATTATCCTCCCCCGCCAGGGGGAGGTGGCAGGCGCAGCCTGACGGAGGGGGCGGAAGCACGACGGCCATTTGGTCGCTGACCTCCCCCTCCATCGCCTTCGGCGACACCCCCCTGGCGGGGGAGGATAAGGCGCTCAGCTATATGCGCGCACGAAGAAGACGAGCGTGGTCGCGCCGGTCACCAGCAGCGTCCAGACGCGCACCATCCGATGCGACAGCCGCTTGCCGAGCAGCGCGCCGAGCCAGCCGCCCGCGATCGAGCCGAGCAGCATCGGCAGGCAGGCCCACCACCAGACCATCGCAAAGCCGATGAACACGAACGCCGCGGCGAGATTCGCCACCGCCAGCATCGTGGTGCGGATCGCGAACAGCTCGCGCGGGCGGATATTGGCGAGCAGCCCGTAGACAGCGGTGGTGATCAGCCCCACCCCGCCGCCGAAATAGCCGCCATAGATCCCGAGCAATGCCTGCGTCACGACCAGCGTCGGCCGCCCGATGGTGACGCGCGCATGGAGCCAGTCGGCCGCGCGCTTGCCGAACACCATCACCGCGAAGGCGAAGAGCAGCAGCCAGGGGATGATGATGTCGAAGGTCTCGGTCGGCGTGAGCACGAGCAACAGGCTGCCGACCAGCCCGAAGGCGAAGGTGATCGCGGCCAGCAGCCGGACCGACATGCCCGCCACCGGCCCCAATTCGTCGCGATAGGCCAATGCGCTCGCCCCCGCGCCGGGCAGCAACGCGACGTTCGACGTGGCGTTGGCGATGTTGGCGGGCAGCCCGAGCGCGATCAGCGCCGGCAAGGTCGCAAAGGTGCCGCCGCCGGCCAGCGCGTTCATCGCACCGCCCACTATGCCGGCGCCGGCGGCCAATGCTAGTGAAAATGGGTCCACAATCAATCCGTTCGCGCTGAGCTTGTCGAAGCGCCGTACTTCCTTTTCCATCGCAGGGAAGAAAGAACGGTGCTTCGACAAGCTCAGCACGAACGGTAGGGATATTCCGGATCAGACGGTGGAGACATGCGTATGAACGATGTGCTGGCCGATTATGCCGCAGCGGCGACTCCGGCGCTGATCGCTGGCTATGACGCCCTCCCTCCGGAGCAGATCTATGCCTCCGTGCGCGACCTTCTGCCGGTCGCGCCCGCCCGGATCGCCGATATCGGCGCCGGTACGGGCCGCGACGCGGCCTGGTTCGCCGGGCAAGGGCATCGCGTACTGGCCGTCGAGCCGGTGCGGGCGTTCCGCGAGGCGGGGATGGCGCTCCATGGCGACCGGATCGAATGGCTGGACGACCAGCTTCCCGATCTCACCGGCCTACAGTCGCACGGGCCCTTCGATCTCGTGCTGCTATGCGCTGTCTGGCATCATCTCGACACCGCCGGCCGCGCGCGTGCCATGCCGGTCCTCGCACGGGCCACGGCGCCGGGCGGCCGGCTGATCCTGTCGCTGCGCCACGACCCGGAAGCGGATGGCCGCCTCAGCTTTCCTGCGCCACTCGAAGAAGCGATCGACCTCGCGCATGCGACGGGCCTCCATCCGATCCGCCGGGCCGAGACCGAATCGGTGCACCCCGAAAGCCGGGCAAAGGGAGTCCGCTGGACCTGGCTCGTGCTGGCGAAGGGCGGGGGGCGTTAGCCCAGAGCCGCCTGCTTCTCCTCGGCCAGCCGATCCAACTCGGCGCGGCTCTTCTTCTCCGCCGCGGTCTTGAGTTGGCCGCACGCCGCGTCGATGTCGCGGCCGCGCGGGGTGCGGACCGGGGCCGAATAGCCCGCCTCGAAGATGATGTTCGAGAAGGCGCGGATCCGCTCGGGGGTCGAGCATTCATAGGGCGCGCCCGGCCAGGGGTTGAACGGGATGAGGTTCACCTTGGCGGGCAATTTGTACTTCTTGATCAGCCGGACCAGCTCGTGCGCATCCGCGTCGCGGTCGTTCTTGTCCCTGAGCATGACGTATTCGAAGGTGATCCGCCGGGCATTGTTGGCGCCCGGATAGTCGGCGCAGGCCTGGAGCAGCTCCTCGATCCCGTATTTCCGGTTCAGCGGCACGATCTCGTCGCGCACTTCCTTGGTCACCGCATGGAGCGAGACCGCGAGGTTGACGCCGATCTCCTCGCCCGCGCGCGCCATCATCGGCACCACGCCCGATGTGCTCAGCGTGATGCGGCGCTTCGACAAAGCGAGGCCATCGCCGTCCATGACCAGCTTCAATGCGTCGCGGACATTGTCGAAATTGTAGAGCGGCTCGCCCATGCCCATCATCACGATGTTGGTGAGCATGCGGCCCTCGGGCTGGCTCGGCCATTCGCCGAGCGCGTCGCGCGCGAGCATCACCTGCCCGACGATCTCGGCCGGCAGCAGGTTGCGCACCAGCCGCATCGTGCCGGTGTGGCAGAAGCGGCAGTTGAGCGTGCAGCCGACCTGGCTCGATACGCAGAGCGTGCCGCGGTCCGCATCGGGGATGAAGACCATCTCGTAATCCTGGCCGTCGTCCGAGCGGAGCAGCCATTTGCGCGTGCCGTCGGTCGAGACCTGCGCTTCGACGACCTCAGGCCGCGAGATCACGAAGCGCTGCTCGAGCCAGGGCTGCATCGCCTTGGAGATGTCGGTCATCAGCGCGAATTCGGTGACGCCGCGATTGTAGATCCAGTGCCAGAGCTGCTTGGCGCGGAGCTTGGCCTGCCTGGACTCGAGCTGCGCGGTCTCGAGCGCCATGCGCAGATCCTGCTTCGACAGGCCGAGCAAGTCGATGCGGCCGTCGGCACGCGGCTTGAATTCCCGCGGAACGGGCACGGGATCGATGTGCCCCGGAATGGGCATGGGCGCGGCCGACACTGTCTGCATGCGCGGCCATGTAGTCGATTTCGCGGCCGAATTCCACTCCCCGGGCGCAAAAGCCGCCGCGAAGGGCTGCTCCATCCCGCTTCTGCCACGCCGCGTCGCGGAGCGGTTGCCCCGGCGGCACCCCGCCGTCCAGCTTGGGCATAGGGGGCGTACCCAATTCGGAGCGTTAGTATGCAGTTTCGTACCTCGATGATCCTCTCCGCGGCGCTGTTGTGCGCACCGGCGGCGATGGCACAGACCCAGACCTCGCCGGCGCCCGCCGAGCCGGCACCCGCCGCGCCGGCGCAGAGCGGCACCACCGGCGCCGGCACCGCCGCCGCCACCGTTAGCGATGCCGAGATCACCCAGTTCGCCACCGCGGCGCTCGCGGTCGCCAAGGTCCGTCAGGACGCGGCGGTCCCCGATGCCGACAAGAACGCCAAGATGGTCGAGGCGATCACCGCCTCGGGTCTCCCCCCCGCGCGCTTCAACGAGATCGCGCAGGCGATGCAGGCGGACACCGCGCTCAACAAGAAGATCCAGGACGCGGCAGCCGCGCAGCAGCCGGCAGCGGCCACACCCAAATAAGGCCGAACCGGGCGGCGGCGCTGTCCGTCGCCCGGGGCTTTGCCAGCCGAGGGCGATTCGCCTATAAGGCAGGCATTGCGAGGAGGCCGCCCATGCGTCTGTTGACCGCAACCCTGCTGCTCACCACGCTCGCCGGCTGCGGCGAGAACGAGACCAAGGAACCCACCGCCGCAAATGCCGCCGCCAATGGCGTGCTACCCGCCGGACCGGTGACCAATGTAAGCCAGGTCGACGCCGCCGCGCTGCCGCCCGAGCTGCGCGCGCTGGCCGAGCAGACCGTGCCGGGCATGACCATCGACGAGGTCGACCGGAAACAACGCCAGGGCCGCATCTATTTCGACATCGAAGGCAAGCGCCCCGACGGCAGCGAAGTCGAGCTCGACGTGCTGCAGGAAGGCAATCGCTTCCGCGTCGTCGAGATCCAGCGCGACATCGCCTGGGACCAGGCCTCGCCCGCCGCGATCGCCGCCGCCAAGGCCGCACCGGGCAGCTTCACGCCCGAGCGCGTGATCGAGAGCAAGCAGACCGAGGACGGCAGCATCATCTACGAACTCTTCGCCCCCGGCCGCCCCGACGAACCCGCGATGGAGATCCGCCTGCGCGACGGCAAGGCGGAAGTGCTCCGCGAGCGCTGGGCGCATTGAAGAGCGGAGCGCACGACAATCAGCCCCTCTCCCGTAGGGAGAGGGTTGCGCAGACTTAGGTCCGGCGTAAGCCGGGCCTAAGTCGGAGCTGGGTGAGGGGTTTCGCCCTCTCGATAGTCCCGGAACCCCTCACCCAGCTACGCTAGGCAGCAAGCTGCCAAGCTTCGCTACCTCTCCCACAGGGAGAGGAAGAAAATGGATGACGCAGGCGCGGCCTAACCCCGCCCCGCACACCCCAGGGCCGCCGCGTCGATCGCGGTCGCCGCGCCCTTGAGCGCATAGGTGTCGGCGAAGGGGACGCCATTGGCCGCGACGCTCTCCACGCTCATGCTGCGCCCGTCGCGGATCGCGGCCACCACCGCCGCGTCGGTGTGCGCGTCCGGCGCCCAGGCGTCGGCGTCGCCCGCGCGCAATTCGAAGCGGCGCTCGCCGATCGCGAGCGTCACGCGCGCATTGGCGGCGCGCGGACGGCTGAGGCGGATATGGAGCTGGTTGCGCACCCTTTGCCCCGGCCAGGTGGCGATGCTGGCGAAGGGCTGGGCGCTGCGATAGCGCTCCACCGGCCGCGCGATCGCGAAGCAACGCAGCGGCGAGGGATCGCGGAATGCGCCCCAA
>NZ_JAPKNM010000092.1 GCF_026460985.1 Sphingomonas sp.
ATGCCGCCGCCGGCGCTTGAGGCAAAACCAAGTGTCGCGGGATGGAGCAGCCCGGTAGCTCGTCAGGCTCATAACCTGAAGGTCGCAGGTTCAAATCCTGCTCCCGCAACCAACACACAGCCCGCAGGCCACACAGCCCGCGGGCTTTTTCTTTGCCCCCGCCGCTTCCAATCCCGTCGCACCTTGCCGTCACGCCCAAGGGCGCCATAGTAGCGCGGCGGGAGTTGGTGCGGCGTGACGACGAGCCTCGATGAAGCGCCGGACCAGGTGACTGCGCAAGCAGCGCCTCGCCGCGCCCGCCGGCCATGGGGGCGCCTCTTCCTCGCGCTGGCGGTGTTGCTGCTTGCTGCGCTCGCCGCAGCATGGCTGCAGCGGCGCACGATCGCGCGCGAATTCGTCGACCGGGAGCTCAGCCGCCGCGGCGTGCGCGCGCAGTACGAGATCGAGCAGCTCTCCCCCTGGCACCAGCGCCTCACCAATCTGGTGATCGGCGACCCGCGCGATCCCGATCTCGTCGCCGACTGGGTCGAGGTCGGCACCGCATTGTCGCCCTGGGGCGCCGAAGTGCTCGAACTGCGCGCCGGCCGGGTCCGCATGAAGGGCCGGATCACCCAGGGCCAGCTCTCGCTCGGCGCGATCGACCGGCTGATGCCGCCACCCTCCGGCAAGCCCTTCGCGCTTCCGCACGTCAAGCTCGACCTCGCCGATGCCCGGCTTCGGCTGGACAGCGGCCACGGCATCGTCGACGTCGCGCTGGCAGGCCGGGGCATGCTCGACGACGGATTCACCGGCAGCGCGCGCATCGCCGCGCCGCGGCTCGACATTGCCGGTTGCGCAGCTGCGGGCGTGGCCGGCGCGTTCGGCCTGCAGATCCGCCGCGCGCGGCCCAGTCTCGCCGGGACGCTGGCGGCATCGCAGCTGCAATGCGCGGACGGCCGCGCCGCGGCTCCGAAGGTGGTGGTGCGGGCGACCCTGGGCGCTGCGCTGGACAGTTGGACCGGTGCCGCCGACCTCGCGCTGGCCGGCCTGCGGACGGGGGGACGCCGGGTCTCCGATATCCGCGGGCGGGTCGCGTTCCATGGCGGCGCCAAGGGTACGCGCGGCCAGGTCGCACTGCGTTCGGGCCGGTTCGAGGCGCCCGAGGCCGTGGGCGTGGCGCTGGATCTTGCCGGCGACTATGGCGTGCGCCCCGATGGATTCGACTATAAGGGCAAGCTCGTCGCGCGCGGGGCGAGCCTGTCGCGTCCGCTGCGCGCGAAGCTCGGCGGCTATGCAACTACCGCGCAAGGCACGCCGCTGGCGCCCGTGGCGGTGCGGCTCGCGCAATCCGCTGCGGCGGCGGCTGCGCAGTTCGACGCGACCGCCGACCTTTCCATTGGCAGCTCCCCGGCAGGGTTCGCCTACAGCCTTCCCCGGCTGGCGATCGTCGCGGCGAGCGGGGCCCGGCTGTCCTTCGATCGCGGGCGCGGCCTGACCGGCCAGGGCGGCGCGGCCCCGCGGCTCGACGGCACGCTCGCGCTTCGCGGCGGCGGCATGCCCGAGGCGGTGATCCGGCTTTCGCAGCGGCCTGGCGACGGCCGGTTGAGCGGCGTCGGCTTTGTCCAGCCTTATGCCGCCGGCGGTGCGGCGCTGGCGCTTTCGCGGATATCCTTCGACCTCGGACCGGAAGGCGGCGCGATCCGGACCATGGCCACGCTCTCCGGACCGCTGGGCAAGGGCCGGGTCGAGGGCCTGTCGCTGCCGCTCGACGCGCGCTGGCGCGGTGCGCAGGTCGCGGTGGACCCGGAATGCGCGGTTGTCCGCTACCGGCGCATCGTGCTCGCCGGGGCGGCGCTGGCGCCCGGGAGCGTCAACGCCTGTCCGATCGGCGGCGCGATGCTGGCAGTGTCGCCGCGCGGCGTCTCCGGCGGAATCCGCCTCCTGCGCCCCGAGCTCGCCGGGAAGGTCGGGACGAGCCCCTTGCTGCTCGGAGCGGCCGAGGCGCGGATCGATCTCGGGAAGAGCCTTTTCTCGCTGACCGAAACGCGGGTGCGGCTCGGCGCGGAAAGCGTCACCCGCCTCGACGCCGCCTCGCTCACCGGCAGCTTCGCCGATCGCCTAGCCGGCGACTTCGCGGGGCTGAGCGGGCAGATCGGCAGCGTGCCGCTGGTGATCTCGGGCGCGTCGGGCAATTGGAAGGCGAGCGACGCCGGGCTCGGCCTCGCGGGCAGGCTGCAACTGTCGGACGCCGCCGCGTCGCCGCGCTTCCATCCCCTGGCGAGCGACGATGCCGAATTGCGCCTGACCGGCAACGACATTGTCGCGACCGCGGGGCTGAAAGCGCCCTCTACCGGCATGGCGGTGGCGCGCGTCGAGATCCGCCACGATCTCGGCACCGGCCGGGGCAGAGCGTCGATCGCCGTGCCGGGGCTGCGCTTCGCCGAGGGCGGGTTCCAGCCCAGCGACCTCACGCCGCTCACCTATGGCGTGATCGCCGATGTCAGCGGTACCGTGGAGGGCACGGGCAGCATCGCCTGGACGCCCGAGGGCGTGTCGAGCACCGGCCGTTTCGGGACCAGGGCCGTGGATCTCGCCGCGGCGTTCGGCCCGGTGCGCGGCCTCGCCACCGAGATCGCGTTCGACGACTTGCTGAACATGCGGAGCGTCGCCGGCCAGATCGCGACCACGGCCGAGATCAACCCGGGCGTCCCCGTCCGCACCGGCACGATCCGCTTCCGCGTGCTCGACAGCCAGCGCGTCGAGGTCGAGGGCGCGCGCTGGCCCTTTGCCGGGGGCGAGCTGGTGCTCGAGCCGACGATCCTCGACTTCAGCGAGCGCCGGGAGCGGCGCATGACCTTCCGCGTGATCGGCGCCGACGCGGCGCGGTTCCTCCAGGAAATGGAGTTCGAGAATCTCGACGCCACCGGCACCTTCGACGGGACGCTGCCGATGATCTTCGATGCGCAGGGCGGCCGCATCGAGGGCGGCACGCTGCGCGCGCGGAGCGGCGGCTCGATCGCCTATGTCGGCGAGCTGTCGCAGCGCGACCTGGGCTTCTGGGGCGACATGGCGTTCCAGGCGCTCAAGTCGCTCGACTATCGCAACCTCGCCATCGACATGAACGGCCCGCTCGCCGGCGAGATGGTGACCGAGATCCGTTTCTCGGGGGTCAGCCAGGGCAAGGGGACCAAGTCCAACTTCCTCCTCCGCCGGCTGGCGAAGCTCCCCTTCGTGTTCAACGTCCGGGTCAGTGCGCCCTTCCACCAGCTGCTCGATTCGGTGCAGTCCTGGTACGATCCCAACCGGTTGATCGAGCGCAACCTGCCCAGCCTGCTGGAGCAGGACAAATCCGGCGGCGAGACCGGCACCAAGCCGGTTCAGCCGCGCGAAAGCGACAAGCTGCGATGAAGGGAGCCGTAATGCGGTTGAAGCGAACAACAGGCCTTTTGGCGATATTGCCGGCGGCGATGGCCGGCGGATGCGTCAACGTGACCGCGCCCGACAAGCCGATCGTCATCAACCTCAACATATCGATCACCCAGGAAGTGGTGTATCGCCTCGACAACAAGGCGAAGACGCTGATCCAGGACAATCCAGGGATATTCTGATGCGCCCTATGCTCCTCACCGCCGCGCTCGCGGCAGCCACGCTGGTCGCCGCACCGGCGCTCGCGCAGCGCGATCCGGCCTATGCCGCGGCGCGCGCCGCAGGTCAGGTCGGCGAGCAGCCCGACGGCTATCTCGGCATCGTCGGCAGCCCGACTCCGGCGCTCCAGGCGCTGGTCAACAACATCAACATCCAGCGCAAGAAGCAGTACACCACGCAGGCGCAGGCCGCGGCGGGCTCGACCGTCCAGCAGATGGCGTTCGTCACCGGCTGCAACCTGATCCTGCGCACCGCGCCGGGCGAGAAATACCAGGCGCCCGACGGCCGCTGGCTCACCCGCGGCGCCGAGGCCCCGGTGCGCGATCCGCGCTGCCTGTAACGGCCATCCCTGTCGTCGTCCCGGCGAAAGCAGGGACCCGGAGCCACGGATGCTGTCCGGTGTGACCCCGGATCCCGGCTTTCGCCGGGACGACGGCGCGGGGACTAATGCGCCGCGCCTGCCTCGATCGACCGCGTCGGTCTCGGCGTCAGCCAGATGATCATCGCCGAGAGCGCGAATACCACCGCCGAGATCAGGAAGACGTGCGTGGTCGCCACTGCCAGGGCTTCCTTGTCGACAAGCTGAACGACGACCCCGCGGATCTGATCGAGCGAGAAGCCCTGCGCGGCGAGCGTGTCGCTGGTAGCCTGGGTGTTGAGCTTCGAGACGATCTCGCTCCGCGCCACGCGGGAGCTGTCGTCCCAGATCGTCGCCGAGATCGACGTGCCGATCGCGCCCGCCATGGTGCGCAGGAAGCTCATCACGCCTGCGGCCGACGCGGTCTCCTCGGGCTCGACCGCGGCCAGCGCGAGCGTGGTCAGCGGGATGAAGAAGAAGGGCATGCCGAAGCCCTGGAGCAATTGCGGCAGCGCCAGCGTCCAGAAATCGGCCCCGCTGTTCCAATGGACCCTGAGCAGCGAGGTCACGCCGAGCCAGAGGATGCCGAAGCAGACCAATGCGCGCGGATCGACCTTGGTCGACAGCTTGGCGACGATCGGCGACATGATCACCGCCGCCACGCCGGTGAAGGCGGTGGCATAGCCGGCATAGGTGGCGGTGTAGCCCATGCTCGTCTGCAGCCATTGCGGGATGATCACCGCCGAGGCGAAGAAGGTCGCGAAGGCGAAGGACAGCGAGGTCACCGCCACCGTGAAGCCGCGGTGGCGGAACACGCGCAGGTCGACGATCGGCTGGTCCTCGGTGAGTTCCCAGGCGAGGAACACCACTAGCCCCACCGCCGCGATCACGGCGAGCGCGATGATCGTCGGATCGTTGAACCAGTCATGCTCGCGGCCCAGATCGAGCATGATCTGCAGCGCGCCGATCCACAGCAGCATCAGCGCCAGGCCGACGCCGTCGATCCGCATCTTCTCGGTGCTGGTCTCGACCGGGGCGAGCAGCCGCATCGCGCCGAAGGCGCAGAGCGCGGCGACGGGGATGTTGATGAAGAAGATCCAGTGCCACGACCAGGAATCGCTGATCGTGCCGCCCAGGATCGGGCCCAGGATCGGCGCGGTGACCGTGGTCATCGCCCACACGCCCATCGCCTGGGCGCGCTGCTCGGGCTTGAAGATGCGCATCAGCAAAGTCTGGCTGAGCGGCATCAGCGGGCCGCCGCACAACCCCTGGCCGATGCGGCAGGCGACGAGCATGCCGAGCGAGGTCGACATGCCGCAGAGCAAAGAGAAGAGGCCGAAGCCGATCATCCCGAAGGTGAAGGTGCGCACCGTGCCGAACCGCCCGGCGAGCCAGCCGGTCAAGGGCACGCACACCGCCTCGGCGACCGCGTAGGACGTGATGATCCACGTCCCCTGGCTGCTCGAGATGCCGAGGCTGCCCGCGATGTGCGGCACCGAGACATTGGCGATGGTGGTGTCGAGCACCACCATGAAGTTGGTCATCGCGAGGACGAATCCCGCGAGCAGCAGGCGCGCGCCGGTGAGCGGCGCGAAGTCCTCGGCCTTGGCGTTCATGGGCAGCCGTCCTCAGTTGGCGGAAACGTCGATCTCGGCGTCCATGGAGAGACCGACCCGAAGCGGATGCGCTTGCAGCTCCTTGGGATCGAGCGCGACGCGGACGGGCAGGCGCTGGACCACCTTGATCCAGTTGCCCGTGGCGTTCTGCGCCGGGATCAGCGCGAAGGACGATCCCGTGCCGCCCGAGAGCCCGACGACCTTGCCGTGATATTCGACATCGCCGCCGTACAGGTCGGACTTGAGCGTCACCGGCTGGCCGACCTTGACCCGGGTCAGCTGGCCTTCCTTGAAATTGGCGTCGACATAGAGCTGGCCGACGGGGACGATCAGCATCAGCGCCGCGCCAGGGGCGACGCGCTGGCCGACCTGGACGCTGCGCCGGGTGATCACGCCGTCGATCGGCGCGCGGATCACGGTGCGCTGGAGGTCGAGCTGTGCCTGCGCCACGCGGGCCTGCGCCGCGAGCACTTCGGGGGCGGTGGCGGCGGTGGTGCCGCTGATCAGCGCGTTGTTGGCGGCCAGCTCGCCGCTCGCCGCGCCCTTGGTCGAGCTCGCCTGCGCCACCCCGGCGCGTGCCAGGTCGAGCGCGGCCTTGGCCGAGGCATAGCCGTTGGTCGCCGAGGTGAGTTCCTCGCCCGACACCGCGCCATTGGGGGCGAGGCGCTGGCGCCGGGCGAGATCGACGCGTGCCTTCTCGTAATCCGCCTGGGCGGAGACGAGTTGGGCTCGGGCACGCGCGATATCTGCGTTGCGGGCATCGACCTGCGCGGCGAGCGCCGTGCTGGTCGCCGAAGTCTGGCCGTACTGGCGGCGGGCGCGAGCGAGCTCGGCCTCGGCCTGGGCGAGCGCGATCCGCGCGTCGCTGTCGTCGAGCTGCACGAGTATGTCGCCCTTGCGCACCGTCTGCGTGTCGGAGACGGCGACGCCCGCCACCTGCGCCGCGACCATCGGCGTCACGCTGGCGGTGTCGGCGCCGACATAGGCATTGTCGGTGCTGATATGGTGGCTGCCGACCAGGACGTACCAGCCGCCATAGCCGACCCCCGCGAGCAGCACCGCGCCGGCGATGCCGCCGAGCAGTCGCTTGCGGAGCGTGTTCGGCTTCTGCGCTTCCTCGGCGCGGAATTCGTGGAGCGCTGCGGGATCGGCGTCAGCCATGGGTCGGGTCCTTGCTGGCGGCCGCAGCCGCATGGTTGCTGGAAAAGCCTCCGCCGAGCGCGCGGACGAGCGCGACGTCGAGCGTGAATGCCCGCGCCTCCAAGTCGACGACGATCTGGCGGTTCTGCAGCACCCTCTCCTCGGCGGTCAGGACATCGAGGAAGGTCGAGAGGCCGCCTTCATAGCGTTGCCGGGCGATCGAATAAGCCGCTTCCGAGTCCGCCAGCGCCTGGCGGCTTTCGGACAGGCGCGTGGCGAGCGCCTTCTGGCTGGTCACCGCATCGGCGACTTCGCGGAAGGCAGTGGTGACGGTGCCGTCATAGCCGGCGACGGCTTCGTCATAGGCGGCGCGCGCGCCCTTATACTGGCCGGCGAGCTGGCCGCCGCGGAAGATCGGCAGGCTGATCGCGGGACCCGCCTGGCCGAAGTCCGAACCCTTGTCGAACAGGTTGGAGAGGCCGAGCGACTGGAAGCCGATCAGCGCGCTCAGATTGACCGCGGGATAGAAGTCGGCGCGCGCCACCTTGATCCGGCTGGCGGCGGCCTCGACCCGGGCGCGCGCGGCGGCGATGTCGGGGCGGCGGCCGATCAGGTCGGTCGTGACGCCCGCGGGAAGCGAGCGCGCCTCGGCGGGCGCCACGGGCAGGACGATGCTCAGCCCGCGATCCGGCCCCTTGCCGAGCAATGCGGCGATGCGGTTGCGCGTCAGGCCGATCGCCTCGTCGGTCGCGGCGAGGGTGGCGCGGGCGGCGGGGACGGCCGAATCGGCCTGTTTGAGCTCGGCGCGGGTGTCGAGCCCGCTGGCGACGCGATCGGCGACGAGTTTCTGCGTCTGGGTGCGGATCGCGAGTGCCTTTTCCTGCACGCCGCGCTCGGCGGCGAGCTGGGCGAGATCGGCATAGGCGCTGGCGATGTTGGTCGAGAGGACGAGGCGCGACTGCTCGAGCTCGATCCGCGCGGCCTCGGCGTCGGAAGTCGCGGCGGCGAGCGCGGCGCGGTTCTTGCCCCAGAGGTCGAGATCGAAGCTCAGGGTCGCGGCGACGCGGCCGCTGTCGTTCCAGCCCTGCGGCACGAAGGCGGCGGGGATGCCGTTATTGTAGCTCTGCTTGGCCTCGGTCGCGCTCGCCTCGAGCCCGAGCGAGGGGAGCCGCGCGGCGCCCGCCTGCTGGGCATAGGCCTGGGCTGAGCGCAGCCGCGCCGCGGCACCGGCGAGGTCGGGCGAATCCTTGAGGCCCTCCTCGATCAGCCCGGTCAGCTGGGCGTCGCCATAGGCGCTCCACCAGTCGGTCGCGGGCCAGGCCGAAACGGCCGAGGAAGCGAAGGAGCGGTCGGCGGCATAGCTGTCGCCGGCGCGGATCTCGGGACGCGCGCCGAGCTGCGGAACGGGTGCGCAGGCGGCGAGGAAAGCCGGAGCCGCGATCGTCGTGACGAGCAGGAGTCGGAAGGAAGGAGCGGGCATGATTTATATACCGTACTGGAGGGTACGGCAGCGCAAATGGCGGGAGCGCCGTGCCTTGTCAATATAAAATCGTACCCTATAGTACGGTTATGGAAAACCCGACGGAAAAGGCGCCCGGCAAGCGCGAGGCGCGCAAGGAAGAGCGGCGGCTGGCGATCCTCGAGGTCGCCAAGCGTTCGTTCCTCGACAACGGCTATTCGGCCACGTCGATGTCGGCGATCTCGGTCGAGCTCGGTGGGTCGAAGGGCACCTTGTGGAGCTATTTCCCCTCCAAGGAGGAGCTGTTCGGCGCGGTGCTCGAGCACGCCACCACCGATTATCGCCGCCAGCTCGGCAGCCTGCTCGAACCCTCGGCCGATCTCTACGCGACGATCGTCGCCTTTTGCAGCAGCTTCATCGCCAAGATCACGTCGCCCGACGCGCTGCGGCTCCATCGCCTGATCTCGGCCGAGTCGGGGCGCTTCCCCGAGATCGGCGAGATCTTCTATCGCCGCGCGCCCCAGCCGACGCAGCAGATGCTCGCCGACTTCTTCGCCGGCCAGATGGCGGTGGGGCATATGCGTACGGACGACCCGCTGGCCGCGGCGCGCGCGCTCGCCAGCCTGTGCCTCGGCGGGCTGCACCAGCGCGTGCTCTGGGGAGTCGGCGCGCCGGATGCCGACGCGGTCGAGGCGGAGGCCCGCTACGCCGCCGATCTCTTCGCGCGCGCCTTCGACATCGCCCGGGGCGAACCCTAGCGCCGCCGGCGGCGCGGGCTGCCGAAATTGAGCCGCCGCGTGACGTTATAGTCGAGCACGGCCATGACGAAATATGCCGCGAACTGCTTCACGCGCGTCCACGGCCCGGTGCGCGCCCTGTGAATTTCGGCGGTGACGAGTTCCGACTGTGCGATCTCGCCCTCGACGAAGCGGCGGACATGCGCCGCGAACGCCCGATCCTCGATTCGCAGCATCAGCTCGAGGTTGAGGAACATGCTGCGGATGTCGAAATTGGCCGAGCCGATATGCACCACGTCGTCGATGACGAAGAGCTTGGTGTGCAGCTTGGACGGCAGATATTCGTAGATCAGCACGTTCTTGCGCAGCAGGCCCGCATAAGTGAAGTGCGCCGCCCAGAGCGAGGCGGTGTGATCCACCTTGGACGGCAGCACCAGCCGCACCCGTCCGCGCCGCCCGGCCTTGTCGAGCCGCCGCAGCATCGCCGGCCCGGGGGCGAAATAGGAAGTGATCAGGTCGATCGCCTGCGCCCGCTGCATGTCGTTCTTCACCACGCGCGCCCAGGGCGAGAGTCGGCGCATCGGGCCGCCGAGCAGCCAGCGCGCCGTCCCTTCGGGCTCGCTCCACGAATTGAGCATCCGCGCGAGCACGCGCATCGACGCGCGCGGCTGCTTGGTCCAGTGCGACAGCGCGTCGAAATAGCCGACGAGCCGCGCCGCGGCCGGCCCCTCGACCAGCAGCCCCAGGTCGCGCCACGCATCCTGCTCGGGCGTGCCGAAATAGCTCTTCTCGATGTTGAATCCGCCGATGAGCACGCGCGCCTCGTCGGCCAGCGCCAGCTTCTGGTGGTTGCGCAGCAGATAGCGCCGCCCCCAGCGCGGCACGAAGCGGCACATGTCGACGCCGGCGGCATGGAGCGGATCGAAGAAATGGTGCGCGGCGGCATGCTCGCTGCCCAGCCCGTCGACGATCAGCTGGACCTTCACGCCGCGCCCGGCGGCCTCGATCAGCGCGTCGCGGACCGCGGCGCCCGCGGCGTCGTCGACATAGATATAGTAGAGCACCCGCAGCGTCCGCGTCGCCGAGCCGATCAGCGCGAGCAAGGCCGCCATCCGCTCGGGACCGTTCGGCAGCATCGTCAGTCGGTTGCCGTCGACCGTGAAGGGCTGGGACCAGGGATCCATGGCGGTTTCATGGAGCGCGCCGGCCCCGGCGGCAAGGTTGGCGGTCTCCGGCGGTGGCATGCTCTCCCGATCCTCGTGACGCAGGTGAAACCATTGAACCCTCGGGCAGGCCCGTCGGTTGCAGGCGGCGCGGCGGGCCGGCGTTTTTCTTGACAATCCGCGTGCCCGTCCCTATCTGCCGCCCCTCTCCCGGACACCATTATCCAAGGAAGCGTAGATGGCGCGCGTCACAGTCGAGGATTGCGTCGACAAGGTCTCGAACCGGTTCGATCTGGTTCTGTTCGCGGCGCAGCGCGCCCGGCAGATCTCGGGCGGCGCCGAGCTGACCCTCGATCGCGATCGCGACAAGAACCCGGTCGTCGCGCTGCGCGAGATCGCCGAAGAGACCGTCCACCCGACGCATCTCGAGGAATCGGTGGTCTCGAGCCTCCAGCGCGTCCAGATCGACGACGAGGAAGCCCCGGACGAGGTCGGCTCGCTGGCCCAGTCGGCCGAGGCGCTCCGCCTCACCGCGGCGGCCCCGCCCCGCAACCAGAATCTGGGCGCCGATTACGAAGGCTGACTTGTTTTCCCCTCCCTGCAAGGGAGGGGATCAAGGGGTGGGTTAGAAAAGGCCGGGCTCGATGCCCGGCCTTTTCTTTATTCCACGCAGCTCGATGGGCTCCCCCGGCCTTCGCCGGGGTCGCACCCACCCCCGGCCCCTCCCTTGCAGGGAGGGGAGAGTTTCCGAGGGAGCTATTCGGCGCGGCCCTTGAAGCCCTGCGCCACCACGAACCACTCGACCGAGCCCTTGCGGCTGGCGGGGGGCTTGGCGTGTTTCACGGTAGCGAAGTTGCGCTTCATCTCGGCGACCAGCGCCGAATCGGCGCCGCCGGCGAAGACCTTGGCGACGAAATCGCCGCCCGGCTCGAGCGTGCGTATCGCGAAGTCGAGCGCCGCCTCGACCAGCCCCAGCGTGCGCAGCGCATCGGTCTGCGGATGGCCGACGGTGTTGGCGGCCATGTCCGAGAGGATCAGGTCGGGCGCGCCGCCCAGTTCCTCGATCAGCCGATCAGGGGCGGCATCGGCCATGAAGTCCATCTGGAGGATCGTCGCGCCGTCGATCGGGTCGACCGGCAGCAGGTCGATCCCCACCACCGCGGCCTTGGGCAGCCGTTTGCGCACCACCTGCGTCCAGCCGCCCGGCGCGATGCCCAGGTCGACGACGCGCTTCGAGCCCTTGAGGAAGTCGAACTTCTCGTCGAGCTCGGTGAGCTTGTACGCGGCGCGGCTGCGATAGCCCTCGGCCTTGGCGCGCTTGACATAAGGATCGTTGAGCTGGCGTTCGAGCCAGCGCGTCGATTGCGCCGAGCGGCTGCGCGCGGTCTTCACGCGCGTATGCCCGCGCCCGCCGCCGCGGCTCACAGCCGCGCTCCGTTCATCAGTCGTCGCAAAATGCCCTCGCGAATGCCGCGATCGGCGATGCCGAGCCGCTCGGCAGGCCAGAAATCCAGGATCGTCTCCAATATCGCGCACCCCGCCACGACCAGGTCGGCGCGCTCGCCGCCGATGCACGGCACCTGCGAGCGCTCGGCCATGCTCATGCCCGCGATCCGCTGGCTGACCTCGCGCATCGCCGCCGAGGGCACGATCAGCCCGTCGACCACCGACCGGTCATAGGCCGGCAGCCCGAGATGGACGCTGGCGAGCGTCGTCACCGTGCCCGAAGTCCCCAGCAGCCGCCGCGTGCCCTTGGGCGTCCGCAGCCGCGCGACGAAGGGCGCGAAGCTCTCCGACACCCGCGCGCGCATATCGGCATAGACCGCCGCGCCGCGCTCGGCGCCGTCGGCCAGGCCCGCGGCCTCGGTGAGCGACACCACGCCCCAGGGCGCGCTGTGCCAGTCGAGGATGCGCGGCACCTCGGCGCGCGAATCGACGAGCACGAGCTCGGTCGAGCCGCCGCCGATGTCGAACACCAGGGCCGGCCCGTCGCCCGGCTCGAGCAGGGCATGGCAGCCCAGCACGGCGAGCCGCGCCTCTTCCTCGGCGGTGATGATGTCGAGCGCGATCCCCGTCTCGTGATAGACGCGCGTGATGAACTCGGATCCGTTCGAGGCCTGGCGGCACGCCTCGGTCGCCACCGAGCGCGCCAGCGCCACGTTGCGCCGCCGCAGCTTGTCCGCGCAGATGCGCAGGGCCGCGAGCGTGCGATCGATCGCCGCATCGGAGAGCCTGCCCGTGGTCGCGAGCCCTTCGCCCAGGCGGACGATTCGCGAAAAGGCGTCGACCACCGTGAAGCCTGCGCCCTGCGGCCGGGCGATCAGCAGCCGGCAATTGTTGGTGCCGAGGTCGAGCGCCGCGAAATGGCGCGATTCGGGCCAGCGTGCGCGGCCCGGGCGCTCCGGCGGTGCCTTGGGTATCGGTCGGGCGGAACTGCCGCTCCGGCCACGGGGCATTCTGGCTGGGCCATCCCCCATCGGGTTCACTCGCTTATATTCTGTTCCGTCTCGGCCACATGCGGCCGTCCGGTGCTTGGCCGCGAGGCTAGCGCAGGCGGATCGGCGGAGCAAGGCACGGGGGTGGAGAAGCGGCGTTGACAGCATTGAAACCCGGCCCTATTTCGCCGGCCCTGTTGCCCCGTCGTCTAAAGGTAAGACTACGGACTCTGACTCCGTCAATTGAGGTTCGAATCCTCACGGGGCATCCAGACTTCCCGGCTGGCGATTTGATGAAGCCGGCGGGCGCCGCGAGCCGTTCCGCCGACCATTTCCTCAACTCGTCGCGGACATAGCGTACGCTGCTGGCCGCCGATCTTGTGCTTCTGGGGAGCACTCACATAATGGTCTCCGCTCCGAGGAGCCTATCATGTCCGACGCCAGCATCGATCGCCGTACTCTGCTCGCCGCTGGCGTCACGATCGGCGCTGGAGCGCTGAATGGGCTGACGGTAAACGCGGCGGCAGCGAAAACTTCCATCGGCGCGGGCGGCGGCACACCCCTCGACAACGCGCCGCATCAGGATTCGGCCGGCTCCTGCGGGACCACGCTCGTCGGCTTCCAGCAGACAGGAAGTGGCGCGACCGCGCGCGCGGTGCAGGACAAGCTCGGCGAGCGCGTGCATTTTTTCGACTTCGCGTCGCCAACCCAGCGCAGCAGCATCACGGCATATGATCGCTCGGCGCACGACATGTCGGCTGCCTTCGACGCAGCGGTGACGTTCACTTTCTCGGCGGCATCTAACCATGTGCGAGGCCTCGAACTGCCGGCGGGAGTCATTGTCGGTCCGATCAGTTGGCCGTCCGCCGGGACCGCTGACACACGCGACGGCGGCTTTCGACTCAAGGGTGTAGGGAGGGCCGAGGCGTTCGCCCCGCCGCCGAACCAGAAGGGGACCGTCTTCTATTCCGCCGACACGTCCCGGCCTTCGCTCGTCTTCAGGAAAGTCCGCGGCGGCCTGGGTTCTGGCGCGCTCGACCTGGGGGATTTCCGGGTCGAGGGAAACCAGCATGCGGGCGTACCTGCATTAAAGTTCGAGGCGCTGTTCGGCTCCTCTCGCGCAACCGGCATCGACGCCTATCAGGCTGGCGACGGTGACGGCGTTGTGATCAACAATGCCGCTACGGGCAGCTTCGACTTCGGCTATGCGCTCAATTCGGATTGGAACACGAGCGGGCTCGGCGCATCGCGGACGGGCGTGGGCTTCTTTCTCGATCCTGATCTGGATTGCGGCCTCGCTCAGGTGACCAAGACGACGTCGCGCGGATGGAAGGTCGGCTATCGCATCGGCGAACAGGGCGGCTCGGCACGGCTATTGGCGACGCGCATCGCGCACTTCGAATGTTCAGTGGTGAATGATGGCGTGGTCATCAGCGACACGGCCGAGGGAACCGTGCTCGATAGTGGCTATTGGGAAGGCGTGGACAATGCCGCAGTCATCGATCGCGGGGAATATACCACCGTCATCGCCCCCTACATGCCCATGTCTCCCAAGGGTCTCGATTTAAGCGATAGCCTCAACACCGGCACGAATGTCTATGGCGGTGTCGTCAGCACGCCGTCGACGGGTGGCGTTGCGATCGACCTGAATGCCGCAAGCGGCATGAAGAGTCTGTGGGGGATCTCGATCGTCAATCCCTATGCCTTCAAGGCCGGCAACACTGCAATCGGCCTGCGAATCGCCGGCTCCAATCCGAGAGGCTTCCTTTTTGCGGATTTCCCCCAGCAGGGCAGCTGGGTTGGGACGGCGAAGAAGATCAGCGACGTCTCGACATCCCCCGACCACCCCCGCGTCGCCACCGGCGGCCTGATCGGAGCGGGGCCCTATGAAGCCCAGGACGGCAGGACGCATTACAGTTGGGACCGTGGTGCACTGCGCCTGCATGTCGATCCCGTCGTCATAACCGAAGCGAATGTTTCCGGCGGTGCGCTGAGCCTGCCTGCGGGCTCAGTCTATATCCTACGGTTCTCGACGCCGACGACCATCAGCAGCCTCGTCTGCGAGCGGCATCCGGACAAGACGCTGATCCTTATCAACAATAACGGCAATGTGACCTTCCAAAACAGCGCGCAGCTCCTGCTCCGCGAGCGCACCGGCAACTACACGGCGCCGACAGCGGGATCGGTTCACCTTTTTCAGGCGATCCCGGGCACCCAACGCGTGATGCAGGAGCTTTTCCGCACCGGCAATGCGCCCCGGACAGCGGTCAATGCGGCAGCGGCGCCGTCAGGCGCGAACCTTGGAGACAGCATCTACATGTCCGGGGCGGGCAAGCCGGCATGGTGGAACGGCAAGTCATGGCAGTACGCCGACGGCACCGCGGCGGCTTAGGATTTACCCAATCCAGCGCGCCAGCTCAGCGCGCCTCGGCGATCAGCTTCTCCAGCGCGCCCGCTCAGCGCGCCTCGGCGATCAGCTTCGCCGCGGCCTCGCCGGCCCAGTCGGTATCTCCCAGCATCCGCCAGACCTCGCGGCCCTGCGAATCGTAGAGGATCGTCGCGGGCAGGTTGAGGCCCATCTGGGTGCTGAACGCGGTCTCGGAATCGATGAACGGCTGGAGCTTGCGGAATTTCTTCTCGGCGAAGAAGGGCGCGACCTTCGCGGGCTCGAAATCCTGGCTCACCGTGACGACCTGGAGCCGATCGCCCTCGCGCACCGCCAGCGTGTCGAGCGTCGGCATCTCCTTGACGCAGGGCGCACACCAGGTCGCCCATAGGTTGAGCAGCACCGGCTTGCCGCGGAAATCGGCGAGGGTGCGCTGGGCGCCCTTGGCGTCGGTGAAGGCGAAGGTCGGGGCGGCCTCGCCCTTGTGGCTGCGGTCGAGCTTGTCGGGCACTGCCGGCGCGGGCGCGGCGACATTCGCGCCCTCCGCTTGCTGCGGCTGCCCGGATTGCCTATCGCAGCCGCCGATCAGGCCCGTTGCGAGAAGGAGAAGCGCGATCGTCGAGCGCAAGCATAGCTCCAATGCCATGTGGGGTGGGCGCTTCGCCGAAGGCCCGTCTGCCGTCATGCGTGAGATAAACGCGTCGATTCCCTTCGACAAGCGGATGTGGCGGCAGGATCTGCGCGGCTCGCAGGCCCATGCCGCGATGCTGGGCAAGCAGGGCATCGTTTCGGCGGAAGACGCGGCGCGCATCGCCGAGGGGCTGGCGCAGGTCGCCGCCGAGTTCGAAGCCGAGGGCGTGCCCGACGATCTCGCGCTCGAGGACATCCATATGCTCGCCGAGGCGCGGCTGGCCGATCGGATCGGGCCGTCGGCGGGCCGGCTCCATACCGCGCGCTCGCGCAACGACCAGGTCGCGACCGATTTCCGCCTCTGGGTGCGCGACGCGATCGACCAGGCCGAGGCGGCGCTGGCGGGTCTGCAGGATGCGCTGCTCGCGCGCGCCGAGGAGCATGCGACAAGCGTCATGCCCGGCTTCACGCACCTCCAGAGCGCCCAGCCGGTGACGCTCGGCCACCATCTGATGGCCTATTTCGAGATGTTCGCGCGCGATCGCTCGCGGCTGACCGATGCGCGCGTGCGGATGAATCTCTGCCCGCTCGGCTCGGCCGCGCTCGCCGGCACCGGCTTCCCGCTCGATCGCGAGGCCACGGCCGCCGCGCTCGGCTTCGACGGCCCCACGCGCAACTCGCTCGATTCGGTCTCGGACCGCGACTTCGCGATCGAATATCTGACCGCCGCGGCGCAGTGCAGCCTGCACCTCAGCCGGCTGGCCGAGGAGTTCGTGATCTGGGCGAGCCAGCCCTTCGGCTTCGTCTCGCTGAGCGACCAATGGTCGACCGGCAGCTCGATCATGCCGCAGAAGCGCAACCCCGATGCCGCCGAATTGGTGCGCGGCCATGCGGGGCGGATCACCGGCGCGCTGGTGAGCCTGATGATCACGATGAAGGGGCTGCCGCTCGCTTATTCGAAGGACATGCAGGACGACAAGCCGCCGGTGTTCGAGGCGCACGACCTTTTGGGTCTCTGCATCGCGGCGATGACCGGCATGGTCGAGAGCGCGACCTTCCGCACCGATCGCATGCGCGCGCTCGCCGAATCGGGCTTCGCCACCGCCACCGATCTCGCCGACTGGCTGGTCCGCGAGGCGGGCGTGCCCTTCCGCGAGGCGCACCACATCACCGGCCGCGCGGTGGCGGCGGCGGAGGCGCAGAGCATCCGGCTCGACCAGCTGTCGCTCGACGCGCTCAAGGAAATCGACGCGCGGATAGACGATCGCGTATATGACGTGCTCAGCGTCGATGCGTCGGTGAACAGCCGGACCAGCTTCGGCGGCACTGCGCCGGTGCGCGTCCGTGCGGCGATCGCTGCGGCCCGCAGGGGTCGCGAGGAGGAAGGATGATGAAGCGCGAGCTGTTGCTGCTCTCCGCGTTGCTGGCGCTGGCCGGCTGCGGCGCGCGCGAAGGTCTCAAACCGGCGGAGGGCGCGTCGCTCCCCCCTGCGCCCTATGGCGCGACCGCGACTCCCACGCCCGATGACCTGCTCGCGCCGCCGGTGCAGACGCGCCCGGCGCGCAGCGACGACCTCATCGAAAGCACCGACAAGAGGCGCACCGACAAGTTCGATCTGCCGCCTCCCAACTGACCGGAATAAAATGGACCATTTCAATCTGATCGACGGCGAGTTGCACGTCGAGAACGTACCGCTCGCACGCATCGCCGAGGCGGTGGGCACGCCCGTTTACGTCTATTCCGCCGCGACCTTCCAGCGCCACGCCCGCGTGTTCCGCGAGGGGCTGGCCGGGATCGAGCGCAAGCACATCGCCTTCGCGATCAAGGCCAATCCCAACCTCGCCGTGCTGCGGCTGCTCGCCAACGAGGGCTTCGGCGCCGACGTGGTCTCGGGCGGCGAGCTCGCGCGCGCGCTGGCGGCGGGCATGGCGGCGAAGGACATCGTCTTCTCGGGCGTGGGCAAGACCCGCGCCGAGCTGGAGCAGGGGCTGGACGTCGGCATCGGCCAGTTCAACCTCGAGCTCGAGGAGGAAGGCGTCGTCCTGTCCGAGATCGCCGCCGCGCGCGGCATGCGCGCGCCCGCGACGCTGCGCGTCAACCCCGATGTCGACGCCGGCACGCACGAAAAGATCTCCACCGGCCGCGCCGAGAACAAGTTCGGGCTGCCGATCGACGAGGCGCCGGCGATCTTCGACCGGCTGGCGCCGCTGCCCGGGCTGAACCTGCGCGGTGTCGCCGTCCATATCGGCAGCCAGCTCCAGAGCCTCGCGCCGCTCGAGCGCGCGTTCGAGCGGGTCGGCAGGCTCGTCGCCGATCTTCGCGCGGCGGGCCATGTCATCACCCATGTCGATCTCGGCGGCGGCCTGGGCGTGCGCTATCGCGACGGCGACCATCCGCCCTCGCCGGCCGAGTTCGGCGAGATGGTCGCGCGGGTGACGCGCGGCTGGGACGTCGAATTGATGTTCGAGCCGGGCCGCGTCATCTCGGCCAATGCCGGGGTGCTGCTCACCGAAGTGCTGTGGGTCAAGCCGGGCGTCACGCATCCCTGGGTGATCGTCGACGCCGCGATGAACGACCTCGCGCGCGTCGCGATGTACGACGCGCACCACGATTTCGAAGCGGTGCGTCCTACGGGCGAAAAGATGGTCGCCAATGTCGCGGGCCCGGTCTGCGAGAGCAGCGACGTCTTCGCCAAGGCGCGCGAGATCGACATGGTCAGGACGGGCGACCTCGCGATCCTGCGCAGCGCCGGCGCCTATGGCGCGACCATGGCCAGCACCTATAACAGCCGCCCGCTCGTCCCCGAGGTGCTCGTCTCGGGCGACCGGTTCGAAGTGGTCGCCGGCCGCATCTCGGCCGAGGCGATCATGGCCGAAGAGCATGTTCCGGACTGGCTGAAGTGACTCTCGCCGCCCTGCCGATCTTCGTGAAGCTGGCGGGGCGGCCGGTCATCCTGATCGGCACGGGCGAGGCGGCCGAGGCCAAGCGCCGCCTGCTCGAGCGCGCCGGCGCGCAGGTGGTCGACGAGACGGCGGAGGCCGCGCTCGCGATCGTCGCCGTCGAGGATCCCGAGCCGGTCGTCACGCGCCTGCGCGGGCGCGGCATGCTCGTGAACACGGTCGATCGATCGGACCTGTGCGACTTCACGCTTCCCGCGATCGTCGACCGCGATCCCGTGCTCGTCGCGATCGGCACCGGCGGCGTCTCGGCGGGGCTCGCGGCGGCGCTCCGCCAGCGGCTGGAGGCGCTGCTGCCCGCGCGCCTCGGCGCCCTGGCGCGGGCGCTGGAGGCGGCGAAGCCAAGGATACGGCAGCGCTGGCCCGATCTCGGTGCGCGCCGCCGCGCGCTGGGCGCCGCGCTGGCCGGGCCGCTCGATCCGCTCGCGGACCACGATGTCGACGCGGTCGAGCGCTGGCTCGCCGATGCCGCCGCACCCGCACCGTCGCTGCTCCGCTTCGTCCTCGCCTCGCCCGATCCGGACGAACTGACATTGCGCCAGGCGCGCGCGCTTGCGCAGGCGGACCGCGTCTTCCATCACCGGCGCGTGCCCGAAGCCATCCTCGAACGCGCCCGCGCCGACGCCGTACGCATCGCCTGCGAAAGCGCGCCCGCCGAGCCCGGGCCCGGCCTCTCGGTCTATCTGGAGATGGTCGCGTGAGCGGCTTCGCTTATGTCGTCCGGGGCGGGAAGGTCGAATCGCCGCCGCTCAAGCAGGCGCTCGGGATACGTGCCGACCTGGTCTGGATCCACCTCACCACCAATGACGAGCGCGCCAAGGCATGGTTGGGCGGCGAGGCCGGGCTGTCGGCCTATGTCATCGAGGCGCTGACCGCCGCCGAGACGCGCCCGCGCTGCGATCCCGTCGGCGCGGGGGCGGTGATCAATCTGCGCGGCCTCTCCTCCGAAACGCTCGCGGCGTCCGATCCGCTCGCCTCGATCCGGCTGTACGCGCTCGGCGGCTGCGTCTTCTCGGTCACGCGCAAGGCGCTCAACGCGCTCCATCCGGTGCGAGAGCAAGTCGAGGCGGGCAAGGTCCTCGATCCCGGCGACCTGATCGCCGCGCTCGCCCAGGCGATCACCGAGGAGCTCGATCCCGTCGTCGCCGATCTCGGCGATTCGCTCGACGATTGCGAGGAGCAGATCGCCGCGCGCCACGTCTTCGAATTGCGCCACCTGGTCAACCGCGTACGCAGCCAGGCGATCGGCTTTCGCCGCTTCATCAACCCGCAGCGTGCCGCGCTGGAGAAGCTGGCGGCGATCCCCGGCGACTGGCTCGGCGAGGACGACCGGCTCCATCTCTCCGCCGCCGCCGATCGTGCCGCGCGCATGGCCGAGGAACTGGAGAGCATCCGCGAGCGCGCGGCGCTCAACCACGAGACGCTCACCGATCTCCGCGCCGAGCAGATCGACCAGCGTTCGCTGATCATCGCGATCGCCGCGATGGTGTTCCTGCCGCTGACCTTCATCACCGGGCTGCTCGGCATGAACGTCGCCGGCATCCCCTTCGCGCACGAGCCTTGGGCCTTCTGGGGCGTATTCTGGCTCTGCGTGGCGACGGCGGTGGCGATCGCGGGCTATTTCATCCGCCGCCACTGGTTCGAGCGTTAGGAACTAGGCCGAATCGGCATTCAGTTCCCCTCCCTGCAAGGGAGGGGATCAAGGGGTGGGTAGCATTGGGCGAGGCTCGATGCCTCGTCCGATGCTTCTTCCTGGGCAATGAGTCTTTTTGAGCGCGCAGACGCGCGCACCCACCCATGATCGGGTGAACAGCGCCCCGCGCTGTTCAGGCCATGCCGGGGGCATGGCCGGCCCGATCATCCCTCCCT
>NZ_JAPKNM010000093.1 GCF_026460985.1 Sphingomonas sp.
CTGCGGCTGACACCTCCCCCTGGCGGGGGAGGATGAGAGACCAGGATTCCCCACACGAAATACAACAGAAGCTACCGCTTCCGTTCAGAAAGGCGATGCTAGGCGCACGAAGCGCCATTAAGGGAGAGCGCAAGGGAGAGCCGGAAATGGCCGGGATGGCCGAGACGGGAAATGCTTCGCTCGAGGTGTCGCTCGAACAGGGAGGGCTCGACGCGTCCGCGCTGCATCGGCTCGCCGATGCGATCGCGTCCGGCCACGCCGCGGCGCCCTCGGACGACGGTGCCGCGTTCCTGGCCCGGATCGAACGCCTCGCGACATCCGACCGGCAGCCCCGCGAGCTGGCCACCCAGCTTCCGCTGCTCCGCCGCCGGAGCGCAAGGCGGGTGCGGCACCTGCAAGACGTGCCGCAGGACATATTGTACGACCTCGCCGGACAGCTCGTGGGGTTCATGCGGCGCGGCCTTCCCCGCGAGGCCAATATCCTCGCCAATCGCTATCTCGACGTGGCGCCGCAGGGCGCGAGCGGCTGGGCGGCGCTGCCGCTGTTCGTGTCGCTGCGCGCGGCCGAGGCCGGCGATCCGGCGCTCGCCGAAGACGCGCTCGCCCCGTCCGCGCCGCGCCTCGTCGTGATCGGGGGGCTGTCCGGCACCGGCAAGTCGACCCTCGCGCGGCTGCTCGGCACGCTTCTGGGTCGAATCCAGGGCGCGCGCGTTCTGCGCTCCGACGTGTTCCGCAAGCGGCTCGCGGGGCTGGCGCCCGAAATGC
Organism: Sphingomonas sp.; assembly: GCF_026460985.1. Classification (GTDB taxonomy): domain Bacteria; phylum Pseudomonadota; class Alphaproteobacteria; order Sphingomonadales; family Sphingomonadaceae; genus Sphingomonas. Next base: position 766 of record NZ_JAPKNM010000093.1, read on the forward strand.
GCCTCCCGCCGGCCCATTATACGCGGCACAGCGACGAGGCGACCTATGAGGCATTGTTCGAATCGGCCGACGATCACATCGCCTGCGGGAACTCGGTGATCCTCGACGCCGTCTTCATGAGCCGCAGCGAGCGCGACGTGGCGGAGGCCATCGCGCTGCGCCGCCGCGTGCCCTTCACCGGCATCTGGCTGGAGGCGCCCGAGCGCGACCGGATCGCCCGGGTGAGCACGCGCAGCGCCGACGCATCGGACGCGACGCCGGAGGTGGTTCGCGAGCAATCGCGCCTTTCGGTGGGCGAGCTGGCGGGTTGGCACCGCATGCGCGTCAACCGGCCGATCGACCTGATCATCCCCGCCGCGCGCGGCGTGATCGAGCGCGGGCGCTGACGCCATGGTGAAGATCGCGACGCTGACGCTCAATCCGGCGCTCGACGTCACGACCAGCACCGATACCGTGCGCCCGATGCACAAGCTCCGCTGCGCCGCGCCGCTCTTCGAGCCCGGCGGCGGCGGGATCAACGTCGCCCGCGCGATCCACGCGCTGGGCGGCGCGGTGACCGCGGTATTTCCCTGCGGCGGCGCCAGGGGAGCGCTGTTCGAGAAATTGCTTCGCGAGACCGGGGTGCCGATCGCGCCGGTGCCGATCGCCGGGGCGACGCGCGAGAGCTTCACCGTCGACGAGACCGGGACGGGCGAGCAATATCGTTTCGTGCTGCCCGGGCCGTCGCTCGACGAAGCGGAGATCGTCCGGCTGCTGGAGACGCTCGCCGCGCTGGACGGGCCGCCCGCTTATGTCATCGCCAGCGGCAGCCTCCCGCCCGGTTGCGACCCCGCGATCTTCCGCCGCCTATGCGAATTGTGCAGCGGGATCGAGGCGCGGCTGGTGATCGACACCTCGGGCGCGGCGCTCGCCGCGGTGGAAGGCACCTGCGCCTATCTCATCAAGCCGAGCCTGCGCGAATTGCGGGAACTGGTCGGCCGCGAGCTCGCCACCGAGGACGAGGAACGCGCGGCGGCGCAGGAGCTGCTCGCGCGCGGGTTCGCCGACGTGGTGGTCGTCTCGCTTGCGGAACGCGGCGCGCTGCTGGTGGCCGAAGGCACCGAGCTGCGCATGCCCGCGATCGAAGTGCCGATCGGCAGCGCGGTCGGCGCGGGCGATTCGATGGTCGCGGGGATCACGATCGCGCTCGCCGAGGGCAGGAGCCTCGAGGAGGTGCTGCGCTACGGCATCGCGGCGGGCGCCGCCGCACTCGTCACGCCTGGCATCGAGCCGGCGTCGCGCGAGGATGTCGACCGGCTCTACTCGGCGGCTTCGACCAGGGGTTCGGCGCAGAACATGCCGTGAAGCGATTCGAGCATGCGCTTCGCCTCCGCGCTCGCCAGCGAATAGAAGATCATCTGGCCCGCGCGGCGCGCGGCGACCATGCCTTCGCGGCGGAGCAGGGCGAGCTGCTGCGAGACGGCGGTATCGCGCGCGCCGGTGAGCCGCGCGAGCTCGCCGACGGACTTTTCGCCGTCCCATAAATGGCACAACAGCAACAGGCGGCTGCGACCCGACAGCGCCTTGAGGAACAGGGACGCCCGGTCGATTTCGGCAATCATTTGGTCTTTCACGGGGCGTACCGCTATGCCGGGAAGGCGCGCGTTGCAACCGCTATCGATCAGATTCGGAACGGATTTCGACAGAAATTACAGTTCTGTTACATGCAGATATGAAGCCTTCGCGCCTTGGAATGCGTCAGCACCCTGTCCAACTGGGCAGGTCCATAGCCGGGCCCGACTAATTCTATGTCCAGTTTATTTCCCGACCTTTTCGACGGCGTTTCGTAGGCCGGTCTCGACTATGCCGAGGACCTGATCGACCCCGACGAGGAGGTTCTGACCAGGGCCCCGATCTCAATCCTCCCCCGCCAGGGGGAGGTGTCAGCCATAGGCTGACGGAGGGGGCGGAATCACTACGCTCAGTTGGAGAGTGCGCTGCTTACCTCCCCCCTCCGTCATGCTTCGCATGCCACCTCCCCCTGGCGGGGGAGGATCGATACGGATGAACGCCGATCCGCCCTAGTCCTGCGTCCTGATCGTCATCGCCGCGGCGCCCCCCGCGAGCACGCCGAGCGCGAGCACCAGCAGCCATGGGGCATAGCCCGCTTTGTCAGGGCTGAGCGCAAGCGCGAGCAGCGGCGCGACCATCGCCGGCAGCGTGTTGGTGAGGTTGAGGATCCCCAGGTCGCGCCCGCGATGCCCGGGCGAGGGCAGCAACTGCATCGCCAGCGCCGACTGCATCGCGAGGAAGATCGACATGCCCACCGTCGCGGCGCCGAAGCCCAAAGTCGCCATCGGCCAGCTCCCCGCCCCCGCCATGATCGCGAGGCCCGTCGCCATGGTGAGCGCGGATATCGCCAGGAACGGCTTGCGGCGCATCAGCCGGTCGGAAAGGCGCCCCGCGCCGATCGTCAGCAGCAGCGCCACTATCGTGACTCCCGCGAAGATCGTCGCGACCTCTTCGCTCGCCGCCTCGGCATGGTGCTTGTCGGGCACCTTCTGTCCCAGCACCGCGAGGAAGTAGAAGAGCCCGTAGGTCGACAGCCCGTTGCCGGCGACCTGGACCAGAACGCGCGCGATCCAGATGCGCGCGAAGTCGGCGCGGCGGCGGACCCGGAGCGCCGCGGGCGGCGGCTCGGGGAGAGGGTCGCGTCTTTCGCTAATGAATAGCAATAGCGGCGTTACGAGTATCGCGATCGTTGCGCAGAGAAGCGTGTAGCGCAGGCCTTCGGATCCCAGTCCCTGGAGGGTTACGCCGACCGCGACCAGCGAGGAGAAGGGGTGCGCGGCGCCCATCAGTCCGGCGACCAGGCCCTTCTGCGCGTCGGGCACTTCGTCGGCCATGATCGCCCCGACCGGCGCGAACATCATGTTGATAGCGATTTGCAATAAGGCCACGGCGGCGAGCATCGACGCGCCGTCGCGGCTCCAGTGGAACAGCGCATAGGCGGCCATGAGCAGGCCGAGCCCGGCGAGGATCCAGGGGCGCCGCGTGCCGCGCCTGCGGTAGGTGCGATCGCTGAGCGCGCCGAAGACGAGGTTGGCCAGGCTCGCCACCGCCGCACCGCCCAGCGCGGCCGCGCTCAGCAGCGCGACGCGGTGTTCCTCGTCGGCGACCGCGGTGACCTTGAGCGGGAGCAATACGGAAACGAAGGGAATGAAGCTGACGAACAGCCCTGCATAAGCGAGCGCGTAGAGGACAATGAAGCCGCGGCTCGGAGAATGGAAATGCATGGGCGTGCCAACATCGGCGTTACCATGTTCCACGTCAACGCGCGTCAGCCCGGCGGCGCGGTCGAGTCCCGAACGACGAAATCGAAGGCCAGCAGATGCCGCCCGCTGCCCTCGAGATTCTTCGCCTTGGCCTCTATCAGCAGCTCTGCGGCCCTCGCGGTCATCGCCGCGATCGGCTGCCGGATCGCCGTCAGCGAAGGCACGCTCATCCGCACCGTAGGCGTATCGTCGAAGCTGACGATCGACAGGTCGCGCGGCACCGAAAGGCCCAGCGGTGCCGCGGCGTGGAGCACTCCCAGCGCCACTTCATCGCTGCTCGCGAGCACCGCCGTGGGGGGCTGATCGAGCGCCGCCAGCGCCGTCATCGCTCGCGTGCCCGCCTCATAGGTGAAGTCGCCCGGCTGGAGATATTCGGGCCGAACCGCGAGCCCCCTGCCCTCGATCGCGCCGCGGAAGCCGCGCAGCCGATCGCCGCTGATCGCATATTCGGGATGCCCCTCGATATAGGCGATGCGGGTGTGCCCGAGGTCGAGCAGGTACTTGGTCGCGGCTCGCGCCGCGGCCTCGTCGTCCATATAGACGGCGAAGCCCTCGCCTTCGCGGCGCGAACCGAGCCGCGCGAAGATCAGGCCGTTGCGGTGGAGGAGCTGGGTGATGCGCTCGTCGTCGCTGTGCGGCGGAGTCAGGATCACCCCGTCCGGATGAAGCGCGGAGAGCGCAGCCTGGACCTGCGCCTCGAGCTGGTCCGAGTGCGAATCGACCAGCTCGAATAGCATGCGATAGCCGTGCTCTGCGCATTTGAGCATGCCGCCATAGAGCATCTGGTCGACCCAGTCGTTGCCGCGGCGCGACTGCCAGCCGTCGAGCGTCGGACGGCGATCGTTGAAGGCGAGCACCAGATAGGAGCGCGAACCGCCCAGCCGCCGCGCGGCCAAGCTGGGAACGTATCCGAGCTTGTTGACCGCGTTCATCACGCGCTCGCGCATCGCCGGAGTGACGTTGGGCCCGTCGTTGATCACGCGCGACACGGTCTGGAACGAGACGCCCGCCTCGGCCGCCACGTCCTTGATCGTGATCGCGCGCTTCTTCTGCATCAGCGGACCGCGGCGGGACGTGCGGGCTGGCCGAGATCGACCGCTTCGGCGCGGCAATGCGCGTCGATGAACTGCTGGTGCGTCGGCAGCGTGCCCACCACCTGCGCGAGCTGGCCGCGGACCTTGTCCATCGCCTGGAACAGCCAGGCTTCGTCGATCCGGTCGACGAGCGGATGATAGCTCGCGGGGCGAATGCCCATGCCCTCGAGGACCGACTGCCAGCTGACGCTGCGGAACAATTCGTCCAACCCTTCACGCAGCGTGCCGTTGGCGCGGAACAGCTCGATCCGCTCATGCAGGCTGTCGGGCAACCTCATGTCGCGGCACTTGCGCCAGAAGGGCGTGTCGTCGCGCACCGTCGCGCAATAATGGAGCACGATGAAGTCGCGTATCTCGACATAGTCCGCGGCCATGCGGCGATTATACTCGTCGGCGAGGCGCGGGTCGCAATTCCGGTCGGGCAGGAAGCGGAAGAAGAAGTCCATGCCGCGATAGATCAGGTGGATCGCGGTGGATTCGAGCGGCTCGATGAAGCCCGAGGAGAGCCCGATCGACAGCACGTTCCTGTGCCAGATCCGCTCTCGGACGCCGGTCTTGAACGGCACCACCATCGGCCCGGCGACCACCTCGCCCTCGACCTGATCGAGCAGGATCCGCGTCGCCTCGTCGTCGCTCATGAACTCCGAGCAGAAGACATGGCCGTTGCCGGTGCGGTGCTGGAGCGGAATGCGCCAGCGCCAGCCGGCATCCTGCGCATGCGCGAGCGTATAGGGGCGCGGCGGTCCGACATTCTGCGTCTGCACGGCGATGGCCCGGTCGCAGAACAGCCATTCGGACCAGTCCTCATAGCCGACGCCGAGCGCCTTCTCGATCAGCAGCGCGCGGAAGCCCGAGCAATCGATGAAGAAGTCCGCGCGCGTCTCGCGGCCGTCCTTGAGCACCAGGGTCGACACGAAGCCGCGATCGTCGAGCCGGACGTCCGAGACGATGCCTTCGGTGCGCTTGACGCCGCGCGCCTCGGCGTGCCCGCGCAAGAACTGGGCGACACGCTTGGCGTCGACATGGAGGGCATAGGCCGCGCCGCCGATCGGCGTCTTCTGCGCCTTGAAGGGCAGCATGAAGCGCCCCTCGCGCGCCATCACGCTGGCGGGTGCGAAGTCCTGTAATCCGCCCGGCTGGCCCGCCATCCGCGCCTTGAGCCAGCATTGGTAGAATTCGCTGAGCTCGACCTGCTGCCCGATCGCGCCGAAGGGGTGGAAATAGCTTTCGCCCCTGCGGTGCCAGTCCTTGAACTCGATCCCGAGCTTGAAGCTCGCCTGGGTGGCGCGGACGAAATCCTGCTCGTTGATCCCAAGCTTGGCGATCAGCTCCATGAAGGGCGGGATGGTGGATTCGCCGACGCCGATCGTGCCGATGTCGTCGCTCTCGACCAGCTCGATCTCGAACAATTTGCCCTGGAAATGGTGCGCCATCACCGCGGCGGCGATCCAGCCGGCGGTGCCGCCGCCGACGATGCAGACCTTCCGGAGCGCGTCGGGTGCCCTCATGCGGCCCTCTCCTTTGCGGCGGCGCCGTCCATGATCTCGAGGAATTCCTGGTGGGTGGGCGTGTCGGCGACGGTCTCGCGGAGCGAGCGGCGCATCGCCGCAAGCGAGCGGGCGAGCTGGTCCGGATCGACGCCGGCGATCGCTGGATCGATGCGTCCGGGCAGATCCTCGAAGCCGGCATAGATGGCCAGCCAGCTGGCGGGAGAGAACATCTCCCAGCGATAGCGGACGAAGGCGCCGCGGGCACGCCAGAGCGCGAGCTTGGCGTTCAGGCTGTCGGGCACGTCCATGTCGCGGCAGGTCTGCCAGAAGGGCCCGCTCCGGCCGTTCAGTTTGTAGTGGAGGATGAGGAAATCGCGGACGCGTTCCATCTCCTCGGCCGATTGCTCGTTATATTCCGTGATCACTGCGGGATCGAAATTCTTGTCCGGGAACAATTGCTTGAGGCGCTCGATCCCGGTCTCGATCAGCGCGATGCTGGTCGATTCGAGCGGCTCGAGGAAACCCGAGGCAAGGCCCAGCGCGACGCAGTTCTTCGCCCAGGCGACGGCGCGGCGGCCGGGCGTGAAACGCAGGCGGCGCGGCTCGGTTACGGGCTTGCCGGGAACGTGCGCGAGCAACTCCTCGCGCGCGGCGTCATCTGTCTGAAAAAGGCTGGAAAAAACGAGGCCGTTGCCCTCGCGGGCGCGCAGGGGGATGCGCCATTGCCAGCCGGCGGCGCGGGCGGTGACGGTGGTGCAGGAGGGGGGCTCCCCTACCCGCTCGCTCTGCACCGCGAAGGCGCCGTCGCAGAGGAGCCAGGGGGACCAATCCACAAAAGGGACGGCCAGGGCCTCGCCGAGGAGCATCGACCGGAAACCGGAGCAATCGAGGAACAAGTCTCCTTCGATGTTGACACCGCTGTCGAGCGTCAGTGCACGAATGAAGCCGTCTTCGACACGCAATTCCACGCCGGTGATCCGCGCATCGACGCGCCTTGTGCCCATTTTCTCCGCGAAACGGCGCATGTGCTGCGCGAAGAGCGCGGCGTCGAAATGCAGCGCCCAATCGAAGATGCCGAGCTGCGAGCCCGGATCGGGCGCGGGCAAGGTGGCATGGCCCTCGCTCGCGAGCAGGCTCCCGAGCGAATAGTCGCCGAGCGGCGCCGCATCCCCGGCGGCGCGCGCCTTGAGCCAGTAATGGTGGAAATCGACGCCCTTCAAATCCTGCCCGAAGCGGCCGAAGGGGTGGACGAAGCCATGCCCGTCGCGCAGCCAGTCGACGAAGCGGATGCCGAGCTTGGCGGTCGCCTGGCACGCCTGCATCACTTCGGCGTCGGACATGCCGAGCTGGGCATAGAAACGGCGAATGGTGGGGATCGTCGCCTCGCCGACGCCGATCGTGCCGATGTCGGAGCTCTCGACCACCGTGATGGAGACGCCCGTGCCGGCGAGATGCGCCGAAAGCGCCGCCGCGGCCATCCAGCCGGCAGTGCCGCCGCCCACGATGACGACGCGCTCGATCGCGCTACCTGCCTTGTCCCCGCTCGCCATCGGAACATCTGATCTTCTTGGACGCGGCACCGCAAGCGAAACCGCGAAAAATGAGCCGGCAGCCCGAAGACCGCCGGCCCAGGAGGGTTGGCTCTTTAGAAGCGGACGCGGACGCCCGCCGAATAACGCGGCTCGAACTCGTTCTGCGAATGGAACTGCTTCGAATCCTCGTCGAACTGGAAGTAATAGCGCTCAATCTCGCCGAAGAGGTTCGACGCGTTGGCGTAGAGCGCAATCGTGTCGTTGACGTTGAACGTCACGTTCGCATCGACATATTGCGCCGTATCCTGGAAGATCGGGATGGCCCCGAAGGTCGTCGACAGGCGTGGCGTACGATAATTGTACGCGACGCGGATCTGCAGCGCGTCATCCTGATACCAGCCGACCAGATTGACCTGGTGCTTCGAATTGTCCGGGAAGGGCAATTGCTCGCCGTCCAGCCCCTTGTCGGTCTGCTTGCTGTCCGAATAGGTGTAATTGGCGTCGATGCCGAAGTTGCTGAGGATCCCGCCGCGAACGAAATCGCTGAACGAGATCTTGGCGCCCAGTTCCACCCCCTTCAGCGATCCGCCCTCGCCCTGCGCCGGCTGCGTGACCGGAACCGTGCGGCGGATCACGCCGTCCTGGTCCGGGAAGCGCCCGGTGAGCGTGGTGGCGGTGCGGACGAAGCTGCCGATATCGAGCTTGAACAGCCCGATGTTGAACATCGTCCCGCGGCCCAGATAATATTCGAGCGCGACGTCGAAATTATCCGAGCGCCAGGGGTTGAGACCAGGGTTGCCGCTCGAGCTGGCGCCGGTGACCTGGCGCACGCCGCACGGCGCATCGGTCGGCCCCGGAACCGTGTTGCACGGCGAATCCGCGGTCGAGATGGTGAGGCCGCCGCCGTAATTGCCGAGATCGAGCGGGATCATCGTCTTGCTGTACGACGCGCGCAGGCGGAGGTTCGGCGTGAAGTCCGCCGCGAGGTTCACCGCCGGCAGCACGTCGATATAGTCGCGCCGCGTGACGGTATCGCCTTCGTCGGTGTTGGTATCGCCATAGCTGCGCGTCGGCCCGGTGATGTTCTGCTTCACCGTCAGCTTGGTGTTGATGATCTTCGCACCGAGCACCGCGCTGAAGATGCCGGTCTTGAACGAGGTGTTGAGATACGCGCTCTCCTCGACCAGATCGACGTCATAGGTGCGGCCCGGGATGATCACTTCGTCCGCGCCGCCGAACACGCGCTCGTGGAAGGCCTTGGCGTCGTCGAAGTCGCGCGGATCGGCCACCCAGAAGCCCGGAACGCCGCTGCTCACCCCGCCGAGATCGGTGAGGAAGTAGACATTGTTGTATTCGTTGAGCTTGGTCGGCTTGTTGACCGTATAGCCCTGGAAGACGGTGGGCTGGTTGGTCGGGCTGGTGGGCAGCGCCGGATTGTAGGCCGGGTTCGAGACCATCTCGCCCGCCTGGCAGCCGGCCTGGTTCATCACCACGTCGATCGCCTTCCATTGCGCGGAGCAGCCCTCGGCCGAGGTCGCGCCGTTGCCGCCGTAGAAGTTCGAGAAGAGATGGAAGGCGCGGATCTGGACGCTGCGATCGCTGCGGCGGACGCCGACATCGACCTTCCTGAGCACGCCGAACAGCCCGTCGTCGTCGAACTCGTAGCTGCCGTCGAGACGGAAGACGCCGAGCTCCGAATGGTTCTCCTGATTGCCCTCCGACGAGAAGGCGCCGACGGCGTAGCTGTCGAGGTTCGCCATATAATCGGTCAGCGGGCGCGTACCGAGACCGCCGGTGATCGGGTTGTCGAACCCGCTGAACACCGGATGATCGCCGCTGATGTCGAGATGGATCTGCGGATCCTGGCCATAGCCCAGCGGATTGGGATCGATGTAGCGCCCGCCGTTCGAGCCGATCACGCCGTTGGTGTAGCGCGACGCCGGGAACTGCGACGCGATATTCGCCGGATAGAAGGGCCCGCGCGTCGGATCGTTCGGGTCGCGGAACAAGGTGAAAGTGTTGGTCTGGCGCCAGTTGGACATGTCGCCCTGCACCTGGCCGTTGATGCTGCGGAAGTTCGCGTCCGCCCGCATCGCGCGCGCGGTGAACTTGAAGTTGCTGTCGGTGTCGTAGTCGAGCTGCAGATTGTAGTTGGTCGAATGCGACTTGGTGGTGCGATTGACCGAGAAACTGTTCAGCCACCAGACGTCGAGATCGTATTCGTCGACGTCGAGCCAGGGCTGGCCGTTGCTGCCGGTCTGACCCGAAGGCGAGGAGACGGTCGGATTGGTCCAGCCGAGGCCCTGCCAGCGGTTCGAGATGTTGAGGCCCGCGGCGCGGTTATGCTCGGTGAACTCGGTGTGGAAGACCTCGCCGGTGAGGGTGAAGCCGTCGCCGAACTTGGCCTGGACCGCGCCCGAGAGGCCGAGGCGGTCGCGCTCGACGACGCGGTTGAACAGCTCATAGCCGTGCGGCGAGATCCAGTTCGCGCCCGCGCCGCCCCAGTCGTTGTTACCGAAGGCGCCGCCGCCGATGCCCGAATAATTGTTGCCGAGGTTGGAGTTGCTCTTCACGCCGCTCAGCAGCACGCCGAAATTCTCGGTGCGCCAGTTGACCAGCCCCGAGAAGAGATAGTCGTTCTCCTTGGTATAGTCGCCGCGCGAATATTCGGCCTGGCCCGATACGGTGAGGCCTTCCTTGAGATCGAAGGGGCGCCGGGTGCGCAGGTCGATCGTGCCCGAGATGCCCGAGAGCGCGTTGGTGAGATCGGTCGACTTGAAGACGACCACCGCGTTCATCAGCTGCGCGGGAACGTCGTTGAGGTTCGGGCGCGCCTCGCCGAGATTGCCCGGGCTCAGATACTGCTCGCCGTTGAACAAAGTGACGACCTGCGGCAGGCCGCGGATGTTGACGTTGGTGCCCTCGCCCGCGTTGCGCTGGATCTGGATGCCCGGGATACGCTGCAGCGCGTCGACGATGGTCACGTCGGGCAGCTTGCCGATGTCCTCGGCGGAGATCGCGTCGACGATCGCGGTCTCGTTGCGCTTGATGTCGATCGCGGCCTCCTGCGAGGCGCGGATGCCGGTGACGACGATCTCCTCGCCCTCAGCAGCGATCTGATCGTCCTGCGCGGCCGGCGCGGGCGCCGCTTCCTGCGCCCATGCCGGCGCCACCATCGCGGTGGTGGCCAGCAGGCCGACGATCACTCCAGATAACCCCTTCTTCATTCTCTTTTCCTCCCACATTGCCCGGCGGGACGTTCTCTTGCGTCCCAATCGCTCCGGGTATTCTCCTTCAGGGCGCCAGCCGGCGCTCCCGCAACTCCGCCGTCCCGGTGAGCACCGGCTGGCCGGCATCCCGCGCGATCGACACGCGATAGCTCCCCGGCGCGACCCGATAGCCGGGCAGCGCCACGTCATAGTCCGCGACGATGCGCGGCTCGGCGATCAGGGTGACGCGGCGGCGCTCGCCCGGCTGGAGCGTCACGCGCTCGAAGCCGGCGAGGCGCAGCGGCCGCGCGCCGCCCTGCGGGGCGACATAGAGCTGGGGCACGTCGGCCCCTGCCCGCTTTCCGCGATTGGCGATTTCGAAGCTGACCGCGAGACGGTCGCCGCCCTCGATGCGCAGCCTGGAATAATCGAAACGCGTGTAGGAAAGCCCGTGGCCGAAGGCGAAGAGCGGCTTGTGGCCCTGGCGCGCATACCAGCGATAGCCGACGTCCGAGCCCTCGCGATACTGGACCTCGAAGGGCTTGAGCCCGCGCGTATCCTCGCCGCGCTTGGGATCGGCGAGTACCTGCTCCATCCCCGGGACCGCGGGGCGCGGCGCCTGCGACGAGGCGGCGGGAAAGGTGATCGGGAGGCGTCCCGAGGGGTTCACCTCGCCGAACAGCACGCGCGCGATTGCCTCGCCGCCGCGCTGGCCGGGATACCAGGCGGCGAGCACCGCGGGGACGCGATCGATCCACGGCATCAGCACCGGCCCGCCGGTGGTGAGCACCACGGCGGTCCTGGGATTGGCGGCGGCGACCGCGGCGATCAGCGCGTCCTGATTGCCCGAGAGCGCGATGCCTTCGGGATCCTCGGCCTCGGTGGTCCATTGGGTGGCGACGACGATCGCCACGTCCGCACCCCTTGCGGCGACGGCCGCGGCGGCGGGATCGCTGCCGTCGACGAAGGTGATTTGCGCCTTGGGCGCGAGCGCGCGGATCGCGTTCAGCGGCGACGAGGCGTGCCAGGTGGTGCGCACGAAGGACGCGGCCGGGCCGCCGGTGAGCGGGATCTCGATCGGCACGCCGCCGACCGAGCGGACCTGCGACGAGCCGCCGCCCGAGAGCACGCCGACATCGGCATGGCCGCCGATCAGCACGATGCGCCTGGCCGACTTCGCCAGCGGCAGCACGCCGCGCTCGTTCTTGAGCAGGACGATGCCCGCCTCGGCGGCGCGCTGGGCGACCTCGGCGTTCTTCGCATAGTCGATCGGCTGCGGCGTATCGACCACCGGCGCGTCCATCACCCCGGCAGAGAAGGCGCCGAACAGGATGCGGCGGACCATGTCGTCGAGCCGGGCCTGGGGCAGTTCGCCATTCTCGATCGACTTGCGCAGATCGGCGCGGAAGAAGGGATGCGTGTCGAGCTCGCCGCCCGATTGCTGGTCGAGCCCGTTGCGCGCGGCGCGGACGGTCGAGTGGACCGCGCCCCAATCGGACATCACCCAGCCGCGATAGCCCCAATCGCCCTTGAGGACGCGGTTGAGCAGCCAGTCATTCTCGCAGGCATAGTCGCCGCCCACCTTGTTGTAGGCGCACATCACCGATCCAGGCCGGCCCTTCTCGATCGCGATGCGGAAGGCGAGCAGGTCGCTCTCGCGGAACGCCGCCTCGTCGATCCGCGCGTCCATGATCATCCGCCCGGTCTCCTGGGCGTTGAGCGCGAAATGCTTGATCGTCGAGACGATATGGTTGGACTGGATGCCGCGGATCGATTCGCCCGCGATCAGCCCGGCGAGCAGGGGATCCTCGCCGAGATACTCGAAATTGCGGCCGCCCCAGGGATCGCGCGTCAGGTTGACCCCGCCGGCGAGCATGACGTTGAAGCGCTTGGCGCGCGCCTCGCCGCCGATCATCGCGCCGCTTTCGTAGGCGAGCCGGGGATCGAAACTGGCGGCGAGCGCGAGCCCCGAGGGAAGCGCGGTGGCGACGTCGCCCTTGCGCTGCTCGACCTGGTTGGCGACGCCGAGACTGGCATCGGTCTCGCGCAGTGCGGGGATGCCGAGGCGCGGGATCGCGGGCTGATGGCCGGCGGAGGGGATCAGGTCGGCGGGTGCGGCCGGGTCCTTCGCCATCGGCGGGAACCAAGTGTAGACGAGCGCGAGCTTCTCCTCGAAGGTCATCGCGGCGAGGAGCATCTCGGCCCGGGCGGCGGGCGGAAGCGCGGCGTCGGCCCAGGGACGGGCGGGCGCGGCCTGGGCGACGGGCGCGGCGGCCGGCTCGCGCGCCGGCGCGCTCGCGGCCGCCACCAGGGCGATCGCCGCAATCGGCCGCGTCACGCTCGCCAAACCCGAAAGCATCGCCCCTCGTCTCCCCTCGCTGCCGCGGCCGTGGCGGCGGCAAATTCGTTTCTCGGGGGTGGCCCTGCAGGCTGACAACGCTGTCTAAGCCCTGACCAAGACGAACGACGGCGCCGCATCGCGCGCACGCAATTCCCTTCCAACACCCCTCTTTTCCGGAGTCTGTCGCTCCATCCGAGCGGGGTTAGAGCATAAATTGTGATCGTTCTCAAGAACGTTCTCACGTGCGGTTGTTTTGGCGGGCGGCGTTGCGCGCGGGCCACATCGGCGAACCAGGCGCGGCTCCCTGGTGGCTTGGTCCATACCCCGCCGAATCTCACTGGTTTTACGTGGGCTTGGCTGTAGTGTCGGAAGGCGGCGGGGCACCGAATGGACGGATCTCGTGGGCAGATGACCGGGCTTGCGGACGATGGCGATAGCGGCGGCTGGGCGATCGCGCGGCGCTACGAGATGCTCGTCGACCTTGCCGACCGGTTTCGCGACCTCGAGGAGCCCGATGCGATCGCTTATGCCGCGGCGGAGATGCTCGGGCAGCGGCTGGGGGTCAGCCGCGCGGGCTATGGCACGATCGACAAGGCCGCCGAGACGATCCGGATCGAGCGCGACTGGAACGCCGCCGGCGTGGAGAGCATCGCGGGCGTGCTCCATTTCCGCGATTACGGCAGCTATGTCGACGATCTGAAGGCCGGCCGCACCGTCGTCGTCGCCGATGCCGAGCGCGATCCGCGCACCGCCGCCACCGCGGCCAGCCTCAAGGCGATCAGCGCGCAGTCCTTCGTCAACATGCCGGTCACCGAGCGCGGCGGGTTCGTCGCCTTGCTGTTCCTCAACAACGCGACCGCGCGGCCGTGGAGCGAGGACGAGCTCGAGCTGATCCGCGACGTCGCCGGGCGGACGCGCAACGCGGTGGCGCGGCGCGAGGCCGAGCAGGCGCTCCGGCGGAACGAGGCGCGGCTGCGCTTCCTCGACACGCTCGCCTCCGCGACCGCGCAGGCGCGCGACGCCGACCAGGTGATGGCGATCACCACGCAGGCGCTGGGCGAGCAGCTCGGCGTGTCGGACTGCGCCTATGCCGATGTGGAGCCCGACGAGGACATGCTCAACATCCGCGGCGACTGGCACGCGGCGGACGCGGCGAGCATCGTCGGGCGCTACAGCCTCGCCAGCTTCGGCGGTCTCGCGGTCGCCAGCCTCAAGGGCGGTCATCCCCTGGTCGTCGACGACGTCGCGCAACTGGGGCCGGAGGGCGCGAAGGCGTTCCTGGACATCGGCGCCCGCGCAACGATCTGCATGCCCTTCCTCAAGGAAGGACGCCTGACCGCGCTGATGGCGATCAACGACGCCAAGCCGCGGCGCTGGACCGCGGACGAACTGGGGCTGCTGCGCGAAGTCACCGAGCGGAGCTGGGCGCATATCGAGCGCGCCCGCGCCGAGGCGGCGCTGCGCGCGAGCGAGGGCCGGCTGCGGCTCGCGGTCGAGGGCGCGCGAATCGGCACCTGGGATTGGGACCTCGGCAAGATGCGCGGCAACTGGTCGGCGCGGACCTGCGAGATCATGGGCGTCGCCAATGGCGAAGACCTGACGCCCGACCAGCGCCTGCGCCTGATCCACCCCGACGACCGCGAGCGCGTGTCCGAGATCATCCGCAAGCTGATCAAGTCGGGCGAGGAATTCTCGACCGAATATCGCATCGTCCGCCCCGACGGCGTCGTCCGCTGGATCGCCTCGCGCGGCGTGGTGCAGCGCGACGCGGACGGCAGGGCGCTGCGCACCACCGGCATCGTCCGCGACGTGACGCACCGCCGCGAGGCGCAGGAAGGGCTCCGCGCGCTCAACGAGACGCTGGAGCAGCAGGTCGCCGAGCGCACCGCCGAGCGCGACCGGATGTGGCGGCTGAGCGGGGACCTGATGCTCGTGGTGGGCCGGCGCTGGGACATCCGCGCGGTCAATCCCGCGCTCGGCGCCTTGCTCGGCTACGAACCCGCGGAAGTGCTCGGGCACCGCTTCACGCGCTTCGTCCATCCCGACGAGCGCGACGTCGTCGTCGCGCGCGCGATCCGCGCCGCCGCGACGGGGCCGCTGCGCGATTTCGTCGCGCGATTGCGGGCGAAGGACGGATCCTGGCGGCGCTTCGCCTGGACCGCCGCCCCCGGCGAGGGCGAAGCCTATGTCATCGGCCGCGACGTCACCGAGGAAGTCGAGCGGCGCGAGGAACTGGAGCGCGCGCAGGATGCGCTGCGCCAGGCGCAGAAGATGGAATCGCTGGGGCAATTGACCGGCGGCGTCGCGCACGACTTCAACAACCTGCTCACCCCGATCATCGGCAGCCTGGACCTGCTCCGCCGGAGCCAGGGGGCGAGCGACCGCGAGCAAAGGCTGATCGGCGCCGCGCTCGAATCGGCCGAGCGCGCGCGCACCCTGGTGCAGCGGCTGCTCGCCTTCGCGCGGCGCCAGCCGCTCCGGCCCGGCCCGGTCGACCTGGGCGCGCTGATCCACGGCATGTCCAACCTGATCGCGAGCACCTCCGGGCCGCAGATCAAGGTCAGCGTCGACGTGGCCGGCGACCTGCCGCCCGCGCTCGCCGACGCCAACCAGCTCGAGATGGCGATCCTCAATCTGAGCGTGAACGCGCGCGACGCGATGCCGGCGGGCGGGCGCCTGACGCTCGCCGCATCGAGCGAGGCGATCGGGCCCGGCCATCGCTCCGAACTGCCGCCGGGCCGCTATGTGCGGCTCGCGGTCGCCGACAGCGGCGAGGGAATGGACGACGAGACGATGGCGCGCGCGATCGAGCCCTTCTTTTCGACCAAGGGGATCGGCAAGGGCACCGGGCTCGGCCTCTCGATGGTCCACGGCCTCACCTCGCAGCTGGGCGGCGCGATGCTGCTGTCGAGCAAACCCGGGCTCGGCACCCTGGTCGAATTGTTCCTGCCGATCGCCGGAAGCCCGGCGGCGGCGGCCGACAAGCGCGCGACTCCCTCCACTGGCGGCGCGGCGGGCGTGGTGCTGCTGGTCGACGACGAGATCCTCGTGCGCGCGGCGACGCGGGAATTGCTGTGCGACCTCGGCTACCAGGTCGTCGAGGCGCAGAGCGGGGACGAAGCGCTCGACTATCTCGCCGACAATCGCGTCGACTTCGTCGTCACCGATCACCTGATGCCCGGGATGAGCGGCACCGACCTGGTCCGCACGATCCAGGCGCTGCATCCCGCAGTGAAGACGCTGATCGTCTCGGGCTATGCCGAACTCGAAGGCATCTCGCCCGACCTGCCGCGACTGGCCAAGCCCTTCCGGCAGGAGGAGCTGGCGGCGAGCCTCGCGGCATTGGGTTAGGCCCGTCCAATGCTTGAACGTCGACGCGCTAGGCGGCACAGAAGGTACGAATCTCAGCCGCGCCCCGGAGAGGAACGCGCATGACGAAAATCGCGACGCGGCGGTGACAAATTCTCCGCGTCATCCCGGCGAAAGCCGGGATCCAGAGCCACAGAGCGCAACGCCCGCCGCCCTGGATCCCGGCTTCCGCCGGGATGACGGAAATGTGGGCAAAGCCCGCCTGATCCTGTTCGCTTTCGGGGACTTCGCGTTCAATCTCTACTGGCAGAGCATCATGCTCTTCCTGCTCTTCTATTATACCGACGCGCTGGGACTGCCGATGGCGACCGCGGCGGCGATCTACACCGCGGCGTCGATCTGGGACGGGATCGCCAATTTCGTCGCGGGCGCGGTGACCGACCGGCGCCAGCCCAAGCACGGCTATGGCCGCGTGCTGATCCTCGGCAGCGTGCCGCTGGGGCTCGCCTGCATCCTCACTTATGCGCCGCTCGGCACCGGCGCGGGCGGGCTGGCGCTGGTGGTGATCGGCCACCTCCTCTTCCGCACCGCTTATGCCGCGCTCAACGTGCCCTATCTGGCGATGGGTGCGCGGATCAGCGTCGACAGCCGCGACAGGGCGTTCGTCGCGGGCGCGCGGATGCTGTTCGGGACGCTCGCCTGGGTGGTCGTGGCGCGCGGGACGGTGCCGATCGGAGCGTGGATCAGCGGCGGGGCGGTGGCGGCCGAGGGGTATCTGTGGGCCGCGGTGCTGTTCGCGGTGCTGGGCACGGCGATCCTGATGCTGGTGGGGGCGACCTATCGCGAGGATGCGGTACCCGCCGCCCCCGCCCCGCCCTCGCTGCGCGCGAGCATCGCCAGCCTCGCCGCCAACCGCGCCTTCGTGACGCTCAACCTGGCGATGATGGCGATGATCGTCGCGGCGACGATGCTCAACAAATCGGTGCTCTATTATTTCAAGTATTTCCTGGGCAGCGACGATGCCGGGCAAAGCGCGCTGGCGTGGATGGGCGTGGTGAGCGCGGTGGCGGTGCCGGCCTGGATGCTGCTCCAGCGCGTGCTGGGGACGCGGGCGCTGTGGTTCGTCGCGGCCTTGCTCAGCATGGCGGGACTGACGTTGTTCGCGGCGGTGCATATCGACGAACCGCTGGCGATGCAGCTGTTCCTGATCGGCATGCAGGCGGTGATCGTGGGGCTGCACTTCGCCTTCTGGGCGATGCTGCCCAACACGATCGAATATGGCGAGCAGGCGACCGGTCTGCGCGTCGAGGGCGCGGTGTTCGGCGCGGCGGCCCTGCTCCAGCGCGTCGCGATCGGGCTGGCGACGGCGATCCTCGGCCTCGGCTTCGAGAATGCGGGCTATGTCGCGAACGTCCAGCAGAGCGAGGCCACGCTCGCCGCGATGCGCTGGACGATCGCATTGGTGCCGCTGGGCGCGCTGGCGCTTTCGTGCGGGCTGATGCTGCTCAACCCGCTGGGCAAAGGCGCGCATGCGCGGATCGTTAAGGGGCTGGAGCGGTGAGGTAACGCGCTCCCCTCCCTGCAAGGGAGGGATGATCGGGTCGGCCATGCCCCCGGCATGGCCTGAACAGCGCGGGGCGCTGTTCACCCGATCATGGGTGGGTGCGAGCGCAGCGAGCCCTTCGAGATGCGGTGAATAAAGAAAAGGCCGGGCATCGAGCCCGACCTTTTCTAACCCACCCCTAGCCCCTCCCTTAAAGGGAGGGGAATCAAGTTGTTACTTCATTACTTCACCAGCTCGAATTGGGCGTGGACGCCTTCGGCCTCGGCCGAGGGCGCGATCCAGACGTCGAAGGTGCCGGGCTCGACCGTGGGCTTGTTGTCGCGGCCGTAGAAGAGCAACAGCGAACGGTTGAGCTTGAAGGTCACCGTCTCCGACGCGCCCGGGGCCAGCCGCACCTTGCGGAAGGCCTTGAGTTCGCGGACCGGGCGGGTGATGCTCGCGGCGCGGTCTCGGATGTAGAGCTGGACCACCTCCTCCGCTGCGCGGGTGCCGCGATTGGTGATCGTCGCGGTGACGGTCAGCTCGCCGTCCCAGGCCAGGGTCGGCGCGACCTGTAGCCCCGAATATTCGATCTTGCCGTAGGTCAGGCCGTGGCCGAACGGATAGAGCGCCTTGTTCGGGATACCGCGATAATGCGCCTTGTACGGCTCGAGCTTGTCGTCCGACGGGTTGGGCCGACCGGTGGGCTTGTGCGCGTAATAATAAGGCTGCTGGCCCGGCGAGCGCGGGAAGCTGCACGGCAGGCGGCCCGAGGGGCCGTGATCGCCGAAAAGCACGTCGGCGGTGGCGTTGCCGCTCTCGGTGCCGAGGAACCAGGTGACGAGGATCGCCGGCGCATTCGCGACTGCGCCTTGCAGCGCGAGCGCGCGGCCGTTCTTGAGCACCACGACCACCGGTTTGCCAGTCGCGGCGACGGCTTCGGCGAGCGCCTGTTGCGGCGCGGGGACGACGATCTCAGGACGCGACTGCGCCTCGCCCGACATGTTCTCGCTCTCGCCGATCGCGAGCAGGACGATGTCGGCGGCGCGCGCGGCGGCAACGGCGGCGTCGATCCCGCCGGGGAGCGCTTCCTCGACGCCCGAGCCCGGGGTGACGGTGACGCTGGCCTTGTCGGTCACCGCCGCACGGACGCCCTCGGCAAGATCGACGGCATATTCCTGGCCGCCATAGACCACCCAGGGGCCGTTGAGGTCGTGCTTGCCCGAGGCGAAGGGGCCGATGATCGCGATCTTCTTGCCCGATTTGGGCAAGGGCAGCAGGTCGCCTTCGTTCTTGAGCAGCACGATCGACTTGCGCCCCGCCTCGCGCGACAGCGCCAGCGCGGGCCTGGTGCGCGAGCGCGCCTTTTCGCGCTTGAGGTCGATACGGCGGAAGGGATCGTCGAACAGCCCGAGCGCGGCCTTGACCGCGAGGACTTTCCGGACCGAATCGTCGAGCCGGGCGAGCGGCACTTCGTTCGCTTCGACCAGCTCGGGCAGGTGCTTCCGATAGAAGCCGCTGGTCATGCTCATGTCGACACCGGCGAGGAACGCCAGCTTCGCGGCCTCGCGCGAATCCCTGGCGAAGCCGTGGTCGATCATCTCCATGTCGCCGGTGTAATCGGAGACGACGAAGCCCTCGAAACCCCATTCGCCGCGCAGGATGGTGCGCATCAGCCATTCATTGCCGGTGGAGGGGATGCCGGAGATTTCGTTGAACGAGGCCATGAACGTCATCACCCCGGCATCGAGCGCGGCGCGGAACGGCGGGAGGTAGATTTCGCGCAGCGTGCGCTCGGAAATGTCGACGGTGTTGTAGTCGAGCCCCGCCTCGGCCGCACCATAGGCCGCGAAATGCTTGGCGCAGGCCATCATCGCGTCGATCGCCTTGAGGTCCTTGCCCTGGAAGCCGCGGACGCGCGCCGCCGCCATCAGCACGCCGAGATGCACGTCCTCGCCCGCGCCCTCCATCGTCCGGCCCCAGCGCTGGTCGCGGGCGATGTCGACCATCGGCGCGAAGGTCCAGTCGATGCCCGAGGCGGCGCCTTCGTACGAGGCCATGCGCGCGGTGCGCTCGGCGAGGTCGGGCTCGAAGCTCGCCGCCTCGCCCACCGGCACCGGGAAGATCGTGCGGTGGCCGTGGATCACGTCGGCGGCAAAGAGCAATGGGATCTTGAGCCGCGATTCCTTCATCGCGACGGTCTGCATCTGACGGGCCATCTCGGCGCCGTTGCCGTTGAACACGCCGGCGAGCTGCATCTGGCGCACGTCCTCGAGCTGCTGCTCGAAGCCGGGCGCGTTGCCGGCCGGATTGAGCGCAGTCGCGACGCCGCCGCTCCACGCCGCCGGCATGATGGTGAGCTGGCCGGCCTTTTCGGCGAGCGTCATCCTGGCGATCAGCCCGTCGACGAAAGCAGGCACCGGCAGCTGCGCGGCGGCCTGAAGCAGCGCGCGCGCCGGGCTGGAGACCCAAGCCGCGACCGCGCCTGCCCCCAGCAGCGCCGCGCGTCGCGAAATCTTGGTGTCGAGCATTTCAGTTCCTCTCCATGAAGGGCGCGCCCCAACCCGGCGCGGCAAGCGACTCACGGGCTCCGCCACGCAACTTTTTTGCTTGTTGCGGCCGTCCGTAACCGGTTACATAACCTTTGACGGATGAGGATTGCAATCGCCCTCGCGGTCTGAAACCTAGGAAACATGCGCGAGGCCGGAAGCAGGAGCAAAATGGGCGAGGCCACGATCCGCGATGTCGCACGCCGCGCCGAGGTTTCGGTCGCGTCGGTGTCGCGCGCGCTCAACGGGCTCAACAATGTCCGCGGCGAGACGCGCGAGCGGATCATGGCGGCCGCGGCCGAGCTCGGCTATGTCCCCCATGCCGGCGCGCGCAGCCTCAGCCTGGCGCGGGCGCATGCGATCGGCGTGGTGCTCCCGGACCTGCACGGCGAGTTCTTCTCCGAATGCGTGCGCGGCATGGATCGCGAGGCGAGCCGGCGCGGCTATCTGCTGCTGCTCTCGAACATGCACGACGACAGCGAGCAGTCGGCCTCGGCGCTCCGCACGATGCGCGGCCGGGTCGACGGGCTGCTGGTGATGGCGCCCCACATCACGCCCGAATCGCTCGAGCGGGCGTTGCCGACGACGCTCCCTGCCGTATTGATCAACGCGCCGGGCGAAGTCGCCTCGCGGCCCTCGCTCCGGCTCGACAATCGCGCGGGCGCGCAGGCGATGGTGCGGCACCTGCTGGCGAACGGCTATCGCAACATCGTCCACGTCGCGGGGCCCGAGGGCAATGTCGACGCGCAGGAGCGGCTGCAGGGATTTCGCGACGCGCTGGCCGAGTTGGCGCCCGACATGCCGGTGCGGATCATCGCGGGCGACTTCAACGAGGAGGCCGGCGAGGCCGCGGCGGAGCAGATCCTGGCGAGCGGCGCGCCGTGCGACGCGGTGTTCGCCGCCAACGACATGATGGCGATCGGCTGCCTCTATGCGCTGCGCCAGGCGGGCAAGCGCGTGCCCGAGGACGTGGCCGTCGCCGGCTTCGATGGCGTCCCGCTCGCGCGCTACCTCGCGCTGACCACGATCGAAGTGCGCATCGCCGAGATCGGCGCGCGCGCGGTCTCGCGGCTGATCGACATGATCGAAGGCAAGGGCGCCGGCAGCGGGATCGAGCTGCAGGAGCCCCAGTTGGTCGCGCGCGCGACCACCGCCCCGCGCCAGGGTGCCGCGCATGGCTGACCGCCCTTCCCTCGCGAGGTCGACGACGCAGGGCGCGGCGCGCCTTTCGCGGGCCTTTCGTGTAACCGGTTTCACGGCACCCCTCCTGGGAGGCGGCGTCTCCAGCGTCGCCTCCCGTCTTTTTGGGGTATAAGGACGAACATGATCGACAGACGCGCGCTGCTCTCCCGCTCCTCGCTGCTCGCGGCGGCGGCCCTCCCCGCCTGCACGCCCGTGGCACGGCCCGGCGGCGCGCCCGCGGGCAACAGCCTCCCGGCCTTCTACGAGGATATCGAGGAGCGGACCTTCCGCTGGTTCTGGGACACGGTGAACCGCCGCAACGGGCTGGTGCCCGATCGCTGGCCGACGCCGAGCTTCTGCTCGATCGCCTCGGTCGGCTTCGCCCTTACCGCCTATCCGATCGGCGTCGAGCGCGGCTGGTGCACCCGCGCCGAGGCGCGTGACCTGACGCTGACCACGCTGCGCTTCTTCTGGAACGCGCCGCAGGGCCCCGAGCCGACGGGCAGGACCGGGCACAAGGGCTTCTTCTATCACTTCATCGACATGGAAACCGGCGCGCGTTTCCGCGACGTCGAGCTCTCGAGCGTCGACACCACGATCCTGCTGATGGGGGTGCTGTTCGCCGGGCGCTACTACGACCGCGCCGACCCGGCCGAGGCCGAGATCCGCAGGCTCGCCCAGGCGCTCTACGCGCGCGCCGACTGGAACTTCTTCCGCACCGACGGCCGCAAGCCGGTGTCGATGGGCTGGCATCCCGAGCGCGGGCTGATCCCCGCGAGCTGGACCGGCTTCAACGAAGGCATGTTCGTCTACGTCCTCGGCCTGGGAGCGCCCGAGCACCCGCTGCCCGCCGACAGCTGGGAAGCCTGGACCGCCACCTATCCGCGATCGTGGCGCGGCGAAGGGCCGACCCGCCACCTCGCCTTCGCGCCGCTCTTCGGCCATCAATACAGCCATATCTGGATCGACTTCCGCGGCATCCGCGACCGGGTGATGCGCGAGGCCGGGTTCGATTATTTCGAGAACAGCCGTCGCGCGACCTATGCCAACCGCGCTTACTGCACCGCGAACCCGAAAGGCTGGGACGGCTGGTCGAAGCATGTCTGGGGCCTCACCGCCTGCGACGGGCCGGGCAGCTACCAGCGCTCGTTCAAGGGCGAGACGCGCGAATTCTTCGGCTATGCCGCGCGCGGGCCGCTGGGCCAGCCCGACGAGCGCGACGACGGCACGCTCGCGCCGACCGCGGCGCTCGGCTCATTGCCCTTCGCGCCCGAGATCGTCATCCCCTGCGCCGAGGCGCTGCGCCGCGAGCATGGCGACCGGCTGTACGGCAAGTACGGCTTCCTCGATTCGTTCAACCCGAGCTTCCGGTTCGCGGACGTGCGGCTCGATACTGGCACGGTCGATCCGGTGCACGGCTGGGTTGCCAAGGACCATCTGGGCATCGACCAGGGGCCGATCATCCTGCAGGCTGCCAATTACCGCGACGACTTCGTGTGGCGCCACATGCGGGAGGAACCGGCGATCCGCCGCGGGCTGACGCTGGCGGGGTTCACCGGCGGCTGGCTGGGATAGGGCGTATCGATATTCGGTTTCAATCCTCCCCCGCCAGGGGGAGGTGTCAGCCGCAGGCTGACGGAGGGGGAGGACGGCGATCCACTATCGATGTGCTTCCGCCCCCTCCGTCGCCTTCGGCGCCACCTCCCCCTGGCGGGGGAGGATTTGAATGTCGAATCAACCCAAGACCGCTCAGTCGAGCTTCTTGCTGCACTTGGTGAGGAAATATTGGCGCTTCAGGTCCACCGCTTCCTGCCGCATGCCTTCGAGACGCCGCTGATCGTCGAGCGCGCGCTGGCGATCGTCGAGCGCAAGTTGCCGGAGCGCGAGTTCCTGATCGGTGGCGCTCTGCCCCTCCTGTCCCGCGGCGGGCTTGCCTCCCTCGCGTAGCGTGCGCCGCTTGCCCGCGGTCGCGAGGCGCTCGGCGGCGATCTGGGCCTGCTCCTGATAGAAGGCCGTCAGCGCCGCGCTGCGCCTTTGTGGCTCGGCGGCGAATATCGGGAGGACGGTCGTCTTCTCGCACCGCTCGATCGCGGCATCGAGCGCGGGGAAATCGATCGATTCGACGATCTGGGCGGTGATCGCGGTCAGAGCAAGGATGAGGGGCATGCCGGGCCCCTTATCGGATAAGGCAAGCACTTGCGAGAGCGGCGGAAAACATCCGCCACTCCCCGCGCGCCGCCAGCGTTCAGGGCAGCGCGGTGGCGTCCAGGGGAAGCCCGAGCTGGATCGCCTCGGCGGAGCGGTCGCGGACCTTCTGCGGCAGCGCGATCAGGCCGTGCTTCGCGAGCGGCCCGCCCGGAGCCCACATCGTCGCGTAGAGGTTCAGGAAATCCTCCAGCCCCGGCACGGCCTTCAGATGCCGTTTCTTGACGTAGAGATAGAGGGTACGCACGCCCGGATATTTGCCGCTGGCGATCGCGTCATAGGCGGGCGCGACGCCGTCGATCGGCACGCCGTGCAGCCGGTTGAGATTCTCCTCGAGATAGGAATAGCCGAATATGCCGAGCGCGTTCGGGTTCTGCGTCAGGCCCTGGACGATGAGGTTGTCGTCCTCGCCCTTCTCGACAAAGGCGTCGTCGCTGCGGACGCGGCGGCAGGCATTGTCGAACAATGCGGGATCGGCGGCGGCCTTGAGCTCCTTCGCCTCGGGCATCGCCTCGAGGCAGCCGGGCTCGAGGATCAGCTCGACAAAGGCGTCGCGCGTGCCGCTGGTCGGTGGCGGGCCCATCACCAGGATCGGGACCGCGGGGAGCTTCGGATTGACGTCGCGCCACGTCCTGGCGGTGTTCGGCTTGCCCCGCGGGTTCGCCGCCAGCGCGAGATAGATGTCCTTCCGGCTGAGCTGGAGCTTGGGCCCGGCATTGGATTCGGCGAGCGCGATGCCGTCGAGTCCGATCGGGATTTCGAGGATGT
Source organism: Sphingomonas sp. (assembly GCF_026460985.1). Classification (GTDB taxonomy): domain Bacteria; phylum Pseudomonadota; class Alphaproteobacteria; order Sphingomonadales; family Sphingomonadaceae; genus Sphingomonas. Next base: position 25,302 of record NZ_JAPKNM010000093.1, read on the forward strand.
CGCCGACGCCGTTCGCCTGGCACTTGTCGAACTCGCTGCGCCGCATCCGGCGCGAGGCATTGGCGATGTCGGCAAAGGTATATCCCGCGCCTTCGCAGAAGCCCCTTATGCCGGCGGCGGTGCCGGTCGATTCGATCGAGGGTTCCTTGCGACCTTCCTTTGCCTTGACGAAGGCATCCGCCACCGCCCTGGTGAAAGGATAGACCGTCGACGATCCCACTGCGCGGATCTGGCGCGATGATCCGCCGTCGCACGCGGCGAGCGCGAGCGTCGCGAACGCCAAGACACCAAGCCGGCCAAGCATCGCCGTTCCTCCCCGTCCGGTACCTGTTGGGGGCGCAGAGCACACGCGTCCGTCCGTGCACATTCTCCGGCAGCTGGATTACCTCTGTATGACAGCCGGCGCGGCGGCGGCGGTTGGAAGTTCTCGCCGATACGCGCAATATGCCGGCCGATGTCCAAATGGGTTCGAAGGGAGCCTGAACCGGGGTGAGGATGGCCGCGAACGATGCATGACCAGCCGGTAAGGCGGCGAAGAGGCGCGGCGCTCGAGGAGGCCATATTGGATGCGGCCTGGGCCGAGCTCGCGAGCGTCGGATATTCGAATCTCACCTTCGAGGCCGTGGCGAGGCGCGCGGGCACGAGCCGGCCAGTGCTCTACCGGCGCTGGCCCAGCAAGGCGAGCCTCGCGTCCACGGCGATCATACGCCATGTGAAACTGAATCCGCTGGTCGTTCCCGATCTCGGCAATATGCGCGACGAACTGTGTCTCCTGCTGCGGAAGTTCGCCGATCGTTCACCGCCGCGGCAGTTGCGCCTCCTGTTCGAAATGAGCGAGGACATGGTGGCCGAGAAGATGAACTTCATGGACGAGCGATTTCGCGACAACGCGCTCGATCGGGTGATCGAACGCGCAGTCCTGCGCGGGGAGATCGACGCGCGACGCCTGACGCCCAGGGTGCTTCGCATCCCGCTCAGCCTGGTCCTGCACGACGTGATCGTCACGGGCAGGCAGATATCCGACGAAGCGATCGCGGAGATCGTCGACCAGGTCTTCCTCCCGCTCGTTGCGCCGCTCGAATAAGATACATAACGTTTCTTATTGACAGGCATCGCCTCCTTTTAGATACAGTCCGCGTCTTATCCAGGAGGTGCCGGTGTTCCCTGTTTCCCTACGCGTTCCCGTTCGTCTCGGCGCCTTGCTCGCGGTGCCGCTCGCGGGCTGGGGAGGCACCGCGCAGGCGCAGGACCGGGACCATGTCGTGCTCGGTGCGGGCGTGGCCGTGACGCCGGTCCGTCAAGGCGCCGACGACTATCGGCTGCTCCCCATCCCGACGATCGACATCAAGGAAGGGTGGTTCTTCGCCAATCTCCGCAACGGCATCGGCATCGAGCCGATCGACACGGGAGCGGTGACGATCGGGGTGAGCGCGGTGTTCCTCCAGGGCTATCGCAAGCGGGACGTCCCCGCGGGCATCGACAGGCTTTCCGACGGCGTGGGCGCGCGCGTGTTCGCGAACATCCGCACGCACGGTTTCGTGGCCACGCTCGGCACCACCAAAGGCGTGTCGGGCGGAACCGAAGGCGTGATCGCCGATGCGAGCCTCTCTTATCCGGTCGCCTTGTCCTCGCGCTTCACGCTGACGCCGACGATCGGCGCGAGCTGGGCGGACGGGAAGCACAACAACCGCTATTTCGGCGTCACCGCCGCGGAATCGCTGGCATCGGGCTTGCCGCGCTTCACGGCCGGATCCGGCTTCAAGGACGTCTCGGGCGCGCTCACCGCTTCCTATCGGCTGACCGACCGGATCTCGCTGAGCGCGACGGGCAGCGTGACCTCACTGCTCGGCGAAGTGAAGGACAGCCCGCTGGTGGAGCGCAAGACGCAGCCCATGGGTTTGCTGGCGTTCACGTATCGGATGTGAGGGGCTGGGTTGGGAGCTGGGACGGGCATTCAGCTTTCCCCCTCCCTGCAAGGGAGGGGTTAGGGGTGGGTGGCGTCGGGCGAGGCTCGATGCCTCGTCCGATGCTTTTGGGCTGGGCAATGAGTCTTTTTTGGGCGCGCAGACGCGCGCACCCACCCCCTACCCCTCCCTGCAAGCAGGGAGGGGAGTTAGGCTACCCAATCCGCACCGGCTTCGACCGCTTCGACACGCCATTCTCGTCGAACGCCTCGACCGCGACCCAATAGCCTTGCCCCACATTGAGCGCACGCAGCTCCAGGGTCGTGCCCTGGTCGACCCAGCGCTGGTAGTTCAGCGTCAGCCGGTCGGGGCGGATGCCCCATAGGACGTTGTAGCCGACCGCGCCCGTGACCGGCTTCCACGCGATATGGGCATTGCGTTGGTCGGTGTCGCGCTTGGCGGTGACGCCCGCGGGCGTGGCCGGGGCCCTGCCGCCCGCCGAGCCGAACACACGGATATCGCTGATCGCGAGGTTCGCCGCGCCGACATGGCCGTGGACGTAGCGGACGTAGCGCGCCTTCACCGGGGCCGGCAGCTCGAGATAGGCGTTGGGGCGATCGCGGCGCGGGCCCTCGGTCCTGGCGAGCGGCGCCCAGCTATTGCCGTCGAGCGACGATTGCAGTTCGAACTCGGTGTAGATGTCCGGCGCGTCGGCGAAACGGCCCGATTTATAGTCGGCGAAGTTGACCTGCACCGCGCGCAGGGTCTTCGCGGCGCCGAAGTCGAGCGTCAGCGTCTCGCCCGGCTTGTTGGCGCCGGCGACCCAGAAGGTGCGCGGATTCTCGTCGGTCACCCGATCGGCGGCGAATTCGCCCATGGTGGTCGAGGCGGTGGCAGGCTTCCGGTACGAAAGCAGCATCCAGCCGGTGAACAGGCTCTCGGGGTCCTCGACCTTCGCGGTGGCGGCGTAATGCGGGAAATCGCCGAAGCGCGACGAGGCGGCCATCTGGCCGTCGGGCCAGAAGCGCGTCGGATACATCACGATCCGGCGCTCCATGCCCCAGTTATAACCGATCCAACTCGTGCCGCTGTTCCACCAATTGCCGTAGCGGTCCTGGAAGGTCGAGCCGTGGCCCGCTCCTTGCGCAAAGCCGCCGGGGCGATAGGCGACCGGGTTCCACGGCGCATAGGTGAAGGGCCCGAGCGGGCTTTCGGACACATAGGTGCCGTTGGCATAGGCGTTGAACTCGGAGCCGGGCGCGCCGTACTGGAGATAGTAACGCCCGCCCTGCTTGGTCATCCAGGCGCCCTCCATATAGGAAGGGCTGGGTTTGCCCGGTGCCCAGCAGGCGCAATGGTCCTGGCCGAAGCGCTCCCAGCCGTGGAGATCGGGGTGCAGGCCGAGCATCGGCTTGGCCGGGCTCCGGTAGATCAGCCTGCCGTCCTCGAAGGCGACCTTGGCGCCGTACATCGGGAAGATGTTGGACGAGCCCCAATAGAGATACCATTGGCCGTCATCGTCCTCGAACAGGGCCGGATCCCAGGGGCCGGGCGGGATCTCGCCGGGCTTCATCTCCTCGGGCGCCTTGTTGGTGGCGCCGGGGAGCGGCGGCATGCGGCGGACGAGGAAGTCGAGCCGGCCCGTCTCGGGCGCATCGGTGACGAGGATCGATTCGGGCTCCATCATCGACGGCTGGAGGAGGATCCGATCGCCGTCGGACCAGGCGGCGGGCGCGACGATGCTGTCGAAGGGCCAGCGGCTGGGCTTTACGAAGGTCCAGTCGACCAGGTCGGTCGAGCGCCAATAGCCGTCGGCCAGCGTCTGGAACATGTAATAGGCATCCTTGTGCCGCACGATCGCGGGGTCGGCCCCGGTGCGGTAGGAAGCGCCGTCGTTGATCTGCTCGAAATTGTAGCGATAGTCCAAGTCGATCGGGTTGATCCAGGTCCGCCTGGCCGGCTGGGCAGCGGCGCTGCCCGCCAGGCTGAGCGCGACGAGGCTGAGCGAAACGCGGATCATGAGCGATGTCCTTGGACGAAGAGATTGGCGGTGAGCCGGCCGCGGCGCGGATCGGCGCTGAAGGCCATGTCTTTGGGGATCAGCCCCGAATGGAGCAGCCGGCCCTGGTAGAGGACCAGCCGATCGGCGCGGCCCTCGACCATGCCGATCTGCTCGAAAAGGTCGTTCGAGCCGTTGGTGTAGCCGGTCATCGCAGGGCTCTCGCGCCGGGCTGCGGCGACGAAGGTGTCGAGGTTGGCGTCGGTGATCGTCTCGATGCCGGTCGAGCGCTGGCGGTAGAAGGCGGTGCCTTGCGTGTCGCCGAGATAATGGAGGATCGCGACATAGCCTGGATCGGTGGAGTCGAAATGCGGTGCGCGCTGCGCGGGGGTCAGCGTCTCGGGGGGCGCGGTGACCATCGAGAAGCTCGCCTCGAGCAGGTCGAACCGATCGAAGTCGAAACCGCCGCCGAGGAAGGGCGCCGAGGCCTCGAGCGTGCG
>NZ_JAPKNM010000094.1 GCF_026460985.1 Sphingomonas sp.
ATGCCGCCGCCGGCGCTTGAGGCAAAACCAAGTGTCGCGGGATGGAGCAGCCCGGTAGCTCGTCAGGCTCATAACCTGAAGGTCGCAGGTTCAAATCCTGCTCCCGCAACCAACAACACACACACAGCCCGCAGGCCACCCACGGCCTGCGGGTTTTTTCTTTGATCGCAACGCAGGAACGGTCTGTTCGTCAACTCGAAGGCCGGTGATGAGCGGGCGCCGCTGGCCCGCTTCGCGTTGAGATGAACGCCTACCGTGGAACTGGACAGCGCGCAGCTCCCCCGTCAGCATGGCGGCATGATCGATCAGGTCGCACGAATTCGCATCAGCCTCATCGATACCGCGCCCGAGATCTGGCGTAGGGTCGACGTGCCCCTGGAGGCCAGCCTCAAGATGCTCCACGACATCATCCAGGGCGCGATGGGCTGGATGGACTATCATCTCTGGGAGTTCGAGGCGGGCGGCAAGCGCTATGGCCTGCCGGACCCGGAATGGCCCGACGATAGCCTGTCGGCGGCCAGTACAATCAAGCTCAAGGTCCTGATCGATCGGGGCGTTCGTCAACTCCTCTATACCTACGACATGGGCGACAATTGGGAACATTCCATCACCGTCGAAGCTGTCGAGGACGGGCAGCCGGGCGTGAAATATCCGCGCTATGTCGACGGTGCCCGCCGCGCGCCGCCCGAGGATGTCGGCGGCATGCCGGGGTTCGAAAACTTCGTCGACGCCATCGCTGACTCCGGGCACCCCGGGCACCAGGAAGCGACAAGCTGGCACTTCGATTGCTATGGCAACAGTTTCGACCCAGCCGGCTTCGACGAACTCGCAGCGAAGCTCCGTATCGGCGACATCGCCAAGTGATGCGCCGCCGGCAAGGCCGCCTTCGCCGCGCGAAGATCAGCCTGACAAGGCGCTCCACATACCACCACACACAGCCCCCGCTCACCACGGGGGCTTTTTGCCGTCCGGCCTCCGCGAAGATGCTCGTCGTATCAAGGTCGGCCTTCGTCGCGAGACGATCGAGCCACCCTGGCGTCCCGTTCGGCCGCAAGATGCGGATTATCCACACGGATTATCCACGGAACTGTCCGATCCCGGTACAGGTGGCTTGAGCCGCGCAACGTTGCTGTCATGATCGCGCCCTAGCGGGGCACAGCGTCGGGATTCGTTCCCGGCACCTGTTTTCCCGTCTTCGCCCGATGGCCGCGCCCGCGGCTCAATGAAGGACCAGCCATGCCAGCTCCCGCGTTCATCAACGAAATTCATTACGACAATGCGGGTGGCGATACCGGCGAATTCGTCGAGATCGCGGGCGCCGCGGGCACCGATCTGACGGGCTGGAAGATCGTCCTCTACAATGGCGCGGCGACGTCGCGCGCGCCCTACAGCACCATCACCCTCACCGAGACGCTCGCCAACCAGCAGAACGGCTTCGGCACGATCCGCGTGGCCTATCCGGTCGACGGTATCCAGAACGGCGCGCCCGACGGGATCGCGCTGGTCGATGCGGGCGGCAACGTCGTGCAGTTCCTCAGCTGGGAAGGCAGCTTCGTCGCCGCCAGCGGTCCCGCCGCGGGCATGACCAGCGTCGATGTCGGCGTATCCGAAACCGGGACGGCCAGCGGCACTTCGATCGGCCTCGTCGGCAGCGGCACCGCCGCGGCGGACTTCAGCTGGGCACTGATCGCCGACGACACGCCGGGCGGCGTCAATGCCGGGCAGAGCTTCGGCGGCGTCGTGCCGCCCCAGCCGGGCACGCTCAACCTGGCCGACGCGACCACCGCTGAGGGCGACAGCGGCACGCACGATATCGTCTTCACCGTCACGCGCGCCGACGGCAGCGCGGGCGCGGTCTCGGCGAGCTGGACGGTGACCTTCGGCAGCGCCGACGCGGCCGACTTCGGCGCCGCCTTCACTGCGACCGGAACGGTGAGCTTCGCCGATGGCGCCACCACCGCCGAGATCCGCCTGCCGGTGCAGGGCGACACCGCGTTCGAATCGAACGATACCTTCACTGTCACGCTCAGCGCCCCGCAGGGCGGCGTCGCGCTGGGCGACGCGACCGCGACCGGCACGATCACCAACGACGATGCCGCACCGCCCGCGCCGCCGGCCAATGTCTTCATCAACGAGATCCACTACGACAATGCGAGCACCGATGCCGGCGAGGCGATCGAGATCGCCGGCACTGCGGGGACCGACCTCAGCGGCTACAAGCTCGTCTTCTACAACGGCTCGAACGTCCCCGGCGCCGCCCCGGTCTACGACACGCTCAACCTCTCGGGCGTGATCGACGACGAATCGAACGGCTTCGGCGCGCTCGGCTTCCTGCGCGCCAACATCCAGAACGGCGCCGCCGACGGCGTGGCGCTGATCGCGCCCGACGGCAGCGTGGTCCAGTTGCTCTCCTACGAGGGCAGCTTCACCGCCGCGGCGGGCACCCCCGCGGGCGGCGTGACCAGCACCGATATCGGCGTGAGCGAGGAGCCCGCGCCTGCCGCCGGCCTGTCGCTCCAGCTCAAGGGCAGCGGCTCGAGCGCCGCCGACTTCGCCTGGGCCGATGCCTCGGACGACAGCTTCGGCTCGCTCAACGACGGCCAGTCCTTCCTCTCGGCGACCGGAACCGGCCATCTCCGCATCGGCGACGCCAAGGTCGTCGAAGGCGATAGCGGCACCACCAACCTCGTCTTCACCGTCAACCGCGCCGGCGGCACCGCGCTCGCCGCGACCGTCGACTACAATGTCAACCTCGACGGCACCGCGACGCTCGCCGATCTCGTTCCCGGCGCGGTGCTCTCGGGCACGCTCAACTTCGCCCCCGGCGAATTCGCCAAGCAGATCGTCGTTGCCGTCAACGGCGATCTCGTCGGCGAGCCCAACGAGACGCTGTCGGTCAGCCTCGGCGCGACCACCGGCAATGTCGTGGTCGACGATGCCGCCGCGACCGGCACGATCACCAACGACGATCCGATCGAGCTGACGATCAGCCAGATCCAGGGCGCGGGCCATGCCTCGGCCTATGCCAACCAGGTCGTGATCACCACCGGCGTAGTCACCGCGGTCGACACCAACGGTTTCTATCTCCAGTCGGCCGTGGGCGACGGCGACGCCGCGACTTCCGATGCGGTCTTCGTCTTCACCACCACCGCCCCGGGCGTCGCGGTGGGCGACGGCGTGTCGGTGCGCGGCACCGTCGCCGAGTTCCAGGGCAGCACCGCGAGCCTCAGCCTCACCGAGATCGTCGCGCCGACGGTCACCGTCGAGAGCCACGGCAACGCGCTGCCGACCGCGGTCGTGATCGGCGCGGGCGGGGTGCTTCCGCCCGCCGAGGCGATCGATAATGACGGCCTCACCAGCTACGATCCCGCCACCGACGGCATCGACTTCTGGGAATCGCTAGAGGGCATGCGCGTCACGATCGACACGCCGCAGGCGGTGTCGAACACCAACGAGTTCGGCGAGACCGACGTGGTCGCCTCGCACGGCAACGGCGCGACCGGGGTCAATGATCGCGGCGGCATCACCATCTCGCCGGGCAGCCAGGGCGTTGCCGACTACAATCCCGAGAAGATCCAGATCGACGACGACAGCGGCGTCTTCGCAGGGTTCGCGCCGGGCTACACGATCGGCGACCAGCTGAGCAGCGTCACCGGCGTGGTGAACTATTCGTTCGAGAATTACGAAGTGATCGTCACGGAGGCGGTCACGCTCACCAACGACACCACGCTGGTCCGCGAAGAGACCGCACTCCACGGCGACGCCAACAACCTCTCGATCGCGACCTACAATCTCGAGAATCTCGACGCGTCGGACAACAAGTTCGATATCCTCGCGAGCGACATCGTCTACAATCTCGGCGCGCCGGACATCATCGCCGCGCAGGAGATCCAGGACGCCGACGGCACCGGTTCGGGTTCGGACCTTTCGGGCACCGTCACCGCGCAGGGGCTGATCGACGCGATCTACGCCGAATCGGGCCTGCGCTACGCCTATGTCGAGATCGCACCCACTACCGCGGGATCGACCGGTGGCGAGGGCGGCGGCAACATCCGCAACGGCTATTTCTACAACATCGACCGCGTCTCCTATGTAGAGGGCAGCGCCGAGCTGATCGAGGGCACCGCCTATAACGGCACCCGCAAGCCGCTCGTCGCGCAGTTCGCATTCGCCGGGCAGACGATCACCACGATCAACGTCCACCTCACCTCGCGTCTCGGAAGCGAGCCGCTCTGGGGCGACAACCAGCCTGCGAGCGACGCCGGCGACGCCGCGCGCACCGCGCAGGCGGCGGGGGTGAAGGCCTATGTCGAGGCGCATCTCGCCGACGATCCGGCGATGAACATCGCGGTGCTTGGCGACTGGAACGGCTTCTATTTCGAGCAGGCGCAGACCCAGCTCACCGATCCGGCCCAGGGCGGCGTGTTCACCAACCTCGCCACTTTGCTCCCCGAGGAAGAGCGCTACAGCTACATGTTCGGCGGCAATGCCCAGCTGATCGACAACATCCTCGTCACCGGCGGGCTGGTCGGCAATGCGCAGTACGACGCGGTGCATCTCAACGCCGAATTCAGCGGCGAGCGTGGCACCGATCACGATTCGCAGGTCGCCGTGCTGCGCCTCGGCGCCGCGCCGCAGGACGTCGCGCTCAGCAATGCGAGCGTCGCCGAGAACCTGCCCGCGGGCACCGTGGTCGGTACCGTCTCGGCGACCGATACGGCCAACGACACGCTCACCTACGCGCTGGTCGACGATGCCGGCGGGCTGTTCGTCATCGACGCGGCGACCGGCGTGATCACCACCACCGCGCCGCTCGACCATGAGGCGGTCGCATCCTATGCGGTGATCGCCAAGGTGACCGACAGCGGCGGGCTCAGCACCCAGCAGGGCTTCACCATCGTGGTCTCCGACGTCAACGAGGCGCCGACGGCAACCGGCGACGCGGTGGCGGTCAACGAGGACGCGACGACCGCCAATCTCTGGGCGACCCTGCTCGGCAACGATTCCGATCCCGATGCCGGCCAGACCCTCGCGATCAGCGCTGTCGATACCGGCGCGACCCTGGGCAGCGTGATCTTCGACGCCGCCACCCAGACGCTCCAATATGTCGCCGATGCCGACGCGTTCGACGCGCTCGCCCCCGGCGCCACCCAGGTCGATCACTTCAGCTACACCGTCACCGACGTGGGCGGCCTCACCAGCACCGCGACCGTCGCGGTGACCGTCACCGGCGTGGCCGACGGAGTCACCCGCAACGGCACGATCTTCTCGGACACGATCAACGGCACGGCGGGCGAGGACCGGCTGTCGGGCGGCATCGGCCACGATACGCTCAACGGCCTGGGCGGGCATGACTGGCTCAACGGCGGGATCGGTAACGACAAGCTCGACGGCGGCGACGGCAACGACGTGCTGTTCGGCGATCTCGGCAACGATACGCTGCGCGGCGGCAACGGCCGCGACATCCTGTTCGGCGGCCTGGGCGACGACACGCTCTGGGGCGGGGCCGGTGCCGACAACTTCCATTTCGGCCGGCTCGAGGGCAGCAATACGATCGCCGACTTCAACACCGCCGAGGATCAGATCATCCTCGACGACGGCGTCTCGGTGACCCGCACCCGGGTGCAGGACGTCAATCGCGACGGCGTCAAGGATCTGACGCTCACGCTGAGCTGGGGCAGCAGCGTCACCCTGCTCGGTGTCAGCGACGCCACGCTGGTCAAGTACGGCGCACCCGATTATTACTCGGATCACCAGCCCGGCCTCGGCGGCCTTCTCGACGACATCGGCGATGTCTTCGACGATTGGTTCGGCGGCAGTCAGAAGCTGGTGGATTTCGGCCACGGGTTCTGACGATTTGCATCACAGACTGAAGACAATCCAGATCGCGCTGCGCGTCCCCCCGGGCCGCGCAGCGCTGTTTTTCGGGAGCTGGACACTTGCGCGCTGAGCGGCCCCTGGGCGCCCTGCGCGCCGCGCTCGCCCTGTGCCGCCAGCACTTCGTGGCGGCCGCCGCGTTCAGCGCGCTGGTCAACCTGCTCTACATCGTGCCGACGCTGTACATGCTGCAGGTCTATGACCGCGTCGTGCCGACGCGGGGGCTGCAGACGCTCCTCTTCCTCACCATGGTCCTGCTCTTCGCGCTGGCGACGCTGTCGCTGCTCGATCGCGTCCGCACCCGGCTGCTGGTGCGCGCGGGCGTCCAGCTCGATGCCGCGCTCGCGCCGCTGATCCTCGACGCCACGCTCGGCCGGCCGGACCTGCCGGTGGCGCGGCAGGCGCTCCGCGAGTTCGACGTGATGCGCGGCACGCTCACCGGCCCGGGCATCCTCGCTTTGTTCGATGCGCCCTGGGTGCCGATCTACATCCTCGTCTGCTTCCTCGTGCATCCCTGGATCGGCGCCGTCGCCATCCTCGGCTGCGCGATCCTGCCGCTGATCGCCTGGGCGAACGAGCGCGCGACGCGCAGCCAGCTGGATCGCGCCCAGATGATCGCGAGCGCTTCCTATGCCAACCAGGACGCCCTGCTCGGGTCGAGCGACAGCATCCGCGCGCTCGGGATGCGTCGCGCGGTGGTCGCCCGCCAGCTGCGCCAGCGCGAGGCGATGCTCGCCGCGCAGACCGAGGCGAGCTTCGCTGCGGGCAGCTATCTGACCGCGACCAAGTTCACGCGCCTCGCGCTCCAGTCGCTCGCGTTAGGGCTCGGCGCGCTGCTCGCGGTCGACAATCTGATTTCCGGCGGCGCGATCTTCGCCGCTTCGTTCCTGATCGCGCGCGCGCTGGCGCCGATCGAGCAATTGATCGGCACGTGGAAGACGATCGTCCAGGCGCAGCAGAGCTATCGCAATCTCGACGCGCTGCTCGAGGGCACCGTCGCCCAGCCCGCGCCGACGCGCCTGCCGGCGCCGCAGGGCGGCATCGCGCTGGAGGGCGTGACCGTCCTCAACGAGGCGCGTGACGGCGCGATCCTAAACGCCGTCTCGCTGCAGATCGCGCCGGGCGAGGTCATTGCGATCGTCGGCCCCAGCGGTGCGGGCAAGTCGACCCTGGTCCGTACGATCGCCGGCGCGCTCGCGCCCGACCGCGGCACGATCCGGCTCGACGGCGCCGACACGCGCGACTGGGACCCGGAGGAGCTGGCGCGGCATATCGGCTATCTGCCGCAGGATTCAGCGCTGTTCGCGGGCTCGGTCGCGGAGAATATCGCGCGCTTCGCCGGCGAACTGGGCGAGGATCGCGCGACGATCGACGCCGCGGTGGTCGCTGCGGCGGGCAAGGTCGGCGCCGATGCGCTGATCCGGCGGCTGCCGGGCGGCTATGACCATCAGCTCAAGCTCGGCGGGCGCGGCGTCTCGGCGGGCCAGGCGCAACGGATCGCGCTCGCCCGCGCGGTCTATGGCGATCCGCGCATCCTGGTCCTCGACGAGCCCAATGCCCATCTCGACTCCGAAGGCGATGCCGCGCTCGTCGCGGCGCTCGCTGCGCTCAAGGCCGAAGGGCACACGGTGCTGATCGTCTCGCACAAGCTCGGCATCCTGCCGGTGATCGACAAGATGCTGGTGCTGCGCGACGGCCGCGTCGAGCTTTACGGCCCGCGCGACGAGGTTTTGCCCAAGATCGCGCCGCCCAATCTGCGCCGCGTCGCGCCGCCTTCGGCGCAGGTGGGCGGCGCATGAGCGCGCCCATCCTCCTGTCGCCGGGCACGCCGGCGCTCCCGGCGTCCGCGCCTCCCGGTGCTGACCCGCGCGGCGACATCCGCATCGGCGCGGTGATCGCGGCCCTGTTCTTCGTCGTTTTCCTCGGCTGGGCGATGTTCGCGCGGCTCGACGCCGCCGCTTACGCGACCGGCACCTTGGTGGTCTCGGGCCAGCGCCAGGCGGTCCAGCACCGCGACGGCGGCGTGGTGGGGAAGATCTATGTGCATGAGGGCCAGCGGGTCGAGCGCGGGCAGCTGCTGATGCAGCTCGCCGCCGCCGAGGTCCAGGCGCAGGAACGTGCGCTCGCCTCGCAGGCGATCCGGCTGCTCGCCCAGCGCGCGCGGCTCGAGGCCGAGCAACTCGGCCGCAGCCAGATCACGCCGCCCAAGGAATTCGCCTCGCTTTCGCCCGAGGACCGCGACGAGGCGGCGCTGGCGATGCGGCTGCAGCAGACCGAGCTTCAGGCGCGTACCTCGGTGCTGGCGGCGCAGCGCGGCGCGCTCGGCCAGCGCGTCGCCCAATCGGGCGAGCAGGGGCGCGGTTATGGCGAGCAGGAAGTGTCTGCCGGCGAGCAGCTCCGGCTGATCGAGGAGCAGATCGCCGCACTCAGGCCCGTCGCCGACAAGGGCTTCGTCTCGGCGACCCGCATGCGCGAGCTCGAACGCGCGCGCGCCGAGCTGCAGGGCCGCCGCGGCCAGTACAGCGCCAGCGTCGCGCAGACCCGCGGCGCCGCGCGCGAGAACGAGATCCAGGTGCTTGAGGCCGAGCGCAGCTTCCGCGAGCGCACCGCCGCCGATCTCCGCGACGTCGAGACCCGGCTGGGCGAGATCCTGCCGCGCTGGACCGCCGCGCGCGACCAGCTCGAGCGCACTGCGATCCGCGCCCCCGCGACCGGCGCGGTGGTCGGCATGTCGGTGTTCACCCCTGGCGGCGTCGTCGCGCCCGGGCAGAAGCTGATGGATGTCGTTCCCGAGCGGACGCCGTTGCTCATCCAGGCGCGCATCGCCCCCGAGGATGCCGACGATCTCACCGTCGGTCAGCACACCTTGGTCAAGTTCGCCGGGCTGCACGAGCGCAACCTGCCCAATCTCGAGGGCCGCCTGACGCGTCTCTCGGCGGACAGCTTCGTCGACGAGAAGAGTGGGCTGAGCTATTTCACCGGCGAGATCACCGTGCCGCGCGATCAGATCCAGCTGATCCAGGGCGTCCGCGGCAGCGACTTCGCGCTCCGCGCCGGCATGCCCGTCCAGATCCTGATCCCGCTGCGCAAACGCACCGCGCTCGATTATGCGCTCGAGCCGTTGCTCGGTAGCTTCTGGTCCTCGTTCCGCGAGCATTGAGCCCGCGGGGCGACTAAACGGCGCGGACCCGTCCGATCAGCGCCCGCCCGGTCCGCACCTCGCGTGCGACCACGCCTGCGGTGAAGCGCTCGATGATGCCCCGGGTCCGCCGCATGGGCCCCGAGGCGTCGCTCCGCGATGCGGCGACCATACCGCTGCCCCAGCCCTCGGCGAGCGCACGCACGCGCGTCGCCAGCACCGAGCGCTTGTCCTCGCCCCCCAGCACGATCGAGGGGAAGGGGAGGCGGGTGCGGGGGGAGGCGAAGGTGTCGAGCAAGGTGTCGACATTCTCGCCCTCTTCCTCGATCGGATCGAAGAAAAGTGCCCCCGATACGCGCGAGACATAGGAAGCGGGCGACAGCCGCGCCCACCAGGCGGTCGCGAAGCAGCTCGCGCCCTGCGCCACGAGCAAAACCGCTCCCTCGGCATGCGTCACCGCCGCATCGAGCCGCGCGCCGAGCAGGTTGCGCTCGGCGCGCGTCCCCGCGCGATAGGGGATGTGCGTGTGCGCCGGCGTCGCGAACAGATGCCGCCACGGCGCCGAGGCAGCCGCCGAGATTTCGACGAGCGAGAGATTCGCGGGCAGGGTCAGCGCAGTCGCCATGACGCACTCCATCAGCTACCGGGCGATCCTAATCCGCTCCGGCGAGTCTCGCCAGCCGATTCCCCAGTCAATAAATGGGTATTGCCGCAATAACCCCTCAGGCTAGCGTATGGGTGAGCGTGACTTCGGCATTGAGCAGCTTCGACACCGGGCAATTGGCCTTGGCGCCGGCGGCGAGCTCGTCGAACTGCTCGGGCGAGATTCCCGGCACCTCGGCCTTGAGCGTCAGGTCCGACCGGGTGATCGCGAACCCCTCCTCCTGCTGCTCGAGCTTGACCGCCGCAATCGTCTCGAGGCTGCCCGCGCTGAACCCCGCCCGGGCGAGCGCGAAGCTCAGCGCCATGGTGAAGCAGCCGGCATGCGCCGCTGCGATCAGCTCTTCGGGATTGGTTCCCTTCTCGTCGCCGAAGCGCGTGTTGAAGCTGTACGGTGTCGCGTCGAGCACGCCCGAAGGCGTGTCGAGCCGGCCCTTTCCGTCCTTGCCGAAGCCTTCGTAGCGGGCGGTAGCGGTACGAGTCGTCATATGTCCCCCTCGGTTCATGGGCACGCGGCGGCTAGCCTGCCGCCGCGTGCCGGCAAGTCAACGGCAGCGGACGTCGTCCTTGTCGATCGCGGCACCCGCCGCGGCGCCGGCGGCCGCGCCGAGCGCGGTGCCTAGCAGCTCCGATCCGCCCGGCGCGATGATGTTGCCGAGGATCCCGCCGGCCACGCCGCCGACGATCAGCCCGGTCGTCCCGTCCGAGCGGCGGCAATAATAGCGTCCGTCCTGCCCGCGATAGACGCGCTCCTGCCGTGACAGGCGGCGTTCGCGATAGCTGCGGTCGTCACGGTAATAGCGATCGGCATAATAGCCGCCGTACGCGGGGTCGGGGCGGTTCCAGTCATAGCTGCGATAGCCCGAATAGCTCGACTCGGGGCCATAGCCGGTGTCCATGCAGCCGGTCGCAGTGGTCGCGGCCAGCAATCCCAAGAGGATGGCGCGCATTTCTGTTCTCCCGTGAACATCTGATGTCAGGGGAATGCACGGGCGGCGTGAAGGTTGCGCCGTTTGGGTGCTGCCTCAGGCCTCGGCCTGCAGTCGCGCGACGATCTCGCGCACCCGCTCCAGCGTGCCGGGCGTTCCCTTCACCCAGAAGCGCCTTTTGTCCCGCGGATCCGGGGTCCGCGCGAGCAGCCCCAGCGTCTCCAGCCGCTCGAAATGGCGCAGCGCCGTCGTCGTCGGTACGCCCGAGGCGTGGCACAGCCCCGATACCGATACCGACCGGACTTCGTCGTCCGCCACCATCAGGTCGAGCAGCATGTCCCAGGCGGGATCGCGGAATAACGGCGTCCCGAGCGTGTCGTTGCGGCGCAGCCGGATCGCGCGCATCCCCGCCGCGAACTGCGTCACCGATTTGTAGGAGGGGCGGTTCATGCCCGCTGCCGCCGCGTCCTCGAGAAAGGCGATCACCGAGTCGCGGTCCAGTCCGCGCCGGGAAGCGACCGCATCCACCAACTGCATCAGCCGCAACAATTGCTCTCTGGATAGTGTCGCCTGCGCTCCCATCGACGATCCCTTCCCCATCTGCGACAATTGTGACGGAATTGGTCGAGAGTGACAAGTGGATGACAAGCTTAACTCGTAGTAAATTGTCGACAATGAGGAATGTTTCTGATTTATTTCTATAATTGTTCTGTCTTCGAAACAAATCTACCAATAACATCGACATGGCCATCATTGGGTGATCATGAACGTTGGGAATCGGTCGGCACAAGATGGGATCGGCAATTGTGCCTCTGTCATGTGGCCCTTGCGTTTGGTGCAACTTAACTTCCGTATAGCGCGGCCTCGGCGGTGCGTCGCCGTAGCAGCCCGGGCAGGACCTTGCCCGCCGCCCTGTCCCATAACGTGAATTGCTGCTGCGCGCCTGTGAAGTTGCCTGCCTTGTGGAGCTTGAGCAGGGTGCTGTTGGCGAGATTGGCGACGCCGACATTGTACGCGAAGCTCACCATCGCATCGAACTGGTGCTGGGTCGTCGGCGCCGTACCGATCGCGTCCGCCACCCGGGTGGCGAAATTGGTGATGTCCCGCTCGAAACGATCGTCGCATTGCTGCTGAGTCCAGACCAGGCCAGACTTGATGTCGGGGCCTGTCGTTCCCCAGCCGATCGTCCAGGGATCGCCACCCGTTCCCGGATCGGGATAGGCCGCGAAAGTCCCGTCGGCCTGTTTCTTCGCGCAGCCTTCGAATTGCTGCACGAGCGCGATGCATGCTGAACTTGGCGTCACGGCGAACCTCCCCCGAAGTTGATGCCGAATGGTAGGCAGGGATTTGTGCATCACTCGTTACTTCTTTGCTACTGCCTTTATATTCGGAGCGGTTGCGGCGAGGCCATCTGCGCGCCTAAAGCGCGCGCATGGCCAAGCAGCGCGCTGATCAGATGCTCGTCGACCGGGGGCTGGCCGAGAGCCGCACCCGCGCGCAGGCGCTGATCATGGCGGGGCTCGTCTTCTCGGGCGATCGCAAGGTCGACAAGCCGGGCCAGCAGCTTGCGGAGGATGCGGCGCTCGACGTGCGCGGGCGCGATCATCCCTGGGTGTCGCGCGGCGGGATCAAGCTCGCGCATGCGCTCGATCATTTCGGCTGGGGCGTGACGGGCGCGGTGGCGATCGACGTCGGCTCGTCGACCGGGGGCTTCACCGACGTTCTGCTCACCCGCGGCGCGGCGCGCGTCTATGCCGTCGACAGCGGCACCAACCAGCTCGCCTGGAAGCTCCGCCAGGACCCGCGGGTGATCGTCCACGAACAGACCAGCGCACGCATCCTCACCGACGCGCACATCCCCGAGCAGGTCGACCTCATCGTCTGCGACGCCAGCTTCATCGGCCTGGCCAAGGTGCTCGAGGTGCCGTTCCGCTTCGCCAAGCCGCAGGCGCGGCTGGCAGCGCTGATCAAGCCGCAGTTCGAGGCGGGGCGCGAGGAAGTCGGCAAGGGCGGGGTGGTGCGCGATGCCCAGGTCCACGAACGCGTCTGCCGCGAAGTCGCCGAATGGGTCGCCGCGCAGGGCTGGCGCGTGCTCGGCATCACGCAGAGCCCGATCACCGGGCCCGAGGGCAATGTCGAGTTCCTGATCGGGGCGGAGCGTGGTTGATCGAGCATCTTTGCGACTGCGCATTCTTTGGATTAGGTGGGACTTCCATATTCAAGACCCGTCATCCCCGCGAAAGCGGGGACCCATCTCCTGCGCGGGCGGCAGAATGCACGGGTGCGCTCGTGGATAGTGTCGGAGATGGGTCCCCGCTTTCGCGGGGATGACGAAGAGGGGGCTGGTCCGTTAGCCGGAACAATGGCTTGAACGGGCCCTCAACCTGGAGATCATTGGGGGACGGCGGGTGTTTCCACGCGCCGGAAAAGGGAGAGCCGGGTTGAGAGAGATCGCGTCCAAGGGTCAGTTGCGCCTCGCATATTTCCGCTGGGCGATGGTGACGGTCCCGCTCATGCTGCTGCTCGGTTTCGCTTCGGGAAAGCTAGCTCCCAGCGGCGACGAGAATCCCTGGTTCGTCCAACTCGCGAAGCCCGAGATCATGCCGTCCGGCTTGGCGTTCGCGGTCGCCTGGACGATCCTCTATGCGCTGATGGGACTCGCGCTGGCGATGGTGATCAACGCGCGCGGCTCGCGCGGGCGCGGGATCGCGCTGCTGGCCTTCGTCGTCCAGCTCGCGGTCAACCTCGCCTGGACGCCGATCTTCTTCGGGCTGCACAAGATCGATACCGCTTTGCTGATGATCGGCGCGCTCCTCGTGCTGGTGCTGATCACCATCGCGCTGTTCTGGCGGGTGCGCGCGGTCGCCGGGTTGTTGCTCGTTCCGTATCTGGCGTGGCTGGGCTTCGCCTTCGCGCTGCTGTACCAGATCGATGCGCTCAATCCGAACGCCGAAAGCCTTGTACCTTCGCGGACGGTTGACCAGATAGAGATACGTTGAAGTTCGTTTTTGGGAAGAGTTCGAGATGCAGACCGACAACCGCCTGTTCGACGATTTCGTCAAGTTCGTGAACGGCGCGGCGGGCACCGTCGCCGGGATGGCGCGCGAGACCGAGAGCGCCGCGCGCGAGCGTGCGCGCGAATGGATCGGCGGGCTCGATTTCGTCGCGCGCGACGAGTTCGAAGCGGTCAAGGCGATGGCCGTGGCGGCGCGCGACGAGAATGATGCGCTCAAGGCGCGGATCGACGCGCTCGAGGCGCAGCTCGGGCAGACCGCCACCAAGCCCGCCAGGGCGCCCAAGGCCCCGAAGGCCGGCGCTTGAGCCAACCGGTTAACGACCGCTTGTCCACAGCTTTTCGACAGGGTTGCGAACCGCGCGCTTGTGCCTCCGGAACACGATTGGCAGGATTCCGTTCAGCCAATCCCGGCGTGTGGAGGTAAGGATGTTGGACGAGGCCGAATTCGACCGCGACGACGCCGCGCCGATCGACATGCTCGAGAATTACTTCGCGGCGCATAACTGGACGTTCGAGCGCGAGGACGACGAGATCGTCGCCAAGTTCAAGGGCAGCTGGACCGAATATGAGCTGCGCGCGATCTGGCGCGAGGACGATGGCGTCCTCCAGTTTCTCGCTTTCCCCGACATCCGCGTCTCGGACGAGCGCCGCGCGGCGGTCTACGAGACGATCGGGCTGGTCAACGAGCAGCTCTGGATCGGCCATTTCGAGCTCTGGTCGGCGAGCGGGATCCTGCTCTTCCGTCACGCCGCGATGATCGACGGCGCGGGCGAGCCGACGCTGACGCTCAACCAGGCCGAATTGCTGGTCGAGAGCGCGATCGACGAGTGCGAGCGCTTCTATCCCGTCTTCCAGTTCGTGCTCTGGGGAGGCAAGACTCCGCAGGACGCACTCGCCTCCGCGCTGATCGAGACGCAGGGCGAGGCGTGAGCAAGCCTGGGCCGCTGCGGCTCTGGCTGGTCGGCTGCGGCAACATGGGCGGGGCGATGCTCCGCCAATGGATCGCGAGCGGCGTGGTCGCGCCCGAAAATGTCTTCGTCGTCAACCGCCGGAATCGCGAACTGCCCGAAGGCGTGCGGCAGGGCAGGACCTTCCCCGCCGAGCCCGCGCCCGATTTCATCCAGCTCGGCATGAAGCCGCAGCAGCTGGACGAGATTCCGGCGCCTCCGCCCGGCGATTATGGACTGATCTCCATCCTCGCCGGCGTCGACGTCGCGACGCTCGCCGCGCGCTTTCCCGGCCACGCGATCGTCCGTGCCATGCCCAATCTGCCGGTCGCGCTCGGCAAGGGTGTGGTGGCGCTCCACGGCACGCGCGCGCCCGGCGTCGACGCGCTGATGGCGCCGCTCGGCCTCGTCGAGTGGATCGCCGAGGAGAGCCTGTTCGACGCTGTCACCGCTTTGTCCGGCTGCGGCCCCGGCTTCGTCTATCGCTTCATCGACGCGCTGGCGGAGGCGGGCGCCGCGCTCGGCCTGCCCGCGGACCAGGCCCAGCGGCTCGCGATCGCGACGGTGGAGGGCTCGGGCCTGCTCGCCGCGCAGGCCGATGCGTCGCCTTCGGTCCTCGCCGATCGCGTCGCCAGCCCCGGCGGCTCGACCCGCCAGGGGCTCAACGTCCTCGACCGCGACGACGCCCTCAAGGCGTTGCTGCGCGAGACGCTCGCCGCCTCCGCCCGCCGCAATGCCGAGATGGCCGCCGAGGCGCGGCGCTGAATTCGCCGTCCCGGCTTGCGCCGGGATGACGGCGCGTTCGGAACGCCCGCCGCGCCGGTTTGTTTTGCTTCCGACTCAGGCACTGATGGAGGCGGTAATGGCGACGACCACGGCCACGCGTGACAGCAAGGGACGGTTCACGGGCTCGGCTCCCGCGAAGGGCGGCACCAATCTGGGCATGGTCGCCGGCGCCGTGGCCGGCGGCGCGGCGCTCGGCATCCTCGCGATGTTCGGGCGCAAGGCCGCGCTCCAGGCGCCGAGCGCGCTCGCGGGCAATTGGGACGAGGCGCTGGTCGTCGAGCACCAGGCGGCGCTCAAGACGTTCGACACGATCGAGGCGACCGACGAGCACAACACCGTCAAACGCGGAATGCTGCTCTCGCACCTGAAGCACGCGCTGCTCAAGCATGCGGTCGAGGAGGAGAATGTGATCTACCCCGCGCTGCGCGAGATCGGCCAGCGCGAGGCCGCCGATGCCCTCACCAAGGAGCACGGCTATGTGAAGCAGTATCTCTACGAGCTGGAGAACACGCCCGTCGCCTCGCCCGACTGGATCGCCAAGATCCGCGAATTCCGCGCCGACATCGAGAAGCACATGCAGGAGGAGGAGATGCACCTCTTCCCGATGCTCCGCTCGCAGCTCTCCGAGGAGAAGAACAAGGCGCTGACGCTGGCGATGAACAAGGAAGGCTTCAAGGTCGCGTGAGTTAGGTGGGGAAGGGGCGACTGATTGCCACCGCTCGCCAGTTTCCCACCGTTCGTGCTGAGCTTGTCGAAGCACCGTTCTTCTTGGTCTGGACGCGAAGTAACGACGGCCCTTCGACAAGCTCAGGGCGAACGGAAAGAGGAGTCCCTACCGCCCCGAGACGCTGTTCCGCTCGCTCTCGGGCATCAGCCCCTCGAGCACCGCCCAAAACCCGCCGACCGCGCCCTGGCCCGCGCTCGAATAGGCCGCGGACATCTTCTCGCGCAGTGCGTCGAACAGCTCGGATTCGAGCGCGGCGCCCGCCGGGGTGAGCCGCAGCAACCGTTGCCGCCGGTCACGGTCGCCGGTCCGCGTCTCGACCATGCCGCGGTCGGAAAGCTCGCCGAGCACGCGCCCGAGCGACTGCTTGGTGATGCCGAGGATCGCGAGCAATTCGCTCACCGTCAGGTCGGGCTGGCGCGCGATGAAGTAGAGCGCGCGGTGGTGCGCGCGGCCAAGGCCCTGCTTGGCGAGCCCCGCGTCGATCGAGCGGGTGAGGTTCGCATAGCCGAAATAGAGCAATTCGATGCCGCGGCGGATCTCGGGCTCGCGGAGGAAGAGCGGCGATGCAGGAATTGGGGCAGCCATGTTGACCATTCTAGCCCTGCGGCCTAGTCGTCCGCAAGCCGATCTGGCCGGAGTCGGTCGGCGGTCACGGGAAGGGTGCAATGGAAGACGCGACGATCCTGGATTTCGAGTTCGAGGCGCACACCAATCCGGTGGCCGTGGCCGACCGTGCCGCGCTCCTCGCCAATCCCGGCTTCGGCAAGATCTTCACCGATCACATGGCGGTGATCCGCTACAGCGCCGACAAGGGCTGGCACGACGCCCGCATCGAGCCGCGCCGTCCGATCCAGCTCGATCCCGCCTGCGCGGTGCTCCATTATGCGCAGGAGATCTTCGAGGGCCTCAAGGCCTATCGCATGCCCGATGGCGGCGCGACCTTGTTCCGCGCCGACGCCAATGCCCGGCGCTTCGCCGAATCGGCCGAGCGCATGGCGATGCCGCCGCTGCCCGAGGAACTGTTCCTCTCCTCGATCCGCGAACTGGTGCGCACCGACCGCGACTGGATCCCGGAAGGCGAGGGCGCCTCGCTCTATCTGCGCCCCTTCATGTTCGCGAGCGAGACCTTCCTCGGCGTGCGGCCGGCGCAGGAATATCTCTACATGGTGATCGCCTCGCCGGCGGGCGCCTATTTCAAGGGCGGCGCGCCCTCGGTGACGCTCTGGGTCTCGGAGCATTACACCCGCGCTGCGCCAGGCGGCACCGGCGCCGCCAAGTGCGGCGGCAACTATGCCGCCAGTCTCGTCGCCCAGGCCGAGGCGATCGGCCATGAATGCGACCAGGTCGTCTTCCTCGACGCGGCCGAGAACCGCTATGTCGAGGAGCTGGGCGGCATGAACGTGTTCTTCGTCTTCGAGGACGGCTCGATCCAGACCCCGCCGCTCACCGGCACGATCCTTCCCGGCATCACGCGCGAATCGCTGCTGACGCTCGCCCGCGATTCGGGGATCGCGGTGCGCGAGGAGCGCTACAGCCTTGACGAATGGAAGGCGGATGCCGCCAGCGGCCGCCTGCGCGAAGCCTTTGCCTGCGGCACTGCCGCTGTGGTCACGCCGATCGGGCGTGTCCGCGGCCGCGGCTTCGATTTCGCGATCGGCAACGGCGGCCCGGGCATGCTTACCGAGCAGCTCCGCCAGCAGCTCGTGGCGATCCAGCGCGGAACCGCGCCCGATCCGCACGGCTGGGTTGAACGGCTTTTCTAAAGCCCTATAAGCCCGCTTCCCGTTGGGGCGTCGCCAAGTGGTAAGGCAACGGTTTTTGGTACCGTCATTCGGAGGTTCGAATCCTCCCGCCCCAGCCAGTTCCCGAAGCATTGGATTTCCCCAAGCCTGTGGGGACGAGGCTTCCTGGTCGGCCGAGGCCGCCGCTTACGACATCGAGCCTTCGCCTTCGCCATTCCCGAAAGCGTCGGCGTAGATCGTTTCCACCTCCTCGACTTCGGCGGGCGTGAGCGCCTCGAATTCCCGCGTTCGGGCGCGCTGTGAAAGACGCCCCTGATTCTGCTCGAGGAACTTGAGCAGCAGCTCGACCTGGGCGGTGGGCATGTCGACGATCTGTTGCACCGCCTCGTTGAAGCGGTCGAAGGCCTCGAGGAAGCGGGCCTCGCGTGGCAGGTCCTCCTCGATGGTCCGTTGGACGCATGCGTACAGGAATTCGACGTGCGCGGTGGCGTCGAAGAACCGGTAGAAGTCGGCGGTGTCGTTCAGCACGCGCACATTGCCCTCCGGCGTCGGCTCCCATTCGATGAACGGAAGCAGCGGCCCCGAATAGGAAGTGAGCGTGTTCCTGTAGGCGTCGATCCGGCGCAGGATCACCGCGCTGATCGGGAACACCATGCCCGGCGGGTTGAAGCCCGCCGATGCCAGGACGTGGTGGAACAGCCAGCGGTGCAGGCGGCCGTTCCCGTCGACATAGGGGTGAATGTAGACGAAGCCGAAGGCGAGCACGGCCGCGGCGGCGACCGGGTCCATGCCGCCGGCGACGGCGCGATCCGAATAGGCGACCAGGCCCTCGACGAGATCGCGCAGGTCGCCTTCGCGCGCGCTGACATGATCGGGCACGGGCAGGCCCGTCTCGCGATCGTGGACGCCGACGAACCCGCCTTCTTCGCGGAGCCCCAGCCGGACGAAGCGCTGGTCGCCGATGACGATGCGCTGGAGCCGATCGAACTCGCCGAGGCTCAGCGGGCGCGATCCGCCTTCCGCGATCGCCTGCCCCCAGCGTGCGGCGCGCGTCCCTGAAGGCTTCTCCCCCTCGATCGCGAAGGACGACTTGGAGTCGGCGAGCAGCAGGAAGGCGGCCGCGCGGGCGACGAGATCCGCGCGGATCCGCCCCACCACTGCGCGCGCGCGCGCGTCGAATGCCTGTGCCTCATAAGCGAGGATCGCGTCGGTCCTGCGCACCATCGGGCAGAATTGGGGCGTCCCGGGCAGGTTGTTGGCCACGCGGTGGCGCGGAGAGGGATCGGCTTCGGCGAGCGCGAGTTGCAGGTCCGTATCGACGACCGGCACCAGCCGGACCTTGCCGGCGTCCGGCACGTCGAGCCGGCTGCCGGTCATCCACTCGTAGAGAAACCAGATCCGGCGGGCGAAGCCGCCAGTCGGCGCATCGCGCACGAGCTGCGCGAATGCGTCCGGCGCTTCGGTCCGGAAGAGCTGCGCGAGCACCGCGAGGTCGATTCCCTCGTATCTGAGGGCGAAGGTGAGGTGGCCCGTCAGGCTCGCTTCGGGCGCGTGCCGCGGCGTCATCATCTGCCATTCGGCGGTGGCCTGGGGGTGGTGTCGCTCGGCGATCGCGGCGAGGCGCGCGGGAAGCGGGAGCCGGAGGCCGTAGCGTTCGATCAGTGCCGCATAGCCGACGGGCGTTCCCGGTTCGGGAAGCGGCCGTCCGCGAAAATCGGTCACCGGTTGCGAAGGCCATTCACTCATCGTCATTTCCGCGAAAAACATTCACTTGGTCTAGACCGCTTTGCGAAAAGCGTTCACGCGCCGCGAATATCTATCACATGAAAGCGGATTTGCGAATATCGTTCACCAATCCCCAGGATCGCGATCCGATCGCTTCGGCCCGCGGCTCGCCATCGCCACGCCCAGGGCCGTCAGCCCCATGCCGGCAATGGCCGCAGGGCCCAGGGTTTCGCCGAAGAGCGGCCATGCGATCAGCGCGGTGCAGGGCGGAACGAGGAAGAACAGGCTTGCGACCTGCGCCGCGGCACCGCGGCGGATCAGCAGGTAGAGCAGCGAGACCGCGCCCAGCGAGAGGACGACCACGAGCCAGAACAGGGCGAAGACGAATTCGCCGTTCCAATCGATGTGCGTGTCCTCGAACAGCAGCGCCAAGGGAGCGGTCGCCGCACCGGCGGCGGCGAACTGGACGACGCTGCCGGTGCGCAGGTCCATGCGCGCGCAATAGCGCTTCTGGTAGAGCGTGCCTGCGGTGATGCCCAGCAGCGCCGCGACGCAGGCGAGGCTGCCAAGGGTGTCGCCGGGGCCCTGGCCGAGCTTGCGGGCCAGGATGAGCGCCACCCCCGACAGCCCCAAAGCGAGCCCGGCCCATTGCCGCGGCGTCACGCGCTCGCCGAGCAGCACGCCCGCGAGCGCGGCCGTCAGCAGCGGCTGCAGGCCGACGATGAGCGCCGAAACGCCGGCCTCGACGCCCAGCGAGATGCCGATGAACACGCCGCCCAGGTAGATCCCGTGCACCAGCAGCCCGGCGACCGCATAATGGCCGATCTCCGCCGGGCGGCGCGGCCAGGGCGCCCGCGTGGCGATCGCGACCAGCACGAGCAGCCCGGCCGCGAGACCATAACGCAGCGCGAGGAAGGTCAGCGGGCCTGCGTGCGGGAGCCCGAGCCTCGCGCCGATGAAGCCCGTGCTCCAAAGCACCACGAACAGGGCCGGGATCCTGACGTCCCGAAACAGCGCCGGGGCCGCGGGGGCCATCGCACCGGGTCGAACCCTTTTCGCCACCTGTGCCTCCCGCCTCCGGATGCCGACTTTCCGACGCTCCTTTGGCGGCCACGGGGAGTCCTGACCAGCCCCCCTGGCGGCGGCATGTGGATCAATAGGCGAAGCTGAGCGTGACGTTCGCGCTGCGCGGCGCGGCGTAATAGGCCTGGTCCCACATCAGGCTGGCGAGATATTTCTCGTTGCCGACATTGCGGACGTTGACCGTCGCGCGCACGCGATCGAGCAGCCGGATCCCGGCCATCAGATCGACCACCGCATAGCTCTTCTGCGTCACCACCACGTCGCCGGTGACCAGGCCATAACCCTGCACGTTGGAATCGGTGAGGCTGATCTGGTTCTGCCAGCGCACCTGCGCGCCGAGGCGGAGGTCGTTGAGCTGGGGCACCGTATAAGTGGTGGCGAGCTTGAGCGACTTGGTGGGCAGGAAGGTGCGCGTCTTGTCGCCCGCTTCGTCCTCGATCTCGATGCCCGTATAGCCGCCGCTCAGGGTCCAATTGTCGGTGACGCGGCCGGCGAGCTCGATCTCGAAGCCCTTCGAGGTGGTGTCCTCGCCTTCATAATAGCTGTCGCCATTGGGCAGCACGCCGACGAATGCGGCGAGGCCCTTCTGCTTGGCGCGGAACAATGCGGCGGTGGCGTAGAGCCGGCCGCCGAACCAGTTGCTCTTGATGCCGCCCTCGATGCTGGTGCCCTTGGCCGGATCGAGCTTGGCGCGGTTGACGTCGATCTCGCTCTGCGGATTGAAGATGCCGGTATAGCTCGCATAGAGCGAGAGGTGCGGCGTCACGTCGTAGACCGCGCCGATATAGGGGCTGACCCCGCTCTCCTTGCGCGACTGATCGGTGCCGTAGGAGGTGCCGGTCGACTTGATCCACATCGCGCTGGCGCCGACCACGGCCTTGAGATTGTCAGAGAAATTGACGTGCGCGGCGCCATAAGCGCGGGTCAGCCGGTCGGTATAGTCGGCGGCGAGATATTCGCCGGGATAGGCCGGCTCGGCAACCTGGAGCCGCCCCCAGTCCCGCACCGCCGGGAAATCGATCGCGCCGAGATAGAAATCCTCCCATTCGAGCGCGTCCGAGCGCGCGGTCGAGACGCCGAAGGCGAGCTGGTGCTCGCGGCCGAACAGCTTGACCGGGCCCGAGGCGTAGAAATCGCCGAGATACTGGTCATAGGTCGAGGGATAGATGCCCGACATGCCGCCCACGCCGAGACCCGTCGTCCTGTCCGGGTTGCCATAAGCATAGAGCAGCTTGGCGAGCTCCTCGAAGCGCTTGTAGGTGAGCACGCCCTTGGCCGACCAGCCGCCGCCGATCTGGTAGTCGAGCTCGGCGAAGACGCTCTGGTCGGTGACGTTCCAATAGGTCCAGTCGGCCGAGGTCGAAGCGGAGACCGGATAGTCGATCCGCGTGCCGTCGGTGTAGAGCAAAGGCAGTGCGCCCCAGAGCACGCCGTCGGCCTTGTTCTCCTGCCGCGAATAGCCGACCGTGGCGGTGAGATCAGGCGTCACCTTCCAGCTGACCAACGCGCCGAACACGTTGCGGTCGACATGGTTGTAGTCGAGCCAGGAATCGCGATCCTCATGCGCGAAGATCACTCGCGCGGAGACCGTGTCGCTGATCGGCCCCGAGACATCCGCCTCGAACCGCTTCTGGTCCCACGATCCGAACTGCGCGGAGGCGCTGGCCTTGAACGTGTCGGTGGGGCGCTTGCGGACATAGTTGATCGTCGCCGAGGGGTTGCCGACGCCGCTCATGATCGCATTGGCGCCGCGGATCGCCTCGACGCTGTCGAACAGGGCGGTGTCGAGATCGCCGAACTGGATGCCCCAGATCAGCGGCAGGCCGATCCCGTCGACCTGGAAGTTGGTGATGTCGAAGCCGCGCGAGTTGAAATAGGTGCGGTCGGTCTCGACGCGCTCGACATTGATGCCGACGACCTGGTTGAGCAGGTCGTTGACGTTGGTGAGCGCGAAATCGTCGATGCGCTGGCGGTCGACGATCGTCACCGATTGCGGCGTCTCGCGCGGCGAGAGCGTCAGGCCGGTCGCCGAGCTCGACTGGGTCGCCACCGATCCGGTGACCACGATCTCGGCCTTGTCCGCCTTGTCCTGCGACTGCGTATCCTCGTCGGCGACCGGATCGGGGCCGGTGGCTGCGAAGGCGGGGCCGGCGGGCAGGAGGAACAGCGCGCTCGAGAGCAGCGCGCGGCGGAAGGACGAATGCATTCTCTACCCCTTGGGATGTGCGACGCCGGCTCCCTAGGGAAAGCATTATTGCGAGTCAAACGCATTAGCATCTTATGGGGGTAAGGGTGCTGGCTTCCGCACGATCACCCCTTCGAGAAGCCCGCGCGGGTCGCGGATGCCCAGCTGCTGTCCTTGCGGAAATAGCGCCACATGCCGCGCAGCCGGAAGACGAGGTTGGCCTGGCGGTAGCCGAAATTCTCGAGCAGGGCGGCAAGAGCGATGAGGAACAGGTCGCGCGCGCTGGGCGTGCGGCGGAGCTGCATCTCCTCGAGCGCGAGCGTGCCCAGGCTGATCGCCGCGCCGAACAGCACGGTGAGCGAGAAGAAGGCGATCACGACTTCGCCGCTGGTGAAGCCGAGCAGGTAGAGGAGCGGGACGAGCAGATAGCCGAAGATCTCGCACGGCGGGCCCAGCACGTCCTCGATCACCAGCAAAGGCAGCCCGACCATCCCGACCCGGCCATAGCGCGGATTGAGCACCATCCGGCGATGCTTCGCCAGCGTTTCCAGCGCGCCTTGCTCCCAGCGCGAGCGCTGGTTGCGCAGACCCTCCCAGTCGTACGGCGCCTCGGTCCAGCAGACCACTTCGGGGACGAACGCCACGCGATAGGGCCGGCGCTGCTCGCGCATGTAGCGATGGATGCGCGTGATGATCTCGAGGTCCTCGCCGACGGTGTCGTGGCGATAGCCGCCGATCTCCACCAGCACCGATCGGCGGAAGATCCCGAACGCCCCCGAGATCAGCAGCAGCATGTCGAGCTCGGCATTGGCGACCCGCGCGGTCAGGAAGGCGCGGAGATATTCGAGGATCTGGAAGCGCGGCAGCCAGCCGGCGGGAAGCCGCACCTGCTGGACATGGCCGCCCTGCACCGTGGATCCGTTGGCGATGCGGATAGTGCCGCCGATCGCGACGAGGCTGCCGTCGTCGGTCATGAAGGGCTCGGTGCCGCGCAGCAGCCCGTCGGGCTCGATGATCGAGTCGGCATCGATCACGCAGACGAGCGGGGCGGTGGCGAAGCCGATCCCCGCATTGACGGCATCGGCCTTGCGGCCATTCTCCTTGTCGACGAGCAGCAGATTGGGGTGCTTGGCGGAGGCGTAGACGCCCAGGATCCGCGTCTTCTGGAGCACCGCCAGCTGCTCGCGCTCGATCGGGTGCATCGCGAATTCGTCGATCAGCCGCGCCAGCGTGCCGTCGCGCGAGCCGTCGTTCACCACCACGACTTCGTGATCGGGATATTGGAGCGCGAGCAGCGCCCGCACGCTGTCCGCGATCGAGAGTTCCTCGTTGTAGCAGGGCGCGATCACCGATACCGGCGGCGCGAGATCGGCATAGCGGCTCCACAGCTCATAGGATCGCGAGGCGGGGCGGATCCGGATCTGGAACACACGCGCGGCGAGCACGAGCTGGATGACCGAGACGAGGTTGCGGATGCTCACCACGAGGAAGCAGAGCAGGCTCATCCCGACCAGCAGCGCCGCGCCGATGCGACCCGCCCACTCCGCGACCAGCGGCCAGCTCATGCCGTGCCGCCCAGCGCCGCCACCGCCTCGTGTGCGCGCAGCCGCACCCAGCGCGACGGATCGCGCCGCATCCGCTCGATCGTGGGCAGCGCCGATCGCAGCCCCATCGTCGCACAGGCGCGCGCGGCTTGCGCGCGCACGCCCTGCTCCGGATCCGCAAGGAGCGGTTCGATCCATTTGCCGGCGGCCGGATGGTTGAGCCGCGTCCCGGCGGCCAAAGCCGCGAGCCGCACTTCGGTCTCCGGCGAGCGCGAAGCCTCCTCCAGCGCGCCGAGCGTCGAATAATCGTCGGTCCATCCGAGCGCGTCGACGATCAATGCGCGCAACGCAGGCGTGAAGCGGCGCTGCGCGAGCTTGAGCAGCTCGTCGGCCCGATGCGGTGCGAGCGCGCGGAACAGCGCATGGTGCAGCGGCGTGATCGGAACATCCTCGAGCGAGAGCGCGTCGAGCAGGACGGTGGCGGGCGGCAGCGCCTCGAGCCGCGCCAGCATCGCCGCCGCCTCCAGCCGTACCGGCAATGCGCGATCGTTGCGCAGCATATCCTGGAGTGCGGCGATCGCCTGGGCGCCGCCCACGCCGCCCAGCGCGCGCACTGCGTCGACGCGGCGTGCGGTGCGGCGGCGCCGCGTCTTGGCGAGCACCCGGTCGACGAGGTCGTGGCGGTCGACAAAGGCAGTGAGCCGCGCCCGGTCCTCGCCCCGGACCAGCCGGCTCAGATGGGAGACGGCGGCGAGGCGCTGCTCGGGCGACGCGTCCCGATAGGCTTCGCCCGTTGGTTCGGTACCCGGCAGCGCCGCCATGATCTCGCGCGTGAGTGAGCGGCTATTGGCCTCGGCGGCGGCCCGGCTGCGTTCCTTGCGGTCCCGCCGCATCACCAGGATGAGGAGCAGCAGCGCCATCGCCAGCGTTCCCCAAAGCGATCCGAGGATCGCCAGCCGGGCAATTTGATCGGCGATGTTGGGAAGAGTCACGATCAGAGGCGGAGCTGCAGCCCGAGGGAGATTCCCTTGCGGGTATAGCTGTCGACGCGCCGTTCATATTCCCCCGCGGCGCGGATCGTCACCACGTCGCTCACCGGGACGGCCGCGCCCAGAAAGACCGAGCGGACGCGGCGGGTGATGCCGGCTTCGGTGTCGGGATAGCTCGCCGCTCCTCCGAACAACAGGGTTCCGCCACGCGTCTCGGTGTCGATCCGGGCGGACCAGCCGCTGCGATGGTCGCCCTGTTCGTCCCACAGGTTGATCATCCGCAGCGTGGCGCTGCTCCTCAGCGCGGGCACGGCGACGCGCACGCCGGGCTCGACGGCGGTGACCTGGGTCGTCCCGTAATCGGCATGGCGGGCATCGGCGAGCAACATCACGCGCCCGACATCGGCTTCCAGCCCCCCGCGAATGCTCCACTTCTCGCGGAAGTCGGCCTTGGGCGTGACCGTCGCCGCGACATAACCGCGCCAGCCCGGCGAGAATTGCTGGTCGATGCGCGCGAGCAGGTGCGTGTCGACGGCGGTGCCGCGGTCCTCGCGCTCGCCTTCGAACGACAAATTGGTGCCGCTGGCGACCTGGGCGAAGGCGCCGAGCGTGGTGGACCACCAGGTGCGATCCGGGCCGTTGTCCAGTGATACGCGGGCGACGCCCTGGTTCGCGAAGACGCCGCGTCGCGGACGGGCCGGCTGGCCGCCCTCGGCGCGCGCGATCTGGCTGCGGATCGCCGCTAGCTCGGCATTGGCGGGGTCGCGCGCCTCGATCTCGGCGAGCTCGCCCCGCGCCGCCTCGCGGTCGCCCGACCAGAGATAGGCCCGGGCGAGTGCCGCGCGGATGTCGAGATCCTCGGGCGCCAGCGCGCGGGTCTGGCGCAGCGTGGCGATCGCCTCGGGGTAGCGCTGCGCATAGGCATAGGCGCTGCCGAGCAGCCGGAGGATCTCGGGATCGTTCGGAAGCGCCGCGCGCGCGCCTTCGAGCCGCGCTATCGCCGCCGCATGGTCGCCGCGGGCCACGGCCGCGCGCGCATCGGCGATGGCCGCTTCGCGATCGGCGGGGGCAAGCTGCGCAAACGCCGCGACAGGCGCGGCGCAGAGCAGGAACGCTATGGAAGCCTCAGCCGTGCGTCGTGACACGCGCGGCCTCTGTCCTCAGGATCGCGTTGACGCGTGCGACGAGCTCGTCGGGAATGAAGGGCTTGGTGAGATAGTCGCGCGCGCCCGAGGACAATGCGTCGAGCACATCGTCCTGGCCCTTGCGCGCAGTGAGCATCACGACCGGCAGCCGCGAGCCCCGCTGCCCGAGTGCGCTCAGTACTTCCGGGCCGGAGAGGACGGGCATCATCGCGTCGAGCACCATCAGGTCATACGCATCCGATTGCGCGGCCTCGAGCGCCGAGCGGCCGTCGCCGATGATCGTGACGCGATGGCCCGCGCCCTCGAGCTTGAAGCGAAGCAATTCGCCCAGAAGATCATCGTCGTCCGCGACAAGGATGTGCGCCACGCGATACTCCCTTACGCTACCGCTACAAAATCGTCCAATAATGAGACATTTGGGCCGAAACGCCAACGCAGGACTTCCCCGTATAGGCCATTGACGGAGCATTCGCGACGAGCGGTTCCTCCATTGCGTCCACAGGTGCCCATGTCCTCACCGCGCCGCCGGGGCGGTGCGCGCGAGGAGTTCGTCCACGCGGAAGACGAGCTCGTCGGGATCGAAGGGCTTCTTCATATAGTCGTTCGCGCCGGCGAAGCGCGCCAGTTCCTCGTCGCGGTCGCCGCGCCGCCCGGTGAGCATCATCACCGGCAGGTCGGCGAAGTCGGGGGACTTGCGCAACTCCTGTACCAGCAGCACGCCGGAGAGCTCGGGCATGTTGCAGTCGAGGATCACCAGGTCGGGCCGCCGCGCCTTGATCACCCGCAACGCGTCCGCGCCGTTGCTCACCAGTCCGGCGCCATGCCCCGCCGCGATCAGCGCGTCGCGCGCCATCTCCCCCACGAGTTCGTCGTCGTCCGCAATGATGATCCGCGCCATTCCGACTCCCCACGCGATCAAGGATGTCGCGCCTATGTCATAACGCTTGAGAACCGTTCATGGTCGCATCGGATGAACCGAACCGCCGCCAATCGTCGCATGCAACCGAAAGCGGGAAATTTCGCTCTATAGTGAGAAACCGCGGAGTTTCAGGGACTCGATGATGACGAACGCCAGTCAGCCCCGATCGCGAACGATGATCGCGGCAGTATTTTTTCTGCTGATTTGTTCGGCAGGGTCGGGTCTCTGGCTCGCATGGCAGAAGCAGGACGCGGAGCGGTGGGTCCGCCACACGTTCGAGGTCTCGGAGAGCCTTTCCCAGGTCCGCATCCTCAATCTCCGCGCCGAGGTCTATCGCCGTACCTATCTCCTCACGGGCAATCCCGAGGACCGCGCGGCGGTCGCCACCCTGCGGCGCGGGGTCGCGAAGGCGCTGGACGACCTGCGGCGCATGAACGCCGGCAATCCGGACCAGGGGGTCCGTATCGCCAGGCTGGCCGCATTGATGCAAGAGGGGCTCTTCGCGTCCGAACGCTCGATGTGGCTACGCGGCAACGGGCGCACGTCGGAAGCGGTCGCGATGCTCCGCAACGCCTCGGCGCGCCAGACCACGGCCCGGCTGTTGCGCGCGATCGCCGAGATCAACGCGGAGGAGCAACGCCTCCTCGCCGCCCGGCTGGAACATGCCAACGCGTTCGAAGGTCCCGTCCAGGTCGCCTTTGGCGGCAGCGCGTTTCTCGTCCTGCTGCTCGCCCTGCTCGTGATCCGGGACCGGCGCGCGCGGATGCTGTCGCTGCGCGCGGCCAACAGCCAGCTCGAACAGGACATCGCCCGGCGCGAGGTCGCCGAGGCGCAGCTCGCCTTGCTTGCCGAGAACGCCACGGATGCGGTGTTCCGCATCGATCTCGCCGGGATCATCACCTATGCCTCGCCCTCGACCGAGCAGGTGATCGGGGTCCGGCCCGACATCGTCGTCGGCAACCACATGGCGCGGCTGGTCCATGAGGCCGACAGGCAGACGGTGTTCGACTTCTACGACCAGCTCGTCACCGGCCAGATCGAGCGCGGCATCGTCACTAACCGGATCGAGAAGCGCGGCCAGCCCGGCGTCGAAGTGTGGATCGAGGCGAGTTGCGGCCTCGTCCGTGACAACGCGACCGGCGAGCCCGTCGAAGTCATCGCCTCGCTGCGCGACGTCACCGAGCGCAAGCATCTCGAGCTCGAGCTCGGAAAGGCCCGCGCGCGCGCCGAGGCCGCCGCGAGCGCCAAGTCGAGCTTCCTCGCGAACATGAGCCACGAGATCCGCACGCCGATGAACGGCGTGCTCGGCTTCGCCGATCTGCTGCTCCACAGCGATCTCACCGAGGAGCAGCGACGCCAGGCGCAGCTGATCGTCGATTCGGGCAAGGCGATGATGCGCCTCCTCAACGACATTCTCGACATCTCGAAGATCGAGGCCGGGCAGATGCAGATCGCGCCCGAGCGCGTCGACCTCCGACACGCATTGCGCAACTGCATCAAGCTGATCGAGCCCGCCGCCGCGCAGAAGGGGCTGCAGGTCCGCTTCGACGTCGAGCCCGAATTGCCCCAGTTCGTCCTGATCGACGGCCTGCGGCTGCGCCAGGTCGTGCTCAACCTGCTCGGCAACGCGGTCAAGTTCACCGAGCGGGGCGGCATCTCGATCGATGCGCGGCGCGGCTGGCACAATGGCCGGGCGAACATCGAGATCATGGTGGCCGACACGGGCATCGGCATCGCCACGGACCGCCAGGCCGCGATCTTCGAGCAGTTCGTCCAGGCCGAGGAGTCCACCGCGCGCCGCTTCGGCGGCACCGGGCTGGGGCTGGCGATCAGCAGCCAGCTCGCCCAGCTGATGGGCGGGACGCTCGTTCTGGAGAGCGAGGAGGGCAAGGGCACGCGCTTTACCCTGCGCGTCCCGCTCGAGCTCTCCGACGGGGACGCGAAGCGCGCTGCGGCGGTCGACAGGAAGGAAGACGAGCCCGAGCGCCGGCTGCGGATCCTCCTCGCCGAGGATCACGACGTCAATCAGGAGCTGATGAACGCGATGCTCACGCGGCTCGGTCATCAATCGGTGACCGTGGCCGACGGCGCCCAGGCGCTCCACGCCGCGATCGCGGCCTCCCGCTCGGATCGGCCCTTCGATCTCGTCCTGATGGACATGCAGATGCCGGTGATGGACGGGCTCGAAGCGACACGCGCGATCCGGAGCGCGGGCCTGGCGGCGGAGGCGCTGCCGATCCTCGCACTCACCGCCAATGCCTATGCCGACGATATCGCGGCATGCCTCGCCGCGGGGATGCAGGCGCACGTCTCCAAGCCGGTCCAGCTCGCCGATCTCGGCACGGCGATCCGCCGCTGGACCCGCGCCGGTGCCGCGGCGCCCGAAGCCCCCGCGCCGCCGGCCCCTACGCTTGCGATCTCGCCCGGTCTGCACGCGCGCTACGCGGCCCGCAAGGCCGAGCTCCTCGCCTGCGCCGAGGGGATCGTCGCGACGGGCAGCTTCGACGATGCCGCGATCGAAGAGCTTCGCGGCCTGCTCCACAAACTCGCCGGCACCGCCGGGATGTTCGAGGAGGCGCAGCTGGGAGACAGGGCCGCGGAGCTCGAGGACGCGCTCGAACGTGGTCCGGCGGAGGAGCGCGCGGCGCGCGTGGGCGAAGTGATCGAGGCGCTCACCCAGGCCGCGTAAGGGCGGCACCCCCCAAAGCGGCAATAAACTATTGCCGTTGCACCGAACGCTGTGCCACCCCACGCCGCCGATGAGCGAGATTTTGATTTGAGCACGGCGGACGGGACCAAGGGGCTCGACCATGGCCGGACGCCTCGCCCCACGATCGACGACGTCGCGGCGCTGGCCGGGGTAGGGCGGGCGTCGGTCTCGCGCGCGCTGAACGACCAGGCCAATGTCAGCGCCAAGATGCGCGAGCGGGTGATGCGCGCGGTGGAGGCGCTCGACTATCGTGTGAACCCGCAGGCCCGCAGCCTCGCCAGCCGCACCAGCAACGCGCTGACGCTGATCAATTGCACTGCGCTCGATGCCGAGCCCAATTCCTATTATTTCGCCGCGCTGGAGCTTGGTGCGCTGCGTGCCGCGGCGATCGCCGGATTCGAGCTGTCGACGCTCAACATCGACGTCAGCGACCCGCGTCGCAGCGAGAAGGTGATCGAGCTCTTCGAGGCCGGGCGGAGCGCCGGCGTGATCCTCGCCCCGCCGCTGTCGGACGATGCCGCGCTCGCGGCGGCATTGGTCGAGCGCAACTGCCCTGTCGTGTGCGTCTCGCCCAGCGACGAGGTCAGCGCGCTCCTGCCCGGCGCCGGGTTCGACGAGCGGACGGCGGGCGAGGAGGTGGCGAGGCTCGTCCTGGCGCACGGGCATCGCAGGTTCGGATATCTGCTCGGCATCGAGGGCCATTTCTCCGCCGAGAAGCGCTTCGCGGGCTTCCTCCATGCGCTCGGCCAGGCGGGGCTGGGTGTCGATTCGGTGACGGCGCTGCGTGGCGATTTCAGCTTCCGCTCCGGCGTGGAGCTGGGACAAGCGCTGCTGGAGGGCGGCGAGCGTCCCACCGCGATCGTCTGCGCCAATGACGACATGGCGGTCGGCGCGCTGTTCGCAGCGCATCGCAAGCACCTCGTCGTGCCCGACGACATCTCGATCGTCGGCTTCGACGATGCGCCGATATCGGGTCATATCTGGCCTCCGCTCACCACGGTGCACCAGCCGATCCGCCGCATCGCCGCCTCCGCCGTCCAGCAGCTCGTCGAGATCCTGCGGCGGGGGCAGCCGGCGCGGCCGCGGTTCGAGATGATCGACCATCACCTCGTGGAACGGGAATCGCTGGCGGCCGCGCGCGGCTGATCGCACACACCGGGCGGTGTCGCCCGAATGTCTCAGTCCGCGAGGAACCTCATCGGCATTCGCACTTTGTCGTTGACACCGTTGACGGATGCCCCGTAGCAAATTGGAAGCGCTTCCAGTTCGGATCATCGGGGCGCCCATAAGGACCGCAAAGGTCGGGAAACAGGCCCGGACAGAGGCCAAAAGGGGAGAGGTATCATGGGCCTGAAGGGTCGCGCTGGTCGCCAAGATCGTATCCGCATGCAATTCGCTCTGACGGCTTCGGCGCTAGCGCTGGCCGCGGCGCTTCCGGCCGTCGCCCGGGCGCAGGAGGCCGCGACGCAGGACGACCAGGCCGCCGCGCAGGCGGAGGGCGAGGAAGTCGTCGTCACCGGGATCCGCGCCGGCCTGCAGAACTCGATCAACACCAAGAAGAACGAGACCTCGATCGTCGAGGCGATCTCGGCCGAGGATATCGGCAAGCTTCCCGACGTCTCGATCGCGGAGTCGATCGCGCGCCTGCCCGGCCTCGCGGCGCAGCGCGTCAACGGCCGCGCACAGGTCATCTCGATCCGCGGCCTCGCGCCCGATTTCACCACCACCTTGCTCAACGGCCGCCCCCAGGCGAGCTCGGGCGACAATCGCGCGGTGGAGTTCGATCAATACCCCTCCGAGCTGCTGTCGAGCGTGGTCATCTACAAGACGCCCGACGCGGCGATCTCGGGCATGGGCCTGTCGGGCACCGCCGACCTGCGCACCGTGC
Organism: Sphingomonas sp.; assembly: GCF_026460985.1. GTDB lineage: Bacteria > Pseudomonadota > Alphaproteobacteria > Sphingomonadales > Sphingomonadaceae > Sphingomonas. The sequence goes on from NZ_JAPKNM010000094.1 coordinate 32,012, forward strand.
GGCCGCTGGCGTTCGGCAAGCGCGCGATCGCGCTCAACATCCGCGGCGAGAAGACGGAAGGGTCGAGGCTCAACGACGACGTCCGCAACTGGGGCGGCCGCGCCAGCATCAGCTATATCGACCAGTTCGCGAACGGCACCCTGGGCATCGCGATCGGCTATGCGCATCTCGACAGCCCGTCGCAGAACAAGCACTTCAAGGCCTATGGTTATGAATCGTTCGGCGGCGTCAGTCCGACGACGGTGCAGCCGGCCTCGGCCGCCGATGCGTTGCTGCTGAACGGCCAGGAGGTCTTCGCGACCTCGCGCCTCAACCGGCGCGACGCGGTGATCGGCATCGTCGAATGGCAGCCCAGCCCGATGGTCCATTCGACCCTCGACCTCTATTATTCGAAGTTCCACCAGGAAGAGACGACGCGCGGCGCGCAGTGGTTCTCGAACGGCTGGGCGGACAATGCGACCTTCACCGACGTCACCACCGAGGATCGCGGCGGAACGCTGCTCGCCACGAGCGGCGTGCTGCACAATGGCGTGCCGATCATCCGCAACGACTTCAACAAGCGCGACGACGAGATCTTCTCGGTCGGATGGAACAACGAGTTCCAGATGGACGAGCGCACGCGCTTCATCGCCGACCTTTCCTATTCGAAGAACAAACGCAACGAGCAGATCCTCGAGACCTATGCCGGCTATGGCCGGGGTGTCGGGGGCGTCACGCCGGCCACGCCCAATGTCGGCCGGACGCTCGACACGATCAGCTTCGAAACGCCCGACGACGGCTATCCGACCTATGGCGAGGGGCTGAACTATGCCGATGCCGCGCAGGTCTCGCTCGGCGACCGCGCGCCCTGGGGCGGCTGGGGGCATGACGGCGCGATCCGCTTCCCCGATGTCGAGGAGAGCATCTGGGCGATCGACCTCAAGCTCGACCACAGCTTCGATGGTTTCCTGAGCAAGCTCACCGGCGGCATCAACTTCACGCATCGCGAGAAGAGCAAGCGCGTCGACGATTTCGATCTGTTCCTGAAGAACGGCCGCCAGCAGGTATTGGTCGACCAGGCCGACCTCGTCGAGCCGACCTCGCTCGGCTATACCGGCTTCGGCAACGTGCTGAGCGTGGACCTCGAGAGCGCGCTCGACAAATATTGGGACCGCGCGCCGATCCTCGACGCCAATTATTTCGACAAGAACTGGGACATCGAGGAAGAGCTGCTCACCGGCTTCATCCGCGCCGACTTCAACGCGGGGCCGGTGCGCGGCAATCTGGGCGTGCAGGTGGTCGAGCAGCGCCAGCGCTCGACCGGCGTGGTGATCAACGGGCTCGAGCCCGGCCAGCCGATCGTGCCGGTGCTGCGCACGGCCGGCGAGGACTATACCGACGTGCTGCCCAGCCTCAATGTGATCTGGGAGCTGGGCGGAGGCCATCGCCTGCGCTTCGCCGCGTCGAAGACCATGGCGCGGCCGCGCATGGACGAGATGCGCGCCAATGTGACCCCCGGCTTCAACGCGCTGGTGTGCAGTGGGCAGCCCTGCGTGGCGGGGCAGGTGGTCAACCCCTGGTCGGCTTCGGGCGGCAATCCCAATCTCAAGCCGTGGCGCGCCGACGCGCTGGACGTCGCCTATGAATGGTACGTCAATCCGACCACCTATTTCTCGATCGCCGGCTTCTACAAGAAGCTGCACAGCTACATCTATCAGCGCACCGACATGTTCGACTTCTCGGGCATTCCGCTGCCGAGCACGGCATCGTCGATCCCCGCGGGCGTGGTGATCAGTCCGATCGGGCAGATCACGTTGCCGGCGAACGGCACCGGCGGGACGATCAAGGGTCTCGAGTTCAGTGGCGCCTTCGATTTCGGCACCGTGATCAGCCCGCTCAGGGGCCTGGGCGTGATCGGCAGCCTGTCGCTCACCGAATCCGATCTCAACCCGGCCGACAACGGCCAGGAAGTCCGCATCCCGGGCCTTTCGGGCACGATCTACAACATCACCGGCTATTACGAGAATGGCGGCTTCCAGGCGCGCGCCAGCTATCGCTACCGCTCGGCGTTCAAGGGCGAGGTGGTGCAGTTGTTCGCGACGCGCGGCTACACCGAGATCCTCGCCGACCGGCAGGTCGACGCGCAGATCGGCTACACCTTCCAGAGCGGGCCGATGGAGGGCTTCGGCGTGCTCTTCCAGGTCAACAACCTGACCGACTCGCCCTATCGCACCCGGCTCGGGCTCGACAGCGGCGGCACGCACACCGCCGACGGCGAGACGCTGCTCGAGACCTATGAGAAATATGGCCGCCAGTTCCTGCTGGGGTTCAACTACCGCTTCTAGCCCGGACCCCTCCGGGATCGTTGCGGGGAAGCATGGACTTCATGCTTCCCCGTCCTTTTCGCGGGGCCAACTTGCCAAGCATGGCGGCGACCTGCGACACCGATGCGAGGCGCAAGGATAGGGCGCAGGGAGAGGCATGCGGCAGTTGAAGCGGATATTGATCGTCGGCGGCGGATCGGCCGGATGGATGACCGCCGCCCTGCTCGCACACCTGTTCCAGGGGCTGTACGAGATCACCCTGGTCGAATCCGAGCAGATCGGCACGATCGGCGTGGGCGAGGCGACGATCCCGGCGATCAAGAAGTACAACGAATTGCTCGGGCTCGACGAGAACGAGTTCATGTGCCGCACCCAGGGCAGCTTCAAGCTGGGGATCCAGTTCGTCGACTGGTGGCGCCGCGGCGAGAGCTACATCCACGGCTTCGGCGTGATCGGGCAGGATCTGGGCTGGCTGCGCTGCCACCAATATTGGCTCAAGATGCGCGCGGCGGGCAAGGCGTCGGACTTCTCCGCCTATTCGATCAACACGGCGGCGGCGCTCGCCAACAAGTTCATGCGCGCGGATCCCAAGCTCGCGGAATCGCCGATCGGCCATATCGCGCATGCCTTCCACTTCGATGCGGGCCTCTATGCCCAGTTCCTGCGCGGCCATGCCGAGGCGCGCGGGGTGCGGCGGCGCGAGGGAAAGGTCGCCGGAGTCGCGCTGCGTGCGGACGGCTTCGTCGAATCGGTGACGATGGAGGATGGCGAGGTGATCGCCGCCGACCTGTTCGTCGATTGCTCGGGGTTCCGCGGGCTGGTCATCGAGGAGGCGCTGAAGACCGGCTACGAGGACTGGACCCACTGGCTGCCGTGCGACCGCGCGATGGCAGTGCCCTGCGCGCGGACCGAGCCGTTCACGCCCTATACCCGCGCCACCGCGCGCGCTTCGGGCTGGCAATGGCGCATTCCGCTCCAGCACCGCACCGGCAACGGGCATGTCTATGCGAGCCGCTTCATCGACGATGCCGAGGCCGAGGCGCAGCTGCTCGCGAACCTCGACGGCGCGCAGCTCGCCGAGCCCAACCGGATCCGCTTCACCACCGGCAAGCGCCGCAAGACCTGGAACCGCAACTGCGTCGCGATCGGGCTGGCGGCGGGCTTCATGGAGCCGCTCGAATCGACCAGCCTCTATCTGATCCAGTCGGCGATCATCCGGATGGTGCGGCTGTTGCCCGATGCCGGCTTCGATCCGGCGACGATCGCCGAGTTCAATCGCCAGACCGACTTCGAATATGAGCGCGTCCGCGATTTCATCATCCTCCACTACAAGGCGACCGAACGCGACGACACGCCCTTCTGGCGCCATTGCCGCGATATGGAGATACCCGGCACGCTCCGCCGCAAGATCGACCTGTTCGCCGCCAATGGCCGCGTGTTCCGCGAGGATGACGAGCTGTTCACCGAGGAGAGCTGGATCCAGGTCTTCCTAGGCCAGGGCGTGATCCCGCGGAACTATGATCCGCTCGTCGACATACGCAGCGACGTCCAGGTCGCGCAGTTCCTCGGCAACATCGAGAATGTGATCGGCAAGTGCGTCGCGGTGATGCCCGGCCATGCCGATTATGTCGCGAAGACGTGCCCGGCCACTTAGCCTTTCAGCTTCGCCAGCAGCGCCTCGTGCATCCGGGCGAGGTGCTGCGGCGAAGTGGCGCCCAATATGCCGCGGTCCTCGGCCGGCAGGTGTGCGCCGGGATCGCCGTCGGCGAGGAAGACGTAATGCGCGAACATCGCCTGCCATGCGCGGCGCTGGTCGGCGGGGAGGCCTCGCACCGTCATCAGCGCGTGCATCATCGCGTCCCAGGGCGAGCCGGGCAGGGCGGGAGCGGGGTCCCACCAATAATTCACCAGCAGGTTGAAGCGATCGAGCGCCTCGACATGGTGGTACCATTGATAGGGGATATAGAGCGCATCGCCGGGCTCGAGCTCGGCGGACTGCGCGGCCTCGAGCGCCGCGGCGAAACGCGGATAGCGGGTCAGGTCGGGCGCGGTAAGGTGGGCCATGCTGACCTGCACGCCCGCGGGCGTCGGATTGAACGGGCCCATATAGAGATTGCCGACCTGCTCGGGCGAGAACAGCGTGAAGCGGCGATGTCCCGCAGCGACGCAGGCGATGTTCTCCGAAGGATCGTGATGGATCGCGACCTTGGCCGCATTGCCGATCCACAGCCGCGCCGGCACCTCCGCTGGCAGCAGCGGCATCGGATGCGCCTCGGCAAAGCCGTGGAGATGCTCGCGCGCGCTGAGGCCCTGCAGCGCGAGTGCGTCGGGGCGATCCTTGCCGGCCTCGGCCGCGAGTCTGTCGAGAAAATCGGGGAGCGGTGCCTGCTCGGCCGCGAAGTTGCGGCTGCCGATCGTCGGGCCATAGTGCATGCGCCCCTCGATCTCCGGCTGTGCCCGCATGAATTGCACCGGCTTCGACGAGGCCATGGCCGCCAGATACGCCGCCGCATCGGTCGCGCGCACCACCGGCCAATCACGCACCAGCCCCTTGAGGACGGCGGGCTCGCCCGCGGCGCGGATCTGCTGGAAGCCGGCCGGCGTGACGTCGTGCCAGGCGCGAATGGGTTGCATGACGCGAGCCTATCAGGGGAGCGGAGAATGGAGCAACGTTCGATCCGTGTCGATCATGTCGGCGCCGAGCGCGAGCCGGTGGTCGTGGTGGAGAATTTCGCGCCCGATCCCGAAGGCCTGATCGCCGCGGCGGAGAGTCTGCCTTTCGCGCCGATGGGCGAATATTATCCGGGCGTCCGCGCGCCGGTGACCCCGGCCTATTTCGAGGGACTGGCCCCCGTGTTGACGCCAGTGATGCGCGAAGTCTTCGGCGCGCGCGAGCGGATCGGCTTCACCCGCGCGCTCTATTCGCTCGCCACCACGCCGCCCGCCGACCTGACGCTCGCCCAGCGCATCCCGCATATCGACGGTGTCGCCGAGGGGATGGTCGCGATCATCCATTATCTGGCGTACGAGGACCAAGGCGGCACGGCCTTCTATCGCCACCGCTCGACCGGTTTCGAGACCGTCGATGCCGCGCGGCATCGCGCCTATCTCGACGCGCTGCGGCGGGACTTCGCTGCACATGGCGAGCCCGAACCCGCTTACATCCAGGGCGATACCGCGCTCTTCGAGCAGATCGCCCGCTACGACGCGGTGTTCAACCGCGCGCTGATCTATCGCAGCAGCCTGCTCCACTGCGCCGTCCTGCCCAACGATCGCGTGCTGTCCGGCACGGTTCGCGGCGGGCGGCTGACCGTGGCGAGCTTCCTGCGCGTGCATTGAAGGAGAGGATCATGCGTTTTCTGGCCGGATTCTGCGCACTGGCGCTGGCTGCATGCGCGCCCGTGGAGCGCCCGAACGCGGCCGTCGACGCGTCGCCGCCGGTCGAGGTCTGGCTGACGCTGCCCGACCAGTCGGCGCTGCTCGCGCAACAGGCCCCCTTGGCATGGCAGCCGGGTACGGTCGCGGGCGCGATCACCGTCGATCCGGCGCAGCTTTTTCAGGAGATGGTCGGCTATGGCGCGGCGATCACCGACGCCTCGGCCTGGCTCATCCAGCGCAGGATGACGCCCGAGCAGCGCGACGCCCTGCTCGCCGACCTGTTCGGCCCGCAGGGGATCGGCTTCTCCTTCACCCGCGTCACGATCGGCGCGTCGGACTTCTCGCGCACCCATTACAGCTATGACGACCGGCCGAAGGGCGAGCGCGATCCGGAGCTCGCCCATTTCTCGATCGCGCCGGCCCGGGCCGAGGTCCTGCCCACCGTCCGCGCGGCGCGCGCGATCAATCCGGCGCTCGCGGTGATGGTCTCGCCGTGGAGCGCGCCCGGCTGGATGAAGACCACCGATTCGCTGGTGAAGGGAACGCTCCGCGACGACGCCTATCGGCCCTTCGCCGCCTATCTGCGCCGCACCGTGCAGGACTTCGCCGCCGAGATCGGCCCGATCGACTATCTCAGCATCCAGAACGAGCCCGATTTCGAGCCGGAGAACTATCCCGGCATGCGGCTGAGCCCGGCCCAGCGCGCCCGGGCGATCGCGTTGCTCGGCCCCGAGCTCGAGCGCGCGGGGCTGAGGACCCGGATTCTCGACTGGGACCATAATTGGGACCTGCCCGAACAGCCGCTCGGCGTGCTCGCCGACGCTGCGGCGGCGCGCCACGTCGCCGGGGTGGCGTGGCATTGCTACAAGGGCGATGTCCCGGCGCAGAGCGTGGTGCGCGACAAGCATCCCGATAAGGACGTGTTCTTCACCGAATGCTCGGGCGGCGAATGGTCGAAGGCCTGGCCCGACAGCTGGGCGTGGACGATGCGCAACCTCGTCATCGGCGCGCCGCGCCACTGGGCGCGCGGGGTGCTGATGTGGAACCTCGCGCTCGACGAGAAATACGGGCCGCATCTCGGCGGCTGCGATAATTGCCGCGGCGTGGTGACGATCGACAGCAATACGGGCGCCGTTACCCGCAACGTCGAATATTACGCATTCGGCCATGCCAGTCGCTTCGTCGCACGCGGCGCGCGGCGCATCGCCTCGGACACTCGGCCGGGCGGCATCGAGACGGTGGCCTTCCACAACCCCGACGGCACGCGCGTGCTGCTCGCCTTCAATGCCGGCGCGCAGGCGGAGACCGTGACGGTGCAGGCCGATGGCGGGCATTTCGCCTACACCCTCGCGCCCAATGCGGCGGCGACGTTCCGCTGGCGCGGGGCGCGGTGACATTTCGACAGCCCCGCGCCGCCGCGGCATTCGTGCCGGTCACGGCCCTGTTCTTTGCCTGGGGCTTCATCTGCGCCAACAACGATCCGCTGATCGCGGCGATGCGCGCGATCTTCGGCCTGTCCTACACCGCGGCCCTGTTCACCCAGATCGTGTCGTTCCTCGCCTTCGCGACCATGTCGTTGCCGGCGGCCCTGCTGCTCGCCCGGCTCGGAGCCTTCCGCGCGATCCTCTTGGCGATCGGCGCGATGATCCTCGGCTGCGCGATCATCCAGGCCACCGCCTGGATGCCGCATTTCGCCCTGGTGCTCGCCGGCCTGTTCGTGCTCGCGAGCGGGGTGGCGGCGCTGCAGGTCGCCGCCAATCCGCTGGCCGCGATGCTGGGCCCGCCCGAGCACAGCCATTTCCGGCTGACGCTCGCCCACGCCTTCAATTCGCTGGGCATGGTCTGCGGGGTGCATTTCGGCGCGCGGCTGGTCCTCGGCAGCGATGGATTGCGCGCAGGCGCGGCGCAGGCGGCCGGCATCGCCGCGGTCAATCGCGCCTTCCTGATCATCGGCGGGCTGCTGCTGGGACTGGCGCTGCTCGTCCTGCTTGCCCGGCGCCAGATCGGCGCGGCGTCCGTGGCGGACGCGCGCGGCGCGGGCCTGCTCGCGGCGCTGCGGTCGCGCTGGGCGCTGCTCGGTGCGGGAGGGATCGCGCTCTATGTCGGCGCCGAAGTGTCGATCGGCAGCGTGCTGATCCTCTATCTGGCATCGCCCGGCACGCTGGATCTCGCGCTCGCCGATGCCGGCGCTTACGTCGCGAATTTCTATTGGGGCGGCGCGCTGGTTGGCCGGTTCGCGGGGAGCTGGCTGCTCCGCCGCGTCTCTGCGCCGCTGCTGCTGGGCGGTGCCGCGGGCATGGCGGCGGTGCTCTGCGCCTCGGCGCTGGTCCTGCCCGGGCCCGTCGGCGCCTGGTGCCTGCTCGCGGTGGGATTGTTCAACTCAGTGATGTTCCCGGCGATCTTCTCGCTCACGCTCGAACGCTCCGACGCCTCGGCCTCCGCCACCTCGGGCCTGTTGTGCGTCGCGATCGGGGCGGGGGCGGTCGTGCCGTTGCTCGCGGGGCAGATCGCCGATCATGCCGGGCTCCAATGGAGCTTCGCCGCTGCGTTGGTCGCCTATGCCTATATCCTCGCATTCGCCACGATGCGCCCCGCCGGACGGCGGGCGGCGAAGCCGGGCGAGGCGCTAGCCGTCGGCACCGATTGAGCGGACCGGCACCGCGAGGCTCCGCTTGACCACCCCCAGCGCGACATTGGTGGTGAAGCGCCGGACATTGGGGTTCTCGGCGACGAGCCGGTTCATGAACGCGTCATAGGCCTCGGCGTCCGGCGCGGTCAGCACCAGCACGAAATCGGCCGCGCCGGTGACGTAATAGGCCTGCTGGACCTCGTCCTGCGCCGCCAGCCAGGCGCGCAGCGACGCCAGCAGCTCGGGGCGCTCGCGCTCGATCTCCAGCGAAACGACGAAGAAGGTCGGGCGCCCCACCTTCTTCGGATCGACCACCGCAACCTCGGTGAGGATATAGCCTTCGTCCTTTAGCCGCTTGACGCGGCGCTGGATGGCGGAGGGCGACAGCGGGACCTTCTCGGCCAGCCGCTCCGCGGTGGGCGCGGAATCCTGCTGGAGGAGGTTGAGCAGCTGGCGGTCGAATCCATCGAGATCCATTGCGCCGATTTACGGCGATACTGGCGACAATACATCCGAGAATCTGCGCGAACGGCTGAAGGGTCGCCGATAATCGGCCCTCCGCGGCGCTAGATTGCTCCCATGCTGACTCTCACCGCAAAGGGCGTGCTTGCCGCCCGCTCGAAAATCGACCCGGTCTTCCTCGCGAGCCCGATCGAGCACCCCGCCGCCTTGTCGCGCGAGCTCGACTTGGACCTCCTGCTAAAGGACGAGACCGCCAACCCGATCGGCTCGTTCAAGGGGCGCGGCGCCGGCGTGCTGGTCCGATCCTATCCGCCGGGAACCCGCTTCGTCTGCGGTTCGGCGGGCAATTTCGGGCAGGCGATGGCCTGGGCCGCACGCGTGCATGGCTGCAGCCTGACCGTGTTCGCTGCCGAGACGGCGGTTCCCTGCAAGGTCGATGCGATGCGCGCGCTGGGCGCCACGGTCCAATTGTCCGGCCATGACTTCGACGATGCGAAGGACGCCGCGCGCCGGCACGCCGAGGAAACGGGCGCGGTCTATATCGAGGACGGCGCGCGCGCCGAGATCGCGGAAGGAACGGGAACGCTCGCGGTCGAGCTGACCGAAGCCGAGGCCCGGATCGATGTGGTGTTCGTGCCGCTCGGCAACGGTGCGCTGGCTGCCGGAATCGGGTGCTGGATGAAGGCGACGCACCCTGGCGCGCGCATCGTCGCCGTGGCCGCTACGGGCGCGCCCAACATGGGGCGGGCCGTGCTGGGCGAGGGCTTCGATCCGCTGGCCTCGCCCCGGACGATCGCGGACGGCATCGCGGTGCGCGTCCCGATCGACTCCGCCGTCGAGGCGGTCCGGCGGGTCGTGGACGAGGTCGTCCTGGTCGACGAAGCCGACATCGTCCGTGCTGTCCGAATGCTCGAGGCGGCGTTGGGCCATCGGGTCGAGCCGGCCGGCGCGGTGGGGTTCGCCGGCCTGCTGGGCCAGGCCGCGCGCTGGCGGGGCGCACGGGTCGCGATCCCGGTCTGCGGGCGCAACCGCCTCGACCATCTCACTCAGGAATAGACAGGAGAATCGACATGCTGGATCATCTCGAACTGCGAACCCGGCGCATGGACGAATGCGTCGCCTTCTATGCCGCGGTGCTCGAGCCTCTCGGCTACGCACTGGTGGTGAATGGGCCCAGCAAGGGCTTCGGCCACGAAGGCCGGCTGGATTTCTGGCTCGCCGAGGGCGAACCGTCGCGCGACGTGCATTTCGCCTTCACGGCGCCGGATCGTCCCACCGTCGACACGGCCTATGCCCGGATCGCGGCGGCGGGAGGCGCGCCGAACCGCGCTCCGGCGCTCGCGCCGCACCTCCATCCCAATTATTATGCCGGCTACGCGCTCGACCCCGACGGCCGCCTGGTCGAGTTCGTGTCTCACGGCGAAAAGTGACGCCATTCCCCCGGAGCGATCCCGTCCAGCGTCCAGTCGCCGATGCGCCATCGCACCAGCCGCAGCGTCGGGTGGCCGATGGCGGCGGTCATCCTGCGCACCTGCCGGTTCCGTCCTTCGCGGATCGTCAGCTTGAGCCAGCAATCGGGTACGGTCTTGCGGAAGCGCACCGGCGGATCGCGCGGCCAGAGCGCGGGATCGTCGATCCGCTCGACCTGGGCGGGCAGGGTGGGCCCGTCCTTCAGCCGGACGCCGCGTCGTAGCGATTCCAGACTCGCCTCCGCCACTTCACCTTCGACCTGCACGAGATAGGTCTTGGGCATCTTGAACCGGGGATCGGCGATCCGCGCCTGCAGCCTGCCGTCGTCGGTGAGCAGGAGCAGGCCCTCGCTGTCGAGATCGAGCCGCCCCGCCGGATAGACGCCCGGCACTTGGATGAATTCCGCCAGCGTCGGGCGTGCCGAGCTTTCGTCGGTGAACTGGCAGAGCACGCCGTACGGCTTGTTGAACAGGATCAGCGTCATCGGACGTGGCGCCGTTTCAACGGCCGAGGCTCTGCGCCACCGCCTCGGCGACCTTGATCCCGTCCACCGACGCCGAGAGGATGCCGCCGGCATAGCCCGCGCCTTCGCCGGCAGGGAACAGGCCGGCGGTGTTGAGGCTCTGGAAGTCATCGCCGCGGGTGAAGCGCACCGGCGAGGAGGTGCGCGTCTCGACGCCGGTCATCACGACATCGGGATGGTCGTAGCCCGGGATCTGCCGGCCGAAGACGGGCAGCGCTTCGCGCATCGCCTCGACCACGAAGCCGGGCAGGCATTGTGCCAGGTCGGTCGGGTGCACGCCCGGGCGATAGGAGGGGATCACCGTGCCCAGCGATTCCGACGGCCGGCCAGCGAGGAAGTCGCCGAGCCGTTGCGCGGGTGCCTTGTAGTTGGAGCCGCCGGCGACAAAGGCGAGCGATTCCCAGTGCCGCTGGAACGCGATGCCGGCGAGCGGATCGCCGGGATAGTCGCGCGCCGGATCGATCGCGACGACGAAGCCCGAATTGGCGTTGCGCTCGTTGCGCGAATATTGGCTCATGCCGTTGGTGGCGACGCGGCCCTCTTCCGACGTCGCCGCGACCACGGTGCCGCCGGGACACATGCAGAAGCTGTAGACCGTGCGGCCGTTCTTGCAATGATGCGAGATGTGATATTCGGCGGCGCCCAGGATCGGGTTGCCGGCATCGGCGCCGAAGCGCGCTCTGTCGATCCAGGATTGCGGATGCTCGATCCGCACGCCGATCGCGAAGGGCTTGGCCTCGACATATACGCCCGCCGCCTGGAGCATCGCGAAGGTGTCGCGCGCGCTGTGGCCGATCGCCAGCACGACATGGTCGGCTTCGAGGGTGTCGCCGGTGTGGAGGTGGAGCCCGCGGATCCGGCGCTTGCCCTCGGCGTCGGTCGCGATGTCGAGCCCATCGACGCGCGTGGAGAAGCGATATTCGCCGCCCAGCCCCTCGATCGTCTCGCGGATGCTCTCGACCATCGTCACCAGGCGGAAGGTGCCGATATGCGGATGCGCTTCGGTGAGGATCTCGGGCGGGGCGCCGGCCTTGACGAACTCGGTCAGCACCTTGCGGTCGAGATGGCGCGGATCCTTGATCCGGCTGTAGAGCTTGCCGTCCGAGAAGGTGCCCGCGCCCCCCTCGCCGAACTGGACGTTGCTCTCGGGGTTGAGCACGCTGCGCCGCCACAGGCCCCAGGTGTCCTTGGTACGCTCGCGCACAACCTTGCCGCGATCGAGGATGATCGGGCGGAGCCCCATCTGGGCGAGGATCAGTCCGGCGAACAGCCCGCACGGGCCCGCGCCGACCACCACCGGGCGGAGCGCGCCGGCGGGCAGGGTCTGCGGCACGATCTTGTAGTGCGTGTTGGGCGTGCGCTGGACATTGCGGTCCTTGCGGAAGCGGGCGAGCACCGCGTCCTCGTTCTTCACGTTCACGTCCACCGAATAGACCAATTGGATGTCGGCCTTGTCGCGCGCGTCGTTGGCGCGGCGGGCGACGACGTGGCGGATCAGCTCGCGCGGCGTGATGCGCAGCCGCCTGCAGATCGCGGCGGGCAGCGCCTCCTCCGCGTGATGGAGCGGCAGCGTCAGTTCGGTGATGCGCAACATGGGCGCGGCTGTAGCGGCTGACGGAGCCTCACGCCAACTTCCTCCTCGCCGTCGACGAGCTGTTTCGGCGTGGCGTCGGCGAGAATTGACGTCGGGCGGCTTAACTCATACAAAAGCAATGTGACCGCTAACATCGGCGGCTCCTGCGCCAGAGCGCGCGGGTGCGACGGGAGAGGAAAATCAATGCTTGGGACCAAGTGCATCCTTGTGCGGCGTGGGGCTCTGCTCACGGCGTCGCTTTTGGCAACCACTGCCTGGCCGGCGCTGGCGCAGACCTCGGGATCCTCCGCGAGCGCGCCTGCCGCCTCCGCGGAAGCGAGCCCGGCGCCGCAGGATCAGGCCGCCGCTCCGGAGCAGGCCGAGCCGGCCGCGGGTGAAGAGATCATCGTCAGCGGCTATCGCGCCTCGCTCGAGAGCCAGACCAACGCCAAGCGCAATTCGATCGGCTTCACCGACACGATCTTCGCCGAGGACATTGGCAAGTTCCCGGACACCAACATCGCCGAGTCGGTGAACCGCATCCCCGGCGTCACCATTCAGCGCGAAGTGACCGGCGAGGGCACGAACGTCGCGATCCGCGGCCTCGGCACCAACTTCACCCGCGTGCTGCTCAACGGCGCGCCGGTCGCGGTCGCCTCGGTGCGCTTCGACGCCCAGAGCACCAACCGCGAAGTCGACCTCGACCTGTTGCCCACCGAATTGTTCACCCAGCTGACCGTCAGCAAGTCGCCGGTCGCGAGCCAGGTGGAGGGCGGCGCCGCCGGCACGGTCAACCTCCGCTCCGCGCGGCCGTTCGACAATCCCGAGACCTATGTCAGCTACGGGTTGCAGGGCTCGAAAGTGAGCTCGGCGGACAAATGGGGCTATCGCGGCCACGTCCTCGCCAGCACCACCTTCGGCAATTTCGGCATCCTCGCCGGTGCCTCGCTCTCCCGCAACGAGTTCCACATCGACGGCTTCGAGACGATCGGCTGGACCAACCCCAATCTCAGCGCGGCCCAGCGCCCGACCGGCGCCAATGCGACCGGCGGCGGCAACTTCACCATTCCCGCCACCGTTCCTGCCAATGCCGGCAACGGGCTCACCACCGGCGCGGTGATCGACCAGGCCTTTCTGCTCGCGCGCAATCCGGGCGCGACGATCGAGCAGATCGACAACGGCCTGCTTCCGCGTCTCGGCCGCCCGCGGACCGAGGTCGGCTATCGCGATCGTAAGAGCTTCCTCGCCTCGGCCGAATGGCGCCCGAGCGATGCGCTCCATTTCTATGTCGACGGCATGTACGGCCGGCGCGAGACCGAGTTCACGCGCACCTCGATGAACTGGGTGGTGCGCAACGGCGCGGCCATTCCGCTCAACACCACCTATGACCGCAGCGACTGCACGGCGGGCTGCGTGGTGACCGGCGGCACCTATGCCAATGCCCAGTTCTTCCTCGAATATCGTCCCTATCACGACACGCAGGAATATTGGGGCGTCAATCCCGGTATGGAGTTCGTCGTCAACGACTATATCAAGGGCGACCTCCAGGCCAATTACACCAAGAGCACCTTCCACCGCGAGAGCCCGACCGTGCTGGTGATCACCCCGCCCAGCAGCGGCCTTACCGCCACCTATGTCAACGACGGCGGCATCCCGCAGATCACCTCGAATGTCGATCTCAACAACCCGGCGAACTTCGGCTGGGCCGGCGGTGGCCGCGTCAATCTGAACGGCGAGGATCGCGAGACCGAGACCAAGGGTATCCGCGGCAGCCTGCTCTTCGGCGATGCGGCGCGCTTCAGCGTCCGCGTCGGCGGCGCCTATGACGATACGATGCGGCGGATCACGCCGTTCGACAACACCAACCCGTGGCAGAACGCGATCTGCGGCAACGGTCCCAGCGTCACCCTGCCGGCGCCGAACACGGGCACCACGCCCTGCACGGGCCTGAGCCAGCCCGGCTCGACTCCGCCCACCGGCTTCCCGACCTTCCCGGGCTACGGGACCAACTTCACCGCCGGTGGCGCGCCGATCACCTATGCCGGGTCGCTGGTCCCGACCGCGGCGGTGCCGGGCTATCTGCTGCCCGGCAGCAACGGCTTCATCACGGTGGACTGGGACAAGTTCCGCCAGGCGACCGGCTATGACGCGCTGCTCGCGCAGGCGACCGAAGTCGGCTCGGGGAGCAGCGGCGCCAATGGCGGCCTGGTCCAGGAGAAGGTGACGGGCACCTTCGCCGAAGCCAACGGCGTCATCGACGTGGGCGACAACACGCTGCGCCTCAACGGCGGCCTGCGCTATGTCCGCACCGAGCAGATCATCGGGGGCCGCGTGAGCGTCCCCGATCCGCGCAACGCGACGATCGCGGACGGCGGCCGCTATCCGAACACCATCACCTTCCCGAAGACGCGGACGGTCTATTCGAACTTCCTGCCCTCGGCGAGCCTCGCCTTCGACTTCGCGGGCAAAGCGGTGGTGCGCGGGTCGGTTTCGAAGACGATGACCCGGCCCGATCCCAACGCGCTGCTGCCGGGGGCGAGCTTCGTCCAGCCCTCCGCCGATATCGGCACGGTCGGCAACCCCGAGCTCGATCCGTACATCTCGACCAATATCGACCTCGGTTTCGAATATTATACCGGCGGCGAGGGCGTGATCGCGTTCGCGGCGTTCCGCAAGTCGATCACCGGCTTCACGGTGAACGGCACGCGGCGCGTGCCCTTCTCGTTCCTCGCGCCTTACGGCATCACCTTCGACTCGCTGACCCAGGCGCAACAGGGGGCGCTGCAGGCGCGGGCGCTGCCGGGCCAGTCGGTGCAGGATGTCGAGATCCTCATCCAGCAGCAGGTCAATTCGGACGGCAAGCTCAAGGTCAACGGCCTCGAGTTCCAGATCACCCAGCCGCTCGACTTCCTGACCAGCTGGGCAGGCGTGACGGGCTTCGGCTTCCAGGGCAATCTGACGCTGATCGACCAAAAGGGCGAAGGCACCGGCGCGCCGGCCGTCGCGCTGGGCGTGGCGCCGACCACCTATACGTTGACCGGCTATTACGAGAATCACGGGGTTTCTGCCCGGCTGACCTATACCTTCAACGAAGGCGCCCAAGGCACGCTCCCGGGCCAGAACGGCCTGTCCGGCGGCGGCGGCGCGATCTTCGGGCGCGACTATTCGCAGCTCGATTTCTCGGGAAGCCTCGATCTCGGCAAGGTCTTCGACAACAAGTACCTGCCGACCCTTGTGCTCAACGTGATCAACATCACCAAGGAAGCGCAGGGCAGCTACTTCCAGTTCGAGAACGCGACGTTCAACCAGTACAACCCCGGGCGGCAGGTCCTGGTGGGTATTCGCGGACGCTTCTGACTTCCCCTGCCCAGGCCTCGGCCTGGGATCCCCAACCTCGGGCGGCCGGTGCAGACCGGCCGCCCGCTTGCTTTCCCGTGACGCGCCTCCATCAGGTGCCGAACGAGGACGATCGGGCGAGCAAGACGAGTTGGTGCGTTATACGACCCGGATAATGCAGGGCTCGTCTCACCGGGCCTGGACCTTGCGCGCTGTGCGCTTGTCGCATAGCGGGCCGCCCGCGTAGATCAGCGCGCGCTGGCGCTCGCCGCGCAGCCGGTCGAGGGATCGACCGATCTGGGGGAAGGGATGCCCATGCGGTGGTTTTCCTGCGCGGTGTTCTCGGCGGCAATTATCTGTACCCTGGGATGCGCACCGCCCGCCGTCGCGCAATATGTCGGGACGACGGCGCCGCTCTTTCCGACGATCATGGTTCCGATGTTCCCCGGCGGGAACACGACACCCTTTTCCGGACAATCGAGTGGAGGCGGTTCCTCGCGGGCCGGAACCGGCAGGACCGCCCCGGCCGCGACGACGATCGTTGCGGGCAGCCGCCCGCAGATCGACATCAACGCGGCCGAGCTTGCTACCCACTTCTCGCCCGACGCCAGGGCGAAGATGAAGGCCAGCTATCTGCAATCCTTCGACATGTTCCAGAAGCTCCAGCGCAAGCTCGACTTGCCGGACAATGACGTGGCGAACGGCGTGTCGGCCTATATCGCGGGCAACTACATGGTGCTGCACGGCATCGAGATCGACGACCCTGTTTTCCTCAAGCTGGTTTCGCAGGTGCGTCGGGGATTGCTCCAGAACCGGGGATTCCAACGGATCCCGGCGGCGCAAAAGCGCAAGCTGTACGAACAGACCGCGATGGTCGGCATGTTCATGGCGATCACGCAGCTATCCCTGAAGACGACGCCGCAGGACCCCAAGGTGCTCGGCAACCTGCGCGATTCCGCGCGGGCGAACCTTAAGCTCATCCTCGGCGAGCGCGCATCGGGCCTGCGGATCGACGGGGAGGGGATGCACCTCTGATCAGTGCGGGTCGGCTGCCCTCACCGCCGCGCGAGACTGCGTAGCTCGACGAGCGCGGGCTCCAACCCGTCGCCTTCGACCCGCACGGTGATCTTACCGCCGCCCGGCTTGGCCCGGACGATCGCCAGCGCCAGCCCGTTAAACGCCTGCCGTTCGTGCGAAGGGAAGGGGACGAAGCTGGTCGGATCGCCATTGTCGGTGGCGACGATTTCGCCCGGGCCCTCTATCGTGAAGCGCAGCCGGTTGCCCGCGCGCGGGGCGATCCGGCCGTCCTTGTCGAGCACGCGCGCGGTGACGAACGACAGGTCGCGCCCGTCGCCCGCGATCGCGGTGCGGTCCGCCTCGAGCTGGAGCTTCGCCGGCGCGCCGGCGGTGCGGACGCTCGCGGTCGCCCATTCCTTGCCGTCCTTCCAGGTGACGACGCGGATCTCGCCCGGCTCATAGGTCACATAGTCCCAGCGGAAGCGATATTCGTAGGGCGCGCGCTTGCGCTTGCCCTGCGACTTGCCGTTGACGAACAGCTCCGCTTCGTCGGCCGAGGTGAAGACGTGCACCGGCGTGACTTCGCCCTCGCGCCCCGGCCAGGTCCAGTGTGGAATGATGTGCGCGAACTTGAGGTCCGGGCGCCAGCGCGCCTGGTAGAGCCAGAAGCGGTCCTTGGGGAAGCCCGCCAGGTCGATGATCCCCGAATAGGAGCTGCGCGCATCGTAATAGGGCGTCGGCTCGCCGAGATAATCGAACCCCGACCAGACGAACTCGCCGCCGTTCCACGGATGCTGGTCGTCGAGCGCGAAGACCCGGTCCGGCGAGGAGCCGAAATCGGAGGCGAACAGCTCATAGGCGCTGACCTGCTTGCTCTTCGGATCGCCCCCGACGCCGGGACGGACCGGGCCGCTGATCGTGCCGGGCACGGGGAAGAGGAACTCGCCGCGGCTGGAGAGCGCCGAGGCGCTTTCGGTGTGGAAGATCACCTTGTCCGGGAAGCGCTTGCGGAAGGCCGGATACTCGCTGGGCCGCGAGCGGATGCCATGGCCCTGATAGTTGAGGGTAATGGTGTCGACCACGCCAGGCAGCGGCATGTCGGCCTTGGCATAGTTCATCGCGGTCATGGTGAGGCGGGTGGGATCCTCCTCGCGCACCATCTGCACCAGCTTGCGGCCGACCGCCGCGCCTTCCTCGCCGGTATATTGCTCGCCGACTTCGTTGCCGACGCTCCACAGCACGATCGAGGGATGGTTGCGGTCGCGCCGCAGCATCGCGCGCAGGTCCTGCTCGTGCCAGTCGGGGAAGATCAGGTGGAAGTCGAGCGGGGTCTTCTTGCGTTCCCAGCTGTCGAAGACTTCGTCGATCACCAGGAGGCCCATCCGGTCGGTGAGCTCGAGCAATTCGGGCGCGGGCGGGTTGTGGCTCATCCGGATCGCGTTGGTGCCCATGTCGCGCAGGATCTCGAGCTGGCGCTCGGCGGCGCGGACGTTGAACGCGGCGCCGAGCGCGCCGAGATCGTGATGGTTGTTGACCCCGCGGAAGGGCACGTGCTCGCCGTTGACGATCAGCCCCTTGTCGGGATCGAACCGGATCGTGCGGATGCCGAAGGGGGTCTCCTCGCGATCGAGCAGCTTGCCGCCCTGCGTCACGGTGGTGACGGCGACATAGCGATGGGGCGCCTGGGTCGGGGGTGGGCCCCACAGGCGCGGATTGACCACCGTCGCCGTGCCTGTCGCGCTCGCGCTGGCCTTGGCCGGGACCGTGAGCGGCGCGTGCGCGATCGTGGCGACCGGCTTGCCGATCCGCCGCCCCTCGTCATCGAGCGCATAGATCGCTGTGGCGACGTCCACCGTTACCGGCGACGTGCCGTCATTGTCGATCGTCCGCGCCACCTGCACCGTGGCGCGCTGAGGCGACACTTCGGGCGTGGTGACCGTCGTCCCCCAATGGCCGACATGCACCGGGGCGGTCTTGGTGAGCCAGATGCTGCGATAGAGCCCACCGCCGGGATACCAGCGCGCGCTTTCGGGGGGATTGTCGAGCCGGATCGCCAGCTGGTTCTCGCCGGTGCGGAGGTACGGCGTCAGGTCGAGCCGCCAGCTGTTATAGCCATAGGGCCAGCCGCCGACGAGCCGGCCGTTCACCCACACCGTGGCGTAGGACATGGCGCCGTCCACATCGAGGAAGATCGACTTGCCCGCATCGCGCGGCGCGATGTCGAGCTTGCGGCGATACCAGCCGATGCCCCAGCTCTGCAGCCGGCCCATGCCGCCATAGGGACCCTTTTCGAGGAAGGGGCCTTCGATCGCCCAGTCGTGCGGCAGCGTGACCTTCTGCCAGCCGCTGTCGTCGAACCCGGCCTGGACATAGGGATGGTCGCCGCCCGGATTGCCCGCGGGCCGGACATGGCGCCGCGCGGGATCGCGGATGAAGGCGTTTCCGCTGGGCAATATCCACGGCTTCAGCACCTGCCGCCCGGCGGTCGAGACCTGCTCCGCCGCGTCCGGGCGGGCATCGGCGGCCTTGCCGTCGGCGCTGGTGGTCACGGTGGGGCGCACGTCATAGTCGAGCCCCGCGCCGCTTCCCGCCGGCTCGCCCTTCGTGAAGCGCCAGCCCTGGTCGAGCGACAGCCGCTCGCGTCCGGCGCCTTGTGCCGATGCCGGCTGGGAGAGGAGCGCGGAAGCCAGGCCGAGGCCGAGCAATGCGCTGATCAACGGACGCCAGCGCGAGGGGCGGAACATGCGCTCTCCTATGGGTATCTCTATTGTATGAGTAATAGCTAGGCGGAGTTGCGGCGTTCGGTCAAGCCAGGCGGACTGCCACCAATATCCTCCCCCGCCAGGGGGAGGTGGCGCGCGTAGCGCGTCGGAGGGGGAGGAAGCACGACGGCTTGTTGGTCGCTTACCTCCCCCTCCGTCAGCCTGCGGCTGACACCTCCCCCTGGCGGAGGAGGATAATCTCGTCAGCGATCCGACGCGATCATGGCCGGCGCCGGCTCGTATCGCCATTCGACGCTGTCGCTGCGTCCGTTGGCGCGAACCTCGATCCGGTTCGCGCCTTCGCGCAGCTTCACCTTCCACTTGGCGATCCGGTCGCGGGGCGCCAGCGTTCCCACCTCGACGCCGTTCAGGAGCAATGTCGCGGAATCGCCGTTGGTATAGGCCTTCACCTCGGCCTCGGGCTGGCGGCGAAGGTCGAGGCGGCGGCTGGTGATGTGGACCATCGGCTCGGCCGACCAATTGGCCTGGTACCAATAATAGGCGTCCTTGCGCGTCCGGCGATCATAGGTGACCAGCCCCTTGTCGTTGATCCCGCGCCGGTCGCCTTCGTGCCGCCCCGCCGAGGCGAAGTCGAACGCCACCCAGACGAAGCTCGCGAAGATGTAGGGCTTGTCGGCGATCTCGAGCCAGTTCCGCTCGTGATAGTCGGTCTGATATTGCTCGGGATGCCAGCCCGAGGCGGGCTCGACCGGCCCCGGTGGGTCCGCCTGGTGCACGATGCTCGCCCCCGCGCCATATTCGCTGATCGCGAAGGCGCGGGTGCCATGCGCGGCGTGGAAGCCGCTCGCCCATCCGCCCAGGGTCTGGCCGTTCTGGTCCTTGTACCAGCCGAAATAGCGGTTGAAGCCGATCACGTCGCTGACCATCGCCTTGGGGTGATCGTCGGCCTGGCA
The DNA here is from genome assembly GCF_026460985.1 of Sphingomonas sp. Classification (GTDB taxonomy): domain Bacteria; phylum Pseudomonadota; class Alphaproteobacteria; order Sphingomonadales; family Sphingomonadaceae; genus Sphingomonas. Next base: position 52,379 of record NZ_JAPKNM010000094.1, read on the forward strand.
GCAATGGGCGTAGGCGGTCGGCCGGCTGGGATCGGCCTGTTTCGCCACCTGCTGGAGCTCCGTGAGCACCCGCGCGACGCGCGGATCGTCGGCATAGACTTCGTTGCCGAGCCCCCAGACCATCACCGAGGGATGGTTGTAGGTCTGGGCGATGAGCTCGCGTAGCTGCTGCGCGGCATTGGCGCGGAATTCGGGCGTGTCCTCGATCTCGGCGACCACGCCGACTTCGGTCCAGACGCCGAGGCCGAGCCGATCGGCTTCGTCATAGGCCGCCTGTGGGTGCTGGAAATGGGCGAAGCGCACCCCGGTCGACCCCATCTCGCGCAGGATCGCCAGGTCCTCCGCGACCTGCGCGCGGCTTACCGCGGTCCCGATCCCCGGCCGCGCGTTGAGCTGGAGGTTCGCGCCGCGCAGCGGATAGGGTTTGCCGTTGAGGATGAAACCGTCGGCCGGGTCGATGCGGAAGGTGCGGATGCCGAGCGGCACCGTCACTTCGTCGCCCGCCGGTCCGATGCGCGCGACGACGCGGTACAGATAGGGGTCGCGCACGCCGTCCCACAGCCGCGGCGCGGCGATCGTGCCCCGCAGGACGAGCGGTTCGGTCCCTTTCGCGGGCACGTTCACCGAGCCGGACAGGACCGCCACCTCGCGTCCCTCGGCATCGAGCACGCGGCTGGAGACCCGCACGCGGCGGCGGGTGTTGCTCGCGTTGGAGATGCGCGCGGTGAGCGAGATCGCGGCGCTTCCGGCCTCGATGCGATCGGCGCGGGCGTAGATTCCGGGCCCGCCGAAATCCATCATGTCGAAATGCAGGTCGTCGGTCTCGATCAGCGAGACCGGGCGATAGAGCCCGCCGAAGATCGTGAAGTCCCCGCCTAGAGGCGCGACACGCCGCGTCGCCCCGTTGTCGACGCGGACCGCGAGAAGGTTGCGCCCCGGCACCAGCGCGTCGGTGATGTCGAAGCGGAAGGCGGCGTGCCCGCCCTCGTGGCGGCCGACGCGCTTTCCGTTGAGCCAGATGTCGGCGATGGTCGCGGCGCCGTCGAACTGGAGGAACAGCCTCCGGCCTGGCCGGGGCGCTGCGACCATGACCTCGCGGCGATACCAGGCCGGGCCGCGATAGTAATTTCCGTCTCCCTCCTCGGCGGCGTCGAAGCTGTGGGGGAGGGTGGTCTTGGTCCAGTCCTTGTCGTCAAGGTCCGGTGCCTGGGCATTCGGCGGATCGCCGCGCGTGAAGCGCCAGCCGGCATCGAGGATGAGGACGCCGCGGGACTGGCTCGGCAGAGCGGGCTGTGCGCTCGCCGCGCCCGCGGCGAGCAGCAGGCAGGCGAAGAACATCATGATCGATCGCGAAATTGCCGGCCCCACGCGCATCCCCTCCCTGCGGAAGTCGTCGCTTCTAGAGCATCTCCGGATCGGGTGGAATCATCTCACCCGTTCGTTCTCGCCGCCGGAGGGCCGGCCCCCACGAGCGCGTTGAGGTCGTTCAGGGCAAGCACCATGCCGAGTCCGTGCGGGCCGGCGATGTAGCGCGGCTGCCAGATCGGGTGGAATTTGGACTTATAGTCCCTGAGGCCCCGGAAGCCGTAGAAGCGCTCGCCATGGTTGAACATCAGCGCCGCCGCCTTGGCCCAGCCGGGGGCGAGTGGGCGCGCGGCGATGCCCGACAAGGGCGCCAGGCCGAGCGAGAAGCGGGCATAGCCCCGCTCCCTGGCCCAGAGCATGAGACGGACGAACAGGAAGTCCATCGTCCCTGAAGGCGTATCGTCGCGGTGGCGCATCAGGTCGATCGAGATCTCGCTTTTGTCCGCCGTCGCCCAGATGTTCGCGAAGGCAAGCGCCTCGCCGTCGCGGCGGATCACCGCGCAAGGGAATTCGGCGAGATAGACGGAATCGAACCTGCCGAGGCTGAAGCCCTTCTCCGACGGTCCCTTGCGCGCAAGCCAGGCGGCCGAGATCGGCGCGAGCTCGGGGATCAACGCCGGCACCTCGGCGACGGGAACGATCTCGAGCGCGAGCCCTTCGCGCTCCGCCCGGGCGTCCGCCTGGCGCAGCGAACGCATCGCGCTCCCGTCGAGCGAGAAATCGGCTAGGTCGACGATCGCCTCCTCGCCATATTTCACCACCTGGAGGCCGAGCTCGACCGCGAGCGCGAGCGCGTCGATGCTGATCTCGTAGAGGAGCAGGCGGCCCTGCGCGGCGTCGGCCATCGCGCGGATCTCCCACAGCAGGTCCGCCCACTCCGCGCGGGGGCCGACCGGATCGGCCATCACGATCCAGCTCGCGCCCTTGACCTGGTACATCAGGAAAGCGTCGCCCGAGGCGGAGACCAGGAAACGCTTGTCCCCCGCCAGCGCGAGCATCGCATCGGCGCGCCGCGCGGAGGAAAGGAGCGGCCGGATCGCGCCGATATCGGTCGCCCCGGGCGGCGCGGCGACGCGCGCGGGCGCGAAGAGCCGCCAGAGCGCGATCGCGGCGAGGAAGAGGCTGGCGGCGAGCGAGGCGCGCAGGAAGCGCGAGGCGTTGCCGTGCAGCGCGAACTCCCACCAGAGCTGGTCCTTGTAGGCGACATGCTTGTAGGCGAACAGGCCGACCCAGACCGCCACCGCCAGCATCGCGCCGACCGCCGCGATCCAGGCGATCGACAGCGGCTGGGCGGTGAGCGCGGTGCGGCGGTAAAAGGCCGGGCGGGTCCATTGCAGCAGTGCCGCGATGCCGAGGCAGACCAGCGCCTCCTCATAGTCGATGCCCTTGGCCAGCGAGAACAGGGCACCGGCGAGCAGCAGCGCGCGCGCCGCCACGAAGGCGCCGTCGAGGCGGCGGTAGAGTCCGGGGGCGAGCAGCACGAGGCCGGTGCCGGCCAGGCTCGCGACGATGTGCGAGGCTTCGATGAACGGCAGCGGCACGAAGGCGTGCAGCGCGTGGAGCCGCGTGGGCACGGCGGGAAGCGAGCCCGAGAGGAGCAGGACGGCGCCGCCCGCGACGCTCGCCGCGGCCAGGGCCAGCGGCGCGACGCCGGAGACGAGCGCGCGAGCGCCGGTCATGGCGCGGGCGGCGGGCGCGCGCCAATGCCGACCTTCGCTCGCGAGGAGCAGGAGGACGCCCAGCCCCAGCGGCAGCAGGTAATAGAGCAAACGATAGACGATCAGCGCCGCGAACAGGCTGGTCTTGTCGCCGGGCAGCGCGGCGATCAGCACCGCCTCGAACACGCCCACGCCGCCCGGCACATGGCTCAGCAGGGCGACGACCAGGGCGAGTGCGTAGGCGAGGACGAAGGCGGGGAGCATCGCCGGATCGGCGCCGGGCACGAGCACGAACAGGGCCGCGCTGGCGGCGGCGAGGTCCAGCGCCGCGACGCCATATTGCGCGAGCGCCTGGGGCGCGCTGGGCAGCGGGAGCGTCCAGCCGAACAGGCGCAGCGTCCGCGGTCCGCGGGCGCAGAGGAGCACGAAGCCGGCGCCGAGCGCGAGGATCGCGGCGCCGAGCGCCTGGGCCAGGGGATGCGCCACCGACAGGCCGGCGATCGCGACCGGGCCCTGGTGGAGCAGCAAGGCGAGGCCGGCGACGAGGAAGACGCCCATCCAGAAGGTCGCCGATGCGATAGCGATGACTCGCGCCACGTCGGAGCCGTCGAGCCCGGCGGCGGTGTAGACGCGATAGCGGGCCGAGCCTCCGGTCAGCCAGCCCAGGCCGAGATTGTGGCTGAGCGTGTAGCTGGTGAACGAGGCGAGCGCGGCGGTGCGCCAGGGCAGCGGCCGCCCGATGATCCTGAGCGCCAGCAGGTCGTAGAAGGTCAGCGCCAGGTAGCTGGCCGCGGTGAAGGCGAGGCAGAGCGCGATCCGCGACGGCGCGATCGATTCCAGCACGGGCCGCAGGTCGCGCAGATGGATTTCGCGGGTCAGGTGATGGAGCGCGGCGAGGCCCAGCGCGAGCACGAGGAGCATGACCGCGAGCGTGAGGCCCGTGCGATGGCGCGCCAGCCGGGTCGCGAAGCCGCTCACCGCGCGAGCGCCGCGTCGATGGCCTGTTTCAGGACGGCGTGCACTGCGCCGACATCGCGCCGCATCGGGTGTCCGCCGGGCAGTGCCACCCGCCGCACGTTCGGCAGGGCGAGCAACGGGCAGAGACTGTCCGTCTCCTCCTCGCCATGGATGCAGAGCACCGGGACCCAGTCCAGCTGCCGCGCGGTGGAAAGCGCCGGCGCATCGGAGGGCGCGAGGTTGAACAGTTCGGCGGGCGAGGCGCGATATTCGATCGTGTCGAGCGGGACGATCAGCGCGACCATCGCGACCTTGTCGCGCAGTTCCCGGGGCAGCGCGGGCAGCCCCGCCTGGAGCATGTCGGCTCCGAACGACTGACCGATGAGCACGACCCGCCGTGCGCCGGGCAGCGCCAGCGCGCGCCGCGTCGCCTCGGCGATCAGCGCCTCGTTCTCGGCCGGGCTGCGCCGGGTGCGGAAATAGGTGAGCGAGTTGACCCCGATCACCGGGATGCCGTCGGCGGCGAGGCGTGCCGCGATCTGCGGGCCCATGCCGATCTTGAAGCCCATGTCGCCGGAAAGCAGCACCGCGGCGAGCCCGCGTTCGGCCGGCGCCGGCCGGCCGGTAGCGGGGACCGGCATGAAGACCGCTCCGCCGAAATAGCCGATATAGCCCATGAAGCCGATCAGCAGCGCCACGATCACGGCGAGCGACGCCAGTCCGCCGAGCAGCCAAGGTTTCCGCACGCGCGTCTCCCGCCGATTGCGCTGCAGCATGGCGCAAGTCGCGAGCGGGTCAAACGGTCTTTTCGGTGCGCGTCGGTCCAGGCGCGGCGTTCACGCGCCGTCACCGCGTGATGCGGACATTCTCCTCGGTGCCGGTGACGCGGACGCGGTCGCCGCGCCGGAAATCGCGGACGTCGCCCGGCTGGACGACGGCAATCGTGCTGCCGGAATCGAGATGGACGGTGATCTCGACGCCCTGGGTGCGGGTCGATCCCTGCACCGCGCTGCCGATCGCGCCGCCCGCGACCGTCCCGGCCACCGCGCCGGCGACGTTGGCGGCGGTGCTGCGGCCGATATGGGCGCCGCCGATGCCGCCCAGCACGCCACCGGTGATCGCGCCGAGCCGGGTCTGGCCCGGCCGGATCTCGACGGCGCGGGCGCTTTCGACCGTGCCGAACTCGACCGGTACCGCGCGCATCGTCTCGTCGCGGGAGAAGGTGTTGGGCGAGGGCTGGGGCGTGCAGGCGCCGACCAGACCTATGCCGGCCGCGGCGAGAACGGGAATCCAGGCGGGGGATTTCATGGCGACCTCCTTGGGCTTCCCCTCCGCATTTACGCGGATGCCCTAGGCCGACGAATGGCATCTATCCCCGGGATTCGCGCATATTTCCCCTGAGAGGAAAGCCGGGGCCGCGGAACATTCTCCGCGGCCCCGCCAGTCGCTTGCGCGGTCAGCGCAGATTGAAGCGGATGCCGACGCGGAATTGCCGGCCGAGCAGGTCCGAATAGGTGCTGTTCGCCGCCAGGCCGGTCTCCGGCAGCAGCAACGGCCAGCGGTTGAACAGGTTCGTCACGTTGAAGAACATCTGCGCTTCGGAACCGCTCATGACGATCTTCTGCGAGAGGTTCAGGTCGACGTAGAACAGCCCCGAGACATTGTTGTCGTCATACGTCTGAGTCTGCGAGCTCGTGGTGGTGACCGGGCATCCGGTCTGGCACTCGACGCCGTTGGCATCATATCGACCTGCACTCACACCACGGCCCGTGACCGTGGCCGAGAAGTTCGGGGTAGCGTAGGTCGCGCTGCCGCGGAAGATCCAGGTCGGCGTGCTTGCCTGGCCGCCGTTCACGCCGACGGTGTTGACCGGCCTGGTGCCCGGAATGCCGGTGTTGACGATGTTCTCGATATAGCGCGTTGCGGTGCCCTTGATCGTGAAGCTGTCCTCGCTGCCGAGCGGGACGCGGTACGCAGCATCGAAGTCGATACCGCGCACCAGCCTGCTCACGAAGTTGAACGGTTGGCTGCGGATCAGCAGATAGGGCGAGTTCGGCAACGAGCGGGTCGCATCCTCCGTGATCGCGTCGCAGAAACTCTGGTTGCCCTCGGCACAGCGATTGACGATCTCCTGCGCGCTGATCGAGTCGATCGCCCCCGACAAGTCGATGCGGAAATAGTCGGCCGAGGCAGTGAAGCCCGGCAGGAAACGCGGCGAGAGCACGGCGCCGATGTTCCACGAATTGGCGACCTCGGGCTTCAGGTCGGGATTGCCGGTGACAAGGCCCGAATAGCCGAACCTCTGGGTCCCGCTCGTCCCGGTGCCGCCAGGGACGAAATTGGGGTTGGCCACCGTATCGCTGTTCGCCGTACCCGCCTGATAGAGCTCGTTGAGGTTGGGTGCGCGGATGTCGCGCGAGCGCGTCACGCGGAAGCGGATGTCCTCGATCGGCTGCCAGGTCGCACCCAGCTTCCAGGTGGTGACATAGCCCGCGTTCGAATAATCGGTGGCGCGCACCGCGCCGTTGAACTCGAGGCCGAGGCCCAGCGGAACCACCGTCTCGAGATAGGCTTCCTTGACGTTGTACTTGCCGGTGAAGGGCAGATAGTTGCCGACCGACCACTGGTTGGTCGTGCCGGTGGTGGTGACGATCGGCTGGAACTCGGTCGGCACCGAACCGCGGATCTTCTCCTCGCGATATTCGCCGCCCACCGCGATGCTGACATCGCCCGCCCAGGTGGCGAACGGCGTCAACGACAGGTTGGCGCCGGTGACGAACTGCTCCATCACCTGGTCGCGATACGGGTCGCCCAGCGCATAATCGATCGCCGCGGGGTTGGCGACGCCGACGCCCAGACGATTGAGCGGCACGCAATTCGGATCGTTGTTGGTCGTGCTGGCATCGACGTTGATCAGGCACTGGATCGAACCGGTGGCATAGCCGCCCGCATTTCCGGCCGGAGCGAAGGCCGATGCGGTCGCGTTGGCCATGCGGGTGTTGTTCATGATGTTGCGAAGCTGCTCGTGCAGGTCGGACCGGCTGTACTGCGCGAAGACGTCCCAGCGCGCATCCCGGCCGAAGGCGTCGAAATTGCCCTCCGCGCCGACCACATAGCGCTGCACCTTGCGTTCGTTGTTGATGCCGCGGAACGGCAGGTCGGCCGCCGTCGTGGTGACGCTGACGCTGGTGACGCCGGCGAGCTGCGCGGCACCCAGGGTCTGGAGCGCATAGGCGTTGCAGGTGACCGGAACCGGCACGGTCGTGCAGCCGGTGGTGTTCATCGTGAACGACGACAAATTGGGCCCGGCGTTGAAGAACACTTCCTGCCGGTTGTACGATCCTTCGGCGAAGAGCTCGACGCCGTCGGCGACCTCGAAGCTCAGGCGGCCGAACACGCCCCAGCGATCGTCCTCGGGGTTGAGCCCGATCCGGCGGCCCGAATCATTGAGCTGCCAGTCTCCCCCCACGGTCCGGGTGGGAGCGCTGCCGCTGCCCAATGCCGGAGAGGTGATGGAGCCGTACTGGAACGGAATCACCTGGCCGTTCTGGCCGAAATAGAGGCCGCGCAGCCTGTTCGCGACGCCGCCCGCCGAGCCGGTGATGAAGCCGCCTGGCGCCTGGTTCGTCTGGCCGACCGGACGGCTGGTCGTGATCCATCGCGGCGTGGTGCTGACCCCGCTGACCCAGGCGGGATCCGAATATTGCACATAGCCGGTGTGGTTCCACGGGCGATCGCCCGGATCGACCGAGAAGATGCCGTCCTGGTGCGCGATCTCGGCGTTGAAGATGACGTGGCCGCGGCCGTCGGCGAACGACGTGCCGCCCGAGATGCTGCCCGAATAGTTGAAGCCGTCGCCCGCGGAGGTGACGCCGACGTCGCCCTCGGCCCGCAGGCCCTCCAGCTTCTTGTTGAGCACGAAGTTGACCACGCCGGAAACCGCGTCCGAGCCATAAGCGGACGATGCGCCGCCGGTCACCACCTCGACGCGGTCGACCAGCGCCTGCGGGATGGTGTTGATATCGACCCAGCCATAGATGGTCGAGCCGACCGAGCGGCGGCCGTCGACCAGGATCAGCACGCGGCCTTCGCCGAGGTTGCGCATGTTGAGCGCGTTGATGCCCGCCGAACCGTTCGAGATGTTGAGGCGCGAGTTTGCCGGCTTGGTCGAACCGGCGAGCTGCGGCATCTGGTTGACGAAATCGGCGATATTGTTGGTCGGCGAGGTGTTTTCGATATCCTCCCTGGTAAGAACGGTCAGCGGCGTCGGCGCCTTGAAGCCGTCGCGAATGACGCGGGTACCGGTGACGACCACTTCCTCGCCGCCCGTCTCCGTCTGTGCCGGCGTCCCCTGTTCGGACCCCGCAGCCGACGGTGCCGTCTGCGCCGCCGCTGGCGCGGCCAAGGCAGTGGCGAGCGCGATCGCCGCCAGGCTGGAGAAGCTCGAAAGGCTGGATTGCCGGCGCGGATTCCTCATCATCGACCCCTTTTCATTGATCTCAGGACCGGCGGAGCCGGCCTGCGCGAATGCCTCCCGCGGCAACGCTCCGCACGCTCGCTGCCGCCTCGTTCGGGCCGCATGGGACAGTGCAGGCGGCAAAGGTGCGCCGTGCCCGAACGGAGCGTCAAGGCGGCGACAGGTTCTATGGCTTACCCGGGCCATAGCCGCAGACTATGGCTCCCGGCCATAACCTCGCTCTATGGGCGGGGAAGCGCTTGCCATGCGACTGGGCGGTAGTACGGACCCTAGCCTTGGGGCGAACCGCAACAGCAGGAAGTTTTGCCGATGCTCGACCGTCGTTCGTTCCTGCTCGGTTCGGTGGCGACGCTCGCACTGGCGCCGGCGGTCCGGGCGCAGGCGGCCGTCGCGCGCTCGGCGACGGTCCGCGGGCCGGGTGCGCCGATCGAGATCGTCGACGACGTGTTCGGCGTGCCGCATATCCGCGCGCGCACCATAGCCGACGCCTTTTTCGGCCAGGGCTATGTCGTCGCACGCGACCGGCTGTTCCAGATCGACCTCTCGCACCGCCGCGAGCTCGGCCGGCTCGCCGAGGCGTTCGGCGCCGGTTTCGCGCGGCACGACGCCACCGCGCGGCTGTTCCACTATCGCGGCGACATCGACGCCGAGCTGCGGCGCGTGCCCGACGAAATGCTCGATTGCGCGCGCGCCTATGTCGCCGGGATCAATGCGCGCATCGACGAGGTCGCCGCCGACCGGTCGCTGCTCCCGCTCGAATATGCGATCCTCGGCATCGCGCCGCTCCGCTGGGACGTGCGCGATCTGGTGCTCGCGCGCGGCGCGTCGATCGACAATGCCGATGACGAGGTGCGGCGCGCGCAGCTCGCCGCTTTGGGCCTGCTCGATCTCGACGCGATCATCGCGCCGCTGCGGCCGAGCTGGACGATGAAAGTGCCCGAGGGGCTCGACGTCGCGGCGGTGTCCGAGGCGGATCTGGGGATGCTCCAGCTCGGCGGGCTGCCGTTCAGCGCCGAGACGCCGGTCGCCGATCCCGCCGCCGGGCCGGCGGAGCGCGCCAATGCGGGCAGCAACGCCTGGACGGTCGCGCCTTCGCGCACCGTCACCGGGCGCCCGATCCTCGCCAATGATCCGCATCTCGGCATCGGCGGCTTCGGCCCGCGCCACGTCGTGCATCTGAGCGCGCCGGGGCTCGATGTGATCGGCGGCGGCTCGCCCGGGCTGCCCGGGATCATGCAGGGCCACACCGATCGCTTCGCTTTCGGCCGCACCAATTTCCATATCGACCAGCTCGACCTGTTCGTCCTCGAGCTCCACCCGGAGGATCCCGAGCGCTATCGGCACGATGGCGGCTGGAAGCGGTTCGACCGGGTCGAGGTCGCGATCCCCGTGAAGGGCGGCGCGGCGCGGAACGTGACCCTGCGCTATGCCGAGCAGGGGCCGGTCGTCTCGCACGATCCGGCGCGGCGGCGCGCGACCGCCGTCGCCGCGATCGCGATGCAGCCCGGCGCCAGCGGCGCCTTCGCGATGATCGCGATCAACCTCGCGAAGGACTGGAAGAGCCTGCGCAAGGCGTTCCGTTTCCATCCTTCGCCCACCAACTTCCATTATGCCGATGTCGACGGGAATACCGGCTGGCAGGTGATCGGATTCATGCCGGTGCGCAAGCGCGGCGAGGGCCTGCTGCCGGTGCCGGGCGACGGGCGCTACGACTGGACCGGCATGCGCGACTTCGCGTCGCTGCCGAGCGAGTACAACCCCGCCAAGGGCTGGTTCGCCTCGGCCAACCAGAACAATCTGCCCGCCGATTGGCCGCGCGACCGGATCCCGGCCTTCTCGTTCCGCGATCCCTATCGCTACGAGCGTATCGTCGATGTCCTCTCGCGGCAGGACCGGCATACGCTGGCGGACAGCGTCGCGCTCCACCACGACACGCTTTCGACGCCCGCGCGGGAATTGCTCGCACTGTTGCCCGACGGCCCTTCGGCTGCCGCCAGGCCCGCCGCGGACATGTTGCGTGGATGGGATGCGCGGATCGATGCGAACAGCGGCGCAGCGGCGCTATACCAGATCCTCTGGCGCGATCTCGGCAGCCGGATGCTCGCGGCGATCGTTCCGGAGCGCGCGAAGGCGCTGGTGACCGACATCGCGCCGTCGGTGCTGCTCGGCCTGCTGGTACGGCCCGACGGCCGGCTCGGCGCCGACCCGCAGGCGGCGCGCGATGCGATGCTCGATGCGGCGCTCGTCTCGGCCTGGGCGTCGGCGCGGTCGCTGCTCGGGCCCGACCCGGCACGATGGCGCTGGTCGACGCTCCATCAGGTGCGGATCCAGCACCCTCTGTCGCGCATCCCGGCGATCGCCGCCGCCTTTCCCGCGATCGAGGGTGCGGGTTCGGGCGGGGATTCGTACACGGTGATGGCGCGCTGGCTGGGCAGCGGCCCCGGTTGGCGCGTCGGCGGCGGAGCGAGCTACCTGCAGGTCATCGATGTCGGCGCGTGGGACAATTCGCTGATGCTCAACCTGCCCGGCCAGTCGAACGATCCGCGCTCGCGGCACTATGGCGATCAATATGCCTCGTGGGTCGCGGGCGAGATGCGGCCGATGCTGTTCAGCCGCGCCGCGGTCGACGCCAATGCGGCCGGGCGCACCACGCTGCGTCCGTGAAAGCGGCTCGGCGTCAGGCGGGCACGGGCTTGCGCACCCTCCAGCTCAGATAGCCGAGCGCGAGCCCCTCGGTGATCAGCCCCAGGCCCAGCAGCGCGCCGAGCAGCCAGGCCGAGGCGGCGGGGAGCCGATAGGCGAGGTAGAAGGAGAGCGCGACACTCACCGCGCCGCCGAGCGCCAGCCATGCCCAATTGGGGAAGGGCCGTATCGTCAGCGCGAGGCTGATCTTCGAGACGCCCTCGATCATGAGCAGCACGACGACCAGCATCGAGATCGCCAGAAGGCCGCCGCTGGAGTTGCGCACGAACATTGCGCCGACGATCAGGAACAGGCTCACCGACACCAGTTGGAGCCAGAATTGCGGCACCGATCCGGCTCCGATCAGGCCCAGCGCCTGGATGAGCCCGGTCACGATGAGCAGCCAGCCGAGAAAGTTGACCAGCGCCATCGACGACGTGACCGGGAAAGCGAGCGCCAGCACGCCGCTCGCGACCATCAGCACGCTCTGGATCTTGAACCAGATCGAATAGCGCGAGACCGTCTGGCGGACCGCCTCCCGCAGCACCTGCGAGGCGGCTTCGGAGGACATGGCCATGCTCCTTCTCCTATCACGTCGCGCTTGCGGCGGTCGCCGGGCCCGGGGGCTCCTGCGGTCCGGCGCGCGTGCCGATGACGAGGAACGCGCAGCCCTCGACGAGCAATGCCATGCCGAGGACGATGCCCGGTACGAAGAGGCCGGCGCTGGGGGACCAGAACAGCAGCCAGAACCCCAACAGGGTGGAGAGGACTCCCGAGACGACGAGCCACAGCCAGCCCGTGCGGCGCTTGATCGTGAAGGCCATCACGATCTCGCCGATCCCCTGGACGATCAGCAGCCAGGCGAGCATCGCGGTCAGCACCAGCGCGCCGCTCAAGGGACTGCGGAAGAAGATGATGCCCGCGCCGATATAGAGCAGGCCGAGCAGCACGTGGAGGAACAGGCCGCCCCAGGATCGCGAGAAGGCCTGGCCGATCTGGGCGATGCCCGCGGCGACCAGGGCGATGCCGACGGTGAAGGTCATCGCCAGCGTCGAGAGCATGGGGACGAGGATCGCGAAGGCGCCGCAGACGATGAAGGCGAGGCCGAGCAGCGCCGATCCCGTTCGCCGCCAGAAGGATCGCCTGGGAACCGGGTCCGCGGTGGGGGACGAAATCGTGTCGCTCATCCTCAGTCCTCCAGCGCGTCGCGGATGATCGGGCAGGTCATGCAATGCCCGCCGCCGCGCCCGCGGCCGAGCTCGGCGCCCGCGATGGTGATCACTTCGATGCCCGCCTTGCGCAGCAGGGTGTTGGTGTAGGTGTTGCGGTCATAGGCGAAGACCACACCGGGGGAGGCGCAGACCAGATTGGCACCGCTGTCCCATTGGGTACGCTCGCGCTGATAGGCGTTGCCGCCGGTCTCGACCACGCGCATCCGGTCGACCCCGAGCGCCCCTGACACGGTCTCGACCAGCGATCCCGGATCCTTGCGGAAATCGACCGTGCCCGGCCGGCTTCCCGGCCGGTAGGAGAAGCACTGGATGTTGTTGACGATGTCCGGGTAGAGCAGGACGCAGTCGCGGTCGGCGAAGGTGAAGACCGTGTCGAGGTGCATCGCCGCGCGCAGCTTGGGCATCGCCGCGACGATCACCCGCTCCGCTACGCCGCGTTCGAACAGGGTGACCGCGAGCTGGCTGATCGCCTGGCGCGAGCTGCGCTCGCTCATCCCGATCAGGACATTGCCCTTGCCGATCGGCATGACGTCGCCGCCCTCGAGCGTCGCCATCCCGTGGTCGACGAGCGGGTCGCCCCACCAGACCTCGACCTTGCCCGCGAAATCGGGATGGAAGCGGTAGATCGCCGCCGCGAGTATCGTCTCCTCGTGCCGGGCGGGCCAGAACAGCGGATTGAGCGTCACACCGCCATAGATCCAGCAGCTCGTGTCGCGGGTGTACAAGGTGTTGGGCAGCGGCGGCAGCAGATACTCCGAGGCACCGGCCGCCTCGCGCACCAGCTTGAGGAGCTCGCCGCCCAGCTCCTGCGGGAACTCCTCGGTCGAGAGCCCGCCGATCAGGAGCTCGGCGAGTTCGCGCGGGGCGAGGCCGTCGAGAAACGAACGAAGTTCGTCGACCAGATCGAGGCCGATCTCGTTAGGGACGATCTCGTTGTCGAGGATCCACGCCTTTGCATCGGGGATTGCCAGCGTCTCGGCGAGGAGATGGTGCATTTCGACGACCTCGATGCCGCGCGCGCGCATCTTCAGCACGAAATCGGCATGGTCGCGCTTGGCCACGTCGACCCAGAGCACGTCGTCGAACAGCAATGCGTCGCAATTGCTGGGGGTCAGCCGCGAATGTGCGAGGCCGGGCTCGCACACCATCACCTTGCGAAGCTGGCCGACCTCCGAATGAACGCCGAAAGCGTGAGTCATCGTCTATTCTCCCGGGCCTGGCATCGGTCAGATGTCGATATACCCCGTCGCCAGCTGGTAGATGCCGAGCAGGGCAGCCAGAATGACGACGGCGAAGATCGCCCATTCAACCGGTTTGAAGACGGGTTCGCCCCTCTCGCGCCGTGCCCAGAAATAGAGCGCGGTGCCGGGGCCGTAGAGCACGGCGGAAAGCAGCAGGAACGCCACGCCGCCTGCGATGACGAGGAACAACGTATAGGCGGCGGCGATGACCGCGAGGATCAAGTCGCGGCGGCGCTCCTCCGGTCGCACCTCATAGGTCTGGCCGTTGCGCACGAGCTTCACGCCGTAGAGCGCCACGAGCAGGAACGGGATCAGCGCCATCGAGCTCGTCAGGTTGAGCATCAGCGCGAAGGCGTCGCTCGACCAGTAGGTGCTGATCACGAACAATTGAGTCACGATATTGGTCGCCCAGAGCGCGGCGGCGGGCACCCGGTTGGCGTTCTCGCGCGCGAAGAGCGCCGGCATATCGCGCGTCCGCGCCGCCGCCGAGAGCACTTCGGCGCAGATCAGCGACCAGGCGAGATAGGCGCCGAGCACCGACACGATCAGCCCGATGGCCACGAACACCCCACCCCAGGGGCCGACGACCGCTTCGAGCACCGCGCCCATCGAGGGTTGGCGCATGCCGGCGATGTCGGCGCGATCGAGGGAGGCGTAGGGAAGCAAAGTGACCAGCACCATCAGCGTGGTGACGGTGGCGAAGCCGATCAGCGTCGCACGCCCGACATCGCTGCGCTTCTTCGCATAGCGCGAATAGACGCTCGCCCCCTCGATGCCGAGGAAGACGAAGACCGTGACCAGCATCGTGCCGCGGACCTGCTCGAACAGGCTGGTCCGCGGCATGGTCTGCCCACCCCAGAAGTTGGCGGCGAACAGGTCGGTCTTGAACGCGAAGATCAGGATCAGGATAAAGACGAGGATCGGCACGACCTTGGCGATCGTGACGACGGTGTTGATGAAGGTCGCCTGCTGCACCCCTCTCAGGATGGTGAAGTGGAACAGCCAGATGCCGATCGACGCGACGACGATCGCGACCACCGTGTTGCCGTCGCCGAAGACCGGGAAGAAGGCGCCGAGCGTCGACTTGATCAGCACCCAATAGGAGACGTTGCCGATGCACGAGCCGATCCAATAGCCGAACGCCGACAGGAAGCCGGCATAATGGCCGAAGCCTTCCTTGGCATAGGCATAGACGCCCGCGTCGAGATCGGGCTTCCGCTCGGCCAAGACCTGGAACACGCGCGCGAGCGTGAACATGCCGCCCGCGGCGATGCACCAGGCGATCATCGCGCCGAAGGGGCCGGTCGAGAGACCGAAGGTGCGCGGCAGCGAGAAGATGCCCGCGCCGATCATCGAGCCGATGACGAGCGCCGACAGCGTGAAGAGCGAAACCTTCTGGGCGGGGCTGCTGTCGGTCAAGGGCGGCTCCTATCGCGGTTGGTGGCGGGCTGGAGACATGGCGCTACCAGCGCCCCGAGATCTTGCGGCACCGCAGCGGCGTCATCCGGCCGATCGTGTAGGTCATCGTGCGCCCGCTGCCGCGGATCGAGTGGGTGGCCGATTCGTACCAGAAGCCGTTGCGGGCGCGCCTGCTGTCGAGGACGATCGGTGGCCCCCCACCGTCGAAGACGCGCGCCACGCCGCCGGAGAAGATCACCGAGACCTGCCTCCCGCCGTCGCAGCTGTAGCGCGCCCGCCGCTCGCCCGGTCCGCCCATGCAGCCGCCGACCAGCAGCGCGCCCGCGAGCGGCACGAGCATCCACGCGCGACGGAGCCCGCCGACGCTATCGCTTCGGCTCCCAAACATAATTGCCTCCGTCCAGCATCAGGTTGAGATGAAGGCGTCCGTCCGCGATCACGAAGCTCCGGATGTGCTCGAAATCGGCAGGCAGGCGCGCGATCGCGCCGGGAGGGCAGGCCGCCATGGTGACTCCCGCCGCCTTGATCTGGAGACTGCCGCGCTCCGCCTTGGCGTCGAGAGAGGTCCAGCTGCCGAAGCCGCGGTTGCACGACAATTGCATCGCGGCGCTTCCGTCGGGAGCGAGCCGCAGGGTGTAGACTTCATCCTCGCGGGGGCGGATCGTACCGATGGCGTCCTTGGAGGATTCGAAGGCAACCAGCCGCCATTCGGTGCCCAGGAGCGGCGGGCCTCCGGCGGGTTGCGGCAGGGTGGTGCAGGCGGCGGCCAGCAGCGGCGCGAGGATCGCGGGTGGCGCGAAGTGGAATCGGCGCATCGTCAGCCTCCCGTCCTGGTGCAGAGCACGTCGGCAAGGAAGTTGGTGCCGCGCACCGTTTCCTGCCGGTGATAGCTCGCCGCGGTCCAGCCATGGCTGCGGCAGAAACGGTCGGCGCTCTGCCGCGTACAGGCCGCCGCGCCCGATGCGCAGGAAGGCATGCGCCCGCCGGTCGTCATGGGCGTGGTGAAGAACTCGGCGCTCATGCCCCGCAGCGAAGGCCCTGCGCTGCCGGCGAACGAGGGGGGCTCCGGAAGGGTCACCACCTGCGAGGGGCGCACGGAGGCGATCCGCCAGTTCACGTTCGCCATGTCTTGGGCGACACGATGGCAAGGGTCGCGATGGTTGGTCCGCGTACACAGGTCCCAGGCCTCGCCGCGCGCCACGCGCACGCTTCGGACCGCCCAGGGAATGACGAGGGTGTTCCGGGAGCCGCGGACGACGAACGTCTGGCCGCGCTGATTGGGCTGACTGAACAAAGTGACTTCACCCCGCACCTGCGCCGGGGCCGGGCCGGCCAAGGTCAGTGCTGCTCCCGCCGCCACTGCGAGCATTCCGCAATTGCGCATTCGAGAACTCCTTCCGCTGACCCGCTCAGCGCGCTTCCAACCGGACGGTCGCACGGGGACCCGCATTCGACCGTGCGAGGCGAAGCTCCACGCGCCGGATGTCGCGCGGCCCGCCTCTGATCCAGGTCGCGCGCGTGCACTGCCCGGGCGACACCGTCCGGTTCAGAGGCACGGACTGCTCATGCGGCCAGCGGCCTTGCCGCATGGGGAAATCGATCGTGAAGGAGTTGATGCGCAGAGCCCGGCGCGCCACGCACAGCCGGACTTCGCGATAGCGCTGCCGGCCC
Source organism: Sphingomonas sp. (assembly GCF_026460985.1). Lineage (GTDB taxonomy): Bacteria > Pseudomonadota > Alphaproteobacteria > Sphingomonadales > Sphingomonadaceae > Sphingomonas. Next base: position 69,081 of record NZ_JAPKNM010000094.1, read on the forward strand.
GGTACCCAGATGGTTTCCCGTGTCGAGCCCACGCGGACCTCCACCGAACCCACCCGATCCCAGAGCATGCGCTGTGCCTCCGCGGACGGGCTCGCCAATAAGGGAGCGAGAGCGAGCAGGATGACATTGGTTCGCATGACAAGGTCTCCTTGGGCGAAGTTCGCGAGGATCGTCGGACGTCGCGCGCATCACTCCCGCGTCGAGCCAGCCAATGCCGGGATCGTGCGCGGATCTGTCATCATTCCAACTAGTTCCAGATCAATCGCCGGCGCCGCCAATAATGACAGGCGGATCGTCGGCGAATAAATACTCAATCAACGTCACGGGCATTAAATATAGTCTGCATGATTGCAGGCGAAGAAGTTCGAATGCATTTGGGCAACACTCAAGACTGCGTGCCTGTGACCTTTCCTGAGTCGGTATTATGTAGGAATGATGCGTATCACGTGATTCGCGATCTCGGCATCCATATTTACCCTGATCTCACCTAATCGTGGTCAGCATGCCGCGGCTGCCTGAAATCCGGAAACCGAAGGGGAGGGGAGGCCCACGCTTTCCTCGGGATTATCCCCGATTCTTCCGCGTTGGGCTCGAGGACTCGCTCAGGCGACGTCGTAGAGCAATGCCAACTCGTCGAGCGGCAAGGTGAAGCAGATCGCGGCACCGCCCAGCGGACTGATGTCGCTCCAGATGCGGCCGCCATAGGAATCGACGATCGTTCGGCAGATCGACAGGCCGATACCGAGCCCGTTGCGCGTGGTTGCGGCAAAGGGCGCGAAGATGTCGTCCGTGTCGGCGGGAAGCCCGTTGCCGTTGTCGGCGACCGTGACCCGCACCATGCCCGCCTGCTCGCGGCGGCTGGACACGACGATCCTCGGGTCCTTCACCTCCACGAGCGCCTGCGCGGCGTTCCGGATGAGGTTGAGCAATACCTGCTGAATCTGGACCTTGTCCGCCGCGACATGCCCGGTGTCGGGCTGGAGCTGGATGGTGATCGCCGCGCGCGCGACGGCGGGGTCGGCGACCTTGCTCAGCGCGATCGCTTCCTCCACGATGTCCTCGAGCGACGCCACCTCGCTCGATTCCCTGTCGGATACCATGTCGCGCGCGCGGGCCATGATCTTGCCGGCAAGTCCGATCTGCCGGTTGGCCTGGCCAAGGAGCACGGCCAGCCGCTCCTGGTCGAGCAGGGACAATTGCGTCTGTTCGGCGAGATTGCTCGCCGCGCTCAGATAATTGCCCGCAGCGGTGAGGGGCTGGGAGAGTTCGTGCGCGATCGTTGCCGCCATCACGTTCACGGCCTCGACGCGTGCGATGTGCGCCACTTCGGCGCGCAGCTGTTCGTGTCGGCGCTCGGTGGTGACGTCCTGTTCAGTACCCAACACCGTCCGCACGCAACCGTCGGGATCGACCACGGGCGACATCCGGATGCGCAACTGCGCCACGCGGCCGTCGCCCATCGTGGCAGCGACTTCGCATTGCTGCGGCTGCTTCGAAGCGATGGCCTTCCGCAGCGCCCGCAGCAGTTGCTTCCTGCCCGCAGGGGCATGATATGCCAGCGCTTCGTCTGCGGTCAGAACGTCCTCGTGGGGCGCGCGGCCGTGCATCCGGCAGATCTGGTCGGAGCAGGCGAGGAGCTTCGTCGTGAGGTCGAACTCCCAGTCGCCCATCTTGCCGATGGCCTGCGCCTCGCAGAGCCGCTCGTTGGTCGCCGCGAGATGGCGGATGATCGCCTCCCTGCGGCGCAGCCCGAACCAGAAGGCGATGGCACCGACGAGCAATGCCAGGGTTAGCGCGCCCACCGTGAAATAGAAGACGCGCGCCCGCGCATGCGAGAGGGCGAGAACGTCGTCGGTGCCCAGGCCGACGCTCACGAACAGGTCGTATCGGGGAAGGCGCCTGTGGCTGAAGATGCGGGTGATTCCGTCGATCGAACTGGGGCCGATATAGGTGCCGTCGGGGTCGGCCATCTGGCGTTGCATGACGAGCTTCCCGGCGAGGTCCTGGCCGTAGCTCACCACCGCTCCCTCCCGCCGCGCGAGAGTCAGCCCGTCGAGGCGAATGACCGAGATCAGGTCGTGCGGACGGAAATCGGCGCCCTCGTAGAAATGGGTCAGCCGGTCGACCGGGACCTTGATGACGACCGCGCCGCCGAACCCGCCGTCCGCCCGCCTGATCGCCCGGGCGAAGCCGATGGCGGGGACCTTGGACAAGGCATCCGGAGCGGGATCGGCGATGATCGGCTCGCGTGCCGGGCTCGCGCGGAGCCGGCGGAAAGCGAGCTCGTCCGCAATGCTTCGCGCCCCGGATCCGACGCTCGACCATAGGACCCGTCCTTCGGCATCGGCGATGTCGATGCGGGCGAATGCCGGGTCCATGGCGGCGGAATCGGCCAGCGATCGGGGGGCGCCGGCTTCCATGGGCGGGATCTCGCCATGGCTCCGGGCCAGGTGCCGCGCTGCGGCGTCGGCCCGATCGAGCAGGCCGCCGACGAAGTGATCATAGGCGATCACGCGGTTGCGGTTTTCCCGGACCGCGGCCGATACCAGGTTCCCGCGATGCACCTGGGTAATGTGGATCGCCGCGGCCCAGATCGCCGCGCAGACGAGCAGCGTCGCTATCGGGAGAAGAAGCGCTATCCATCTCGCAGGCGCGCGCGTCGCAACCCGAAGAGGGTAGCGAAATACCGGCTGGAGAGTCTTTGTGCGCTTCACATCATGATCAGCCCGGCAGTGTCGACGACGCTAACGTGTCACAACGTCAGAGGTCGGATTTGGTACCCCCAAGGCCGGCTCGCGGGAAAACAGCGCGCACGACGACGCACTGCGCCCCCGGGCGCCAGCCATCTATATTGTAGAGGGTTCCGGGCGTCCCTGTTCCAGGTCGTATCGACATTCAGCCTTCTCATCCTCCCCCGCCAGGGGGAGGTGGCGCCGAAGGCGACGGAGGGGGCGGAAGCACGTCGATAGTGAGTCGCCGTCCTCCCCCTCCGTCAGCCTGCGGCTGACACCTCCCCCCGGCGGGGGAGGATAAGATCGGCAAAGCTCCGCTACGCTCCAATTAGGGCTGTAATGTCGATACGGCCTAGACGTTGAAGCGGAACAGCATCACGTCGCCGTCCTGGACGACATATTCCTTGCCTTCGGAGCGCAGCTTGCCGTTGTCGCGCGCGCCGGTCTCGCCCTTGAACTGGACATAGTCGTCAAAGGCGATCGTCTCGGCGCGGATGAAGCCGCGCTCGAAATCGGTGTGGATCTCGCCTGCGGCCTGCGGTGCCTTGGCACCCACCTCGACGGTCCAGGCGCGCGCTTCCTTAGGGCCGACGGTGAAGAAGGTGAGGAGGTGGAGCAGCTTGTAGCCGGCGCGGATGACGCGGGCGAGGCCGGTCTCCTCGAGTCCCAGCTCGGAGAGGAACTCGCCGCGCTCCTCGGGTGCCATCGTCGCGATCTCGGCCTCGATCGCTGCGGAGACGACGACGGCCTCGGCGCCTTCGGCCTTGGCCTTCTCGAAAACCTTGGCGGAGAGCGCGTTGCCGTTGGCGGCGTCCTCCTCGTTGACGTTGCAGACATAGAGGACGGGCTTGCCGGTCAGCAGCTGCGCCTGGGCGAAGACCTTGGCCTCCTCGGCGTCCTTCGGTTGGGTCAGCCGCGCCGGCTTGCCGTCGCGCAGCAATTCGAGCGCCTGGCCGAGCACCGAAGCGGCGATCTTCGCCTCCTTGTCGCCCTGCTGGCCCTTCTTGATATAGTTGGGCACGCGCTTCTCGAGGCTCTCGAGATCGGCCAGCATCAGCTCCGTTTCCACGGTCTCGGCATCGGCGATCGGATCGACCTTGTTGTCGACATGCTGGATGTCGTCATTCTCGAAGCAGCGCAGCACGTGGACGATCGCGTCCACCTCGCGGATGTTGCCGAGGAACTGGTTGCCCAGGCCCTCGCCCTTGCTCGCGCCGCGGACGAGACCGGCGATGTCGACGAAGCCGAGCTGGGTCTCGATGATCTTGGCCGATCCGGCGATCTCGGCGAGCTTGGTGAGCCGCGGATCGGGCACCGCGACGTTCCCGACATTGGGCTCGATCGTGCAGAAGGGATAGTTGGCCGCCTGCGCCGCGGCGGTCTCGGTCAGCGCATTGAAGAGCGTGGACTTGCCAACGTTCGGAAGCCCGACAATGCCGCAGCGGAAACCCATGGGAAGCTCGATCCTGTGTTGAAGGGGCCGGCGGTGCCGGCAGGTTGCGCGCTCGATAGGCGTAAAGCGCCGCATTTTCCAGTGCGGAGCAAGCGCCGATCGCCGGGCGTTGATGGACCATGCTGCTCCGCCTGATCGACTCCGCGGCCGCCCGGCTGATGGGTATCGACGACGCCGATTTCCGCGAGCCCGCGGGCGAGCCGGCGCTGCTCCCGCCGGATTCGGTTTCGTGGCGCGTGTTCGGCAATCCGGTGACGCTGTATGTCGGCGGGATCGCCGCGGTGCTGCTCGAGCTGGGCGAGCCGCGCGTGCGCCACGGCGTGTGGGATCACACCAGCTTCCGCCACGATCCCGCCACGCGGATGCGGCGCACGGGCCTCGCGGCGATGATCACCGTCTATGGCGCGCGCAGCCGGTTCGAGGCGCTGGCGGCGCGCGTCCGGCGCATGCACGCGCGGGTGCAGGGCGAGACTGGCGACGGCCGCTTCTATGCCGCCGACGATCCCGAGCTGCTGCTCTGGGTGCAGGCGACCGCCAGCTGGGCGTTCCTCCAGGCCTATCATCGCTACGCAGCGCCGCTCGGCCGGCGCGACCGCGACCTCTATTATCGCGAGGCGCAAGCCGGCGCCGCGCTGTACGGCGTCGAGGCGCCGCCCGCGAGCGAGGTGGAGATGCAGGCGCTGATGGAGCGGATGCGACCCCTGCTCGAACCTTCGCCGGTGCTCGACGAGCTGATTGCGATCCTGCGCACCGCCGACATCCTGCCCTGGCCGTTGCGGCCCGCGCAGAAGCTCGGCGTGCGCGCCGCGATCGACCTGCTTCCCCCGGCGATGCGCGCGCAGCTCGGACTGGCCGCGCGCCCGCTGCGGCGCCGCGAGCGGGCGTTGCTGCGATTGCTCGCCGCGACCGCCGGCCGGCTGGAATTGCCGTCGAGCCCCGCGCGGCAGGCGGCGGCGCGCGTGGCGGCGGCCGGAGAATGCGGGCAGGCCGCCATGGCTACGTCATAGCACCGGATCGCTGCTTGACGCGCCCCCGTTCATCTGGGGTACAGGAGCGCCGGGCCTTGTCAGGCATCGAGTAATTCAAGGAGCAGGGAATGATTCGCCGTCACATGATCATGAGCGCCGCCGCGGCGACGCTGGCGCTCGCGAGCTGCAGCGGCAGCGACGATCCCACGCCCACACCCTCGCCCACGCCTACGCCCACGCCCACGCCGACCGCGTCGCCGACCTACACGGCATTCCCGCTCGCCGCCGCGGCCGAGTTCAGCACGATCAACGCCGCGACCAGCTATACCGGCGATCCCGCGGGGGCGGTGACGCTGGGCGTCGCGAGCACCGAGCAGATGACGACCCGCGTGCGTCTTGCCACCAGCAACGCGATCGTCACCGCCACCTACGTGATCAACGAGAACAACGAGGAATCGCGCTTCACCAATACCAACGTCACGGTTGCGCCGGCCCCGGCAGTGACCGAGTTCGTGTTCCGCACCGACGACACCGCGACCGCGGGCAAGTTCTCGCAGCTCGAGTTCCTCAACAACACGATCCCCTCGCAGGTCACGAGCAACGCCAACCTGGCACTGACCAATGTCAGCTATGCCAATTGGTGGCGCGGCGCTTCGACCACGGGCACGAAGCGGATCACCACCACGGTGTTCGGCTACCAGACCGTCCTCACCGACATGCCGACCACCGGCACCCAGGCCTATACCTCGACCGTGGTGGGTCGCCTGGTGAGCGTCTCCGGCGCGACGACCAGCGTGCTGCGCGTTTCGGGCACCGTCACCACCTCGGTCAACTTCTCGACCGGCCTCGTCGATCTGACGCTCAACCTGACGACGATCCCCGCGGGCGGCGGCACGCCGGTCGCCTATGCCAACTTCACGGCGCGGGGCGCGATCCCGGCCGGCCAGAACCAGTTCACCGGCAGCTTCATTGCGGGCAACCCGCTCTCGGGCACGATCGCCGGCGGGTTCTTCGGCTCGCAGGGCAAGGAGATCGGCATCACCTTCGCCGCCACGGGCACCATCGGCGGCGCCAACCAGAACCTCGTCGGCGTGGTCGTCGGCAAGAAGTAAGGCCGGCACTTTCGGACAGGGAAGGGGCTCCGGGAAACCGGGGCCCCTTTCGTTTGGCTCAGTCCTGTAGCCGCAGCGCGACGTCGCTCATGAAGCGCGCATCGTCGCCTCCGGCGAGCCACGGCGCCTCGGCCGCGATGGCGCCGAGCATGTCGGTCAACGGTTCGATCTCGGCCTTGGCGTAGTTGCCGAGCACATAGCCGGTCACGCGGTCCTTGTGCCCGGGGTGGCCGATGCCGATCCGCACGCGGCGGAAATCGGGGCCGAGATGCGCGTCGGTCGAGCGCAGCCCGTTATGGCCCGCGGTGCCGCCGCCCATCTTCACCTTCACCTTGAAGGGCACGAGGTCGAGCTCGTCGTGGAAGACGGTGACGTCGGCGGGCGTCAATTTGTAGAAGTCCATCGCCGCGCGCACCGCGCGGCCGCTCTCGTTCATGAAGGTGCCGGGCTTGAGCAGCACGACCTTCTCGGGCCCGATCCGGCCCTCCTGCGTCCAGCCCTGGAATTGCTTCTTCGGCGTCGAGAAGCCGTGCACCTCGCCGATCGCGTCCACCGCCATGAAGCCGACATTGTGCCGGTGCATCGCATATTGCGGCCCCGGATTGCCGAGGCCCACCCAGAGCTGCATGCGTCAAACCCCAAAAAAGAAAATCGCCCCCGCACCTAGGGCGCGGAGGCGATTTTTTCACCCGAGAAGTTCGGACTTATTCGCCCTCGGCCTCGCCGGCTTCGCCAGCCGCCTCGGTCTGCGTGTCGCCTTCGGTCGACTTGAGCGCCGACGGCGCGACCACGGTCGCGATGGTGAAGTCGCGGTCGGTGATCGCCGACTTCGCGCCCTTGGGCAGCGCGACCGCCGAGATGTGGATCGACTCGCCGACTTCAATGCCCTTCAGCGAGATCTCGACCTGGTCGGGGATCTCGGCCGCGTCGACGACGAGCTCGAGCTCGTGGCGGACGACGTTGAGCACGCCACCGCGCTTGATGCCGGGGGCTTCTTCCTCGTCGGTGAACACGATCGGCACCTGGACGGTGACGGTCGCATGCTCGGAGATGCGCAGGAAGTCGACGTGGAGCGGACGATCGGTCACGACGTCGAACGCGACGTCCTTGGGCAGCGTGCGCTCGCCATTGACCATCACGACCGAATTCATGAAGTGGCCGGTGTTCAGCAGCTTCATCAGCTCGCGCTCGTTGACATGGATGCCAACGGGGTCTGCCTTGTTGCCGTAGATTACGGCGGGGACGCGGCCTTCACGACGAAGCGCCCGGGAGGCTCCCTTGCCAACCCGGTCGCGCGTCTCGGCCGACAGCGTAAGCGTCTCGCTCATGTGTCGTTCCAATGCGCTAAAGTGTTTCAGTTCCCATGCCCAGCAGGCCTCCAGGGATGACCCTGCCACGGCAAGCGCGCGCCTGTAGCGGAAAGGGGTGGGGAAGGCAACCGAATCAAATCCTCCCCGGAACGGGGAGGGGGACCATCGCGCCAGCGATGGTGGAGGGGGCCCGCTCTCCACTGGCAGTGTCGCCCGCGGATGGCGGGGCCCCCTCCACCACGCCGCTTCGCGTCGCGGTCCCCCTCCCCGTACCGGGGAGGATTTAGTACTTCACTCGCTCGGCCTTCAGCCCGCGCTTCGCCAGCTCGGCCTGCACCCCTGCGCTCCCGGCCAGATGCCCCGCGCCGACCGCGACGAACACCGTTCCCGGCTTTTGCATCCGCGCCTTCAGCCAATCCGCCCATCTGGCGTTGCGCTGCGCCAGCAACGCCTCGGCCAGCTCGGGCGAGCGGCCGAGGTCCTCGTTCATCAGCCGCGCCAGGCCGTCGGCATCGCCCGCGCGCCACGCCGCCACCATCCGGTCGATCGTATCGCCGGCCCTGGGCAATTCGTCGATCGTCTCGATCAGCAGCGCGCGTTGCGCCGCCAGTGGCAGCCGGTCGAAATAGCCGAGTTGCTCGCGCGCAGTCTCCAGCCCGATCACCTTCTTGCCCGCGCGCTGCGCCGCCGCGGTCAGCACTGCCTCGGCGCCGTCCTTCTCGTCATAGCCGAGCTGGCGCAGCGGCGCGGCCGAGAGCATCGTCGCGGCCAGCCACGGCTCGGCATGGTCGAGCGCCTCGGGCGCCAGCCCCATCTCGGGCAAAGCGGCGCGGAACTTCGCCGCCTCGGCGGGTGGCAGCTGGTCGGGCAGGGCAGGGCCGCCGCTGGTCATGCCCAGCTCGCGCACCAGCGCCTGCATCTCGTCCTGGGGCGGCATCACCAGTTCGAGCACCAATTCGCTGCTCGCATCGAAGGCGCTCTTCACGCCCTCGTCGAACCAGCTGAGCCCTGGCTTCAGCATGTGCACCGTGCCGAACAGATAGATCGTCGTGTCGGCGTCCTTGACGACCCATAGCGCCGGATCTGCATCGTTGGCGGGGGGCTCCGCCGCGCACCCGCCGAGCGCCAGCAGCGCGACACCGATCAGCAATTTACGTAGCATCGCGCGACAGGAGGCGATCACTGCATCCTTGTCAACGTGCGCACGCCACGCCAAAGCACCGCGCATATGTCCGAGCCCCTCAGCTTCCAGCGCATGATCCTGAAGCTCCATGATTACTGGAGCGAGCGGGGCTGCGTGATCCTCCAGCCCTATGACATGCGCATGGGCGCCGGCACCTTCCACCCCGCGACGACGCTCAAGGCGCTCGGCCCCGATCCGTGGAACGCCGCCTTCGTCCAGCCCTGCCGCCGCCCGACCGACGGCCGCTATGGCGAGAACCCCAACCGGCTCCAGCATTATTACCAGTATCAGGTGATCCTGAAGCCGAGCCCGCCCGATCTGCAGGAGCTGTACCTGGGCTCGCTCGCCGCGATCGGCATCGATTTCACCAGGCACGACATCCGCTTCGTCGAGGACGATTGGGAATCGCCGACGCTCGGCGCCTGGGGCCTTGGCTGGGAAGTCTGGTGCGACGGGATGGAAGTGACCCAGTTCACCTATTTCCAGCAGATGGGCGGCTTCGACTGCAAGCCGGTCGCGGGCGAGCTCACCTACGGGCTCGAGCGGCTGGCGATGTACATCCAGAACGTGGACAGCGTGTACGACCTCGCGTTCAACGATAGCGGCGTCAGCTATGGCGACGTCTTCCTCGAGAACGAGAAGCAGATGTCGAAGTGGAACTTCGAGATCGCCGACACCGACGCCTTGTTCGATCTGTTCCGCAAGGCGGTCGCCGAATGCGAGAACTGCCTGAAGAACGACCTGCCGATCCCCGCCTACGAGCAGGCGATCGAGGCGAGCCATGTGTTCAATCTGCTCAACGCCCGCGGCGTGATCTCGGTCGCCGAGCGCCAGGCCTATATCGGCCGCGTGCGCGACCTGGCGAAGGGCTCGTGCGAGGCGTGGATGGCAAAGAACGGGTGGGCGGCGTGAGCTTTTTGTTCACGCAAAGGCGCAAAGGCGCGAAGAGTTTGGTTCGCGCAGAGGCGCAGAGGACGCAGAGGGGCTTGGTACAAGAACCCGCGCAGCGGCCTCAAATCGCGCTGACGCACAGCCTAGGGTCTCGCTGGCGCGAGACGATGCAGCCCGGACGCTCTCTGCGTTCTCTGCGCCTCTGCGCGCAAAAACCTTCTCTCCTTCGCGCCTTTGCGCCTTTGCGTGAACAACTATGACCGAAGACTTCCTTCTCGAACTCCGCTGCGAGGAGATCCCCGCCCGGATGCAGGAAAAGGCGCGCGCCGACCTCGCGTCGCTGTTCGAGGCGCGGCTCAAGGCGCTCAACCTGCCGTTCGAAGCCATCGAGAGCTACGCCACCCCGCGCCGCCTCGCGCTGATCGTGCGCGGCGTCGCCGAGACGACCGCGGCGATGACCGAGGAACGCAAGGGCCCCCGCGCCGATGCGCCCGACGCCGCGATCCAGGGCTTCCTCCGCTCGACCGGCCTCACCCGCGAGCAGCTCGTCGCGCGCGACGACGGCAAGGGCGGGCAGGTGCTGTTCGCGGTGATCGAGCGCCCGGGCGTGGTCGCGGGCTCGGTGCTCGCCAGCGCGATCACCAACGTCATCCACGCCTTCCCCTGGCCCAAGTCGATGCGCTGGGGCGCGGCGTCGGAGTCGACCGAGAGCCTGCGCTGGGTCCGCCCGCTGCAAGGCCTCGTCGCGCTGCTCGGCGACAAGCTCGTTCCGGTCGAGGTCGCGGGGATCCGGAGCGGCGCGCAGACCGTCGGCCACCGCTTCCACCACCCGGGCGTGATCACGATCGGCTCGGCCAACGACTATGTCGAGAAGCTCCGCGCCTGCCATGTGATCGTCGACGGCGCCGAGCGCCGCGCGATCATCGCGGTCGGCGCCAAGCTGGCCGCGCAGAAAGCGGGCCTCACGCTGATCGAGGACGAGGGGCTGCTGTTCGAGAATGCCGGGCTGACCGAATGGCCGGTGCCGTTGCTCGGCCGCTTCGATCCCGAGTTCCTATCGGTCCCGCCCGAAGTGATCCAGCTCACCGCGCGGGTGAACCAGAAATATTTCGTCTGCGCCGGCCCCGACGGCAAGCTCGCCAACGCCTTCATCTGCACTGCCAACATCGACGCGATCGATGGGGGCGAGAAGATCGTCGAGGGCAACCAGAAGGTGTTGGCGGCACGCCTGAGCGACGCGCGCTTCTTCTACGAGACGGACCTGAAGGTTCCGCTCGAGGAGCAGGCGAAGAAGCTCGAGAAGATCGTCTTCCACGAGAAGCTGGGCACGGTGGCCGACAAGGTCGATCGCGTGGCGAAGCTGGCGCGGTGGTTGGTCGAGCAGGGTATCGTCGCTGAAAAGCCCCTCCCCTTCAGGGGAGGGGTTGGGGGTGGGGCAGTGCCACAAGCTGCGTCGCCCGCGGACAGGCCCCACCCCAACCCCTCCCCTGAAGGGGAGGGGCTTGAAAAGCTCGCCGAACGCGCAGCGCGCCTCGCCAAGGCCGATCTCGTCACCGGCATGGTTGGCGAGTTCCCCGAGCTCCAGGGCCTGATGGGCGGCTATTACGCCGCCGCGCAGGGCGAGGACGTGGCTGTCGCCGAGGCGATCCGCGATCACTACAAGCCGGTCGGGCAGGGGGATGATGTCCCGACCGCGCCGGTGACGGTGGCGGTGAGCTTGGCGGACAAGCTGGATACGCTTTCCAGCTTCTTCGTCGCCGATCTACTTCCCACCGGTTCGAAGGACCCCTTCGCACTTCGTCGGGCCGCCTTGGGATTGCTGGAGTTGGTAGAGGTGAATCGCCTTCGATTTAGCCTTTCACAACCAATAACCTTCGGCATGGCGAGAGTTGCTGGCGTTGTTAGTGGTGCAGAATGGGCACAGCGATTTGAGGATCTAGTTCGAGCGCGCCATGCTGCTGGGGATCCAATGGCGGCCGATGAGTATGATCGCGCGAAGCGGGAAATCAAGGAACGGGCGACCTCACAGGAGGAATTGGAAAAGTTTGGAGCGCGAGCCGATAAGGCGACTACCCTTTTGATCGACTTCTTCGCCGACCGCCTCAAGGTCCAGCAACGCGAAGCCGGCGTCCGGCACGACCTGATCGACGCGGTGTTCGCATTGGGCGGCGAGGACGATCTCGTCCGTCTCCTCGCCCGCGTCCACGCGCTCCAGGCCTTCGTCGGCACCGAGGATGGCACCAATCTCCTCGCCGGTTACAAGCGCGCCGCGAACATCCTCAAGAAGGAAGGGTTCGACGGCACCGACACGGATGTCGGCGGCAACATCTACGAAGCCGAGCCCGCCGAATCCGCGCTGATCGAGGCGCTCGACGCCGCCGAGCCGCGCGCCGAGGCGGCGATCGCGGCCGAGGAGTTCGAAGCCGCGATGTCGGCGCTCGCCACGTTGCGCGGGCCGATCGATGCGTTCTTCGATCAGGTGACGGTCAACGACTCCGATCCCGACAAGCGCATCGCCCGGCTCGGGCTGCTCGTCCGAGTTCGTGCTGCGGTGCACCAGGTTGCCGACTTTTCGAAGATCGAAGGCTGATTTATCCGATTTATTGCGGTAGTGAAACGGGCTATTTTGGCTAGGCTTTACGAACCTTTGGCTATCCGCCGCGCATCGGCAACCTGACAACGCAATCAGAGCTTCCGCCTTGTTCGCAGCCGCGGTAGGCGCCTCCCATCCTGGGGCGATGCCTCCTGCACAAGGATCAGGGATGACGCAGTACGTGTACCGTTTCGGCGGTGGGGTTTCGGACGGCGGCAACGGCGACAAGAACCTTCTGGGAGGCAAGGGCGCCAATCTCGACGGCATGGCCTCGATCGGCCTGCCGGTCCCCCCGGGCTTCACGATCGGCACCCCGGTCTGCGCGCTCTATTACGATTCCGGCGAGAGCTTCCCGGACAGCCTCAAGGCCGAAGTCGCCACCGGCATCGCGCATATCGAGAGCGTGACCGGCAAGAAGTTCGGCGACGCCGCCGATCCCCTGCTCGTCTCGGTCCGGAGCGGCGCCCGGGTGTCGATGCCCGGCATGATGGACACAGTGCTCAACCTCGGCCTCAACGACGCGACCGTCCAGGGCCTCGCCGCCACTTCGGGCGACGATCGCTTCGCCTGGGACAGCTATCGCCGCTTCATCCAGATGTATTCGGACGTCGTCCTCGGGCTCGATCACGGCCGCTTCGAGGAAGCGCTCGAAATCGCCAAGGAGGACAATGGCTACCACCTCGATACCGAGCTGAGCGCCAAGGACTGGCAGAAGCTCGTCGCCGAGTACAAGGGCGTGGTTCAGGAGCTGTGGGGCAAGCCCTTTCCGCAGGACGTGCACGACCAGCTCTGGGGCGCGATCGGTGCGGTGTTCGGCTCGTGGCAGTCCGAGCGCGCCAAGGTCTATCGCCGGCTCAACGACATCCCCGGCGACTGGGGCACCGCGGTCAACGTCCAGGCGATGGTGTTCGGCAATATGGGCGAGACCTCGGCGACGGGGGTGGCGTTCACGCGCGATCCGTCCAAGGGCGACAACGCTTATTATGGCGAGTTCCTGATCAACGCGCAGGGCGAGGACGTGGTGGCGGGCATCCGCACGCCGCAATATCTCACCAGGGCCGCGCGCGAGGCGGCGGGGGCCAGGCCGTTGTCGATGGAAGAGGCGATGCCTGAGGTCTATGCCCAGCTCGCCGCGGTCTTCGAGACGCTCGAGACCCATTATCGCGACATGCAGGACATCGAGTTCACCGTGCAGCAGGGCAAGCTCTGGATGCTCCAGACGCGCTCGGGCAAGCGCACCGCCAGGGCCGCGCTCAAGATCGCGGTCGACATGGCGAACGAAGGGCTGATCACCCGCGACGAGGCGATCCTGCGCGTCGATCCGCAGGCGCTCGACCAGTTGCTCCACCCGACGCTCGATCCCAATGCGACGCGCGACGTGCTGACCAAGGGGCTTCCCGCCTCGCCGGGCGCCGCATCGGGCCTCGCGGTGTTCGACAGCGACACCGCCGAGACGCGCGCCGCCGCGGGCGACGCGGTGATCCTGGTCCGCGTCGAGACCTCGCCCGAGGACATTCACGGCATGCACGCCGCCAAGGGCATCCTGACCGCGCGCGGCGGCATGACCAGCCACGCGGCGGTGGTTGCCCGCGGCATGGGCCGGCCCTGCGTCTCGGGGGCGGGGACGCTCGCGATCAACGCGCGGGAAAGGCTGTTCCGCGTCGGCCAGCGCGAAGTCCGCGAGGGCGACACGATCACGATCGACGGCGCCACCGGCGAAGTGATGCTCGGCGAAGTGCCGACCGTCCAGCCCGAGCTTTCGGGCGATTTCGGCACGCTGATGGAATGGGCCGATGCGAAGCGCCGGCTCAAGGTCCGCGCCAATGCCGAGACGCCGCTCGACTGCCGCACCGCGCGCGAGTTCGGCGCCGAGGGCATCGGGCTGTGCCGCACCGAGCACATGTTCTTCGATGGCGCGCGGATCACCGCGGTGCGCCAGATGATCCTCGCCTCGGACGAGAAGGGGCGCCGGATGGCGCTCGACAAGTTGCTTCCCGAGCAGCGCAGCGACTTCGTCGAGATTTTCGAGGTGATGGCGGGGCTCCCCTGCACGATCCGCCTGCTCGATCCGCCGCTCCATGAGTTCCTCCCGCACGAGGAGAACGAGTTCGAGGAAGTCGCAAAGGCTGCCGGGCTCGACGTCGAGACGTTGAAGCGCCGGGCGGCGGAACTGCACGAGTTCAATCCAATGCTGGGGCACCGGGGTTGCCGCCTGGGCGTGACCTATCCCGAGATCTACGAGATGCAGGCGCGCGCCATCTTCGAGGCCGCGGTGCTCGTCGCGGAGAAATCGGGTGCGGCGCCGATCCCCGAGGTGATGATCCCGCTGGTCGCCACCCGGCGCGAGCTCGAGCTGATGAAGGTGGTCGTCGACAAGGCGGCGCAGTCGGTGTTCGCCGAAAAGGGGCGGACGGTCGAGTATCTGGTCGGCACGATGATCGAGCTGCCGCGCGCGGCGTTGCGCGCGGGCGAGATCGCCGAGGTCGGCGAGTTCTTCAGCTTCGGCACCAACGATCTCACGCAGACCACCCTGGGCGTGAGCCGCGACGACGCGGCGCGCTTCCTCACGACCTATGTCGAGAAGGGCATTTATGCCCGCGATCCCTTCGTCAGCCTCGACGTCGAGGGCGTGGGCGAGTTGATCGCGCTAGCGGCCGAACGGGGCAGGGCGACGCGCAGCGGCATCAAGCTCGGCATCTGCGGGGAGCATGGCGGCGACCCGGCATCGATCGCCTTCTGCGAAGCGACCGGGCTCGATTACGTCTCGGCCTCGCCCTATCGCGTGCCGATCGCGCGGTTGGCGGCGGCGCAGGCGGCGCTCAGGAGCCGATAAGCCTTAATCGTCACTCCGGCCTTCGCCGGGGTGACGGCTGTTTCAATGGATCAAGCTAGAACCGCTCGACCGGCTGGTCGGCCGCGCGGAGGCGGGCATTCTCTGCCTCGAGCTCGCGCAGCCGCCGCTGGGCTTCGCGCAACTCGGCGCCGGTCTCGTCGCGATAGGTGCGATGGCGCAATTCCTCGTCCTGGTAGCGCTCGCGCCACTTGCTCCGGCCCGAGCGCGCGGCGAGCCCGAAGAAGAACCCGGCCACCAGCGTGATGCCCAAAGCGACGAACTGCGTGACGGTGTCGAAAGGCAAGCCCTGCATCGCTCGATCTCCCTGTGACGGCGGGCAGGCTACTCCGCCTGCGTCGCCAAGGCCACAGAGACCAACGCGCGAGGTTTCACATCAGTGCGTCGTTGATCGAACAGGCCGCGGGCCCGAGGATCACGATGAACAGCACCGGCAGGATGAACAGGATCAGCGGCACGGTCATGATCGCGGGCAGGCGCGCGGCCTTTTCCTCGGCGCGCATCATGCGCTCGTTGCGGAACTCGGCCGAGAGCACGCGCAGCGCCGAGGCGAGCGGGGTGCCGTATTTCTCGGTCTGGATCATGGTCGTGACCACGCCGCGGATCGCGTCGAGATCGATGCGGTTGGCGAGATTCTCGAACGCCTGGCGCCGATCGGTGAGGAAGCCCAGCTCGATCGCGGTGAGCGAGAATTCCTCGCCCAGTTCGGGATAGGCCTTGCCCAGTTCGCGCGAGACGCGGGCGAAGGCCGCGTCGACGGTCAGGCCGGCCTCGGCGCAGATCACCAGGAGGTCGAGCGCATCGGGAAGCCCCTTGCGGATCGCGTGGCTGCGCTTGGTGATCTTGTTCTTGAGATAGATATCCGGCGCCTTGTAGCTCAGGATGAAGCTGACCGCGACGAGCCCGTATTTCTTGAGCGGGGTCCACTCGATGAACATGTCGGTGCCGTAGACCATGTACAGCACCGGCCCGCCGATCACGATCGGCAGCACCAGCCTGCCGAAGATCACCGCGACCGCCCATTCCTTCGAACGGATGCCGGCCTGGAGCAGCTTGGTCTGCGCGACCTTGACCTGGCTCTCCTGCAGTACCTTCATCGTGGAGAGGAAGGCGCGGATCCGGTCGGTCGCCTCGTTCTTCTGGACCAGCTTGGCGCGCCGCTTCGAGGTCGAGGCGGTGATGCCCGCCTTGAGCTGCTCGCGGCGGTCGTTGAGCGCCTTGACCCGCTTCGCCATCGGGTCGCGTACGGTCGTCGCGGTATAGATCGCGAAGATCATGGCCAGGGCGGCGATCGCGCTGAGGAAGGTCGCGACCCAGAGGACGTCGACGCCGAGCAGGGTTGGGCCGGTGGGGGGCGTGGTCATCATCAGATCTCGAAATTGACCATCTTGGCCATGATGAAGGCGCCGAGCCCCATCCAGATCAGCCCGCCGCCGCCGGCGACCATCAGCCGCTCATCCTTGAAGAAGTTGGCCATGTAGTTGTTGTTGATGAACCACACCAAGGTGAACACGATGAACGGCAGCGAGCCGACGATCAGCGCCGATGCCTTGGATTCGGACGACATCGCCTTGATCTTGAGCTTCATCTGCGAGCGTTTGCGCAGCACGTCGGCGAGATTGGCGAGCGTCTCGGCGAGGTTGCCGCCGGTCTCGCGCTGGATCGCGATGGTGATCGTGAAGAACTGGAATTCGGGCGTGCCCAGCCGGTCCGCGGTCTCCTGGAGCGCGGCGTCGAGCGTGCGACCGATCTTCATCTTGTCGGAGACCGAGCGGAATTCCTCGCCCACCGGCCCGTCGACTTCCTGGCCGACCACGCTCATCGTCTCGGTGATCGGAAGACCCGAGCGCAGGCCGCGCACGAGCAACTCGATCGCATCGGGGAACTTCGCGGTGAACTTGGCGATGCGCCGGCCGATGAAGAAGCTGACCACCTTGTGCGGCAGCCCGACGCCGACGAACAGGCCGAGGAACAGCGCCAGCCAGATCGGCGCGCCGTTGAGAAAGAGCAACCCGCCCGTCACGACGAGGAGTCCCAGCGTCGCCAGTCCATATTGGCTCAGCGTCCAGCTCTTGCCGGTCATGTTGAGGCGCTTCTGGAGCAGCGCGGGATTGGGCAGGAAGCGCGAGGCGGCGAGATCCATCCCCGTCGCGCTCTTGGCGGTCACGCGGCGGATCTGCGCTTCCATCGCCACCGAGCCGGTCGAGCCCGAATGCCGCTCGCGCACCCCGGTCAGCCGGCGGGCGCTCGCGCGCGCCGCCGACGGCCCGGCGAAAGCGAGCACCATCAGCGCCAGCACCACGAAGGTGCCTCCACCCAGCATCAAAACCGGCAGCAATTCCACGCCGACCTGCCTCCGAACCCGCTAATCCGCGCAGCTTATGCGCGGATTGGTTACTTCTTTGCCTTTGACGGCATCTTGACCTTGATCTTGTCGAGCAGCGAGCTGCCCTTCGAACCCTTGGCCGCCGCGGCCTTGTCGTCGCGCTCGCCCGAATCGGTGATCGAAGTGATCCGCGTCGCCAGCTCGCCCAGCGGCGCCAGCGACTTGGCCGACTTGCCTGCCTCGGCGAGCGGCTTGCCCAACTTGGCGGCTTGCGCGGCGACCTTCTGCTCGAACGGGATCAGCACGTCGATCTTGCGCTCGATCGAGCCCTCGAAATCCTTGCGGCTGATCTCGAGCACCGCCTGCGGCTGGACCCGGTTGGCGACGATGATCACCTGTGTCTGCGGCGCGTTGGACTTGAACCAGCTGAGGATGCGGATCGCGTCGCGCGCGGCGGCGAGCGTGAGCTCGGTGACCAGCACCGCGACCTGCACGTCGGTGATCAGGTGCGGGTGGTTGACCAGCATGTTGCGCGGCAGATCGACGACGGTGCATTCGAACGCCCCGCGCATCTCCTCCTGCAGCTGGTAGAAAGCCGCGCCGTCGGTAAGCACGGGCGCGTTGATCGGGGCCTCGGCCGAAAGCACGGCGAGACGCTCCGACGCCCGCACCATCGCGCGTTCGATGAACAGCCCGTCGATGCGGCTCGGATTCTCGATCGCGTCGGTCAGGCCGCGGCCCGGCTCGAGATCGAGCGCGAGCGCGCCGGTGCCGAAATGCACGTCGAGGTCGAGCAGGGCGGTGGTGCGCGTGTGCTTCTCGCTGAGGAGCCAGGCGAGCGAGGTCGCGATCGTCGACGCGCCGCAGCCGCCGCGCGTGCCGATCACCGCGACCGCGCAATGCGGCACGTCGCTGCCCGGTTCGGCCAGCTTGGGCGCGTTGAGCGCGGCCTGGGCCTGGGCGAAGGTGTCGCGCAGGGCGTCAGGATTGAGCGGCTTGAGCAGATAGTCGTGGATGCCGCTCGCGATCAGATCGCGATAGAGGCGCACGTCGTTGACCTGGCCCGACGCGATCACGATCGTGCCGGGCTCGCAGACCTCGGCCAGCGCGTTGATGTCGTTGAGCGGGTCGCCCGATTCGGAGAGGTCGACGAACAGCACGTTGGGGCTCGCCGAGACCGACAGGGTCTGGACCGCGTTGCGCAGCCCGCCCTTGTTGACCTTTTCGGGGGACCAGCCGAGCTCGACGGCGATCGGGCGCAGCGCCTCCGCCGTCGCCTCGTCGCAGACAAAGGCGACGAAGGGTTCGCGATGGCCGGTCCGCGAGGGATTGAAGGGCGCGTTCACTGCTTGCCTCCGGTGCTGTCGGACTTGACCGTGGTGCCGCCGCCGCCGGTCGGCGCGGCGCCGCGCAACGCGTTGATCGCCTTGCCGCCGGTACGCGGATCGGTGACCGTCGAGCCGCTGGCGCCACGGACGAGGTCGCCCGGATCGGCGACCATCGCCGCGAGGTTGCTGTTGATTGCGCAGCCGTAATTGGAGGTCGTGCTCGCCGACCAGTCGGGCTGGTAGACGCGCGAATAATCGGGGCAGTTGGGTACGCTGGCGGTCATCCGGGTGACCACCACGCGGACTGTGCCCGGGGCGATCTGGCCGACGGTGACCGGGGCCTGGTCGGACAGCATCATGCCGTAAAGATTGGCCTGGGCGGCGATCTCGTCACGGGCGCTGGTGCCGTTGCCGCCATCGTCGATCGCGATGCGGTCGCCGTAGCGCAGGCCCATCGATTCGAGCCAGCCGGCGAGGCGCTGGCCTTCGCCGGGCGCGAGGCCATAGCCCGCGGTCCGGACGTCGAAGACATAGTCGTTGCGCTCGACCACCGGCTGATAGACCGATTCGACGCCGCCATTATAGGTTCCGCACGCGCTCAGCAGCAGCGCGGGAGCGAGGAGGAGGGGAGTGAAGCGCGGCAACATTGCGATCTCCTCAGGACATCAGAAGCCGAAGCCGGGAGCGGCGGCGCCGCCCTTTTTCGGCCGCGAGGGGGCGGGAGCGGCCTTTGCAGGCTGCGGAGCGGAAGGGGTGGGGAGCGCGGGCCCGGGCGCGAAGGCGCCCACGGTCGGCGTCGCGCCGCTCGGCGCCATCGTCGGCTTGGGACGGTCCCCGCCGGCCTTGTTGCCGACCAGGTCGCCGCCGATGATCCGCTCGAAGTCGTTCGGCGCCTTGTAGCCGTCGGTCGGCAGCACGATCTGGTTCGCGTTGACCGGCTTGACCAGATACGGCGTGATCACGATCACCAGCTCGGTCTCGTTGCGGCGGAATCCGTTGGAGCGGAACAATGCGCCGAGCACGGGCACGTCGCCGAGCCCGGGGGTCTTGTCGATCGAATTGTCGTGGCTGTTCTGCAGCAGCCCGCCGATCACCATGCTCTCGCCCGAACCGAGCTCGACCGTCGTTTCGGCGCGCCGCGTGGTGAGCGCCGGGACCTGGTTGCCGCTGAGGGTGATCGCGCCCGCCGTCGTCAGCGCCGAGACTTCGGGCCGCACGCGCAGCGAGATGCGGCCGTCCGAGAGCACGGTCGGCGTGAAGGCGAGGCTGACGCCGTAGGGCTTGTATTCGACCGAGACGGCGCCGAGCCCCTGGCTCACCAGGATCGGGATCTCGCCGCCGGCGAGGAAGGTGCTGGTCTCGCCCGAGAGCGCGGTCAGGTTCGGATTGGTGAGCGTCGTCACCTGGCCGATCCGCTCGCCCAGATCGAGCGCGCCGAGCACGTCGAGGCCCAGCAGCTTGCCGGCGAGGCCGATCGTGCTGAACTTGTCGCCCTTGGTGATGTTGTAGGTCGAGCCCGTGCCCGGAAGGACGAAGTCGCCCTTGGCGGGATCGAAGGGGAGGCTGATCGTCCCGGCGGGAAAGCCGAAGCGCGACGAAGCGTCCAGCACCGGCAGGTTCGAAAGGTTGGGCGTGCCGATGGTGCCCGGAATGCGCGAGCCCGAAGACACGCCGAACTGGAAGCCGCCGGTCTGGTCGCGCGTGAGCAGGTTGACGCCGACGTCCTTGACGAAGCTGCGGCTCACTTCGGCGAAGCGCACCTGCAGGTTCACCTGCAGCGGAGTCGCGGTCTTGAGGCGATTGATCACGGGGATCTTGAGCTGCGCGGCCGGATCCGAGACGTTGACCCCCGGATTGAGCGCGGCGAGCACCAGCCGCTGCGCCTGTTCGCTGTCGTCGGGCGATGCGACGGTGCCGGTGAGCACGGCGAGCTGCCCCACAGTGGTGACGCGGATGTCCGCTTCGGGCATCGCCGCCTTCATCATGCGATCGATCGACGTGATGTTCTGCGCGACGCGGACATTGGTCGAATAGACCACGCTGCCGCCCGCGGTGGTCGCGAAGACCGTCGCCTCGCCGAACTCCTTGCCGAACAAGTGGATCTGGCGGGGATTGGCGACATAGACGTCCGCCACGCCGGGATTGGACGTCCAGACGTTGGTGACGTTCGCGGGGAGCGTGATGAGCTCGCCCTGGCCGATCGACAGCAGCACTTCGCTGGTCGGCCGCTGGGCGCCGACGGGCAGGTTCGCCACACGCGCCTTCTGGCGCGTCTGGGCCATCGCCCCGGTGGGCAGGCTCATCGCCAGCGCCGCCGTCACCGTTGCGCCGAGCGCCCGGTTCAGGAGTGTCATGGTGCGCATCTAGTTCTTACCCCCGACCTCGATCTCGGTCACGCTGTTGCCCCGGGCGACGTTGATCACCGGGCCCTTCTTGACGGCGGCGGCGCCCGGATAAGTGCCGGTCGTCGTGCCGTTATTGTCCTTCGGCTTGCCCGGGACGGTGCTGCGCTGGAAGCGCGACACGTCGGCGCCGGTGGCGAAGCCGCCGCGGCCTTCCATCGGGCGGGCGGCGACGCGCGCCATCATTTCCTTTTCCTTCGCCGGATCGCCGTCCGCCGGCACCTCGACGTCGCCATTGGCGATGGCCTGCTCGAGATCGCCCTGATTGTCGGCGATCGAGCGGAGCGACAGCGAGAGCTGGCCGACGGTCTGCGCGACGGCGATCTTCTCGGCGATCTTGGGCGTCGCCTCGACGGTGACGGTCGAATAAGTGGTGACGACGGTGTTGCCCTTGTCGTCGGACTGCTTGTCGGTCTTCTGGTCGGTGGCGAGCACGCGCAGGTTGCGCAGGATCGTCTCCGAAGCCTTGAGCGGGGGGCCGTCGCCGCCGCCGGCGACCGACTGGGTCAGCACCAGGTCGACGCGGTCGCCCGGGAAGACGAAGCCCGCGACCGCGCTCTGGGTGGAAACGGGAACGGTGACGGCGCGCATGCCCGCCCCGAGCGCGGCGGCGAGGAAGCCGCGGTCGCCGGGCTTGACCAATGCGCCCTGGGTGATCGGCTGGCCCGCTGGAATCGCGAATCGGACGACGGTGCCCTGCAGCTTGCCCGGCTCGCTCTCGCCCTTCACGAAATAGGCGCCCTCGATCAGCTCCTTCGGCCAGGCGACGAACTTGACCGACGTGGCGTCGAGGATCGTCCCCACCGGCAGGGCGCGCGTGGCGACCATCACTTCGGTGGTGTTCTGCGGCGCGGCTGCGACCGGCGCGGCACCTGCGGTGGGCGCGGACGCGCCCATGAAGATGTTGCGTGCCATGAACGCGGTGATCGCGGCGACCACGAGCGCGCCTACGAGCAGAATGAGCTTGCGTGCATCCATTTCGCTTCAAGCCTTTTCAATTACATGGCCGGTACGGTTGCGCCGGCGTTAAGCATCACGTGAACTGGTTAAGAATCGGTTCGCGAAGAACGAGCAGTGTCGAAATCGCAATCGCGACGCCGTACGGCGTCTCGGGAACGATCCCGCGCTTGCGTGCCGCGCGGGCCCCCGCCAGCAGCACCACGCCGATCGCAGCAACCAACGTCATCGCCGCAGCCGCGGCGGCTATCGGTTGCCCGACAAAGGCCGCTGCGATCCCGCCGCGACCCGCATAGACGAGCCAGGCGAGCGCCAGCGCGCCCAAAGCGAGAGGCCCGATCGTCCGCCACGGCAGCGCCCGAAGGCCGCCGCGTAGCTGCGTCCAGCGCTCCGCCACCATGACGATCGTCAGCGCGCCGCCGACGAGCGACATCAGTATCAGCATGCCGACCAGCGGCTGCACCGGCAGCCACAGCGCCAGCGCGCCGAGGAGCTTGACGTCGCCGCCGCCCATCTGGCCGATCGCAAAGGCGCCGACGAAGAAACCGAAGACCAGCACGGCGAGGCCGAGCTGGATCGCGACCTCCGGCCAGAGCGCGAGCCCATTGGCCCACCACCAGAGCGGCGCGAGCAATGCGATCGCGGCATTCTTCCAGTTGGCGATGTTGCGCGAGCGCGCGTCCTCGATCCCGGCCGAGACCAGGAGCAGGCCGAGCGCGCTCAGCAGAAAGGTTAGAAAGACGTCCCCCATCCCGCCTAACACCTAGACGGCATGGCTTATCAAAACGTAACCAACCCCCATGGCAACTTCCCCTATGGACCGCCGGGCCATTCCCGCCGGCGCGCGCATCGATCGCTGGCTCGCTCCCGATGGCTGGGACCACCGCGTGTTCGACTGGCGGGCTGATGTGCGCGGATCGAACCACGCCCCACGTGGTTCGATCCTGTTCCAGGGCGGGCGCGGCGACATCTTCGAGAAGTATCTCGAGAGCTTCGCGCATTGGCACGAAGCGGGCTGGAACGTCACATGGTTCGACTGGCGCGGGCAGGGCGGTTCGGGCCGGCTGACCCCCGCCGCGAATTGCGGCCATATCGAGGATTATGCCGATTATGTCCGCGACCTGCGCGACTTCTGGGCCGCCTGGGTCGTAGCGAACCCCGGCCCGCACGTCGCGATGGGGCATTCGATGGGCGGCCATCTGGTGCTGCGCGCGCTGACCGAGGGCGCGATCGCGCCCGACGCTACCGTGCTCGTCGCGCCGATGCTGGGCTTCAAGCCGGGCATCTTCGGACCCTTCGCCGAACGCGCCGCGAAGTTCCTCGGCGGGCTCGGCGATACCGCGCGCCCGGCCTGGAAGGGCAATGAGAAGCCCTACACCACCGAGACCCGCGCCTCGCTGCTCACGCATGACCGCGATCGCTATGCCGACGAGATTTGGTGGCAGACCCATGACCCGTCGATCGTCACCGGTCCGCCGAGCTGGCGCTGGGTGATCGAGGGCTTCCGCTCGATCCGCGAGCTCGCCGCCGATCCGCGGCTCCGGGAGATGCGCGTGCCCACGCTGATGCTCGTCGCCGAGAATGACGGGCTGATCGACGGCAAGGCCGCGCTCAGGCTTGCTCCGAGCCTGCCCGACGTCCGCGTCGTCCGCTTCGGCAGGGAGAGCGCGCACGAGATATTGCGCGAGGCCGACCCCGTGCGCGACCGCGCGATCGAAGCGATCGATTCGTTCCTCGCGGACCGAGCGCCCGGGGCGTGACACGCTACGACATCGCGATCGTCGGCGCCGGGATCGCCGGGGCGAGCCTCGCCGCCGAAGTGGCGCCGCATGCCCGCGTGCTGCTGCTCGAGGCCGAGGAGCGCCCCGGCTACCATGCCACCGGACGCTCGGCGGCCTTCTGGTCGGAGACCTATGGCGGGCCCGACATCCAGCCGCTCACCACCGCCTCGGGGCCGTTGCTCCGCGCGGGCGGCTTCCTCGAGCCGCTCGGCTCGCTCCATATCGGCCGTGCCGCGGAGCAGGCGCAGGTCGATGCCTTTCTCGCCGAGTTCGAAGGCAGCGGTGTCGAGCTCCGCGCCGTCGATCCGCGCGAGACGCTGCCGGGCCTCCGTCCCGAATGGACGCTGGGCGTGCATGAGCCGAGCTGCGAATATATCGATGTGGGCGGGCTCCACGCGGCATATCTAGCGGCGGTCCGCCGCGCGGGAGGCGAGGTGGTGGTATCGGCCGCGCTCGAGGCGGCGACCCGCGGGAACGACCGCTGGTCGCTCGACACGCGTGCGGGCCGCTTCGAGGCGGATATCCTCGTCGACGCAGCCGGGGCCTGGGCCGATCCGGTCGCGGTCATGGCGGGCGCGAGGCCGGTCGGCGTCCAGCCCTATCGGCGCACGATGCTGCAGCTCCGCACCGATCCCGCGCCGCCGCCCGGCTGCCCGCACGTCGCGCATATCGGCGGCAGCTTCTACTTCAAGCCCGAGGCGGGCGGGCGATTGTGGCTCAGCCCGCATGACGAGATCGCCAGCGATCCCTGCGACGCCGCCCCCGAGGAGCTCGACGTGGCGATCGCGATCGACCGCTTCGAGCATGTCGTCGATTGGCGCGTCGCGGCGCTCGAACACAAATGGGCGGGGCTCCGGAGCTTCGCGCCCGACCGGCTGCCGGTCTACGGCTTCGATCCGGCGGTGGAGGGCTTCTTCTGGTGCGCAGGGCAGGGCGGCTTCGGCATCCAGACCGCACCCGCCGCGGCGAAGCTGGCGGCGGCCCTGCTGCTGGGCCAGCCGCCGGGCGCGGAAGTCGCGCAGATCGACGCAGGGCGATATTCACCGCGGCGCTTTTGATCTATGTTGCAGCTCCGCAACGAAAGGTTGGACCATGGCCCATAAATTCGTGATCGAGCAGAACAAGGCGGGCGAGTATGTCGCCAAGTTCAAGCACAATGCCGAGACGATCTTCTGGACCGAAGGCTATGCGTCGAAGGCATCCGCCAAGAACGCGATCGAATCGATCCTGAAGAACGGCCCCGCCGCGCCCGTCGAAGAAGGCTGATCCGCACGGCTCCGCGCCGTCCCGTCTCCGCTGCCACGCGTCAGCCGGCGATTGCCGCTACGGAAACCGACACCTGCGAAGGGGTGCAGGATTTCCGCGGTTTCCGATGGATTTCGCTCGCCGTGAATCGCGTCCGGTGGTAGTTTCACGCATCATGCAAGGCACTGCTCTTCCCTATGAATTTCCCATCGACGTCGCTCGCGAGGACATCGATTTCATGGGACACGTCAACAATGCCAGCTACCTGAAATGGGTGCAGGAGGCGGTGATCAGCCACTGGCGCGGGATCGCCCCGCCCGAGGCGGTGGCGCGGCATCTCTGGGTCGCGCTCAAGCACGAGATCACCTATCGCCGGCCGGCCTTTCTCGACGACGACGTCGTCGCGACGGTGCTTCTCGAAAAGGTCCAGGGCGCGCGCGCCTTCTACGAGACGGTGATCAAGCGCGGCTCGGAAGTGCTCGCCGAGGTCAAGTCGAGCTGGTGCTGCCTCGACGCCGAGACGCTGCGGCCGGCACGAATCGCGCAGGGCGTGATCGACCGCTTCTTCGTCAAGTCCGACTGACTCCTAGGCGATGTGGGGAGCGCGCTAGACGGCCCGGAGCATCGGATCGCCCTGCCTCCACCAAGCCCATCCTCCGCTATTTGCGTGATCTCGCCGGCCCGCGGGCTGCGCATTGAACCATTTCGCGTTCGTGTTGGACCAATGCGATATCTAGATGTGATCGGAGGCGACCAGAAGTTGGGCGTGCGAATGGTTCGAACAAACGCCGCGGAGAGACGTTCGAGCGAGGACCTCCGGCTGATAGAGCGCGTCCGAGGCGGGGATTTGCTCGCGTTCGAGGAGCTCTATCGCATCTATCACTCGGGAATGACGCGGTTCGTGGCAAATTTGGTTCGTCGCCCGACGTTGATCGAGGAAGTGGTGAACGACACGATGATGGTGGTCTGGGAGAAGGCAGGCAGCTTCAATGGCGCGAGCAAACTTTCGACATGGATGTTCGCAATCGCCTATCGCAAGGCGATGCGCGCATTGCGACGTCATGACGAGGCGATGGAGGATGCCCAGTCCGAAAAGCGGCCTTCGCTCAATCCGTCGCCCGAAGAGGAGATGATCCAGGCGCGCGCGGGCAAGCTGTTGGCGAACGCAATGCAATCGCTCTCGGCAGATCATCGGACAGTCGTGAACCTCACTTATTTTCACGAAATGGACTATCGGGAGATCGCGGCTGTCATGGGGTGCCCGATCGACACGGTGAAGACACGGATGTTTCATGCCCGAAGGCACTTGCGCCGGCTGCTCGGCGGTGAACTTGCGGATTGGATCTAGGAACGGCGATGGGAAATCTTGTCCACTTGCACGGCGACGCGCACGAGCAAACGCTCAAGCTGCTGCCTTGGTATCTGAACGGCACCTTGGACGAAGCCGAGGCCGCGATGGTCGAGGCGCATCTGGTGGAATGCCCGTTGTGCAGCCGTGAGGCCGAGGGCGAGATTGCGCTCCGCAACGGTGTGACGAGCCTCGCGAACGATGTAGACCATGGCTGGGCGGCGATGCGCCAGAAACTGGAGACCGCCGAAACACCATCGCCCCAACGAACGCCCGTCTGGCGGCGGCGTGTCGGTCTGGGCTGGGCGGGCGCGGGCGCGCTCGCCGCGTCGGTCACGGCTGTCGCGCTCGCGTCGCTGCAACCCCATAGCCCTGACAATATCTATCACGCGCTTGGCGCGGCGCCGCTACCCAGCACTGCGAATGCGATCGTGCTGTTCAGTCCGGACACGTCGTCCCAGGTCATGCGCGATGCGCTCGCGGGTGTGGGCGCCCGCATAACCGATGGCCCGCTGGCGAGCGGCGGATACATGTTGCACCTTCCACCTTTGGAACGCGGCCGCCGCCTCGATCAGCTTCGTACCAAATCCGGCGTCGTGATGGCGGAACCGATAGACGCGCCGCCGGGACCATGATCAGAGCCCGCACATCCATGCTGGCGCTGGGATTGCTGCTCCCATCGTTGGCGGCGCAGGCTTCGCCGGCGCGCGCCAGCTACGCGCCTTCGCAGAAGCCCGCACAGGTCCTCGTCATGTTGCGCCTGCCGCCGCCGCATCTGCGGGCCGGAGCTAGCAATTCGGGCAGCTATGGCGATGCGAGCTCGCAGGCGGCCCGCCGGCGCACAGCCGAGCGCGCGGCGCGCGAGCGCGGAATGCGTGTATCGGACGGCTGGCCGATGCCGCTGCTGGGGGTCGATTGCTTCGTGTTCGATTTGCCCGCCGGGCTCAGCGTGGAGCGGGCGATCGAGCTGCTTTCGCAAGACAAGGCCGTGCTCTGGGCGCAGCCGATGCAGACGTACAAGGTTCGCGGCGGGCAACGCGATACCGATCCGCTCTATCCGATACAGCCCGCCGCGATGGCCTGGCGTCTGTCCGACCTGCACCGCTTTGCAACTGGACGCGGAATAACCGTCGCTGTGATCGACAGCAGGGTCGAGACGAGCCATCCCGACCTCGCCGGTCAGTTCAGCTTAAGTCAGGATTTCGTTGGGGGGCCATCGCGTGTCGCCGAGCAGCACGGGACTGGAGTCGCGGGCGTCATCGCGGCGAAGGCAAATAACGGCCTGGGGATCGCCGGCGTGGCACCCCAGGTCCGCTTGATGGCGTTGCGTGCGTGCTGGGAAAGCGGATCCGGTAGCGCGCCGACCCTGTGCAACACGCTCAGCCTTGCCAAGGCACTTCATTTTGCGATCGATCACAACGCCAACATCATCAACATGAGCCTTAGCGGACCGTCGGACCCGTTGCTGGGCAAGTTGCTGGATGTCGCTGCAGCGCGCCGTATCGCGGTCGTCGCGGCTTATGACGCGGATGCGGGGAATGGCGGCTTTCCGGCGTCCAAGCCCGGCGTCATCGCGGTTGCCGATGAATCTTTGCGATCAAGGCCTGCGACAGTGTACGGTGCGCCTGGTCGGGATATTCCCACTACGAAGCCGGGGGGTCGATGGTACGTCGTGAACGGCAGCTCCTACGCGGTGGCCCATGTCAGCGGGCTGCTTGCGCTCGTCCGGGAGCGGCGCCGTGGCCTGCCCATGCGCCTGGCGGTTCGAGGGAGAGGCAACGTCGTGGACGCCTGTGCGACGCTTCTGTCGGTTACGCGTTCTTGTGATTGCAGCTGTACGTTCCGCATCATGGCGAAGACTTCCGCAAAGCGCTGAGTTGATCGGGAAGTGGCTAGGCGCGTGCAGTGTCGCGCTGTTCGGCGGGCTTGTCTTTGCTATGCCCGCACAAGCGCAGCTGGCTGTGCGGGTATCGGCGGACAGCGACTATCGGCGGCGTGGCTATTCGGTCACCGATGGCCAGCCCGCGGTCACTGGCGCGCTGAGCTATGACGACCCTTCGGGCATCTATGCCAACGGCTTGATTGTAGTCGCACCGGACGATGCGGCCCCCGGCATCGGCGGCTTCGAGGCCGGTCTAGGCTATGCCACCCGAATCTCACGCACGGTTTCGGTCGAAGGCGGGGCAATCCACACGCGATATGCCCGTTCACCGGGCGGTCCGCTCGATCTGCGATATACTGAAGTCTATGCCGGCGTTTCCGTGAACGGGATCTCGGCGCGGGTCTATTATTCGCCCGACTATCTCGCACGGGACCTTCCCACGTTCTATGCCGAGCTTCAGGCGGGCATTCGCCTGCGGCGCGACTGGCACCTTGGCCTGCATCTCGGCGCCCTTACCTATCTGGACGGCCTTCCGCGCTATACCGCGCGGAGCCGCTATGACTGGCGCGCTACCGTATCGCGTAATCTGGGCCAGTTCGAAATCTATGCGGGGCTTTCGGGTCGCGGTCCGGGTGGCCGCTATTACGAACACCACAAAGGGCGTGCGGTTGCGACGGTCGGTGCGGCCTTTTCCTTCTGAACGACCAACGCCAGCGCCGGCGTTGAACCTGCGAGCCGTTCGCTTGCTCTAATCCTTTCGTAACCGGCTAGCGCGGCGACGCGTATGGCCTTTGGTACGAGGGAACGCGAAATGAGAGCAAGAACCAGAACTTTGGCTATAGCTCTGGCCGGGATCGCTGCCACGGGGGCCGTGGCGCACACGCTAGCAGTGCCTGTCGTCGCTCCGCGCGAGTTCACGGTGACCATGGCGAACATGTCCTTCGGCAAGCTTCCGAGCGGCGTTAAGGTCGGCGACGTGATCGTGTGGGTGAACCGGGATACCGTCCCGCATTCCGCGACCGCGCGGGACCGCAGCTTCGATGTGCGGCTGGGTCAGGGACAGCAAGTCCGCATGACAGTCAAGAAAGCCGGAACCTTCGCGATTTACTGCATTTATCACCCCGCTATGCGCGGAACGCTGACTGTCGCGCCCTAAAAGGCCCGCCGCAGCGCCTGCGGTGGGCGAGGTGCCTATAGCCGCAGGCGCAACGAGGCCTGGATCACCGTCTGAGCCTGGAAGGGTGTTTCGCCAGTTCGAATGCGGACCTCGCGCCGGCTCCGGACGTGCATCACCTCGACGAAGCCGGTGAGCATGTCGTTCAGCCGCCAACGCCCGGCAAGCGTGGCGGCGCCGCCGTCTTCGCTCTCCTCGGGAGCCATGCGGCTGCCGCGCTCGCGCGTATCGAACATCTCCAGCCGTCCGCTGATCTGGCCGCGGCCCTGTGCCACGTCCTGCGCGACCAGCACGAAGGCCGATCGATATTTGGTGTCGACCCAATAACGCGTCAGCCCGTGCGGGATGATGCCCATTTGGGTGGTGCCGTACATCGCCTGTGCGAGGATTCGGGTGCGCTCGCCGGGATAGGCTGAAATTCCGACATTCGCGAAGCGTGTACGCCAGCCCCATTGGAGCGAAGGGTTGAATGCCTCCGGATCGCCGCGATTGTCGTAGTAGAAGGCGTTGACCGAGAACGGCGCAGGCGGCCGCCATTCGAGCCGCCCATAGAAGCCGACGCGATCGTCGATCTCGAGCAGTGACCGCGTCGTCGGCGCCTGGGCGCGCGTCATGAAGGTGTTGAGCACCGGCAACTGAATATGCCCGAAAGCGGTGGCCTTCAGGTCGTGCAGCCCCCAGCCGCGGAACGACAGCAACGTGCCCGAGGTATCGTTGAAGCCGAAGGCGCCCCCGGTGAGCGACACATCATGCTTGCCGAACGTAGCGGTCAACGTGGCCTCGACCCCGACCACCTTCACTTCTTCGCCGATCCAAGCATTGATCGCCGAGGGAGTGATCGTGTGCACCGTGCTCCACGCACCGCCCGTCGCATGTTCGAGCGATATCTCTGGCCAATAAAGGCCGGCCTTGGCTGAGAAGCTCAGATGCTCGCCGCGGGAAGGGAGGAAGGTGACGAAGGCTTCGAGGAGATCGACCGCGTTCTCCTGATCGCGCTGCCAGCTCGCCGAGACGTTTCCGGCGAGCGAACTGGTGAAGCGGGGCGTCCAGATCAGATCCGCCTCAATGGGCAGCGGTACGATCCGGAAATCATTGTCGGCCGCTCCCGAAAATCGCGTCTTGCCCATGCCGCGATCGAGGAACGACCGTTCGCCATCGACCGCGACGATTCGGCCATCGAGCAGGATCGAGAGCGTTCGCCCCGACAGGATATCGGTAGAGGGCGGGCTTGGCGGTTCCTGATCCGGAACCGTCGCGGTCCCGGTCTGCGCGGGTTCGGCGGCGTCGTCCTGCGCCGCTGCGGTTTCGGTGATGGGAGGCAGGGCGTCCTGCGCGCTCGCCCTGGCTCCATGCACACCCAGAATTATCGCTGCGAGGCTGGCGCTGCGACGGGCCAATAAACGCATCAAAATGTCTCCTGCCTGATCGGTGCGATGCACTCGGACCTTGGTGCCAGATGGACGTCGTCAGGTTCAGTGTGATCGCTCGTCCATCGCGTCACGCCGCCCATTGCGCGCATCGCACCGAGAGGCAGCTTCGGCGCAAAGGCCGCGACGAGTTCGGGATGAAGGACGCGAAGTCTCCCGCCGGCCATCACCATCTGCACGTCGCTCGCACGCGCGCCGAGCAATGGCCGGGCCATCAGCACCAGATCGGCGGACGCGCCGCGAGCGAGCGTCGGCTCGGGCAGTCCGAGCACGCGCGCTGCAGTTGCGCCCACGGCGCCAGCGAGCCGCGCATCGGAAACCATCCCCAACTCACGCGCGCAGCGTAACTCGTCGAGCAGGTCGCCATCGCCGGTGAGCATCGAATCGCTCCCCAGCAGCAGATCGAGGCCCTCGGCGAGCAGTCCCGCCGGGGCGGTCCGGCCGAACAGGAACAGATTTGAGCTGGGACACCAGACCAGCGCCGCGCCCGATGCGCGAAACCGGTCGATCGCATCCCGGTCCATGCCCACCCCATGGACCGCAATCAGCCGGCTGGAAAGCTGTCCCGCATCGTCGAGCGTGCGGATCTCGTCAGCCGCTGCTGCGTCCATGCCCTCGGCCAGATGGAGGCAGAAGCGTTGCGCGGGCTTGAACCCGGTAGGCAATCCACCCATGCCGAGCGAATCGGCTTGTGCGATCCGCACCACCCGCAGCGGAAAGCTCCGCTCGAAATCGGCTTCCCAACGATCGTGATGCACGACGCTAGTGACTCCGGCGAAAAGATTCTTCCATGCTCCATCGAGCAGGGCCTCCCGTCTGGGCCGGCCCCTTCCCGCGGCGATGGCTGCGGCATCGCGGCGTTGAATATCCACGGCCCAGGCATAGGCGTTCGGGTAGGGCGGGCGGCCGAGCCGGCCATAATGGTTGCGGTGCAGGTGATCGTGCGCGTTGATGAGGCCGGGCAGGAGCTCGGATCCGGGCGCGTCGATCACCACGTCGAACGGACCTTCGGCCGCGACGATCCTGCCGCCGGCAACAGCCAGTGCCCGATTGCGCGCTCGGACCAGGAGGCGCATCAGTCTCGACGTCGAAAGCCGAGCGCGAGGACCAGCTTCAAGCCCAGATGCTCGTCGAAGAGAGCGGCGCGGCCTGCCGCCTCGTAGAACCGCCACTCGTCGGTGCTTATGCTGCCATGCACGACCTCCTCAGGATGCAGCCCGGCGTCCGTCGCGGCGGCGATGTGGTCCTCGAGCCGATGAAGATAATGCTCGACTTCGTGCACCACGCCTCCGGCGCGGAAGGTTCGCCGATGTCCCGCGGCATATGCCTCGGGATGGAAATCGGTGACGATGACCCGACCCCCGGGGACGGTGACCCGCGCCAGCTCGCGATAGACGGGCGCGCACTCCGGGAGATGGCCGATGACGAGCCGGCACCAAGTCACGTCGCTGCTGGCATCAGCGAGCGGCATGGCGCGGACATCGCTCGCGACGAAACGCATTGCCGGCGGGCAGGTGTGCCGCGCAAAGGCGAGCATCTCCTCCGACAGATCGACACCGGTCGCGCTCTTGGCGCCTGCTGCAAGCAGGCGTCGGCCGGTACCGCATCCGGCGTCGAGCAGCCGCGCCTCCCTCATTGAAGGTGTCATCGCCCGTACCAGTCGTTCCTCGACCGCACTGACCGCATTCTCGGTCGAGTAGCTCGGCGCCCAGAGCCGGTACGCGCTGCGCGCGTCGAGCGCCATCATGCCGGGACCTCGGTTTCTGCCGGCGGGCGGAGATGGCCATAGGCCTGCCGATCGTCCGGGGTCCGTCGCGCGAGCCGCTGCACGTGACGCAGCAGGCGTGGTTGCGCATAGTCCTCGCGCGCCCAGCGGCCGCGGGCGAGCCAGCTTCCGAGGACTTTTCCCCAAGGCCGCAGTTCGTTGTCGTGTATCGATGGAAAGCGGCTCATCAGGACGGTTCTGAAGTCGTCGACCCGATCCTTGAGGCGGCGGTCGAGCCAGGGGAGGTGCGGATCTTCATGGGTCATCCAGTGGACCCATTCCGGCTCCATCCAGGTATCGAGTTCGGTTGGCGTGCCCGTGAGCGGGTCGACATCGCCATAGGTGCCCGCGCGCTGCGGCGTCGGCGTGTAGAAATAGGTGATAAGCTCCATCGCCGGATTGATCGCCTTGAGCCGGCGAATGAAGTGTAGCGTGTTGTCGATTTCGCGCTCGGGGTCCTCGGGATCGCCGAACACGAAGGAGAATTCCGGGATGATCCCATATTCGCGCGTGCGCGCGGCGACTTCGGCGATCTGCGCAGTCGTCGTGCCCTTGGACATCTTTCGAAGCACTTCGTCGGAGCCCGATTCCGCTCCGCAGAAGATCATGCGCAACCCGGCGGCCTTGAGCATGCGCCATGTCTCGTCGGAGAAGCGGCAAAGCGCGTCCACCCGCGCCTCGCACCACCAGCTCAGGCCCAGCGGCAGCATGGCTTTGGCGATCTCGCGCGCATGCGCTTCGTTCAGGAAGAAGTTGTTGTCGTAGAAGTGCAGCGAATCCATGCCGTGCGCGGTCGCGAGGAAGCTGAGATGCTCCCGCATCCGCTCGGGTGACTGCACTTTCTCGCGTCGCCCATAAACCGATATCACGCCGCAGAAGCTGCAGGCATAGGGGCATCCTATGGAAGCCTGATAGACCCCTGAGCGCCGGCCCAGGATCGTCGGCTGAAGGTAGGCCGCGACGTCGATCTTGTGATAGGGCGGATCGGGCAGCTCGGCCGGGCCGACCCATTTGCGCTCGGGGGCGAGAAAGTGCGAGCCGTCAGGCCGGCGGAATCCCAGCCCCAGCACGCTTTCCGGGTCGCGCTTGCCGCGCACCACCTCGAGCAATTCGAGGAACGTCGTCTCGCCCTGGCCTTGCACGATCCAATCGACATGATCGGCATTCAGCACTGGGGCGGGGTAGAGGCTCGGGAAATAGCCGCCCCAGACGATCGGGATCGAGGGATAGCGCTGCTTGAGCGCCTTCGACAGCGGGACGGCGCTCACCAGTTGCGGCCCGGGAAGCACCGTGAGCGCGATCAATTCCACCGGATCGCCGCCTCCGGCCTGGCCGTCTATCCATCGGCAGATTTCCGCAAATACGTCGGCACCCGGCAAATTGCCGTCGACGATCTCCCAGGTTGTATCGGGCGGCAGGGCCGCGCCCAACGACATGATGCTGAGCGGAAAGCGCCGGTTCTTCGCCCGGGTGGCGCGAGAGTTGACAAAAAGAATCACGAAACCTCCGCCGTCCAAAAGTCGAAACGCGAAGGCGCGCGCGCGCCTTTTGCCGCGGCCAGCAGCGGGCGGAGCTCGTACCAAAGCGGGTAGAGCACGCGCGTCCGCCGCCACGTCAGGCCCAGCTGCACGGAAGCCGCGGATAGCCTCTCGCGCGTGAGGAATTCGATGAAGGGAAGCGAGAGCAGTGTGCCAGCCCGTTCGCCGAACGTGCTGGTCCCCGACAGGTATTTCTGCGCCACCATCGCCGCGCCGGCCCGGGCGCTGGCGTAGAAGGGCGAATCGAGAATCGCGATGCGTCCGCCGGGGCGGGTTACGCGTACCGCCTCCGCCAATGCCGCCGGCAGATCGGTGGCGTAATGAAGCGAGGCGTTGAACACTGCGATGTCCGCGGAATCTACTTCGATCGGCAGTGCGTCGAATGGGGCAACGAGCGGCGTGAAATGGGCGCGGGCGAGAAAGGCCCGCGCGGCGCCGAGCCCATCGATCTCATCGTCGCGAATATCGACAGCGGTACAGGAATGTCCGTCGAGTGCGAGACGGTAGCTCAACCAGCCATTGCCCGCACCGAGATCGAGGACGCGCAACGATCGGCCCTTTTCAGCGGCAAGCGGACGGACGACCCGCCTGTGAAAAGCATCGAACGTCGCCGCACGGACCTGCCATTGCCGCGCAAACGGACCGGAGGTGAGATAGGGCAGGCTAAGCAGCTGTTCCCCGCTATAGCCGCGCCCTTCCGCCGCGCGATGCGCGGCATATGCGGCACGGAAGCCGTCATGGGCGTCGGCGGTGATCGTCTCGCCGCCCATCACGCCGGATCCTCGACGCGCGTGAAGTGATAGAGAATATGATCGCCGAGAAACGCGAGCGGCCGCGCCAAGGCTCGATCCGCGGCTACCAAGGTGGAGAGCAGCCGGGGATGTTGCGATATCCAGGGTTCCGCCGCGCTCGGCGGAACGCACAGACCAAGCGCCGTAGATCGACGAAGGCGAAACCAGGGTGCCATCGCTCGCACGATATCCGCGCGACTGTGGTAGCGGACGGTGAACGCGAGTCCGCCCAATCGGGCCGGGACGTCGCTGCGCGACAGGCGCCGGAACATGTTGGCGAAACGCCCACGGGCGGCCTCCACGATCATCTCGCCCGGGCAGAAGCGGCCGAACAGCACGAGCAGGACGCTGCCGCCGGGGCGGATCAGTTGCGCAAGGCCATGTCCGACGGGTGCGAGATCGGAGACGCAATTCAGGGCCGCGAAGTTCGAATAGGCACCATCGAACCGCCCTGCACGGTCGAGGAGCCGATCCAGATGCTCGGCAGCAACCACCTCTGCCAATTCCACGCCCGGTCGTCGCCGGGCGATGTCGACCATCGAGGGTGAGGCGTCGGTCAACAGCACCGTTCGCTTGCGCGTCGCGATCCAGGCCGCGTCGAGGCCCGTTCCCCCTCCGATCTCGAGGAGGTGCGATCCTTCAGCGAATGCGTCGAGAAGCGCGGCGCGCACCACGCGGCGTTGCGCTTCGACACTTTTCCACTCGCCGAAGCGCTCGTCAAAATGGGGCGCGAGCGCGTCAAAGGCAGCCGCCGCCGGCAGCAGCGCCGGGACGTCGGCGTTCATGCGTGGCGTTCCATGCGGATTGGAGCGGGCGATCGGTGCTGCGCCGCGCGGCGCGCCAGATCGTGCCAGCGGAGATCCCCCGCCGCGCCCTGCGGCACTTCGGCATGGAGTGCGTCCCGCACCAGCCGGTAGAATTCGGTGTCGAACGTGCCCTGGAAGAGCATCGCCAGTTCCTCGGTATCGCGCCAGTTGCTGCGGCTGCCGAGCTCGTCGGCTACGCGCGCGTGAAACAGCGTACCAGGCAAGGGATAGGCAACCGAAACGCCGATCTCGTCCGGTGCTTCCTCGCGCACCAGATCGCGCGTCGCGATGATGTCCAACCATTCTTCGCCCGGATAGCCGAGCTGCAGGAACCAACCGACCGCAATGCCTTGGGCGCGGAGCAGGCGGGTCGCCGTGCGTGCCGAATCGACCTGCGTTCCCTTGTCCATCGCGTCGAGGATGCGCTGCGATCCCGATTCGATGCCAAGCCACACCTGCGCCGCGCCGGCCCGGCCAAGTCCGGCGGCGGTCTCCGGCGTGATGAGATTGGTACGGGACTGGATCATGAAAGGAATTCGGGCATTTCGGCGCGCGACTTCGTCAGCGAATTCATCGATCCATCTTGGCGTCATTCCGAAGATGTCGTCGGCGAACCAAATATGGTCGGGCTGGATTTCTCGCTTCACGCGCACGAGTTCGTCCGCGACCGAGGCTGGCAGGCGCTGGTTGTATCGGCGGCCGAATGTCGGCTTCGCGCACCAGTTGCATGCATAAGGGCATCCGCGCGACGTAGCCATGCTCCACGAAAAATAGCCGTGGGCGCTCCGCCAGGCGTCCCGATAGGCCCGAACATCAACCAAATCCCACGCCGGGAGCGGCAAGCTATCGATGGTGCGAGGCTGTTGGCCTGGAATGTCCTTGCGATCGCGCTTCCGCAACTGCGCAACGACAGCGGAAACGCCGAATTCGCCCTCGCCGGGGATCACCATCTCCGCACCGGCACCGTGGTAGAGTTCAGGGTGGTCCGAGGCATCCGGACCGTTGACCGCGACCGAGCATCCCCGTCGCTTGGCGATCTCGATCATCGCCAGCGCGTCCTGACGCCGGGTCTCGGTGCACATCTTGGTGAGGAAATTGAAGTTGTCCTCTATGAGCAGGACGATATCGGGTCGATGCCGGTCGAGCGCAGCTTCGAAAGCGGAAGACGCATCCGCGAATGTCGCGTCGAACAGCGCGATCTCATGCCCATCGTCGCGCAGGATCGCCGCCGCGAGCAAGGTCGTCAGCGGCGCATAGGGCTTTTGCCGTTCATGCTGCTTGTGATCGCGCTGGAGAAAGAAAGAGTGGGCGATCAGGATCACGTGAAATTTCCCGCTACGACACGACTGGGTTAGAGCCGCGCGCGTCCGGATGCGTTCAATGTGGGGAACCGATGCGGGGGATTTGAACCTGCCCCTGGCTTGGGGCCACCTATCGAGAGGTGACGGAGCATCGCAATTGAACCGGGGCGAGCAAGCGTTGGAAACGAGGGTCATGGCGCGCGTGGCACCCCGCGCGCCGGTTCGAACCGTCACAAACCTGTTGGCGGTTCCGCTATCGATTGCGTGCGAAGACGAGGCGGTGCTTGCCCGAATCGACGCGCTGTGCAGGCGCTGGCAGTCGCCCGGCAGCGACGATGGGAGGCGAGGCCTGCAGCTGGAGGTAGAGGTCGACGAACCGGCTCGGTCGGGAGGTGCCATCAGCCTGAACGTGCGCCATGCGCGGCTGCAATTGAGTGGATCGGAAGCACAAGGCTGGGCCGATGCCCGACTGGGCCTCGCGAAATGCGTGGTGGCGAGGAACTGGGTCGATTCCCACCGGTTCCTCGACGAAATCATCGAGCCGTTGCTGCTCTTCCTGCTCAGCCACGAAGACCGGACACCGATTCATGCGTCGGCATGCATGATCGACGGTATGGCGATGATCCTGGCCGGGCCCTCGGGATCGGGCAAGAGCTGCCTTGCCCATGCCGCTCGCCAGGCCGACCTTCCCGTGCTTTCCGACGACACGGTCCATGTGCAGCTTCGTCCGCATTTGCGGCTATGGGGCCTGCCGCGCCCGATCCACCTCTATCCGGGCGATGCGCCGGACGACGATAGCCCGCTGCGATGGCGCAACGGCAAGCTGAAGCGCTCGATCGCGAGCGCCGACTGTCGACCGCTCATGGCCGTACGCGCCGTGCTGTGTTTGCTCGAGCGCGGCGATACGGTCGTGCTCGAAATCCGCGAACCGCACGAGGCGTCTCCGCTCCTGCCAGACCTTGAGCCGGGCTTCGATCTTCTGGCGGCGCAGAGCCGCGAAGCCTATGCAGCGCTCTCTGCGCGCGGCTATGCCCGGCTCACGCTCGGCACCGATCCGGCTCAGGCGATCGCGGTGTTGCGCTCTCATGCCGGAGCGCTGGCGCAAATCGCCGCGCCATGAGCATCCGCGTGGTACAGATTTCCTGCACGCCTTCCGGCCCGGGATGGAGTCTCGACGAGCGCTTGCACCGCTGGCCCACGACCGCCGATATCGCCAACGCCGTTGCCGGTGCGGGCGCCGACGTCACGGTGCTGCTGGCGGGAACCGAGCGGGAGGATCTTCGCCGAGGCAATATACTTTATCGCCAGTTCCCCCAGCTGCGCTGGCCGATGCTCGCCGACCCGTTCTGGTCACGCGCCGCGGGCCTGGCGCTGGCGCATCGCCCGGATATCATCCATGTCGCCGGGCTAGAGGCTCCGGTGCCGACGCGCGCGCTTTGCGCTTCTGGCATCCCGGTGCTCGTACAGGATCACGCCAGCAGGCCGAAGCGCCGGACGGCCGCGCTCTGGCGCTGGGGTCATAGCAGGATTGCGGGCGCGGCATTCACCGCCCGCGCCCAGGCGGATCCGTTCCTGAAGCGCAGGCAACTCCCCGCGCATGCCCAAATCTTCGTGATCCCAGAAAGCTCGAGCCGCTTCTCGATGGGGCGGCGCGATGAAGCGCGTGCGCGTTCCAACATCTTCGGCGCGCCCGCATTGTTGTGGGTCGGGCATCTGAACGCCAACAAGGATCCGCTGACGGTGCTCCGGGCGATCCGGCTGGCAAGGCCTTATCTGCCCGATCTCCAGCTCTGGTGCGCCTTTGGCGACGCGCCGCTCCTGCCGGAGATCAACGCGATGCTCGCCGACGATCCGAACCTCGGATCGCGAGTCCATCTGATGGGACGGCTTCCCCATAGCGAGATGGAAACACTCTATCGGGCGTGCGACGGGTTCGTCAGCGCAAGCCGGAGGGAAGGCTCTGGCTATGCGTTGATTGAAGCGCTTGCCTGTGGCCTTCGAGCTATCGTGACCGATATCCCGTCCTTTCGTGAGTTGACCGGCAATGGGGTCGTTGGATCACTTGTGCCGATCGGCGATGCGGATGCGATGGCCGAGGCGCTCGTGTCGGAGTTCGGCGGAAGCGCGCATCGCAGCGAGGCGGGAAGCCGCGAGGTTCGCAGGCATTTCGATACGCATCTCAGCTTCGCGGCGATCGGCGCAAAGCTGATGCACGCCTATGCGGTACTCGCCGCCGGATCGCGCCGCGCATGCGAATAGCGCTGCTCGTTCCCGGCGGCGTCGATCGCACCGGCACGGAGCGGGTGATCCCGTGCCTGCTCTGGTTGATCGAAGGGCTGGTCGCCGCCGGGCACGAGGTGATGGTGTTCGCCGCGCGTCAGGAGCGTCTGCCGGCGCAATGGGAGCTGCTCGGTGCGCGCGTCCACAATATCGGGCGCCGCCCCGGGGCCCCGCGCATGCTGGCGGCGTTGTTCGCCGAGCATCGCAGGGCACGTTTCGACGCGATCCACGCCTTTTGGGCCCAGGGATGCGGGGTTGCGGGCGGCATCGCGGGACGGGTTCTCGGCATTCGCAGCGTCCTAACGCTGCCGGGCGGCGATCTCGAGGCGCTTCGCGATATCGGCTACGGCGGCAGATTGACCCTGCGCGGCCGCTTCGAGGGGTGGCTGGCCACGCGGCTTGCCGACAAGGTCACGGCTCCGAGCAATCATCTATGCGATCGCGCCGCGCGTCTCGGGATCAGTGCCACCTTCCTCCCTCT
The DNA here is from genome assembly GCF_026460985.1 of Sphingomonas sp. Taxonomy (GTDB): domain Bacteria; phylum Pseudomonadota; class Alphaproteobacteria; order Sphingomonadales; family Sphingomonadaceae; genus Sphingomonas. The sequence goes on from NZ_JAPKNM010000094.1 coordinate 109,006, forward strand.
CGGCGTTGCCTTGGATCATTGGCCGCCGCGGTCGCCGCGCGCTCGCGAGCCTTCGGAACCGATCGCCCTTCTTCACGTCGCCAGCCTCAATCGGGTCAAGGACCAATCGATGCTGCTGCGGGCCATGCAGGCGCTTTCGGCTTCCGGGCAGCCTTTCGTGCTGACGGTGATCGGAGAGGACACGCTCGACGGCCAGATCCAGCGATTGGCGATGGCCCTCGGCATCGGCGCGTTCGTGCGCTTCATCGGTTTCGTGCCGCACCATGATCTACGCGCCTGGGTCGAACGCGCCGATCTGCTGGTGATGACGTCGCGTCATGAGGCGGGTCCGCTCGTGACGCTGGAAGCGGCCATTGCGGGCGTTCCCACAATTGGTACCGAGGTCGGGCATATCGCGGACTTCGCACCGACCGCCGCGGTCGCCATAGGCGTAGGCGATCACGACGCGCTGGCTGCGAATATTCGGCGCCTCGCCCAGGACGAGGCATTGCGGATGTCGATCGCCAGTGAAGCGCAGCGCCGCGCGCTCGCTTATGACGCCCAGAGGACGGTGCGGGGGTTCTGCGCGCTCTATATCGGCGGGGAGGGGGAAATCAGCGCGTAAAGCCTCTACGGAGCGCGCGGCGGATGAATTCGCCATAGCGCGCCGGGATCTGCCGCCAGGGAAGATCGGGCACGAGATCCGCTCCGATCTGTCGCACATGCTCCAGTGCCCCGCTCGCCCACATGTAATGCACCCGTAACGAACTGCTATCCAGGCATTGCGCGCCGGCGGGCGTGCGGTCGCGCACCCATTGCCGCACGCGCGGGGGCGATGCCTGGGCGCAGATCTCGATCACGCTTGCGGGAACGGTTCCCGGAGCCAGCTTCTCGACCAGGGCCAGCGCCGGGAAAGCGATCCCCAGCGCCTGGCTCCTGGTTCCCAGCTCGATGAAGGCATCCCAATCGAGATTTCCCGTCCGGGAATCCTGGCGGATCACCAGTACCAGATCGACAAGGCGAACAAGCGAAAGGTTCACTCGGACGGCCGCGCCGATATGCGAAGCCAGATGCAGCAGCAAGGCAGGCTGCGCGAGTGTCGTGGCATTGCGATCGAGCGGCCAATCCGATGCGCGAAACGGGCCCACCAGCTGGTCGAGCGATGTCTTGGATGCCCCGCTCGCCGGTTTCTGGTCGATGGAATGGTGCAGGTCTATCGACCACGGGTCTTCGGCATGTGCGAGCAACAGCGAACGAACCGCACGGGAAATGCCCGCCAAGGCCCAGGTCGTCTCCTTGTAGTTTCGGGAAATCAACTCGAACCCGTTGGATGCGAGAACTTCCTCGGCAACTTCCTGATCGGCGCCACCACCAGTCAGTAGGTCGATATCCGAAACCGGCCGGGTGCCGGGCTCGGGAAAATAGGCGAAGGCGAGATGCATGCCCTTGAGCACGGTGACGTCCACGCCGGACGCTGCCAGCAAGCCGACGACATCGCGCGCCCGTTTCGCAAGCATGGCCATCCGACGACGATTATGATCGAGATGAAGCGCGAGAAGTGCGGCCGCATCGGTATCGGCCAGGACCAGGCCTTTTTCGATCCAGTAGCCGACGAGCGGACCTACGCCGCTCGTATAGGCGGCCAGGCTGAGCGCTGGAATGTCGTGCAGCGCCTCCAGCCTGGCAGGAGCGCCGGAGAGCACTTGCCGAATGACTGCTTCCAGCGCTTCCAATGCGCCGCGCCAGGCGCGTGGCGCGATGTCCGGCCATAGCCACAGCACCTTGCCGTTGCGGCGCGCCCATATCTGGCGCGCCTCGAACGTTTCTGGTGAGATCTCGAAATCCCTAGCGTCCATCGGCGCGATGCCCAATCGCCAACCACGACTTTGTGCTCATCTTCGCAACCGCCCGCCGCCGCAATTTCATGACCGGCGCACACATGGACGAAACTGTGGACTTCCTCGCCATGTCGGTGAGTGACGGCCAGATGCCCGAAGGTTCAAGCCAGGTCGCGCACCACCTTCCGATAATAGATCCGGGCGACTTCGAGACAGACTCTTTCGAATGCGGACCAAGGCGGGGGTCGAGAGAATGGCGCCGCGTAAGAGCTGTTGGGAGACGCGGGCAAGCCGGCGACCGATTGTTCCTGGAGCGCGGGGTGATCGGCGATCCCGAGAAAGCGCGCCACCCGCCGCATCGTGCCGACTCGATCCCCGACGAGGGCGTCATATGACACTATGAGATATTGATCGTCCGGCGCCGCCCGCATGAAGTGGCGGCAGATGCGATATGAGCGGATCATTTCGCGAAACGCTGCTGTCATGGACGCGGCGTCGGCATTCGAATGCGGCAACAACGCCCGATATGATGCAGCCGCGCCCTTCGGGTCTCGCACGACATGGATGACCCTGGCTTGTGGGAACATCTGCCAGATTCTCGGCAAATGGCGCTCGGTTCCCGGTGTTTTCTCGATCCACCAGGCCAGATCGTCGAAGACCTGCCCACGCGTCTTGGCGAATGCGCAGGCTATCGCCGCGAGGTCCGCAGCCGGCACCAGGGCATCGCGCAGCAGCGTCGCATGGTTCGCATAGCAGCGCGCGAAGTCCGCGTAGGGAGATATGCTTTCGGTGCTCCGTCCCAACAACCAAAAAGGCGGCTGATTGATCGGATTGACCAATCGACGCAGCCATTCGCGCCCGACGAAGGAAAGCCTTTGGTCCCATGTGCGCGACGCGACCTTTCTTTCCATCGCGCCGAAATAGCTCGCTTCCGCAGGTAGGACGCAGAGTGCAGGGTGCCCGTCAAGAAGGTCCCGGACCAACGTCGTACCACTCCGATGCGCCCCGCAGATGAATGTTGGCTGCCGGGCGAACGCGATTGTCGCGTCGATGACGGCGTCATCTAGCGGATTCGGTGCCTTCTCGACAAACTCCCAGACCGCATCGCTCCATCGTTCGCCTGCGTGCTGCCACTCGGGTGCGAACTGCTGCTGCGTGCGATGATCCACCAGGCGCGCGTCCAACTCCGCTTCAAGCGGGAGCAGGCGCGAAAAGTCCCGTGTGTCGCTATTCGCTAAGTCCGACAGGGAAGAGTCCTCCAAGATACCAGGTCGCGGCCTAGCAGGGCTTCGATCTTCACCATTTGCGGCAAGAAACGCATACAGGGCGAAATAGCAAAATCGACCTTCGCGACAAAGTGCCGCGATATGTCCGCTTGGCTTCTAGTTCTCATTCATCCCCGCGGAGCGCGGTTCTCATCGCGCTTCACATCCGCAGCGCGGCGTCGCTGGCGAGCTTGTCCGCGCGCTCATTGTCCGGATGGCCGGCGTGACCCTTGACCCACACCCATTCGACGCGGTGCGGCTTGGCGGCGGCGAGCAGTTCCTGCCACAGATCGGCGTTCTTGACCGGCTTCTTGTCCGCGGTCCTCCAGCCGTTCTTGAGCCAGCCGTGGATCCACTTGGTCAGGCCGTCCATCACGTAGCGGCTGTCGGTGGAGAGCGTCACGCGGCACGGGCGCTTGAGCGCACCCAGCCCCTGGATCGCCGCCATCAGCTCCATGCGATTGTTGGTCGTGTGCGGCTCGCCGCCCGACAATTCCTTCTCGACGCCGCCCATGCGCAGCACCGCGCCCCAGCCGCCGCGCCCGGGATTGCCCTTGCACGCGCCGTCGGTGGCGATCTCGACATGCTGGAGTTCGGTCACGCGAAGATCCTTGCCCCCTGTTCGGCATAGAAATCGAGCCGGCGCAGATAGGCGAGCGGATCCTTCCGCGTCACCAGCGCGTCGGCGGGCGTGTTGAGCCAGTCCCAGGCGCGGGTGAGCAGGAAGCGGATCGCCGCGCCCTCGGCGAGCACCGGCAAAGCGGCGCGCTCCTCGGGGAGCAAAGCGAAATTGGCCGCATAGCCCTCGACCAGCGCGCGCCCGACCGCGTCGTCATACTGCGCGCCGGTGGCATCGAACGCCCAGGCGCCGTGCATCACCGCGAGATCGTAGGCCCGCACCTCGGTGCAGGCGAAATAGAAGTCGATCAGCCCGGTGACCCGGTCGCCGAGCATCAGCACGTTGTCGGGAAACAGATCGGCGTGGATCGCAGCGCGCGGCAGGTCGCGCGGCCAGCTTGCCAACAATTTGTCCAGAGCCTTGTCCACATGGTCGTAGAGGCCGGGCCGGATCGAATCCATCGCGCGCCCGCAGCGCTCGAACAAAGGGCGCCAGTCGTCGGGGCCGAGCGAATTGGCGCGCTCGGGCGCGAAGTCTCGCAGCGCCTCGTGCATCCGCCCCATCGCAGCGCCGGCGGCGTGCGCCTGGCGCGACGTCGGGTGCGACACCGACACGCCGGAGAGGAACTGGATCAGGCAGGCGGGGCGCCCCTCGATCTCGTGGATGGTGCGGCCCGTGCGGTCGGGCACCGCCGGAGGGACGGGCAGGCCGCGATCGGCGAGATGGTCGAGTAGCGCGAGGAAGAAGGGCAGGTCCTCCGCGGACACCCGCTTCTCGTACAGCGTCAGGATGAAGCGGCTCTTGGTGGTGTCGACGAGGTAGTTGGAATTCTCCACCCCCTCGGCGATGCCCTTGGCCGAGACGAGCTCGCCCATGTCGAACTTCGCGAGAAAGTCCGAAAGCGCCTCGGCCGAGACCTGTGTGTAGACCGCCAACCGCTCCCCCTCTTCGTCATCCCCGCGAAAGCGGGGACCCATCTCCCGGATGGGCCGCGGATACAACCGCAGTTGTGCTTGGGGAAGCGATAGGAGATGGGATGACGGTAAGGACTATGCCGCTTCCAGGCCGCGGGGAAGCTTGAAGACGACGCTCTCGGCGATCGTCTCGACTTCGCGCTCGGCCACGTCGAAGCGCGTGCCGAGCCGCTCGACGACCTCGCGCACCAGCAGTTCCGGCGCCGAGGCTCCCGCGGTGAGCCCGACCGTGCGCACGCCTTCGAACCAGGCGAAGTCGATGTCGTCGGCGCGCTGGATCAGCGTCGCTTCGGTCCCGTTCCGCACCGCGACTTCGACGAGGCGCATCGAGTTGGACGATTTGGGCGAGCCGATCACCAGCACCAGATCGACCTGCTCGGCGAGCGCCTTGACCGCGCTCTGGCGGTTCGAAGTGGCGTAGCAGATGTCGTCGGCGCCGGGCGCGAGGATCGCGGGGAAACGGCGCTTGAGCACCGCGAGCACGGCCGCGGTATCGTCGACCGAGAGCGTGGTCTGGGTGAGGAACGCCAGATTGTCCGGATCGGCGATCGCGACCGCCTCCGCGTCCTCCACCGTCTCGACCAGCGTCATCGCGCCTTCGGGCACCTGGCCGAAGGTACCGATCACCTCGGGATGCCCGGCATGGCCGATGAACAGGATGTGCCGCCCGGACGCGACCAGCCGCTCGGCCTGGCGGTGGACCTTCGAGACCAGGGGGCAGGTCGCGTCGAGATAGGAGAGACCGCGCTCGGTCGCCTTGGCGGGCACCGCCTTGGGCACGCCGTGCGCCGAGAACACCACCGGCACGTCGTCGGGTACCTGGTCGAGCTCCTCGACGAAGATCGCGCCCTTCGCCTTGAGGCTGTCGACGACATATTTGTTGTGGACGATCTCGTGGCGCACATAGACCGGCGCGCCGTATTTCTCGATCGCCAGTTCGACGATGCGGATCGCGCGGTCGACGCCCGCGCAGAAGCCGCGCGGCGCGGCGATGAGCAGTTCGAGCGGCGGTTTCCGGGTCGCGTCCATGACAGGGCGCGCTCTACGCGATTGCTTGCGCGCGCGAAAGGCGGTTCCTATGGTGCCCGCCGTTTCCGGGCCCCGCGATGCGAGGCCCGTTGTTCCGTCTGAAAGGTGTACCGCCCGTGTCGCTCGCCAAGCTCGCCGTCCCCGCCCTGATCCTGCTGGCCGCCGGCGGCTGCTCCCGCACCGGCGAGATCGCCGAGGGCGGCATCACCGCGGTGCGCTCGGCCTGCCCGCATGTCGGCGTCCCCGCCGGCACCGGCGACGTCACGCTGTTCAACCCGGCGAACAGCCGCGAGGCGAGCGCGATCGACGTGACCGCGGTGCTCACCAACGTCCAGTCGACCTGCGACGAAACCGGCCCGCAGATCCAGACCAACGTCACCTTCGACGTGCTGGCGCGGCGCAACCAGCCCGGGCCGGCGCGCGACGTGACCTTGCCCTATTTCATCACCGTGGTGCGCGGCGGCAACGCGGTCACCGCCAAGCGCATCGGCCAGGTGACGGTGCGCTTCGCAGAAGGCCAGCTCCGCGCGCAGGCGAGCGGGCAGGGGAGCGCCAATATCGATCGCGCCGCGGCGACTCTGCCGGAGGAAGTGCGCCGGCGGCTGACCGAGCGCCGCAAGGCGGGCGACCAGGCCGCGGCGATGGACCCGCTCGCCGATCCGGCGATCCGTCAGGCGGTGCTCGCCTCGACCTTCGAGGCGCTGGTCGGCTTCCAGCTGACCGAGGACCAGCTGAAGTACAACGTCACGCGCTAAACTGATTCCCCTCCCTGCAAGGGAGGGGCTAGGGGTGGGTGAGAATAAGGTCGGGCTCGATGCCCGGCCTTTTCTTTTGCGGCGGCGTTGCGAGGCTCGCTGCGCTCGCCACCCACCCCCGACCCCTCCCTTGCAGGGAGGGGAGTCCTTGTGGGGTAAGGGCAGCGTTTCGCGATTGACTCGAATCACCCCCCCGGCCAAGGCTGCGCGCGTCGATGGCGGGCAACCGGCATAGGCACGCGCGGGAGAGTGGCGGTCCTTCAAGGGCTGCCCGCCGAAGGAGCAACCGCCCCGGAATCTCTCAGGCACCAGGGACCGCGCGCGCTGTGACACTCTGGAAAGCGCCGCCGAGGAGGCGGCCACCGAAGGGGTAACCCCGGATCGCGGTCCGGGGGAAAGCTCTCAGGTTCCGTGACAGAGGGGGCGAGGGACTATGACGCACGACCGTGCGTTCGGTACCTCGTTCATACCCCGCGCGGAGTGCCCTGATGAGCCAAGACGTCACCGAAACCGGCGAAGAAACGCTGGAGCTTCAGCAGCTTCCCCTCGACGCCTGGCACCGCGCTCGCGGCGGCCGGATGGTCCCGTTCGCTGGCTACGAGATGCCCGTCCAATATGAGGGCATCATGGCCGAGCATCTCTGGACGCGCGACCATGCCGGGCTGTTCGACGTCAGCCATATGGGTCAATTGCTCTTCTCCGGCCCGGGCGTCGATGCTGAGCTCGAGACGCTGCTGCCGGGCGACATCAAGGGGCTGGGCGAGGGGCGGATGCGCTATTCGCTGCTCCTCGCCGAGAATGGCGGCATCCATGACGATCTGATGGTCACCCGGCTGCCCGCCGGCACTGGCTTCGAGACCGAGGCGGGCGACTTCTACATGGTCGTCAACGGCGCCTGCAAATGGGACGATATCGGGGTTTTCCGCGAGCTGCTGCCCGACGAGGTCGGCATCAGCCATCTCGACGAGCAGGCTTTGCTCGCGCTGCAGGGCCCCGAGGCGGTGATCGCGCTCGAGCGAGTCGTTCCGGGCGTCGCCGCGCTCGTTTTCATGACCGCCGCGGCGTTCGAGTGGCAGGGCAACCCGCTGTGGGTGAGCCGCTCGGGCTATACCGGTGAGGACGGCTTCGAGATCTCGCTCCCCGGCGAGGCCGCCGAGGCCTTTGCCGAGGCGCTCTGCGCCCAGCCCGAGGTCAAGCCGATCGGGCTCGGCGCGCGCGATTCGCTGCGGCTCGAGGCGGGGCTGCCACTCTACGGTCACGATCTCGATCTCGAGACCACGCCGGTCGCCGCCGATCTCGGCTTCGCGCTGTCGAAGCGCCGCCGTGAGGAAGGCGGCTTTCCCGGCCACGCCCGGATCATGGCCGAGCGCGAGGGCGCCGCGATCGTCAAGCGCGTCGGGCTGATCGTCGAGGGCCGCCAGCCGGTGCGCGAGGGTGCCGCGGTGGTCGATGCCGAGGGCACCGAGGTCGGCAAGGTGACCAGCGGCGGGTTCGCGCCCTCGGTCCAGAAGCCGATCGCGATGGCCTATGTGCCCGTCGCGCTCGCCGCGCCCGGCACGCGCATCACGCTCGCCCAGCGCGGCAAAGTCCATCACGCGGAGGTCGCAGCCATGCCCTTCGTGTCCCATCGCTATGTCAGGAAGGGAAGCTGACCCATGAGCCGTTATTTCACTGAAGATCATGAGTGGATCCAGGTCGACGGCGAGGTCGCGACGGTCGGCATCACCGACTATGCGCAGGGCCAGCTGGGCGACATCGTGTTCGTCGAGACCCCCGAAGAGGGCAAGACCGTCAGCAAGGGCGACGATGCCGCGGTGGTCGAATCGGTCAAGGCCGCGTCGGACGTCTATGCGCCGGTCGCCGGCACGGTGATCGAAGGCAATGCCGCGCTCGCCGACAATCCCGCGCTCGTCAACGAGGACCCCGAGGGCGAGGGCTGGTTCTTCAAGCTGACGCTCGCCGATGCGAGCGAGCTGGAGAGCCTGATGGACGAGGCCGCGTACCAGGATTTCGTGAGCAAGCTTTGACCTAAACGAAGCCCCTCCCCTTCAGGGGAGGGGTAGGGGGTGGGGGACGTCTCACCGAGACCG
>NZ_JAPKNM010000095.1 GCF_026460985.1 Sphingomonas sp.
ATGATGCGAGCCCCAAGACTCCCCTCCCTGCAAGGGAGGGGCTGGGGGTGGGTGCGACCCCGGCGAAGGCCGGGGGAGCCCATCGAGCTGCGTGGAATAAAGAAAAGGCCGGGCATCGAGCCCGACCTTTTCTCACCCACCCCTGACCCCTCCCTTGCAGGGAGGGGAAAAGGATCAGGCCGCCGCCTCGACCAGCTCCTCCGCCGGCAACCGGATCAGATAGTCGAACGCCGACAGCGCCGCCGTCGAGCCCGCCCCCATCGCGATGACGATCTGCTTGTACGGCACCGTCGTCGCATCTCCCGCGGCGAAGATGCCCCGCTGCGAGGTCTCGCCGCGCGCGTCGATCTCGATCTCGCCGCGGTTCGACAGCGCGACCGAATCCTTGAGCCACTCGGTGTTCGGCACCAGCCCGATCTGGACGAAGATGCCCTCGAGCGCGATCTCGTGCGAAATGCCGTGGTTGCGGTCCTTATAGACCAGCCCCGACACCTTCTCGCCGTCGCCGCGCACCTCGGTGGTCAGCGCCGAGGTGATCACCTGGACGTTCGGCAGCGTCGCCAGCTTGCGCTGGAGCACCGCGTCGGCGCGCAGGTCGCTGTCATATTCGATCAGCGTGACGTGCGCGACGATCCCGGCAAGGTCGATCGCCGCCTCGACGCCCGAATTGCCCCCGCCGATCACCGCGACGCGCTTGCCCTTGAACAAGGGGCCGTCGCAATGCGGACAATAGGCCACGCCCTTGTTGCGATACTGGTCCTCGCCCGGGACGTTCATCGTCCGCCAGCGCGCCCCGGTCGAGAGGATCACCGTCCGCGCCTTGAGGCTCGCGCCGTTGGCCAGCACCACTTCGTGCAGCCCGCCCTCGAGCGGCGCCGGGATCAATTTCTCGGCGCGCTGCAGGTTCATGATGTCGACGTCATAGTCCTTGACGTGCTGCTCCAGATGCGCGGCCAGCTTGGGCCCCTCGGTGTGCGGCACCGAGATGAAGTTCTCGATCGCCATCGTGTCGAGCACCTGCCCGCCGAAGCGCTCGGCCGCCACCCCCACGCGGATCCCCTTGCGCGCCGCATAGATCGCCGCCGCGGCACCCGCGGGGCCGCCGCCGACCACGAGCACGTCGAACGCGTCCTTGGTCCTGATCTTCTCGGCCGCGCGCGTCTCGGCGCCGCTGTCGATCCTGGCGACGATCTGCTCGAGCTCCATCCGGCCCTGGCCGAAGGGCTCGCCGTTGAGGAACACCGTCGGCACCGCCATTACCTTCCGCGTGTCGACCTCGTCCTTGAACAAGGCGCCGTCGATCGCGACGTGCTTGATGCGCGGGTTGAGCACCGCCATCAGGTTGAGCGCCTGCACCACGTCGGGGCAGTTCTGGCACGACAGCGAGAAATAGGTCTCGAATTCATAGTCGCCGTCGAGGTCCTTGACCTGGTCGATCAGCTCCTGCGCCGCGCGCGACGGATGCCCGCCGACCTGCAGCAGCGCGAGCACGAGGCTCGTGAACTCATGCCCCATCGGCAGCCCCGCGAAGCGCACGCCGATATCGGTGCCGGCGCGGCGGATCATGAAGCTGGGTTTCCGGGCATCGTCCTTGCGGACGACCGTGATGTCGTCGGACAGCGCAGCGATGTCGTTCAGCAGCCGCTCGAGCTCGCCCGACTTGGCGTCGTCGCCCAGGCTGGCGACCAGCTCGATCGGCTGCTTGATGTTGACCAGATAGGTCTTGAGCTGCTGCGTCAGATTGGCGTCGAGCAAGGTCGGTACTCCACTAGGTTCTCATGAAAACGGCCCGGGATGGTGGTCCACCCCGGGCCGAATCGGCGCCTCCCACAAGGGGGAGGGGAGGAGGCGCCTTAGGTCTTAGATCTTGCCGACGAGGTCGAGCGAGGGGGCCAGGGTCTCTTCGCCCTCTTCCCACTTCGCCGGGCAGACTTCGCCCGGATGCGCGGCGATGTACTGCGCGGCCTTGATTTTCCGCAGCAGCTCGGCGGCGTTGCGGCCGACGCCTTCGCTGGTGATCTCGACCAGCTGGATCACGCCCTCGGGATCGACGACGAAGGTGCCGCGGTCCGCCAGGCCCTGGCCCTCGCGCAGCACCTGGAAATTGGTGCTGAGGACGTGGTTCTGGTCGCCGAGCATGTAGTAATTGATCTTGCCGATCGCCGGCGAGGTGTCGTGCCAGGCCTTGTGGCTGAAATGCGTGTCGGTCGACACCGAATAGACCTCGACGCCCATCTTCTGGAGGGTCGGGTAGATGTCGGCCAGATCCTCCAGCTCGGTCGGGCACACGAAGGTGAAGTCGGCCGGATAGAAGAAGAACACCGCCCACTTGCCGCGCGTGTCGGCGTCGGTGACCTGGACGAACTTGCCGTCCTTATAGGCCTGCGCCGTGAACGGCTTAATCGTGCTTCCGATGAGCGCCATGCGTGAATTCCTCCAAAGGCGTTGTGTTGCGATGCGGCATATAGGTGCGCTGCATCGCAATGCCTAATGGGAAGGCTCACTTGGGTTGATCGAGTGAAGCGATCAATCGGGTGATATTGATCGAGTGTGCCTTCTCAATCCTCCCCCGCCAGGGGGAGGTGGCAGGCGCAGCCTGACGGAGGGGGAGGAATCACGACGGCCAGTGAGTCGCTTACCTCCCCCTCCGTCGCCTTCGGCGCCACCTCCCCCTGGCGGGGGAGGATTTGAGGGCCCGCCGCGCCGCCGCAGTGATTCCTACCGCAGCGCGAGGTACAAATTGTACACGCTGGTAAGCGTCAGCACCACGCCGACCATCAGCATCAGCGTCTTGGGCTCGATCCGCTTGGCGAGGCGCGCGCCCAGCGGCGCGGCGAGCACGCCGCCGATCAGCAGCCCGATCGTCGCGAGCGTGAACGCCTCGAGCCCGAGCTGGGTGATGAAGGTCGCCGAGATGGTGGTGGTGACGAAGAACTCGGCGGTGTTGACCGTGCCGATCGTCATCCGCGGGCTCGATCCCTGGACGAGCAGGTTGCTGGTCACCACCGGCCCCCAGCCGCCGCCGCCCGCCGCGTCGAGGAACCCGCCGGCGAGGCCCAGCGGTTCGACGATGCGCGGGCTGCGCTCGTGCGGCGGATAATGCCGGCTGCGCCACAGCAGATAGAGGCCGATCGCGGTCAGGTAAGCGAGGATGAAGGGCTTCGCGGTCGACGCGTGGATGTTGGAGAGCACATAGGCGCCCAGCGCACCGCCGATCACCCCGGGCACCGCGATTCGCAGGAACAGCTTCCAGTTCACGTTCTTGTGGAGCGCGTGGCTGATCCCCGAGACTGCGGTGGTGAAGCTCTCCACCGTGTGCACGCCTGCCGAAGCGGCCGCGGGCGGCACCCCCAGGCTCAGCAGCAAGGTGTTGGAGATGACGCCGAACGCCATGCCCAGCGCGCCGTCGACCATCTGTGCGGCAAAGCCCACGGCGATGAACGGAAGCAGCGCCGTGAGGTCAATTCCGAAGATCATCCGCGCCCCTTGCCAAGCAGTTCGACCGGCAGGAATGCCGCGCCCGCCCAATCCCCACAAGATACATCGTGTTTAGCCGGGACAAGCCCCGCGAGGGGCTGTTCTGGAAATCGGACGCGCGGTGCATTAAATGGAAGGGACAAAGGGGAACCCGGCCATGTTCCTTCGTCTGAAGGCCTATCTCGATTCGATCCGCGCGCGGGACCCAGCGCCGCGAAGCCGTGCCGAAATCCTGCTCTATCCGGGCGTGTGGGCGCTCGGCTATCATCGCGTCGCGCATCGGCTCTACAAGGGCGGCTGGTTCTTCCTCGCGCGCGTGGTCAATCACTGGTCGCGCTGGATGACGGCGATCGACATCCATCCCGGCGCCACGATCGGCCGCAACTTCTTCATCGACCACGGCTTCGTGGTGATCGGCGAGACCGCCGAGATCGGCGACGACGTCACCATCTATCAATGCGTCACTTTGGGCGGCACCAGCCCCGACAACGGCGTGGCCGGCAAGCGCCACCCGACCATCCTGGACGGCGTGATCATCGGCTCGGGCGCGCAGGTGCTGGGGCCGATCACGGTCGGCGAGCGTTCGCGGATCGGCGCCAATGCGGTGGTCACCCGCGACGTGCCCGAGGGCGCGGTGATGGTCGGCATCCCGGCCAAGCCCACCCTGGTCGAGGCGGCGACGTGGCAGAAGGACTTCGTCCCCTACGGCACGCCGTGCAGCGAGCTGTTCGATCCGGCGACGCAGAAGCTCGAGATCATGCGCTGCGAGCTCGAGACGTTGCGGAAACGGCTCGACGCGATGATCGAGGCACGCGAGACAGGGGGCGATACACGAAGCGATACGGGACGCCGCGACCGCGCCTGATGGGTATCGTCACGCCTCTCTCCTTCGGCCGCCCCAGCCAGGTCGGCTTCGAGCGGCTCGAGCTCACCCGCATCCTCGATCTCTACGGCCGCATGGTCGCCGCCGGGCATTGGCGCGATTATGCGATCCAGTTCGATCACGACGCCGCGGTGTTCGCCGCCTTCCGCCGCGCCGCCGAGCGTCCCGAATATCGGATCGAGAAGCGCCCGGCGCTGCGCAATCGCCAGGGCATGTGGGCTTTGGTCCACGAGGCGGGGATGGTGCTCAAGCGCGGGCACGATCTCGGCCCGGTGCTCGCGCCGGTCGAGCGGCGGCTGATGAAACTGGTGGGGGAATAGGCGCTTTTCTGCCCGGTACGGCTCTTTGACATCGTCGATCCCGCCAGCGGGAATGGAGAACGGCCTCGCCGCCCGGGTGTCAACTTCGGCGAGGAAATGTTCCTTCCTTCCCTCCGCAACGAACACTTCCGCCATCTCCCGTGAAAGGCATTCCGCGAACGTGTGCACTTTCACGCCGGGAACGTGGAACGGCCCCGAAGCGGGTGCTTCGAGGCCGTTCTTATTGGAGTGGCTGATTCAGGCGGCGGCGAGCTGCTGCGTCGGCGGCAGTCGTCCCTCCAGTTCTGCACCCAGCAGGCCGATCACGCTGCGCCGCATCGGCTGCCAGAAGGCGGAGAGGGTGAGCAGCGCCGAACCGATCACCAGGGCAGTCAGCGCCGCGGCCAGCTCGACCGCGCCGCTCTGCTCGAACAGCGCGTACATCGCCCAGAGCACGTAGACGAGGCTCGAGACGAGCAGCGCGCGCCGGTCGACCGCCAGCGCCACCGCGGCGAAGGCCACGTAGAGCGCGATCACCACCCCGGCCATCGGCGCGCCGATCGCGCCGTCGAACACGCCGAGCATGTGGAAGATCGGGTGCGCGATCAGCGGCGCCGCGGCGAGGTGGAGCCAGAAGGCGACGTCGGAGCGGCGCGTGCGGCGCTCGCGGTCGGACATGTCCCAGCGCATCGCGAAGACGAAGACCAGCACGCCTGCGATCAGCAGCATCGGGTTGAGCGCTTCCTTCGATGCCGGCACGAACGCGGTGATCGCCCCGACGGCGACCGCGACGAGCGCGAGCGCGCCCACCGCGACGGTGATCGGCACCATGAAGCGGCGCCAGTGCAGCCAGGCCGCGCCTGCGGTCGCGATGCCGGTGATGACTCCGATCGTCCCGGCGAGCTGGCGCTCCTGGAGGTCGGTCGTCAGGCCGAACTGCTCGGCGAGCCACGGTGCGTTCGCGCCCCAGATCGCGCCGAAGCCTGCGAAGAAGCCGCCCGCGAAGCCGAGCAGCAGCAGGATGCTGGGCAGCGCCATGCGGCGTTGCTTCGTGAAATATTCGGCGAGCAGCCAGCTGGTGATCGACACCGCGAACCCGCCGAACGACACCGCGACGCCCACCTGGCGCGGTCCCTCATGCGTCTCGATGCCCATGATCTTGCCGCCGATGTAGAAGCCGATCCAGCCGACCGCGACGAGGATCAGGATCGACGCGATCCCGACGAAGATGTCGTTGAACCCGGTCAGCAGCCGGAAGCTCTCTTCGTCGACGGTGGGTGTCGAGCGGCTCGCCGCCACATGGTTTCTGAGGGCAGCCGCCGCTTCGCGGGAGATCGCTCCCGCCTCCACGGCGCCTGCCAGGTCGCTCTCGCTGTACATCGGCAATCCTCCTGTTGTGAGGATTGCATAGCACGAGTGTATTAGTGAAACAATACGGTGATACGGTCGGACGGCTATTGCAGCCTGGACATGATCAGCATCGTCTGCTCGGCGCCCGAATTGGGGACGATCTCGCCCCGGCGGTCGATGATCTCGCTCCACTGCGCGGCGACGCTCTCGGGGGTGGGCTCGGCCAGCTTCGCGCCCGGGGTGAGCGTCACATAGGCGGCCTGCACCACGCCCGCGCCGGCACCGACGATCATGTTGGTGGGGGCGTCCTCGGAGACGAGGAACAGTGCGGCAGGCGCGACATTCTCGGGCGCGAAGGCCTTGAAGGCGGCCTCGGGGAAGATGTCCTCGGTCATCCGTGTCCCCGCCACCGGGGCGATCGTGTTGACCTTGATCCCGTATTTGGCGCCTTCGAGGTGCAGCGTCTTGGTGAGCCCGGCGAGCCCCAGCTTGGCCGCGCCGTAATTGGCCTGGCCGAAATTGCCGAACAGGCCGGTCGAAGAGGCGGTCATCAGGATGCGCCCGTAATTCTGCTCGCGCATCGTCTCCCACACTGCCCGGGTAGCATTGGCCGAGCCGTTGAGGTGCACGTCGATGACGAAGCGGAAATCCTCCGGCTCCATCTTGGCGAAGCTCCGGTCGCGGAGGACGCCGGCATTGTTGATCAGGATGTCGACGCGGCCCCAGCGCGCCTTGGCCGCCTCGACCATCGCGACCATCTGGCCGTAATCGGTGACGCTGCCGCCGTTCGACATCGCCTCGCCGCCCGCGGCCTCGATCTCCGCGACCACCGCGAGCGCGGCGTCCGAATGGCCGGTGCCGTCGCGCGTGCCGCCGAGGTCGTTGACCACCACCTTCGCCCCGCGTCGCGCGAGCTCCAGGGCATAGGCACGGCCCAACCCGCCGCCTGCGCCGGTGACGATGGCAACGCGATTGTCGAAACTGATGGTCATGGAAGCGCTCCGATCTTGTGGAGCGCTTCCTAGACGCGATCAGCGCGGACGCAAGTCCGGGCGGATGCTCAGCGGCCGCCGCGCTGGCGGCACTGGTCCTTCACTGTCTTCGAGCAGGGCGGATATTCGGCCTGCGGCGCGGGAGCGGGCCCAGCCGTGGCGGGCGGCGGGGCAGGGGTTGCCGTCGCATCCGCGGGGGCAGCGGGCGCGGCAGGAGCCGCGGCCGCGTCCGGCGCGGTCGTCGTGCCGGCACCGGTGGTTCCAGCGTCAGGCGCCGTGGTCGTCGCGTCGGGGGTCGCCGGCGCTTCGGTTGCCGGCGGGGTCTGCTGTTGCGGAGTGGCGGGCACGTCCTGCGCCACCGCAGTGCCGCTGATCGCCAGCGCGGCGGCCATGATCGTCCATTTCATTCGCACGTCCTCTTCTCGCTACGGGCCCCCCGTTGCGGAAGAGAAACGTATGTATGCGAGAGATTGTTGCGCGCGCGGCGCGTCTCGTCTCTCGGAAAGGGGGCTTCGTCGCTCAGCCGCCCCGCTGCTTGCAGCCATCGAACTGGCCGCGCTTGCAGAAGGGCACGTTCTCGCGCGGCGGGGGCGGCGGGAACATCTCGGTCGGCGTCTTCGGATTGGGTACGAAGACCACCCGCGCGCCCGGCGGCGGCGGACCATCGACGAACGGGCCGGTGGGGGGCGCGAGACCGCCGAGGCGCGGGGCGTCGGCCGGGGGCGTCTGCTGGGGCGGGGTCTGCGCGGAAGCGCCGCTGAGGGCGAGCGCCGTGGCCAATGCGATCAGAGTCATCACAGGTCTCCGAAGCGATTTCCTGGGCGCATGGGGATGCGCCTTTCCGGAAACGCGAACTGACACGGATGGCTCCGTCGACGCGCTAGGGATTTACCCGCGCCCGGCGAGGAAGATTCCCCTAGCCTGTATCGACATTCAGCCTTCTTAATCCTCCCCCGCCAGGGGGAGGTGGCACGCGCAGCGTGACGGAGGGGGCGGAATCACTGTGCTCAGTTGGAGAGGGCGCCGCCTACCTCCCCCTCCGACGCCTTCGGCCCCACCTCCCCCTGGCGGGGGAGGATTGAAAGGCCTCGCTCGCTTGAATGCCGATCCGCCCTAGTTCCCGGTATCCAGCGCATAGCCCGCGGAGCGGACGGTGCGGATGATGTCGGGGCGGTCGCCATGGTTGATCGCCTTGCGCAGCCGCCGGATATGGACGTCGACCGTGCGCGATTCGATGTCGCTGTCATGCCCCCACACCGCATCGAGCAGCCGCTCGCGCGAGAACACCCAGCCCGGATGCTCCAGGAAGTGCTTGAGCAGCCGGAACTCGGTCGGCCCGAGCGAGATCACGTCGCCGCCGCGGCGGACCTTGTGGCCGACGGTGTCCATCTCGATATCGGCATAGCTCAGCGCCTCGCCCGCCAGCGCCGGCCGCACGCGGCGCAGCACCGCGCCGACGCGCGCCACCAGCTCGCGCGGGGAGAAGGGCTTGGTGACATAGTCGTCGGCGCCCGTCTCGAGCCCGCGCACGCGATCCTCTTCCTCGCCGCGCGCGGTGAGCATGATGATCGGGATGTTGGCGGTCTCGGGCATGCGGCGCAGGCGCCGGCACACCTCGATCCCCGAGAGCCCCTCGACCATCCAGTCGAGCAGCACGATGTCCGGGGTCGCTTCCTTGGCGAGCAGCAGCGCCTCCTCGCCGTCGGGAGTGTGCTTGACCTCGTAATCCTCGCGCTTGAAGTGCCAGGTCACCAACTCGGCGATCGCGGCGTCGTCCTCGACGAGAAGCATCTTCACTCGGGCCATATACGCGTCCTCATGCCGTTGCCGCTTCGTCGGCCAGATAGCGGCCCGTCGCGGCGAAATAGACCATCTCGGCCACGTTGGTGGCATGGTCGCCGATCCGCTCGATATTCTTGGCGACGAACAGCAGATGCGCAACCTGGCTAACCGTGCGCGGATTCTCGACCATGAAGGTCACGAGCGTGCGGAATATCGCGTCGTAGAAATCGTCGAGCGCCGTATCGCGCCGGCAGATCTGCGCCGCCGTCTCGGCATCGCGCGAGGCGAAGGCGTCGAGCACGTCATGGACCATGTCGCTCGCCATCTGCGCCATCGCGGGCAGCAGCGACAGCGCCTCGATCCGGTCCTCGCCCTCGGTGTGGATCAGCGGCACGCGCTTGGCGATGTTCTTGGCATAGTCGCCGATCCGCTCGACCACCGCGGCGATCTTGAGCGCCGCGATCACCTCGCGCAGGTCGTCGGCCATCGGCGCCCGGAGCGCGATCAACCGGACGACGAGCTTCTCGACCTCGGACTCGATCGCGTCGATCTGCTTGTCCTTGCCGCGCACCTGGGCGGCGAGCGCGGTGTCGCCGCGCTGGAGCGCCTTCATCGCGTCGTGGATCGCCTGCTCGGCGAGCCCGCCCATCTGGCTGATCAGCGCGCGGAGCTGCTTGATGTCCTGGTCGAACGCCTTGACGGTATGTTCCTGGCCGATCGCCATTAGCCGTACCTTCCCGTGATATAGTCTTTGGTGCGTTCCTCGCGGGGCGTGGTGAAGATCTGGTCGGTCTCGCCATATTCCACCAGCGTGCCGAGGTGGAAGAAGGCAGTGCGCTGGCTGACCCGGGCGGCCTGCTGCATGTTGTGCGTCACGATGGCGATCGCATAGCGCCCGCGCAGCTCGTGGATCAGCTCCTCGATCTTGGCGGTGGCGATCGGATCGAGCGCCGAGGCGGGCTCGTCCATCAGGATCACTTCGGGGTCGACCGCAATGGCGCGGGCGATGCACAGCCGCTGCTGCTGCCCGCCCGAAAGCGCGGTGCCGCTGTCCTGCAGCCGGTCCTTCACTTCCTCCCAGAGGCCCGCGCGCTTGAGCGAGCGCTCGACGATCGCCTCGAGTTCGCTCTTCGACGCCGCCAGTCCGTGGATGCGCGGGCCGTAGGCGACGTTCTCGAAGATCGACTTGGGGAAGGGGTTCGGCTTCTGGAACACCATGCCGACGCGCGCGCGCAGCTGCACCACGTCCATCGCCGACGAGTAGATGTTCTCGCCGTCCAGCATGATCTCGCCCTCGACCCGCGCGCTGGCGATGGTGTCGTTCATGCGGTTGAGCGTGCGCAGGAAGGTCGACTTGCCGCAGCCCGAGGGGCCGATGAACGCAGTCACCTTGTCCATGTCGATGTCGATCGACACGTCCTTCACGGCCTGCTTGTCGCCGTAGAAGACGCTCACGCCGCGGGCGGACATCTTGTTGTGAGCTGCTTGCGTCATCACCAGCGGGTCTCGAATTTGTTGCGAAGATAGATGGCCAAGCCGTTCATGGCGAGCAGGAACACCAGCAGCACGATGATCGCGGCGCTGGTCTTCTCGACGAAGCCGCGGCTGACCTCGTCCGACCAGAGGAAGATCTGCACCGGCAGCACGGTGGCGGGATCGGTGAAGCCGCCCGGCGGCGTCACGATGAACGCGCGCATGCCGATCAGCAGCAGAGGGGCGGTCTCACCCAGCGCGCGCGCCATGCCGATGATCGTGCCGGTCAGGATGCCGGGCATCGCCAGCGGCAGGACATGATGGAACACCACCTGGATCGGGCTCGCGCCGATGCCGAGCGCGGCATCGCGGATCGAGGGCGGCACCGCCTTGATCGCGTTGCGGCTGGCGATGACGATCACGGGCATGATCATCAGCGCGAGCGTCAGCCCGCCGACCAACGCCGCCGAGCGGGGGAGGAGCGGCCCGAACTGGTAGCCGAACAGGCTCCAGCTGCCGAGGAACACCGCGAGCCCGAGCAGGCCGAAGATGATCGAGGGCACCGCCGCGAGATTGTTGATCGAGACTTCGATCAGGTCGGTCCAGCGGTTCCGCGGCGCATATTCCTCGAGATAGATCGCCGAGAGCACGCCGACCGGGAAGGCGATCAGGAAAGTGACGATCATCGTCAGCAGCGAGCCCTTGAGCGCGCCCCAAATGCCCACCGCGACCGGATCGGTGGAGTCCGATTCGTGCAGGAAGTCCATGTTGAAGTGCCGCGACAGCACGCCCGCCTGGCGGAGCCTGGCCGCCGCCGCCTTGGCCTCGGCATTGCCGTCGCCGCGCACGGCCTGGTCGATCTCGGTCGACGCCGGCACTTCGATGCTCACCTTGCGGTCGAGGATCGTCGGGTCCGCCTTGATCGCGTCGCGGACGCGCAGCCAGGCGTTCTCGGAGATGAATTCGTCGCCACCCGGCCCGAACGCAGTCGCAGCCGCGCCCTTGACGGCATTTTCCAGCCCCGCGCCCGCCAGCGCCAGATCGGCCGCCGGCGTCCTGAGCTGGGCACGCTCGACGAGCATCCCGGCAGCAGGAAAGTCGATCGGCAGCGCGACGTCGGTCCGCGTGAAGCCGCGCCAGCCGTTCGCGACCATCGTGATCAGCAGGAAGGCGAGGAACGCCGCCGACAGCACCACCGCCGCTAGCCCGAAGAAGCGGAAGCGCCGCTCGGCCGCGTAGCGCTTGCGGATGCGCCGCTGCATCGCCGCGGTCTTCCAGTCGGTCGGCGCGCGATCCGCGGGCCCCTTCGAGCCGGCCGGAAGCTGGGAGAGGACCGCGCTACTCATAGGCTTCCCGATATTTCTTCACGACGCGCAGCGCGACGATGTTGAGCAGCAGCGTGATCACGAACAGCGTCAGCCCCAGCGCGAAGGCGGCGAGCGTCTTCGGGCTGTCGAACTCGGATTCGCCGGTGAGCAGGTCGACGATCTGCTTGGTGACCGTGGTCGCGCTCTCGAACGGGTTGAGCGTGATGTTCGCCGCGCCGGAGGCGGCCATCACCACGATCATCGTCTCGCCGATCGCGCGGCTCACCGCGAGCAGCACGCCCGCGACCACGCCGGGCAATGCCGCGGGGATCAGCACCCTGGAGATCGTCTCGCTGGTCGTCGCGCCCATGGCGAGGCTGCCGTCGCGCATCGCGGTCGGCACCGCGGCGATCGAATCGTCGGCCATCGAGGAGACGAAGGGGATGATCATCACCCCCATCACCAGGCCCGCGGCGAGCGCGCTCTCGGACGAGGCATAGGTATAGCCGAGCGACACCGCGAGATCGCGCACCGCCGGCGCCACGGTCAGCGCGGCGAAATAGCCATAGACCACGGTCGGCACG
The DNA here is from genome assembly GCF_026460985.1 of Sphingomonas sp. GTDB lineage: Bacteria > Pseudomonadota > Alphaproteobacteria > Sphingomonadales > Sphingomonadaceae > Sphingomonas. The sequence continues at coordinate 12,148 of NZ_JAPKNM010000095.1, forward strand.
CCCGCGAGCATCTCGAGCGTCGGCTTCATCCATTTGCGGACGGTCGGCGCGGCATATTGGGTCAGGTAGATCGCGCTCATCAGCCCGAACGGGATGGCGACGATCATCGCGATCACCGCACCGATGAAGAAGGTTCCCCAGAACAGGGGCACCGCGCCCAGCGACTTGCCCGGATCGGCCGCGTCGATCACCTGCGGGCTCCAATGCGCGCCGAACAGGAAATCGGTGATCGGCACCTGCTGGAAGAAGCGCAGCGACTCCCAGAGCAGCGACAGGAAGATGCCGAGCGTCGTCAGGATCGCGATCAGCGAGGCGATGAGCAGGATGACCATCATCCCGCGCTCGACCTGGCTGCGCGCCTTGAAGCTCGCGCGGACGCGGGTGAGCGCGAAGGCGGCGCCGGCAAAGGCGAGCAGGATCGCGACGCCGGTGCCCATCCAGCCATAGCGCGACTGGGCGGCGCGGGTGGGGGCGGCGAGCTGCTCGGCGACGGGATCGAAGGCCGTGGCGCCGTTCTCGCGCGCGACGCGCTTGGCCTCGGCGAGCAATGCGTTGCGCTCGAACTCGAACTGCGGAAGCTGCGCCGCGGCGGGGTGCTGGAGCACCGCTTCCTTGATGAGCCCCGGGCTGATCGCGCTCCACGCCGCGACGAACAGCAGGGCGGGCAGCACCGTCCAGATCGCGACGTACATGCCGTGCTGCCCGGGCAGCGAATGGAGCCGCTTGGCGCCGGCCCGGTCGAAGCGGTTGGCGCGCGCGCGCGCGGTGAGCCAGCCGATCAGGCCGAGTCCGGCGATGAGGAAGAGGAGCGCGAAGGCGTTCACGTCATATCCTCAATGCAGTCCGGCGGGATCGAGCGGGGTTCGCTGCGCGACGATCTGCGCCGATTTCCCGCGCAGCGCGTCGGGGGCGGCGATCAGTCCGCGCTGGGTCAGCTTGCCCTTGGGGTTCCACATCGTCGTGTAGAGCGTGAGGAAGTCGGCCAGTCCGGGCACCGCGCGCAGATGGCGCTTCTTCACATAGAGGAACAGCGGCCGCGCGCCCGGATAGGTGCCGTCGGCGATGGTCGCGTAGCTCGGCGCCACGCCCTCGATCGGCACGCCGTGGAGCCGATCGATATTCTCCTCCAGATAGGAATAGCCGAAAACCCCTAGGGCGTTGGGGTTGGCCGCGAGCCCCTGGACGATCAGATTGTCGTTCTCGCCCTTGTCGATATAGGGCCCGTCGTCGCGGATGCGCTTGCAGCGGCTGTCATAGGGCGCGGTGTCCTTGGCCGCCTTGAGCGCCTTGACCTCGGGATCCGCCGCGGCGCAGCCGGGCTCCATTACCAGCTCGACCAGCGCGTCGCGCGTGCCGCTGGTCGCGGGCGGGCCCATCACCTGGATCGGGATCGCGGGAAGCGCCGGATTGACGTCGCGCCACATCCGCGCGGTGTTGGGCTTGCCCAAGGGATTGGCGGCGAGCGCCAGATAGACGTCCTTCTTGCTCAGCGAGAGCCTGGGGCCGTTGTTCGCCTCGGCCAGCGCCACGCCGTCGACGCCGATTTGGACTTCCATGATCTCGCCGACGCCATTGGCCTCGCAGAGCGCGTATTCGGATTTCTTGATGCGGCGGCTCGCATTGGCGATGTCGGGGAATTCCCAGCCCACGCCCTCGCAGAAGCGCTTGAGACCCGCGCCGGTGCCGATCGATTCGACCACCGGCGCCTTGCGCCCGCCGCCCTGGTTGACGAAGGTCTCGGCGACCGCGGTGGTGAAGGGATATACGGTCGAGGAGCCCACGACGCGTATCTCGCGCGCCGTGTTGCTGTCGCAGCCGGCCAACGTGAGCGCCGCCGCTGCAATCAGGCCGAACCTGCCGAAAATGTCGCGAACTCCCGCTGTACCCCGAGTCGTGCGCTTCGGCACGTCCTCGCGCTGTCTTGCAAGTCGGTTACGCCTTTATGACACTCGCTGCACCGGCAGCAGGATCGTGACGGTCGTGCCCTTGCCCACCGTGCTGGCGATATCGAGCCGGCCGCGATGCCGCTCGACGACGTGCTTGACGATCGCGAGGCCCAGTCCGGTCCCGCCCAACGAACGGCTGCGCCCAGAGTCGACGCGGTAGAAGCGCTCGGTCAGCCGGGGGAGGTGCTGCGGCGGGATTCCCTCGCCTTCGTCCGAGACGCTGAGCCGCACCATCGCCTCGCCCTCGGGCTGGAGCGAGACGGTGACCGGGGTTGCTTCGCGGCCATATTTCATCGCGTTGCCGATGACGTTGTGGAGCAACTGGCTGAGCTGGGTCGGATCGCCGGCCACCTCGGGCACGTCGGCGATCTGCGTCACCAGATCGGCGGCGCGCGGGCTGCCCGAGAGCTCGAGCGTCACTTCCTCGATCAGGTCGGCGAGGTCGACCGCCTTGCCCGGTACGCGATATTTCTCCGCCTCGATCCGGCTCAGCGAGATCAGGTCCTCGATCAGCCGCTGCATCCGCTGGGCCTCGCCGAACACGATCTTGAGGAAGCGCGCGCGCGTCCCCGGATCGTCGCCGGCGTCCTCGCGCAGGGTCTCGACATAGCCGAGCAGCGAGGCGAGCGGCGTGCGCAGCTCGTGGCTGGCATTGGCGACGAAATCGACGCGCATCCGCTCGGCGGCATAGCTCCCGGTGCGGTCGATCAGATGGACCACGCGGCGCCCGTCGCCCAGCGTGCGCACGCGCATCTCCCAGCGCTGGTCGCGCGTGCCGAGCCCGACGAGATGGATCGGCGCGGCCGGGCCGCCATTGTCGGAGCGCATCAGCCGCTCGGCGGCGGCGGGGTGGCGGATCGCTACGCGGACGTCCTCGCCCAGCACATGCTGCCCCAGCAATTCGCGCGCCCCCAGATTGGCCGCCTCGACGCGATTGTCGGCGATCACCAGCACCGGCTCGGCGATCGCTTCGATCACCTCGGCGATCGCCGGCTCGCTCTCCGTGGATATTGCGATAGGCATCGAAGGCGGCGTGTCGCTGCTGCTCGCCGCTACCAGCACCGCCGCCACGGCGCAGACCAGGACGACGAGGCTCGCCTGCACGTCGCCGCTCAGCAACAGGCTCGCGCCCGCGGCGACGACCGCGACGAGGAGCGCCAATGCTGTCCGGATACCGAGGAAGGAAGGCATATGTCCCGTTCTAGGCATGGATTTACGATTGCGAAAGCCGCGCGGGCGCATGACAAGGCGCCATGGCCGAAGACAGCACCGGACCCGTCGCTTCGCGTCGCCGCGCATTGATGCTCGGCGCGGCGGGCGCGTCGGCGATCGTCTCGATCCGCCCCGCGCTCGCGCAGACCAGCGCCTCGGTGCTCAATTGCGAGATCCCGGTCCCCGATCCGGCGCGCGCCGGCAGCTATATCGCGCCTGACGGGACCCTGGTGCCCGCCGGCACCCCCGGCGCCTATCCGCCGCCCGGCGCCGCGTTCAAGGCCGAGGACGTCAAGCGCGCGCTCTCGGGCGGCACGCTGCCCGGCACCGATTACGAGCGCAGCCGCGCCTACACCAACTATATCCGCCGCCTGCAATCGGGCACCAGCGGCTTCACCTGCTTCGCATCGCTGCAGATGCCGCGCGGCTGAGGCCGACCCCGCTGTCCGGCTCCCTGCCGTCATCCCCGCGAAAGCGGGGACCCATCTCCGGCGCTATCCGCGCATATGACAGCCGTAGTATGGCTTGGCGACTGCACGAGATGGGTCCCCGCTTTCGCGGGGATGACGGGGAGGGGCGAGCATGACATTCTATCGCGCCGCGGCTCCCGAGGCGCTGCGCATCGTCCCGCTCGACGCGCTGACTCTGGTCTACCACCGCGCCTCGGGCATCACCCATATCGTAGACAGCCCGGTGCCCGAGATCCTGGAGACTCTCGCGAGCCGACCGCTATCCGCGCCCGATCTGCTCGCCCGCCTCGCGGAGCGCTTCGACCTGGTCGACGCCGATCCGCATGCGCTGGCGGTCAGGCTCGACGAACTCGCCGCGGTCGGGCTGGTGGAGCGCCTGTGCGCCATCTGACCCGGCTGCGCATCGGTCCGGTCGGCTTCCGCATCGGGAGCGACTGGCGCGCGCCCATCGCCGCGCTCGATGCGCTCTACCGCGACTATCCGGCGCCCGAGGACGGCATCCCGGACTTCAACGTCCACCTCTTCGCCGCGCGCCCGTGGCGGCGTTTCCTGCGTCCGTCGGTCCATATCGGCGGCGACTTCGTCATCCCCGATGCCGCGCCGCTGCCGCTCGCCCAGGGGCTGCTCGCCGCCGAGATGGGGATGAACCTCCAGATGGCGCTCGGCCAGCGCCGCTATCTGGTGCTCCACGCTTCGGCGGTGGAGAAGCAGGGCAAGGCGCTGCTGATGACCGGCCTGTCGGGCGCGGGCAAGTCGACGCTCGCGGCTTTGCTGATGGCGCAGGGTTGGCGGCTGATGGGCGACGAGTTCGCGCTGCTCGATCCGGCGACCGGCCTGATCCACGGCTTTCCCCGACTGATCAGCCTCAAGAACGAAGCGATCGCGGTGATGGAGCGGGCGCTGCCCGATGCCCGGTTCGGCCCGGTGCTCCACGGTACCCCCAAGGGCAGTATCCGCCACCTCGTCCCCGATGCCCGCGCGATCGCCGCGATGGCCGAGCCCGCCGAGCCGCGGCTGATCCTATTCCCGAGCTACGGCTTCGTCGCGGCCGAGCGCGAAGTGCTGCCGAGCGAGACCTTTGTCCGGCTGACCCAGGCCTCGACCAACTATGTCGCGCTCGCCGAACGCGGCTTCGACGCGCTCACCCGGCTGGTGCGCACCGTCCCGGCGCGCGCGCTCGACTATCCCGACACCGCGACGGCGCTGGCGCAGGTCGAGCGGCTCTGGGCGGAGACGGCGTGATGCAAATACTTCGTCACCCCCGCGAAAGCGGGGGCCCATCTCCCGGACTGTCCACGTGCACAACGGTCGTTGCACCGCTTGGCTTCTGCACGAGATGGGCAGGTAAGATTGCCCCCGGCAATCTTAGCCATGCGCGGGGCGCATGGCGGCTCTGCCCATCCCCCGCTTTCGCGGGGGTGACGGGGAGGTGGTGATGGATGCGATCATCCTAGCCAACGCACTCCGCGATCCGGCGACGACCGCCGCGCTCGACGACGCCGGCTGGACCGCGCTCCTTGCCATCGCCCGCGCCGAGCAACTGATCGGCACGCTCGCGCATCGCCTCGAAGGGTTGCCCATGCCGCCCGCCGCGGCGCGCATCCTCGCCGACGCCCGCGCCTCGGCCGCGCAGGGTCGCGCCGCCGCCTTGTGGGAAGCCGAGATGGCGCGGCGCGCGCTCGCGCCGACGGGGATGCCGGTCATCCT
>NZ_JAPKNM010000096.1 GCF_026460985.1 Sphingomonas sp.
TGTCGACATGCTGTTACGCGAACGAAGCGACTTTCTTGATCGTATTGACCCTGACCCTCCCGCCGGGCCAGTCGGCACGTGGGAAAACAGCATGGGCCGGGTGACGGTCAGCAAACAGGATGACGGCATATTCGTCACCTTCATCATCGCGATCGAGGATTTTGCAGGCGGCTGCTGGCTGCCGGCCACCGGGCTTCCGAAGATGATGAGCGGCGAAGCCGTGGCGGTGAACGGCGTGGAAGTGCGCCGCCGGCGTGACAGCCTCGAGCTGACGCTGGATGGCGGCACCTATGGCCAGGCGGACCCCTGTGCAATGATGGGCGGTATCTATTTCCCGGTCCGTCCCCCGCAGGCAATGGGTCCATGATGATCGCCGCCATCGGGCGTCAAGAGGCTGGCAGTTGGCCTCGCATTGCAGCGATGCCTGGGATGTACCGCTTCATGGTTTGTAGCGGATGTCCGACACCAATTCCCAGCAACCACCTGCAGGGCGGAACAAGAGTTGTCCGTCACTCGGACCGGCAGAGTCGTAGGGTTTGCCGTCGAGGGTGACGGCGTTGCCAAGATCATCGCCGCCATCCGACCTTCCGTCATAGTGGACTCGGGTCCATTCCACGGCCAGCTGATTTTGCGGGCCCTTATAGATCGAAATTTCGACATATTCGTCGTCATCGCCCGGCCGGAGGGGGCGTACCGGTTTGCGGTAATAGTCGACCATCATGATCGGGAAATCGCGGTAGCGTGAGCCAGGGATTTCAGACTGACGAAGCGGCCTGCTATCCTGTGTTTCCAGCGAGAAGGTGATTTTGGGTGCGGAATATTTTCGCCGCACCGCTGCGGACTGGATGAAGACATCGAAAAACGCATTGGCATCGGCGTCCGTGCAGGCTGCTGCGGCTTGGCGAAGCGACATGCGATCGGACTCGGTAAGCTGCTGGGCGAGAGGCTTCGGCCCCGCCGCCGCATGGCCCGTACCGCAGGCGGCAAACAGTAGCAGCGTGGCAATCACGGGCCAGGCCGAAATGCGCAGATTGTTGAACATCATGTCTCCAAAAAAGCGACGCAGGAACCGGCCTTCGCAAGATCCCGAAAAGGGCATGAGCCTGGTTTCGTACCGGTTCATCCGGTGGCGCGCTTTGCTCCCGTGACTGCGCTAACGTCCATTCCAATGCAGGGGATCATCCGGTGCCTCAACGGGTGCATCCGCCAATAGTCGAACGTGTCGGCGGGACGGGAATTGCAGAATTTGCAGGAGCTTCGAAACGTGGTTTCGCACCGTGAAATGAGAGATGCCGAGCTTGCGGCCGATTTCCTTGTTCGACAGCCCGCAAATCAAATGGTTCAAAATGTCATGCTGGCGATCGGTCAGCGCGAAAGCGCCAAGGTGCGGCTTCGCACTCTGCGTCTCCTGAGGAGGTGCTTGCCCGCCCGGTCCGAGAGCGAGCAATTGGGTATGGGGGAGGAATTCGTACAGTCGCCGGAAGCTGTCCTCGTCCTGACTGTCGATCACGGCCAGGATCGCAAGCTTCCTGGCGCCGCCCGTGCCACCGCGCGACAGGAGCCTGGCAAGGTCTTCGGAACGCGAAACAGATGGACAGGAGGGCTCCATGACGTTCCTGTCATGCGCAGGGCGGCGCGTGTCCATCTGCGGCGATGCGGCGCGCTTTGACCGGTGGACGAATGGCGGGAAAATTCTACGAATGGCTTGGAACGCATGACGATCGTTGCCCCAACAGCCGCCGGTTCTGTCTCCACGATCCATGACGTGGCTGCGTCGAGCCCGGGTTTTTGGAACGAACTGGGCGGTGCCACCCTCAAGCTCGCCGCGCTGTTCTGGCTGTCGGTTCTGATCACCGACAGCATCCTCTGGGGCGTGGCCGGTACGGATCCCGTCGAATCGGCGATCGGCAAGCTCGTCCTCAACAGCTTCGGGGCATTGCTGACGATCGTCGTCACGGCGCTGCTGTTCCGGTTCCGCCGGGCGAACCTCTTGACCAAGGCTGTGCTGGCCTTCGCATTCTCGCTCATCGCCGCGCCCGTCTACGGCCTGTTCGACTATGCGGTGCATCAATGGTGGGTGTGGCCGGTCATGCTCGAATTCAGCATGACCAATTTCGGCTATACGCTGGTCTCCAGCGCGGCGATGTTCTTCGGCTGGTCGTGCCTCTATGTCTCGCTGATCTACAGCTTCGAGGTTCGGGATCGCGAACGGAGCCTGGCCGCGGCGCGGGAGGAGGCACTGGCGGCGCAGATGCGGGCGCTGCGGTATCAGGTGAACCCGCATTTCCTGTTCAACACGCTGAACTCGATCGCGGGGTTGATGGAGGAAGGGGCGACCGCCCGCGCCGAACGCATGGTCCTTTCATTGTCGACCTTCCTGCGCACCACCCTGGCGCTCGATCCCATGCACGATGTGACGCTGGCCGATGAACTAACCTTGCAGGAGGACTATCTCGATATCGAAACCGAGCGCTTTTCCGATCGGATGAGCTACGCCATCGATGCGCCGGACGACGTCCGCCGGGCCTTGGTCCCAACCCTCATTCTGCAGCCGCTGATCGAAAACGCGGTCAAGCACGGCGTCGGGCGTTCGAGCGAGCCGATCGGCATCCGCATAGTCGCCCGGCGTGATGCCGGGCGACTTTCGATTCTGGTCGAGAACGATGTTCAGCGCGGTGACGGAGTCCTCGCGCCGGAGGGTTTCGGGATCGGGTTGCGCAATGTCGCCGATCGCATTCGAACCCGCTTCGGCAGCGAGGGGAGCCTCATGACCACCATGTCCGATGGCGACGCCTTCCTCGCCCGGGTCGAATTGCCGTGGCGAACGGCATGAACGGGCTGGCCGTGCTCGTCGTGGACGACGAACCACTGGCACGGCGGCGCGTCGTGCGCTTGCTGCGCCAGCTATCCTGGGTAGGCGCGGTGGAAGAGGCGGGAAACGTGCGGCAGGCGAAGGAGAAGCTGGCCGATTTTGACCCACGGATCCTCCTGCTCGACATCCAGATGCCCGGCGGCAGCGGCTTCGATCTCGTGCGACACCTGCCGCAACCCGCGCCGGCGCTGATCTTCATCACCGCCTTCGACGATCAGGCCCTGCGCGCCTTCGATGCGAATGCGGTCGATTATGTCACCAAGCCGATCGAGCCGGGACGCTTCCACGCGGCGCTGGAACGGGCGCGGACATCCGCCGAGCGGCAGAGCAGCGCGGACAGGATCATCGAGCTCGAGGAAGTGGTCGCCACCCTGCGCCGCCGGCCCGAGGCGCAGCCTCCACGAACGGCGGAGTTCTGGGTCAAGGCGAAGGGCGACTACATCCGGATCGCTTCGGCGGCGATAACGCGCATCCAGGCGGAACGCGACTATGTGCGCATCCATGCCGATGGGCAGGACTATCTCTACAGCGAGAATCTGGCGACGATCGAGCGCAGCCTCGCGCCCGACGAGTTCGTCCGTATCCACCGCAGCACGATCGTTCGCGTCGATGCGATCGAACGGATGAAGCCGGGCACCTTCTCCTCCCTGATCGCGGTGCTTTCCGACGGATCGGAAGTGCGGGTCGGGCGAACCTATACCGCCGGCATCCGGGGACGACTCATGCGGCAGGACTGAGCCCATCGTTCAACCCACTTGCGGGCGAAGCCGGCCGGGGATCCCTATTCGGCGTCTTCGAATGTGCTGAGCGTATGGCCCCTCGAGCTCTTGGTGACCAACTCGCGGCCACGACATTCGAGGCTCTGCTCCTCCCAGCTGTGGCTATATTCGATCTGCCCGAGATCGGGCCGCGGGCGGCCGTGCCGATACCACAGGCGCGCCGCGTAGCGCGCTCGCCTCTGACCGACACGCTCCACTCCCTTGGTCTTGGCCTCGACCTTGACTTCGCGGCTCGTCCCATCGGCATATGCGGTTAGCGCCAGCGCTGCCGCGCGGCCTGCCGCCTCGGCTGCATGAAGCCTGGCCAGGCAGGCCCGAGGGTTGGGGAGCATCTCGTGCATCGCCGGCAATTCGACCTCGTCGCTGGCAAGCGCCGGCGCGAACGGTAGCGCCAGATAAAGCAGAATGCCCAGTCGCAGCCGGGTGCCTTGATCGGCGAAACTACGGGTCCGTGAAATTGGATCGGCCTCCTCGGTGGCCCAGTCTGATAGACGATCAGGAGCGTAGGATGACCAGACGGGAATGTACTGGTTCATTTCTGCGGCCGACGCCGACCATGATCTTGCGTTAAGTCGCGGCAGTGAGAACCGCTCATTATTTGGTGCTGGAGACAGCGGCCCCGCCATCCGCATGTCGCGAACCCTCCGATCACTCGGAGCGGGGTCGTTGATGGCCCTGAACCCGGCGGGAAAGCCGGTTGCCCATACGCTGTCATCCGAAGGAGTGAGGGAATGAGTCGCCTGCTGGCTGCCGTGCTGATGACTGCGATTGCCTTCGGCCTGGCCATATTGACGCCCTTCGGCAGCGAAGGGAGGGCCGGGCAAGAACAAGGCTGCCCGCCGGGGCTTGCTCCCATCGGGCAGGCGCCGGGTCCCATCTGTGTTCCGATGCCCGGCTACGGCCTGGGTCCATCATCACAGCCACCGCGTCAGCCGGAGCCGCCGCCGATGCCCCTCCCGAACTATTACGGCGCTTTTGCAGCCGACCCGGAGCATGCAAAGCTGTCCTGGGCGGCACACTATCCGACGCGCCAGGCCGCCGCACAGGCAGCCATCGAGTCGTGCTCCCGGGGTTCGAAAACGCGGTGCCAGTCGCTGGGCGAATTCCGCAACCAATGCGCGGCTGTCGCCATCAACCAGAGCCGCAAGGTTTTCGTCGAGTTCGCCGAGATCCATCGAACGGCCGCGCGCAAGGCGCTGAAAACGTGCAATGCCGCCAGTCCGGACGAGGCATGCGGCCTATGGAAGATGCCGATCTGCGCGAGTGGAATCTACGGCGCGCAAGACAATGCGCGCGCGGATCAGGCTACGATAGCCGAGATGGATGCCTTCGCGGACGAAGTCGACAAGCGCGAATATTGGGGTGCGGTCGTCAGCGGCAATGGCCAGACCATGTCACGCATGAACCGGCCGAGCAGGGCGGTTGCCGAACGCGAAGCCTTGGCCAAGGAGACGTGCAGCGATTGCACGCTAAAGGTGAGCTTCAAGAACAGTTGCGTCGGCATCGCCTGGCCCGCCGATGACCGGCACTTCCTCGAAACCGTCGTCAATCGGGATCCGCAGGCCGCCGAAGCCGGCGCGCGCCGGCAATGTTCGGCGAAATATGGCCAGTGTGTCGGCACCGCCCGGTGTAGCGGGCGGATGGTGCTGGGCGATTTCCCGCATGGCGCCCCGCATTTCGACAGAGCTTCCAGTACTTGGCGAGACAAATAGATCAGGGCGGCAGGATGCGCGCTGCGGTGCCCGACTTTAGCTTCGTCGGCTCACATCTCCAAGGTGGGCGGTATGCCGAGACCCATATTGACGGAGAATATGATGCGTTTCCCAGTGACCCGGATTTCCCCGCGGCGTTTCATGTCGTTTGCAGCCCTGGCACCGCTCGGGTTGCTCCTGCTGCTCGTGCCGTCGCGGCCGGCGGCGGCGCAGGACTATGTCTGCCCGAACGGCGCGGGGCCGGGCGAAACGGTGGTCGCCATGCAATCGCAGGCTCCGGGCGCTCCGCCGGTGCCGATCTGCAGACGCGCGCCACAGGCACCGCAAAGCGCCCCTTCGGGGCCTGCGATGCCGCAAACCCCGATGATGTCCTATGTCAGGCCGAGACTCTATGGCGTGCATGTCACCGACGTCGACCGCACCGCACTCTACTCGTCGAACTGGAACCAGGATCCGCAGAATACTCTCGACATGGCGATCGAGTATTGCGAGCGGCAGACGGGCAAGAAATGCGTTTCGCTGGGGGGCTTTGTCGACGAATGCCAGGCCATCGTCATCGATGCCAGGCGCGCCACCTATCGCGGCCTCGACATCGACCCGCGCTTTGCCGCGCGGACTGCCATGGAAGCATGCGGCAACAAGGGCCCGATCGGACAATGCCGGCTCTGGCGGCTGCCGCTCTGCTCGGGACTGGGCTATGGCGAGGGCAATTATGTCGGCAACGACAACGGCCGCACGCCCGAGCAGATCCAGAACGAAATCGAGACGATGACCCGGGAACTGGCAGCCGAACTGAAATAGAAGCGAGCGCCGGGATGACCGGACGCCCGGATCGAGCGCGCGCGCCATGCCGTGATGTACTGGTACGTGCCGACGGCTCGCCTGCGCTGCTCAGCGCGTTATCGTTGCGGCCAAATCCCGCTGCGCAACGTGAAGAGGCGGCAAAGCGGCGTGGCGCGAGGAGTGACGGGTGGTGATCCGGGCTGTGCTCTGCGACGATGAGCCGATCGCCCGCCGCTGGCTGATCAGACGACTCGGCCAGATCACCGATGTCGAGGTGGTAGGCGCGGCGGAGCATGGTCGGGCGGCGCTCGACCTCATCATGTCACTACGGCCCGATCTGGTGCTGCTGGATATCGAGATGCCGGATCTCGATGGTCTTGCGGTAGCAGCGGAGCTTACATGCTGCTGCGATCATGCGCCGTTGGTTGTGTTCACCACCGCCTATCCCGAATTCGCGCGCTCGGCGTTTGACACCGGCGTGATCGACTTCTTGACCAAGCCGGTGCTCATGCAGCGGCTCGAGGTCGCCATTGCCAGGGTGCGCAGCGCGCTCGCCAATCGCGCCGCCGCGGCGCAACTCGCCGAACTGGCGAGGCAGCTTGATGCGCTGCGTGGGAACGGACGCACGCTCGATGCCGATCCGCATATCTGGATACATCGGCGGGGTGAAGCCTTGCGCCTCTCGCTGGAGCGCATCGACGCCGTCCATGCTGAAGCCGAATATGTCCGCATCGTCACGCGCGAGGCGACGTATCTGCACCGCGAGAGCCTCTCCGATTTCATCACGCGTCTGGATCCGGCGCATTATGTCCGCATCCACCGCTCGTTCGTGGTCAATCGCGCCAACATTCTCGCCGTGCGGCGCAGGTCGACCGGCAGCTACCGGTTGACCTTGCGCGACGGAACCGAGCTTCCCGTCGGCAAGAGCTATCGCAGCACGATCCGCGACATTGCGGCATTCGAGGCCGCCGACCAGCGCTGACCGCGCCTGGGCGACAGACCGACCCGATCATCCGCCAATTGCAATCAGCTCCCGAATCAGAACCGCCGGCCGTTTTTCCATCGCCTGATCGATCCTTCATGGCCGGGCACGCGAGGGTGCTCGTTCAGGCAAACGGGCGCGCGGCGCAGGCGAACGCGGGACGTTGGTGGGTATGGGCGGGACGATCAGCGCCGACCGGTCCGCTCATGGCTTTGAGCGCGACGGTCGTGGCTTCGCTGATCAGCCGCGGCGAGGCGATCTGTACTCCTTCGTCGAGGAGACTGCCGTGCAAATCGAAGGCCATAGCCAGCCCCTGCCGGGATCGCCGGGCCAATTCCACCACAGCCATGCCCGTCGCCACCTCGAACAGACGAGCGGGACCGTGATCAAACGCGGCGCGTTCGTCGTGTGGACCGATCCACTGGAAGTCTTGTGCAACGGTACCACGATCCCTTTGTCGCCGACCGAAGCCTGTCTGTTTCGCATTGTCGCGCTACGTGGGCGCGCGTCTTACGCGGCGATCGACGATGCTCTGATCGCCTTCGGATCGAAGCCGGCCACGCGCCCGGTCGTGATGCTCCACATCCGGCGCAAGTTCGCCGCGCTCGGTTACCCCGACCCGTTTGAGCGCCTCGGCAACCAGGGTGTGCGACTGCGCGTGACCGCTGATGAGACGGGATCGACCGCGACCATGATCGGCCTGGAAAGCAATGGGGCACGGTTGCCTGTGCCGTTCGGTCATTGAGCGCAACAGCATCAGGGGCATCGAGAAGTTATATAAAAGCACATTAAAACAGGGAGATAATATGATTCAGGGACGTTTGCTCGCCAGCACGATGCTGGCCCCGGTGGTGTTCGTGCTGGCCGCGCCCGCGGCATTTGCGCAGGATGAAGCGGCGCTGGAAGCGGCCAGCACCCAGGACGCAGCCACATCTCCCGGCGCAAAGCCTCAGGAGGTCGCGGGCTCGCAGGAGTCCGGGAGCGAGGCCGACTCCGGGGCGGACAATGACATCGTGGTTACCGGCTCGCTGTTTCGTCGCACCAATGCCGAGACGCCGTCGCCGGTGACCGTGCTGAGCTCCGAGACGCTCGCGCAACGCGGCATCAACACCGTCGCCGAGGCGCTGCAGCGCGTGTCGGCCAATGGCGCGGGGGCGGTGACCCAAGGCTGGAACAACGGCAACAATTTCGCGACCGGCGCCAATGCCGCGTCGCTGCGCGGGCTGACCGTCCAGTCGACACTCACCATCTTCGACGGCCTGCGTATGGCACCCTATCCACTGGCCGACGATGGTCACCGCAATTTCGTCGATCTGAACACCATCCCCAGTTCGATCATCGACCGAATCGAGGTCCTGCGCGACGGTGCGTCCTCGACCTACGGCGCCGACGCCGTCGCCGGCGTGATCAACGTCATCACCAAGAAGCAGGTGACCGGTCTCCACCTCAACGGCTCGGCGGGCATCTCGCAGCGCGGTGACGCAGGCGAGCGGCGCATCGACGCGACGTGGGGCTATGGCGATCTCGAGCGCCAGGGATTCAATTTCTACATCAACGCCGAATATCAGCGGCAGGACGTCCTGTGGGCGCGCGACCGCGACTATCCGTTCAATACTACCAATTTCAGCAGCGATTGCGCGCCGTCCGTCGGGCGCGCGCCGGGCACCCAGGGTGCTGGCGATCTCGGGGTTCCCGCGGGCACCATCGTGTGCCGCGCCAACGGCATCCAGAACTCGATCCGCCGGTCCAACACCCCGGCCGCGACACTCGTCGGAGGACTGGTGTTCAACGGCCTGTTCGCGACCCCGGTTCCGATCGTGCGCGGGGTGGGGCAGCCCGATCCGGTAACCGGCGCGGTTCCCAATTTGACCCGGTATAATTTGCTCAACACGGCAGACGGCTGCCGCGGATTCACGCCGGTCAACGTGCCCCAGAACCTTTCGGCGACCGCTGGCCCGCTGCAATGCTCGCGCGACAACCGTGCGCTCTACGCCTCGATCCTGCCCGCCCAGGAGCGCTTCGGCGGCACATTCCGCATCACCGCCAATCTGGGGGATCGCGCGCAATTCCATGCGATGGCCAACTATTATCAGGTGAGCACCGACACCCAGGCGAATCCGGTCGGTTTCACCGGAACCACGCCGCCGCCGACCCAGTTCGCGTTCGCCTCGCTATATCTTCCGGTTTACGTTTGTTCGAGCGGCGTGGGCTCGACGACGATGCTCAACACCGGCTGCACCGCCGCCAATGGCCGGCTCAATCCCAACAATCCGTTCGCTGCGGCAGGCAATCGCGCCCAAATCCTAGCGACCTACGACCGACCACGTGAACTGAGCACCAAGGCACGCAGCTTGCGCGGGGCGATGGGCATCTCGGGCTCATTCGGGGACGACTGGGCTTACCAGGTCGAGGGCACCGTCTCCAACGTGCGCCTCGACGTGATCAACCGCAATGTGTTGATCCCGCAGCGCGTGCTCGATGTCGTGGCGCAGGGCAGCTACAATTTCGTCAACCCGTCGTTCAATACCGAGGCGATCCGCGACTATATCGCCCCGCTGAGCGTCAATCGCTCGAACTCGGACCTGTGGCAGGCCTCGGCGACCTTGTCGAAGGCGCTGTTCGAGCTTCCCGGCGGCCCATTGCAAGCCGCGATCGGGGCGGCCTACCGGCATGAGTCGATCGACAATCCCAGTGCCAATCCCGCGAATGCCGCGAACCCGGCGTCGCGCTATTACGTGATCAACGCGGTCGGCGCGATCGGCAGCCGCAACGTCAAATCGGCCTATTTCGAGATCAATGCACCGATCGTCGAGCAGCTCGAGATCAATGCGTCGGGCCGCTACGACGATTATTCGTCGGGCCAGTCCAACTTCTCGCCCAAGATCGGCGCGAAGTTCACGCCGATCCCGCAGCTCGCGGTTCGCGGCACGTATTCCAAGGGTTTCCGCATCCCGAGCTTCAATGAGGCTTACGGCTTGCCCACTACCGGCTTTGTGACGCGCCAGCTCAATGCTTCGACGCCCGGCTATGCCCAGTTCGTCGCCGCACATGGCGGCAACCAATATGCGACCACGCAGTTCGCCGTCGGTCAGACCAATGTAGGCAATGCCGCGCTCGCGCCGGAGAAATCGACCAGCTGGACGGTTGGCGCGATTTTCGAGCCGGTGCGCAACGTCAGCTTCACGATCGACTATTACAATATCGAGGTGCGCGACCTGATCGCCAACGCGACCTACAATATCGATGACGTGTTTGCGCAATATTACAGCAATAACGGAGTCGTGAATATTCCGGGCATCCGCGTCACGCCGGGCGTTCCGGACGTCAGCTTCCCCAATGCGCTGCCGCATATCGGCTTTATCGAGGCGTCGTTCGAGAATACCGACTCGCAGCGCGTCTCGGGTATCGATCTCGGTGCAAGCGTGCGGCTGCCGATCACCGACCATATCGCGCTGACCAGCATCTTTGACGCTTCCTACACGATCAGCTTCAAGCGCGTGTATGCCGACCGCGTCGAAGAATATGCCGGAACCTTGTCGCCGTGCGACGTCACGTCCTGTTCGGGGGCGCCGCGTTGGCGTGGAAGCTGGCAGAACACGCTGCAGGCTGGCGGCACTTCGGTTTCGCTGACCGCCTATTATACGAGCGGCTATGATCTTGCCTCGATCGACTATGGCGGCGTGAAGGGCGATTGCTTCGGCAATATCGGCGCGTCGGTGGTGACCTATGAGGACGGCGTGACGCCGGTACAGTGCACGGGTGGCGCGACCTGGAATGTCGACATGGCGCTCAGCCAGAAGGTCGGCGACCGCTTCACGCTCTACGCCAACGTCCTGAACATCCTCGACCTCAAGCCGCCGGTCGATCCCAGCGCCGCCTACAGCATCTTTCAATATAATCCCGCCTGGGCCGGGGCGAATGTGCTGGGGCGCTATTTCAGGGTCGGTGCGAGAATGAGCTTCTGAGACATCGGTGGGGCAGGGCGCGCGACCGCCCTGTTCCGCCGCGCATGTGCAAACCAAATTGGCCGCCGTGCGATCGATCCGATGCCGGTCGGCGAGATGATCGGTCGGTGGCCTGACGACGATGGAGTTTAGCTAGGGTTGATCAGGATATCGGCGCAGCGCGGAAGCGTGAAGCGCCCGGCGAGGAGCGTGCATGGGAACGGCTACTATCGCGCGCTCGTCTCGCGAAAGCAGACGGGCAGCTTGCGGCCTGAATCATGCCGCTCTAACCCCTCGGCTCAGAGACGGGAGCGCTGCAGAACACGCTTGTCCAGGCCCCCGGCGCTCTCCTTCAAAGCATGTGCTGCCTCCTGCAGCCACAAGGAGATTGATGGATAGAATTCTGGACAGGAGAAGAACAAGGCGCTCGATTTTCCACGATGGCATTTGTTCACGTCGAAAATCGCAAAGGTTCTCAGATGCCCTAATGAAAGAGACTAAAGAGGTCTGGGAGCCATACTATGGAAGAAACTTAACCGACGAAGAGGCCGGCGACATAATAAGGAACGTTTGCGGATTCTTCAGGACATTTCACATGGATGACGCACAGGGAAAGCGCAAGAAGCGTACGGAATAAACAAAAACCCAAGGTGCTCTCGGTGGCCGATTTTCACCAGCGACCGAAATAAGGCGCTTGGATTGGGATGCCCGCCGCCATGACGGCGATTGGCCGATGACCTTTTCGGATTCGAACCAGAACCAATATATATTTCTTGTTTATCAGTGGTTTGGCTGCCTAGCGGAGACGCCTACCCTCCGTGTATGAAATTCGAACTTTCATCGTAAACAATTACGATAAAAGAGGAAAATAAGCATATTCGGGAGATGGCAGGGGCGCTCGGATTCGAACCGAGGGCCTTCGGTTTTGGAGACCGACGCTCTAACCAGCTGAGCTACGCCCCTGTGCGGCCGAAGCCCTTAGCGGGCCCTTGCGGCGCTAGCAAGGCTTCTCACGCGGCGACGCTGCCGCTGATCTGCCGCATCGCCAGTGCGCGCGCCTCGAGCACCGGCAGCGGACGGCCGAAATAATAGCCCTGGACCTTGGTGCAGCCCAGTCGCTGGATCATCTGGTGCTCCTCCTCGGTCTCGACGCCCTCGGCGGTCGTCGCCATGCCGAGGCTGTCGGCGAGCGCGACCACGGCGCGGATGATCGCGATCGCCTCCTTGGTGCCCTTGGAAGCGCCCTGGACGAAGCTGCGGTCGATCTTGATCGAACTGAAGCGGGTATGCGCGAGATAGCCGAGCGACGAATAGCCCGTCCCGAAATCGTCGAGGCTGAGGCGCACGCCGAGATCGAGGATTTTCTCGAGCACTTCCACCGCCACGGTGCCCTCGCGCATGAAGACGCTTTCGGTGACCTCGAGCTCGAGGCGCTCGGGGGGTAGGCCGGACTGGGCCAGCGCCTGCGCGACGATGCCGACAAAGGCGGGGTTATGCAGCTGCTCGGGGCTGACATTGACCGCGATGCGCACGGGAAGGTCCCAGCGCGCCGCCTCGTGGCACGCGGTGCGCAGCACCCATTCGCCGATCGGCGCGATCAGCCGGGCCTCTTCGGCGAGCGGCACGAACTTGGCGGGCGAGACGTTGCCGAATTCGGGATGCGTCCAGCGCAGCAGTGCCTCGAAGCCGGTGAGCTGGCTCGTCTCGGCATTGACCACCGGCTGATAGTTGAGGTGCATCTCGCCCTGCTCGACCGCGCTGCGCAAGGCGATCTCGAGCACGCGGCGCTCCTCGGCGGCCATGTGGAGCTGGGGCTCATAGGCGTGGAAGACGCCGCCGCCGGCGTCCTTCGAGCGATAGAGCGCGAGGTCGGCCGAGCGGATCAGCATCTCGGCGGTGCGCCCGTCGCGCGGGCCGACCGCGACGCCGACCGACGCGCCGATATAAAGCGTGTGCTGGTCCACCTCATAAGGATGCGACAGCGAATCGATGATCGTCTGGGCGAGCTGCTCGGTGCGATGGGTGTCGGTCGCATCGCGGACGACCACGGCGAATTCGTCGCCGCCGAGCCGGCCGATCATCTCGTTTTCGGTCATCAGCAGCTTGAGCCGCTCCGAGACCCGCCCGAGCAGGCGGTCGCCCACGGGGTGGCCCAGCGTGTCGTTGACCGCCTTGAACCGGTCGAGGTCGATCATCATGAACGCGCAGCGCGAGCCCCATTTGTCGGCGTCGGCCATGGCGCGGGCGAGCGTTTCGTTGATCAGCAGGCGATTGGGCAGCCCGGTGAGCGTGTCGAAGCGTGCCATGTGGCTGATCTTGTCGGCGGACTTGCGTGCCTCGGTGACGTCCGAGCCGACGCCGCGGAAGCCGATGAACGCACCGCGCTCGTCATAGCGCGGGCTCGCCGACATCTCCCACCAGCGCTCGTCCTCGGCGACATAGACCGGGAGCAGCAGGTCGCGGAACGGCTCGCGCGCCTTGAGCTTGTCGGCGAGCGCGCGCAGGCCGGGCGCGAAATTGCCGTCTTCCCAGGTCGGCCCGGCGAGCAGCTGGAGGAAGGGAGTGCCGTTGATCGTCTTCGGATCGGCGCCGAGCGAGACGGCGAAGCGCGGATTGGCGCGTGCGACGCGGCGCTGCGCGTCGATCTCCCAGAGCCAGTCGGAGCCCGAATCCTCGAATTCGCGGAGCAGCAGGCTGACGGTCTCGTCGCGCTCGGCGAGCGCCATCTCGCCGGCGCGGATGACGACGAGCGCGCGTCCGCGGCCGAAGGTGGCGATCGCGAGCAGCAGGGTGAAGAGCGCGGTCGCCGCGGCGAGCACCGGCGACGCGACCAGCGCCAGCATCGTCGTGATCGAGGCGCCGACGATCGATACGAAGGCGATGGTGGCGAGCGGCAGCGCGGCCATCGCGACCGCCGAAGCGGTCATCAGCAGCGAAATGATGACCCATAGGCCGAGCGCGGCGCCCGCATCGGCGGCATGGCCGAACGCCAGCGGCGGAATCGACCAGACCGCACCGAGCGCAATCCCGTCCAGCACGGTATCGCGAACGTCCCTGAGCGATGCGGTGACGGCGGCGCGGTGGCGGCGGGAAAGGCGGCGGAACGCGACCGCGCAGCCGACCGCCGCGACCAGCGCGCCCCAGCTCGCGAGCTGCCAGAGCGGCATCCGCGGCGCGAGGAGCATCGTGACGAGCGATGCGCCGACCAGATTGGCCGCGAGCATGAACAGCGCCAGCTGGCTGCCGGCATGCAATTGCGCGGCGCGAATCGGGCCCCAATCGATGGCGTCCGCCGGATCGTAAAGACCCAGGAGCGCGCGCGCGTCGATGCGCGGCCGGGCAAATTGGGAAATGGTCTGGCTGGTCACCCGGCGGGGTTAACCGAGGGGTGGTTAGCGAGAGGTTAGATTTGGCGGCGAAACGGATGAAATTTACATCGCTTCCGGATCATCGTCCTACGCGCGCAAAGCCTGAGGCGAGCCGGCAGCGCCGGCCCGCCCGGCGGTTCAGGCCGCGAGATCGTAGGGCTTGATCTCGCCGTTCAGATAGAGATTGCGCGCCTTGGCGCGGCTGAGCTTGCCCGAGCTGGTGCGCGGCAGCGTGCGCGGCGGCACCAGCTCGATCACGCAGTTCATGCCGGTGACCGAGCGGACGCGCTCGCGGATCTCGTCGCGCAGGCGGATGCGTTCCTTCTCGTCCGAGGTACGGCACTGGACGAGCACTGCGGGCGTTTCCTCGCCGCCGGGCGTGGTGATCGCGAAGGCCGCGACGTCGCCCTGCTTGAAGGCCGGCAGCTGCTCCACCGCCCATTCGATGTCCTGCGGCCAGTGGTTGCGGCCGTTGACGATGATCATGTCCTTCGCCCGGCCGACGATGTAGACGTAACCCTCGGAAATATAGCCCATGTCGCCGGTGTCGAGCCAGCCGTCCTTCATGCAGGCGTCGGTCGACTCCTGGTCGCGGAAATAGCCGACCATCACCGAGGGACCGCGGCACCACACCTTGCCGATCGCCTTTTCGGGCAGCGGCGTGCCGTCTTCCTCGCGGATCTGGACCTCCATGTCCTTCACCGGCTTGCCGCAATTGACGATCGCGCGGAAACGCTGCGGGCGGTCCTCACGCGCCACGTCGCCGCCGGAGAGCTGGGTCTCCTCGACGAGTTCGACGACGATGCCCTCGCCCGGCGGCATGATCGACACCGCAAGCGTCGCCTCGGCAAGGCCGTAGCTGGGCAGGAAGGTGGTCGCCTTGAACCCGGCATCGGCGAAGGCGTCGACGAACGACTGCATCACGTCCGGGCGGATCATGTCGGCGCCGTTGCCCGCGACGCGCCAGCGCGACAGGTCGAAGCGGTCGCTCGCCTTGGTCTGGCTCGACATGCGGCGCGCGCATATGTCGTAGCCGAAGGTCGGCGAGTAGGAGAGGGTGGTGCCCTGATTGCGGCTGATCAGGTCGAGCCAGGCGAGCGGGCGCCGGGCGAAATCCTCGGTCTTGAGATAGTCGGTCGAGACCTGGTTGGCGACGACCGACAGGAAGCAGCCGACCAGTCCCATGTCATGGTACCAGGGCAGCCAGGAGATGCAGCGATCGCTCTCTTGGAGCTGCATGCCGTGGCTGTGCGCCGACAGGTTGTTGAGCAGCGCGTGGTGGGTGATCGCAACCCCGTGCGGGAAGCGCGTCGAGCCGCTCGAATATTGGAGATAGGCGATGTCGCTGGTGCTCGCCTCGGGCAGCGCCACCTCGGGCGCGTCGCGCTCGGCGAATTCGGACCAGTCGATCCCCTGCACGCCGGTGATCCGCGCCGCCTCGGCGCACATCGCGCCGATCTCGGGCGGGAAGATCAGCATCGAGGGATCGCAGCTGTCGAGCTGGACGCGGAGCTGGTCGATATAGGATTGGGCGCCGCCGAAGCTGGTCGGCAGCGGCAGCGGCACCGGCCAGGCGCCAGCATAGACGACGCCGAAGAACAGCGAGGCGAACTCGACGCCGGTCTCCGCGATCAGCGCGATACGGTCCTCGGGCTTCACGCCGGCGGCGATCAGGCGGCGCGCCTGCGTCAGCGCGTCCCGGCGCAGCTCGGAGAAGGGATACGGCCGCGTCAGATTGCCGCGCGCGTCGTGGAAGTTGAGTCCGCGAACCCCCTGCGCCGCATAGTCGAGGGCCTCGCCGAGGGTGGCGAAGTCCGCGAGGCGGCGGGGGTGACTGTCCTCGGTCGGGGTAGGAACGGGTTTTCCCGTCTCCATGACACCCTGATGCGATCCCGTTTCGTCCAATACCATTCTTTGTCTCGTGCCCCTGTGAGCTGGCAGACCCGTTGTGCCCCCACAACGCATACTAAATGCGGACGGCTCTGCTACGCACTGGCGTTCAAAATCGGTTGGCACTGTGGCACAATCATGGCGCATGACCCGCCCGAGGCGCCCGCTAACCCCCTTGAACGCTACCGATCTGGAGCGATTCGCACTCCGTTACGTCGAGCGCTACGCCACCACAAGGGGCAGGCTCTCGGACTATCTGAAGCGCAAGATTCGCGAGCGTGGCTGGAGCGGCGAGGGGACTCCCGACACGATCGGACTGGCGCAGCGCATGTCGGATCTCGGCTATGTCGACGACCGGCTCTTCGCGGAGAGCAAGGCGAGCGCAATGGGGCGAAGAGGGCTTGGCGCGCGGCGGATCGATGAGGCGCTGCGTCAGGCCGGGATCGATGAGGGGGACGCCAGCGCGGTGGCGCCAGCGGTGCGTGCGAATGCCGCCGCGAGCGCGATCGCCTTCGCCCGCCGCAAGCGGATCGGACCCTATGCCCGCGAGGCCGTCGAACGCGCCGGGCAGGAGAAGCATCTGGCCGCGATGCTCCGCGCGGGCCATGCGCTCGATCTTTCGCGCAGGATCGTCCGGATGGCCCCGGGCGAGGATGTCGAAGCGCTGATCGTCCCTGAGTGGGACTGACATGGTTAAACCTTAAGGGAGACTCAACAAAGCAATTCCATATTTGGAAGGTGCTGTGTTAAATACAGTCCCTTGGGGGACTAGAAATGCGTGCTGAGCAACAGCTTGCGCCTCGCGACGAAACGGTCGCGCCGCCGGGGGAAGAGGGTTTCGTGGCGGAAACGGCGTCGGAAGGCCAGGTTTTTAGCGGTGTCGTCAAATGGTTCGATGTTACCCGGGGGTTTGGGTTCCTCGTTGCCGATGACGCCGCGGCTGGCGACATATTGATTCACTTCTCCGTGCTGCAGGAGCACGGCAGGCGGAGCCTACCCGAAGGCGCGCGGGTCGAATGCCTCGCGGTGCATCGACAACGCGGGCTTCAGGCCAAGGAAATCCGCTCGATCGACCTGAGCGAGGCGGTCGAGGCGCCGAAGCGGCAGCCCGAGCGTGCCGACCGGATCAAGCTGATCGACGAGGCCGGCCCGTTCGAGCCCGTCACGGTCAAATGGTTCAATCGCCTCAAGGGCTACGGATTTCTGGTGCGCGGCACGGACTCGGCGGATATATTCGTCCATATGGAGACGTTGCGCCGCGCCGAGATCGAGGAAGTCGAACCCGGCCAGTCCCTCAGCGCACGCATCGTCGCAGGCGACAAGGGACCGCTGGCAGTGGCGGTCGAGAGGACCGGCTGAGGCGATGATTCGCAGATCTGGATTACGGGCGGCGTTCGCCGCAGCGACGTTGCTCGTGTCCACTGCGTGCCAGGGAGATACCGGCGCCAACGCCGCGACCGAGCAGAGTGGCGCGGCCAAGGTCGTCGTCACGGTAGAGACCAGGAACGGGCCGAAGGCGTTCAACGTCGAGGTCGCGCGCACCGCCGCCGAGCAGGAGCGGGGCCTGATGTTCCGCACCAATATTCCGGCGGACGGCGGCATGCTCTTCGCACCCTATCCCGCGGGCGGCGCCGCGCCGCGCGAAGCCAGCTTCTGGATGAAGAACACGCCGACCCCGCTCGACATCATCTTCATCCGCCCCGACGGCACCATCGCGTCGATCGCCGAGAACACCATTCCCTATTCGGAGGAGCCTTCGCGATCGGGCGAGCCGGTGCGCGCGGTGCTGGAGATACTGGGCGGCAAGTCGGCCGAGCTGGGGATTGCGCCGGGCGACAAGGTGCGCTGGGCCGGCCAGGGCAAGTGACCGGACCCGCATCCGCGATGGCGGATTCGATTGCCTCCGTCCGCCCCTGGGGCTAATCGGCGCGCATGAGCCTGAATCGCAATCCCTTCACCTGGTGGAACGGCGCCACCTTCGGCACCTGGGTCGGCCTTCGCGGCAAGACCAAGGTGGGCGAGGATGCGCTGGGCAACGTCTATTGGCAGGGCGGCAAGGATCCCAACGGGCTCACCCGCCGCTGGGTGATCTACAGCGGTTCGAACGATGCGAGCCGCGTGCCGCCGGAATGGTTCAGCTGGCTCCACCACCAGATCGACGCCGCGCCCGATCAGGCGCTGCCGGCGCCGCGGGCATGGGAGAAGACGGCCGAGCCCAACCAGACGGGCACACGGCTGGCCTATCGGCCGTCCGGCGCGCTCGAGGCGGGCGGCCAGCGCGCGCGCTCGACCGGCGACTACGAGGCCTGGACCCCCGACGCATGAGGCGTGGCGCCGCAGTCGCGGCGGCCGCCGGGCTGCTGCTCGGTCTCGGCGCGTGCAAGGGTGGCGAGGAGGCCGGCAACAATGCCGCCGACGACCTGGTCATCACCACCGGCCCGGGCAATGCCGCGGGCGGTGCGGAGGTGGTGGCGGTCGGGCCCGACACCAGCGTGCTGGGCGCCGCGGCCACGCCGATGAACGAGCGCGAGGCGGTGCTCGGCCTGCTCAACAAGCGCAACGGCCAGGCGCGCGAGTTCAAGCTCCGGCCCGGCCAGGCTGCGCGGATCGGCGACGTCATCGTCCGGCTGCGCGCCTGCGACAAGACCGCACCCTGGGAGGCCGACCAGCTCACCGGCGCCTTCGTCCAGGTCGATGTCGAGCAGCTCGACAAGAGCTGGCGCCGGGTCTTCTCGGGCTGGCTCTACAAGGAACGGCCGGCGCTCAACGTCGTCCAGCACCCGATCTACGACGTCTGGCCCAAGAGCTGCGCGATGACCTTCCGCGACAGCGGCCCCGATACCGTGCCCGCACCCACCGCCGGCGGCTCGGGCAACGCGTCGAGCGCGAAGAAGTCGCCGTCGACCGAGGGCGCGCCCGAAGAGAGCCCCGCCGCCGAATCGCCGAGCGCGGCCCCCAGCAACGCGACATAATCGTCGCGCGGCACCTCGACCGCGCCGAGCGTGGCGAGATGCTCGGTCTGGAACTGGCAGTCGAGCAAGGTGAATCCGCCCGCCCTCAGCCGCGCGACCAGATGCGCGAAGGCGACCTTCGAGGCGTCGCGGACGCGCGTGACCATCGATTCGCCGAAAAAGGCCCGGCCGAGCGCGAGTCCGTAGAGCCCCCCGGCGAGGCGGTCGCCGTCCCAGCATTCGATCGAATGCGCGAAGCCGCGGCGATGGAGCTCGGTGAAGACGCGCTCGATCGGACCGTTGATCCAGGTATCCGGACGGTCCGTCGCCGATTCGGCGCAGAGCCGGATGACGCGATCGAACGCCGTGTCGACGGTGACGCGGAAACGATCGGCGAGGATCGTCTTCCGGAGCGAGCGCGAGAGGTGGAAGCGGTCGAGCGGCAGGATGCCGCGCAACTTGGGCTCGACCCAATAGACGCTGGAGGCGAGGCGGTGATCGGCCATCGGGAAGACGCCCATCGCATAGGCGCGAAGTACCAGATCCGGCTCGAGGTCCAATTGGGGCGGCAGGCGATGGGTCATCCCCGTCTCAACGCTTCGAGGCCAGCCGGCGTTCGATCGCCTGCCATAATTCCGCGAATGCCTGCGCGCCGGGGCTCCGCGGCGCGAAGGCGGCGAGCGGCGCGCGTCGCACCGTCATCGTCTCGATGATGCTCGCCATCGGGATCACCGGCCAGTCGGGCTGCGCGGCCAGCGCCTCGGCATGGAGCTTTCGGCGCCGGTCGACCATCGAATGGACGGGCATCAGCGCCACCTTGCCCCCGCGCTCGGCGAGGTGGCTCTCGACCTCGGCGAAGGCACGCGTGGCGAGCGGCGAGGGGATCACCGGCACCACGATCAGATCGGCGGCGCGCATCACCTGCTCGCTCGTCTCGGACAGGCCGGGCGCGCAATCGAGCAGCACGCGGTCATAGGAATCCGCCAGCGCGCCGAGCAGCTTGGCGAGGCGCTTCTTCTTGTCGAGCTCGTGGAAGGTCCGGTCGAGCGCGCGGAGCGACGTGTCGGCCGCGATCAGGTCGAGCCGGTCGATCGCGGTGTGCCGCGTCAGCTTCGCCGGCGCGACGTCGCGGGTGAAGATCGCCTGCGCCTGGCCCCGTCCACCCGTCTCGCCGGCGAGGAGGAAGGTGGAAGCGGCCTGGGGATCGAGGTCCCACAGCAAGGTGCGCCGCGAGGAGAGCGTCGCCGCCGCCCAGGCGAGGTTGACCGCCAGCGTCGTCTTACCGACGCCGCCCTTCAGGCTGTAGACCGCGATCGTCGCCAAGCGAGTCCCTCCCTTGCGCCGTGAGGCTGGCATGAAAAAGGGCCGGCGGGGAAGCCCCGCCGGCCCTTGGAAAACCACAATTCGACTTGTGCCTCAGGCGTGGCAGGTCTTGGCCGGCTTGCCGGGCAGGGTGACGCTGACGTTCTTCGGCGTGCCGGTGAGCTTGAAACCGCCCGCGGCCTCGAAGGGCTGGCCGGCTTCGGCCGCCTTGAGCATCGTGGCGGGGCCGCCCTTCTCGGTCTTGAGCTGGACCTGCTTGTTGCCCTGGAAGAAGTCGACATAGACGAGGCTGTTGTCGCCGCAGCGCAGCGTAACGCTCTCGGAGATCGCGGGCGGAAGCTCGACAGGCGCGGCGTTGGCGAGCTGCGACGCCATGGGATCGGGCGCGGTGCTGCTCACTTCTTCCGGAGCGTTGTTGTTGCATGCGGCTAGCGACAGGAGCGCAACGGCAGCGGCGGCAATAAGGGAGGGGTTCTTCATAGCGGGGTTCGCTTTCGATCAAGCAGCAAGAATCGTCAAGCGATTCGTGATACATGATTACATTATCGTTGTGCGCCGCAACATAACAGACACTTTGTTTCAGCCGTGTGACTTTCATTCGTGGAACTCGTCCAGATCCGGGATTCTCCCGAAGGCGATCTTGGTGCCCACTGCGTCGATACGGCCGCCGTTCAGCGGGCCGACGCTCACCGCGTGGCGGCCGAACTTCTCGTTGATCCGGTCCATCGCGCGGCTGAGCGATAATGTCCGCGTCTCGCGCGCCAGCGGATCGTCGGGATCCAGCGCGGCGAAGAGCGAGCCCTGCTCGCCCTCGACCCCCTCGATCTCGCAGAGCGTCACCCCCACCATGCGCAGGCGAAAGCCGCCGAGGCGTTCGCGCCCCGCGGCCGCCAGGCGGGGAAAGAGCGAATCGAGCGCCGAGAGGATGACGAAGCTGTCCTGCGTGTTCGGCAATTTGATCGCGGCGCGCCAATTGGACTTGTCGTCCTCGAACTTGCCGTGGAGCACGAGCAGCCGGCTGCGATAGCCCTTCCGCCGCAGCCGGCTCGCCGCCTTGAGCGCGAGGCGGCGCGCGGTGAGGCGGGTCGGTTCGAGCCCGCGCTTGCTGGGCGACAGGACGTGGCTGTGGCCGATCGTGCGGCTCTGGGTCGGCTTCTCCGGCAGTTCGACGCCGTGGAGCAGATACCAGAGCCGATCGCCATTGGTGCCGCCCCAGGCGGTCCCCGCGTCGCGCGGGCGGCGCTCGCAGAGTTGGCGGATGTCGAGGATGCCGTCGCGCGCGAGCCGCCGCTCCATCTTGGCGCCGATCCCCGCGATCTCGCGCAGCCGGAGGTCGTACAGCCGGTGCGGAAGCTGGTCCGCGGTGAGCACTACCAGCCCGTCGGGCTTCTGCATGTCGGAGGCGAGCTTGGCGAGCAGGCGGTTGGGGGCGATGCCGACCGAGCTGGTCAGGCATCCGCCGACATGCGCGCGGATGCCCGCCTTGATCCGCTTCGCCAGCGCGACCGCCGCTTCGGGCGAATTCTCGTTGTCGAGCAGCCGGCAGGCAACCTCGTCGATCGAGCAGACGTGCGTGACGGGGATGTGCTTCCAGATCTCGGCTAGGATCGCCTCGTGGAACTCGACATATTTCTCGTGCCGTGCGGGCGCGATCAATAGGTCGCGGCACTTGCGCTTCGCCTCCCAGACCGGCGTGCCGGTGGAGATGCCGTAGCTTTTGGCCTCGACCGAGGCGGCGATCGCGACGGTGGTGTCGGCATCCACGGGCGCGACGATCACCGGCTTGCCGCGCAGCGCCGGGTCCAGCTGCTGCTCGACGCTGGCGAAATAGCTGTTGAGATCGAGGAACAGCCAGCGCAGCGGCCGGGGCGGGAAGGCCAGCATGTTGGAAATGCCGGCCGTAACTTCGCATTTTTCCCGCGAATCGTGAACAAAAGTTTCAACCGCGCGATCGATCCTTGCGTGGCGCGAAGCGGCGCTCGGGATCGGAGCGGAAGCGGCGAGACTCACGCCTGGAACAATAGCAGAACATTTCCAACTAGGAAACGGGCTTGACCCGCGCGGGCCGGGTTCGCAGGACGGGGCGATGGAGGGCAGGATGCGGCGACTGGTGATTGCGGGACTGGCGCTGGCGCTCGCCGGGTGCGGCGGCGACGAAGAGCTGGCGAACAACAGCGCCGCGCCGACGCCGACGCCCACGCCGGGACCGATGCTCGGCGGCCTGGACCTCGACAAGCCGCTGCGCGCTTCGGGGACCGGGCCCTATTGGGCGATCCACATCGCGCCGGGGACGATCACCTTCACCGACAAGGCCGATGCGGCGCCGGTGGACCTCTATCCCGTCTCGCCCAAGCTCGCGGGCGAGACCGCAAGCTTCGAGACGCAGACGCCGCATGCCGAGCCGGTGACGATCACGCTGACGGCCAAGGCCTGCACGGCAGGCAAGGCGCAATTGCCGCTGACCGCCGAGGCGCGGATCGGCGGGCGCGTCCTGAAGGGCTGTGCGGGACCGGGCGCGTATGACTGGGCGGAGCGGGTGAAGAAAGCCTCGCCGACGCCTTCGACGGGGAAGTAGGGCATGTTGGAGGTGAGCTTGGGCACCCGTTCGTGCTGAGCTTGTCGAAGCACCGTCCTTCTTTCTCTACCGAGGCAAGAGAAGAACGGCCCTTCGACAAGCTCAGGGCGAACGGAGTTGGTGGAGCCACCCTACTCCCAACCTGGAACGGGGAGGCGTGTTCACCCCTCGACGGCGCGCCCGGGAGAGTCGGCCCCTCGCGCCGCCTCCAGTCGCGCCACCGATTCCTCGAGCCGCGCGAGCGACTCCAGGATCCGCACCTGCTCCTCGTGGGTGAAGGCGTCGCGGTCCTGGTTGATGCGTTCGATCAGCCGCACGACGATCAGCGGCGCGATGCCGAAGATCGAGAGGTGCATCAGCGCCAGCGCCAGCATCTCGCCGGCAGTGGTCTTGGGGCTGATGTCGCCATAGCCGGTCGAAGTGGCGGTGGTGCCTGCCCAATAGAGGCTGTTGGCGAAGCTGTGGCCTTCGATCGCCATGAACAGCAAGGTGAAGGTCAACAGCAAGATCGCATAAGCGAGCGCCAGTTCCTTGAGCGTGTCGGTCGCTGCCTGAAGCTTGTTCATCGTCACCCCCTGATAACGTGCGGAACGAAACGGGCGCGGTTGCCGGTGATCAGCCCGTCCTCGCGAATGCCCATCCCCGCGGCCTCGCCGTCTACCACCCAGCAGCCGAGCACCGGATAGCCGTTGCCGAAATCGCGCAGGGGATAGAGCGCCTGGTACATGGTCAGCCCCTGGCGATACTCGCCCGCCGAGCGCGCCAGGCTCCGGCCGTCGGCCACGACCTCGATGTTGGCGCCCTCGCGCGCGAGAAAGGGCTTGGCGACGTAGCTGGCGCCGATCTTCTCCTGGATCACCGACGCGGCGAGCAGGTTCGGATGATCGGGGAACATCGCCCAGAGTACCTGGAGCACCGCCTTGTTGCTCCACAGCATCTTCCAGATCGGCTCGATCCACGCGGTCTCGGGCAGATGGCGGACGATGTCCTGCCCGTAGCGCTCGCTGACGATCCACTCCCAGGGATAGAGCTTGAAGATCGCGGTGATGAGCTGATCGTCGGAGTCGACGATGCGGCCGCGGCCGTCGAGGCCGATATCGTCGATCAACACCGCCAGCGTCTCGAGCCCCGCCTGCTCGGCGAGGTCGCGCATATAGGTGGCGGTGATGGTGTCCTCGTGCGACGGATCGGCGGCGTGGGTGAACCAGATGCGCTGGTCGGGCAGGCGCGCGCGGATCTCGGCCCAGCGGCCGAGCAGTTTCTCGTGTAGGCTGTTGAACTGGTCGAGCTCGGGGAAGAGCGCTTCCTTCCAGTCCCACTGGACCACCGCCGCCTCGAGCATCGAAGTGGGGGTGTCGCAGTTGAACTCGAACAGCTTGGGCTCGCCCTCGCCGGTATAGCCGAAGTCGAAGCGGCCATAGTTGAGCGAGGGCGGCTCGTTCCGCCACGCCGCCTTGAGCGGACGATGGCAATATTCGGGGATGCCGAACAGGTCGAGGATCTCGGGATCCTCGACGATCCGCTCGCCCGCCTCGAGGAACAGGCCGTAGACGCTCTCGGCGGCCGCCTCGATCTTCTCGATCTCGGCGAGGCTGAACGCATAATAAGCGCGCTCGTCCCAATAAGGCTCGCCGTCCTGGCTGTGCCAGATCAGCCCCTGCGCCTCGACCTTGCCCTGCCAGTCGTCGCGCGGCGCGATCGCATGCCGCTCCACAGGCTCAGGACCTGCCGCCGCCGAAGCTGCGCCCGCTCGAGCCCAGCCCGCCGCGCGACACCGCCGCCGAGCGCGTCATCCGCGACGATGCCGGCGCGGCGGCATAGCTGACGCCAGCGGCCGGCGCGAACGAGCCGCGGCCGGCATAGCGGGGGTTGCGGATCGACTCGCCGTAATAGGGGACGGCCGAGTTGCGCCCGAGATAATACCAGAGGAACGCGGTCCCCACGCCGCTCCCGCCGCCGCTGTGGACGACGGTGCGCTGGCCGCACTGGCTGTCGTCGACGCGGTTGCCGTCCTTGTCGACGCAGATCGCGGTGTCGCGATCGGCGACGACGTCTTCGTTCCAGTCGTCGTTGGACGAGCATCCGGGCAGCGATAGCAGGGCCGCGGCCATCGCCGTCGTCATGGACAATTGCTTCTTCATCGCGTGTCTCCTGTCGACCGGCTGCTCAAGGGACCATGCAGGCCGCCTGGAGGATGCCGATCCCCAGCCCGGTGCCGCCGACGAAGATGCCCGAGGCGACGCAGCCGTCGGCGATCCGCTTGGAGATCGCCGTGAACAGCAGCCGCGCGATGGCGAAGAAGACGATGAGCTGGACCAGGGCCGCGACCGCGCCCCAGAGCAGCATGTCGGGGATGCTCACCGAATGGCCGATCACGATCGCCACGGGCACCGCGAAGCCGAGGAAGGTGCCGGTGAGCTGGGTCGCCGCCGCGGTGTTGCCCTCGCGGATCAGGGCGAATTCCTTGTGCGGTGTGATCAGCACGTAGATCGCCAGGAACGCCACCGCGAGCCCGAGCGCGGCGCCGAAATAGGCGAGGAAATGCGGCAAAGTATCGGTGAAATATTCGAACATGGCGTGCCCTCCCGTTTTCGCGCCCGTTTCCTCCATGCCTATCAGCGGTTCGGAGCTTCGGGAAGCCATGCCGCGAGCGTCTGCCACGCGGGCAGCTTCGCCGCGAATCCGATCGTGTGGAGCGGGCTGCTCGAGGGGAGGGCGACGACCTCGTAGCGGGTAGCCGCGGCGCCGAGCTGCTTGCGGCCGTGGCGCAGCGCGGTGCCGCCGTTGAACGCGATCGCGCGGAGATGGGGGAGGGTGGCGGCGAGCGCCGCGATGTCGTGCCCCTCGATGTCGCGTATCGCCGCGTCGGTGCTGCCCGGGCGCGTGGCGCTCGCGACGACGTCCCACAGGCCGATATGCGCGGCGAGCAAAGCGGCGAGGCGCTCGTCATAGGAGAGGGGAGACAGGTCGCGGCCGGCAGCGGGCGAGATCAGCCGCCAGAACTGGTTCTGCGGATGCGCGTAATAGCGCCGCTCCGCCAGGGAGCGCTCGCCGGGCAGCGAGCCCAGGACGAGCAGCCGCACGCGCGCGTCGACGACCGGCGGAAAGCTGTGCTTGCGCGCGCTCACAGTGCGGCGGTGATGTCGGTATGGACGAAGTCGTCGCCCTTGAAGAGCAAGGGCTCGCCGGTCGCCTTGGCGAGGGCGTAGGCGAAGCAATCGCCGAAGTTGAGGCGGGCGGGGTGGCGGGAGGCCTGGCCAAAGGTACGGTAGCCAGTCTCGCCGATGACTGCTTGTTCTGCGGTGACGGGCGCAATCTCCAACGGAAACAATTCGAGCAGTTCGCTCAGCTTTTTGCGGAGTATGGGGTCCGCGCGGCGAGTCAGGACGACCGTAAGCTCGATCCAACTGCCGGCTGAGATTCGCCGTATCGCGGCAGTGCGCAAGGCGCGGGTGATAGCGGCCTGCTCAGGCTCGTCGAGCAGCATCGCCATTACCGCGGAGGTGTCGACGATCACTTGGGCAGGCCGTCCTCGTCGTAGATTTCGTCCATGATCTCTTTCGAGGTCTTGCCATGCCAATCGGCGGGCATATGCGCACGAAACTCGCGGCTTATCTCCTGCACCCGCGCAATCGTTTCCTGAATTTCTTCCTCGCGCCGTTGCAATTCGCGCTCAAGCGCTTGGCGGATCGCCTTGGTCACCGGTTGGCCGGTGGCGTCGGCGAGCTCGCGCGCCAGCCGGACAGTTTCAGCATCCTTGATGTTGAGCTGCGCACCCATTTTTCTACCTCCAGGCGCACTCTTTCTACCATGGCTTGAAAGCAGGGGGAAGTCGGGTGTAGCTTCCCGACCATGGCGCGCACGATCACCCGTTACGCCGATTTCTGGCCCTACTATCTGCGCGAGCACGCGAAGCCCGAGACGCGGCGGCTGCATTATGTCGGGACCGCGCTGACCTTCCTGTTCCTCGCGCTTGCGCTGGCATGGGGCGGCTGGTGGTGGCTGCTGATTCCGCTGGCGGGCTACGGCTTCGCCTGGGCGGCGCATTTCGGGGTGGAGAAGAACCGGCCGGCGACCTTCACCTATCCGCTCTGGTCGCTCTTCTCGGACTATCGGATGTTCTTCCTGTGGCTCGGCCGAAGGCTGGGGCCGCATCTGAAGCGCGCGGGCGTCGCGACATAGTTTCACTTGCTTGCGGTTGCGGGCAGGACGCCCCTATCTAGCCGCCATGCATGTGACATCCGACACGCTGGGCCTGATCGGCAATACTCCGCTGGTGCGCCTCAAGGGCCCGAGCGAGGCGACCGGTTGCGACATCTTCGGCAAGTGCGAATTCGCCAATCCGGGCGCGTCGGTGAAGGACCGGGCGGCGCTGTTCATCGTCCAGGACGCCGAGGAGCGCGGGCTGATCCAGCCCGGCGGGACGATCGTCGAGGGAACCGCGGGCAATACCGGCATCGGCCTGGCGCTGGTCGCCAACGCCAAGGGCTACCGCACGATCATCGTGATGCCCGAGACGCAGAGCCGCGAGAAGATGGACACGCTGCGCGCATTGGGCGCTGAGCTGGTGCTGGTGCCGGCGGCGCCCTATTCGAACCCCGGGCATTTCGTCCACACCTCGCGCCGCATCGCCGAGGAGACGCCCAACGCGATCTGGGCCAACCAGTTCGACAATATCGCCAATCGCCGCGCGCACATCGTCGGCACCGCCGAGGAGATCTGGGCGCAGATGGAGGAGCGGGTCGACGGCTTCACCTGCTCGGTCGGAACCGGGGGCACGCTGGCGGGCGTGGGGCTGGGGCTCAAGGCCAAGGACGAGAAGGTCTGCATCGCGCTCAGCGATCCGCACGGCGCGGCGCTCTACGATTATTATGCCTGTGGCGAGCTCCGGTCCGAGGGCAGCTCGGTCGCCGAAGGGATCGGGCAGGGGCGGATCACCGGAAACCTCGAGGGCGCGCCGGTCGACGCCCAGTTCCGCATCTCCGACGAGGAGGGGCTCGAATGGGTGCGCCGGCTGCTCGCCGAGGAGGGGCTGTGCCTGGGGCTCTCCTCGGGCATCAACGTCGCGGGCGCGGTGCGGCTGGCGAAGCAATTGGGGCCGGGCAAGCGCATCGCCACGATCCTGTGCGACACCGGGTTCCGCTACCTCTCGACGCTGTACAATGGCGAGTGGCTGCGCACCAAGGGACTGCCCGTGCCGGAGTGGCTCGGCGGCGCCTGACCTTCGCGCCTCGACAAGGCTGTGACGAGACGTTACCTTTATCCCACAGCTTATGAAGTCGGGATCGCAAGACTCAGCTCAGGCGATGCAGCGTGTCCGGGTCGGCATGACCGGACTGGCGATGGTGCTTGTCCTCATCGGACTGGCCACCGCGATCTTTTCCTCGGCCAATCGCGACGAGCCGGTGACGGCGGTGGGCGCCCCCAATGCGTCGGTGGTCGCCAACATCATCATCGAGCCAGTCAACCTGGCGACCGAGAAGGAAAAGGACGAGCCGCTAGCCGAACTCGGCGTGGCGCCGAGCGCCTCTTCCACCGAGAGCCCGGCCGATGGCGCGGGCGGAACCGCGCAGCCCTGACCTACCGATATTGACGGGATGACGCGGGCGGCGCGGGGACGCGACCGCACGAGTCGCGCGCGTTCTGCACCTTCGCGCGTCGGTGAATAGCGGGTTCGCGGGCCGTACTTCCAGACCAACGATCTGAAATATCTCAAGAAAATTTGTCTCTGCCGGGTTCAGGCCTCTGTCCGAGCGCAATCCGGCCGTCTGGAGAAACGTAAATAGAACATACTATGATCTTGAGTAGAACACGGCGATTTTTAGGAGCAAAGTGGGGCAAATTCCCCCTAAATCCCCACTTTACCCGTTGTGTCCCGGCGTACTTTGTGATCAAAGGAGATGCTTAAGGGGGCACGAACCCTTTTCACCGTGAGATCACAGCGCCGGAGGCGGCAGGAAATCGCGATTCCGGAAACGGGGAAGGCGTGCCCAAAAGGGGTTTGGGCGTGGCGGATAGGGAGCTCTTCGAAGGATTTGCGCTCCAGGCGGTGGACCAGAAGGGTCGTGTCGCCATTCCCGCAGACCTGCGCGCCGCCGCCGAACGCAATTCCGACATTCGTCAGATCGTCGTGGGCCTCCACCCGGAGGATCCGTGCCTCTCCGCGCACGATCTGAGCTGGTCGAAAGAGAAGTATGACCGGCTCGATCGCAAGGAGGCGCTTGCCGAGGAGCGCGGCTCCGAGGTCGACACCCGCGCCAAGCGCCGCGCCTTCGGCCAGGTCGAAAAGGCGCCCTTCGACGACTCGGGCCGCTTCGTGATCCCGCCCTTCTTCCGCATGAAGGCGAAGATCGGGAAGTGGGCCTTCTTCAACGGATCGGGCGAGACGTTCGACGTCTGGGCCCCCGAAGTGCTGCTCGCCGACGACAATGCCGATCCGGGCCTGCGCGAGATCTGCGAATATCTCTGCCAATCCAAGGGCGTGAAGCTGTGAGCGCGCCCCACATCCCCGTGCTGCTCGACGAAGTGGTCGACGGCCTCGCCATCGTGCCCGGCGAGCGCCATGTCGACGCGACGTTCGGCGCGGGCGGCTACACCAACGCCATCCTCGAGCGGGGTGCCGAGGTGGCCGCCTTCGATCGCGACCCCCAGGCGATCGAGGGCGGCCAAACCTTGGTGGCGAAGGCAGGCGGGCGGCTGATCCTGATCGAGGCGCCGTTCAGCCAGATGGAAGGCGAGTTGGCGCGGCGCGGGATGACGCCGGTGGACGGCGTGACGATGGATATCGGCGTCTCGTCGATGCAGCTCGACCAGGCCGATCGCGGATTCTCGTTCCAGGCCGACGGTCCGCTCGACATGCGGATGAGCCAGTCCGGGATGACCGCCGAGGAGTGGCTCAACACCGCCGACGAAGAAGAGATCGCTAACGTTTTATTTAACTTTGGCGAGGAGCCGAAGTCCCGCCGAGTCGCCCGCGCGATCGTCTCCGCACGACCCCTTAAGCGGACTTCCGAACTGGCGAACGTGGTTAGAAAATCATTAAACCATAAACACTACGACAAGAAGGACCCGGCCACCCGGACCTTTCAGGCGATCCGCATCCACCTCAACCGCGAGCTCGACGAGCTCGCGGAAGGTCTCGCTGCGGCCGAGCGCGTGCTCAAGCCCGGAGGCCGGCTGGCGGTGGTCACCTTCCACTCGCTCGAGGACCGCATGGTGAAGCGGTTCCTGCGCGAGCGCAGTGGCAGCGAGCCCGCGGGTTCGCGGCATCGTCCGATGGCAGGCCCCCGGGCCGCGCCGAGTTTCGAGGCTCCCGCCAAGGCCGTCCGGCCCGGCGAGGAGGAAGTGGCGCGTAACCCGCGCGCCCGGTCTGCGACGCTGCGCGTGGCGCGTCGGACGGCCGCGGCGCCTTGGGACAGTGAGGGAGTGAGCTGATGGGAGTGCGAGGCTTCAAGGGACTGGGATGGTTCCTGTGCGGCGCTGTCGTGGCGCCCGCATGCTATCTCGTCAATTCGCACGGCGCCGCCGAACAGGCGAAGCTGAACGCGACGCGGCTGGCGATCGTCCAGGCGCAGCGCGACATCCGCAGCCTCGAGACCGAGTTCAACACGCGCGCCAACCTCGCCCAGCTCGAGCGCTGGAACGGCGAGGTGCTGGCACTCGCCGCGCCGGCGCCGCAGCAATATCTGGCGGGCGAGACCGCGCTGGCCAGCCTCGGCCAGCAGCCCGCCGACATTCAGGTCGCCGCATTGGTGATGCCGGCCGGCGCACCCGCGCCGCAGACTGCCGCCGCGACGATGGCGCCCGCCGCCAATCCGGTGCAGGGCGCGCCGCAAGTAGCCGCTGTCGCCACGAAGAGCGTGGCGCAGCAGGATGGGGAGCTTCGCAAGCTGATGAAGAAGGCAGACCGCCAGGCGATCGCCTCGGTGGATCGCGGCGTATTGAGCGCGTCGACGATGGAAGATCTGCAGAAGCTGGCGAAGCGCGAGAAATTGGCGCTGCGTTGATCGTCGTCGTCGCCCCGCCGGCCCGGCAGGGTCGTACGGGCGGTGCCCGTCAGGCGCTCGTCGCCATCGCCCAGCTGCGGCTTATGGTGCTGTCGCTGCTGTTCGGCTTCGGCATGCTGGTCGTGGTCGGCAAGCTCGCCTTGCTCGCGCTCTGGGCCGAGCCCGCCACCGCGCGCGACATCGCCGCATCCCTGATCCCGCCGCGCGGCGACATCGTCGACCGCAACGGCGCGCCGCTCGCGCGCAGCATCGAGGCCTGGTCGATCGCGGTGCACCCCAACCAGGTGATCGGCGACAAGACCGCGCTCGCCGAGCGGCTGGCCGAGCTGATCCCCGACAAGAGCGCCGGCGATTATTACGCCCTGCTGAGTTCGGGCAGCAGCTTCGCCTATCTCAAGCGCCGGGCGATGCCCGAGCTGGTGACCGCGGTGAACGCGCTCGGCGAGCCGGGCATGGAGTTCCAGCGCGAGCCTGACCGGCTCTATCCGCAATCCAACATGGCCGCGCACGTCCTCGGCTTTCTCGACGCCCAGGGGCGCGGGGTCTCCGGGATGGAGAAGGTGCTCGAGAAGCATCTGAGCGATCCGGCCAAGCGCGGCGCTCCGGTGGCGCTGTCGATCGACGCGCGCGTCCAGGCTGCGCTCGAGAACGAGCTGGGTCGCGCGATGGCCGACCTGCAGGCGCGCGGCGCGGCGGGAGTGATCCTCGACGTGCGCACCGGCGAAGTGCTCGCGATGACTTCGCTGCCCAGCTTCAATCCCAATGCGCTGCCGGGCGCGGCGCCGCCCAACAACGTCACCCAGAGCGTCTACGAGCTCGGCTCCACCTTCAAGCCGCTCGCGGTCGCCGCGGCGATCGATTCGGGCGCGATCACGTCGATGACGCGACGCTTCGACGCGACCAAGCCGCTGCACATCGGGCGCTTCTCGATCAACGACGATCCGGGCGACGAGCAGTTCCGCTGGCTCAACATCCCCGAGACGCTCGTCTTTTCGTCCAACATCGCCACCGCGCGGATCGCCGACGAACT
This sequence comes from Sphingomonas sp., assembly GCF_026460985.1. Lineage (GTDB taxonomy): Bacteria > Pseudomonadota > Alphaproteobacteria > Sphingomonadales > Sphingomonadaceae > Sphingomonas. Next base: position 32,216 of record NZ_JAPKNM010000096.1, read on the forward strand.
GGGCGCGGCGCGGATGCAGGACCTGTTCCGCAGGCTGGGCTTCGACCGGCGGCCCGATATCGAGCTGGGCGGCGCGCGTCCGCTCTGGCCGAACTTCTGGGGCCGGCTGACGGTGATGACCACGGCTTATGGCCACGGCATCGCGGTGACGCCGCTGCATCTCGCCAATGCCTATGCGGTGATGGTCAATGGCGGCATCTTGCGGCCGACCACCTTGCTCAAGGTCGATCCGAACAACGTTCCTGCCGGGCAGCGCGCGCTGAAGGAATCGACCAGCGCGCGGATGCGCCAGCTGCTCCGGCTGATCGTGACCAAGGGCACCGGCCGCAAGGCCGACGCGCCGGGCTTCCGCGTCGCCGGCAAGACGGGCACTGCCGAGGCGGCGTCGGTGGGTGGATACGACAAGCATCGCAACGTCTCGACCTTCGCGGCGGCTTTCCCAATCGACGCGCCACGCTATGTGGTGGTCGCCATGCTCGACTCGCCCAAGGCCAATGCCAACACGCCGCGCACGACCGCGGGCTGGACTGCCGCGCCCGTCGTAGGACGCGTGGTTACCCGCACCGGCGCATTGCTGGGGGTGACCCCCGACAACAACCGCGACATCGACGAGAGCGACCTGCTCCCGCTGATCTGGGAAGGGCCGGAAGCGCAGAAGGCGGCCCGGTGAGGCTGGGCGTACTGACCGGCGGCGACGAGACCGCTGCGATCACCGGATTCGCGATCGATCACCGCAAGGTTGCGCCGGGAACGGTGTTCGGCGCCTTCGAGGGCGCGCGGGTCAATGGCGAGGACTTCATCCCGGCGGCGGTGAAGGCCGGCGCGGTGGCGATCGTCGCGCGGCCCGAGGCGGTGGTCGAGGGGGCGGTGCACATCGCGGACATCAACCCGCGCGAGCGCTTCGCCCGGCTGGCGGCGCAGTTCTTCGCGCCCTTCCCCGAGACCGCGGTCGCGGTGACGGGCACCAACGGCAAGACCTCCACCGTCGAGATGACGCGCCAATTGTGGCGGATGGCGGGGCAGCATGCGGCGTCGATCGGGACGCTGGGGGTGACCACGTCCGACGATACCGTCTCGACCGGGCTGACCACGCCCGATGTGGTGACCTTCCTCGCCAATGTCGCGGGGCTCGCGCGCGAGGGCGTCAGCCATGTGGCGTTCGAGGCCTCGAGCCACGGCCTGTCGCAATATCGCACCGAGGGGCTGCCGGTGCGCGCGGCGGCGTTCACCAATCTGAGCCGCGACCATCTCGACTATCACGGCGACATGGCGGCCTATTTCCACGCCAAGCTCCGCCTCTTCGCCGACGTGCTCGACATGGACGGCGCCGCGGTGGTCTGGGCCGACGATCCGCATGCGATGCGGGTGGAGGAACTCGCGCGGATGCGCGGCAACAAGCTGATCACGGTGGGCGAGCATGGCGAGACGCTGAGGCTCGTCGGGCGCGACCCGACCTTGCTGGGGCAGGGGCTGACGATCGAGGCCGAGGGCAGGACGCACAAGGTGATGCTGCCGCTGATCGGCGCGTACCAGGCGGCCAATGCGCTGACCGCGGCGGGGCTGGTGATCGCGACGGGCGGCGATGTGGGGACCACGCTTGCCAATCTGGCGCGGCTGCAGCCGGTGCGCGGGCGGCTCGAGCGCGCGGTGATCACGCGCAGCGGCGCGCCGGTCTATGTCGATTATGCGCATACCCCCGACGCGCTCGAGGCGGCGATCGCGGCATTGAAGCCGCATACCAGCGGGCGGCTGATCCTCGTCTTCGGCGCGGGCGGGGATCGCGATACCGGCAAGCGCGAGCCGATGGGGCAGGCCGCGGCGGCGGGCGCCGACGTGGTGATCGTCACCGACGACAACCCGCGTACCGAGGATCCGGCGGCGATCCGCGCTGAGGTGCTGAAAGGCGCTCCGCAAGCGACCGAGATCGGCGGGCGGCGCGAGGCGATCGCGGCGGCGGTCGCCATGGCCGGAGCCGAGGATATCGTGCTGATAGCAGGCAAGGGGCACGAGCAGGGCCAGATCGTCGGCGATAGCGTGCTTCCTTTCGACGATGTGAGCGTTGCCCGGGAATGCGCGGCGTGAGGGATCTTCTTACTTCAAGCCCCTCCCCTTCAGGGGAGGATCAATCGGGTCGAAATGCCCCCCGGGCATTTCTGAAGCAGGCCGGGGGCCTGCTTCACCCGATTGATGGGGTGGGGCCTGTCCGTCTCACCGAGACCTTTCGCCTGCCGCACTGCCCCACCCCAACCCCTCCCCTGAAGGGGAGGGGCTTATGAGTTCGCCGCTCTGGACCTCTGACGAGATCGCCGCCGCCACCGGCGGGACCGCCTCAGCGCCCTTCGACGCCACCGGCGTCACCTTCGACTCCCGCGAAGTCGGCCCCGGTGACCTGTTCCTGGCGCTGAAGGGCGAGACGACCGACGGGCATCGCTTCCTCGACCAGGCCTTTGCGCAGGGAGCGGCGGGGGCGGTGGTGTCGGAGGAGATCGCGCATCCCAATGTCCGGGTCGACGACACGACTGCGGCGCTCGACGCGCTCGGCATTGCCGCCCGCGCGCGGATGCAGGGCAAGGTGATCGGGGTCACCGGGTCGGTCGGCAAGACCGGGACCAAGGAAGCGCTGTTCGCGGCGCTCGATCGCATGAATCCGGGCTGCGCGCACCGATCGGTCAAGAGCTACAACAACCATACCGGAGTGCCGCTGAGCCTCGCCCGCATGCCGCGCGACGCGCGCTTCGGCGTATTCGAGATGGGGATGAACCATGCGGGCGAGCTCGCGCAGCTCACCCGGCTGGTGCGGCCGCATGTCGCGATGGTCACCACGATCGCACCGGCGCATATGGGCTTCTTCGCGAGCGAAGAGGCGATCGCCGACGCCAAAAGCGAGATCTTCGAGGGGCTCGAGCCGGACGGGACGGCGATCGTGCCGTTCGACAGCCCGCACCGCGACCGGCTGATCGCCGCCGCTACGCCGCACGCCGCCAGGGTGGTGACCTTCGGGATGAGCGAGGGCGCCGATTACCGCGCGGTCGAGATGATGCGGACGCGGATCGGCGGGACCTTCGTCACCGCGCGCTTCGGGTCACGCGAACTGAGCTTCACCATAGCCCAGCCCGGCGCGCACTGGGTCTCCAACGCGATGGGCATCATCGCCGCGGTCGACGCGGCGGGGGGCGACCTCGAAATGGCGGGCCTCGCGCTCGCCGAGATGGGCGGGCTCGCCGGGCGCGGCGCGCGCTTCATGGCGGCACTGCCGGACGGTGAGGCGCTGATCATCGACGAGAGCTACAACGCCAACCCCGCCTCGATGCGCGCGACCCTGGCGGTGCTGGCGAACGAGCCGGGGCGGAAGATCGCCGTGCTCGGCGAGATGCGCGAGCTGGGCACGCATTCGGACGCGTTCCATGCAGGGCTCGCCGAGCCGATCGCGGCCGCCGGCGTCTCGCACGCGATCCTGGTCGGCGAGGCGATGGGCGCGCTTGCGAATGCGCTTGAGGGGCGCGTGGAATTCGTCCATGTGCCCGACGCCGCAACCGCGCGCGAACGGCTGAATGCCGTGCTGGCGCCGGGCGATGCGGTTCTCGTGAAAGGCTCGAACGGCGTGCGTCTCTCGACGGTCGTGGCGGCATTGGCGGAAAGGGCGATGGCCTAATGCTCTACTGGATCGCGGAACAGCTGGGCTTCCCCGGCGTCCTCAATCTCTTCCGCTATCTCTCGTTCCGCACCGGCGCGGCGGTCGCCACCGCCTTGCTGCTCGGGCTTATCATCGGGCCCAGGTTCATCGGCTGGCTGCGCCTCCGCCAGGGCAAGGGGCAGCCGATCCGCAGCGACGGGCCGCAGAGCCACCTCGCCAAGCGCGGCACGCCGACGATGGGCGGGCTGATGATCCTCACCAGCCTCATGATCTCGCTGTTCCTGTGGATGAACCTCGCCAACCCGCTGGTCTGGGCGTGCATGTTCGTCACCTTCGGCTTCGGCGCGATCGGCTTCCTCGACGACTATGACAAGGTGCGCAAGGCGAGCACGGCGGGCGTATCGGGCAGGGTGCGGCTGCTCGGCGAGTTCGTGATCGCGGGCATCGCCAGCTGGGTGATCATCGGGCAGACGGGCACGCAGCTCTACGTGCCCTTCTTCGCCTGGATCCACCCCGATCTCGGCTGGTTCTACATCCCCTTCGCGGCCTTCACGATCGTCGCGTTCGGCAATGCGGTGAACCTCACCGACGGGCTCGACGGGCTCGCGACGATGCCGGTGGTGATCGCCAGCATGGCGTTCATGCTGATCGCCTACATCGCGGGCAACAAGGTGTTCGCGACCTATCTGGGCATCCCGCACGTGCCGGGCGCGGGCGACCTGGCGATCTTCTGCGGCGCGATCGTCGGCGCGGGGCTCGCCTTCCTGTGGTTCAACGCGCCCCCGGCGGCGGTGTTCATGGGCGATACCGGCAGCCTGGCGCTCGGCGGCGCGCTCGGCGCGATCGCGGTGTCGTCGCAGCACGAGCTGGTGCTCGGCATCATCGGCGGGCTGTTCGTCGTCGAGGCGCTGAGCGTGATCATCCAGGTGTTCTTCTTCAAGCGCACCGGCAAGCGCGTCTTCAAGATGGCGCCGATCCACCATCATTTCGAACAGCTCGGCTGGTCGGAGCCGACGGTGGTGATCCGCTTCTGGATCATCGCATTCGTGCTGGCGCTGGCGGGGCTCTCGACGCTGAAGCTGCGGTGATCACGTGTCCCGCCTGGCGCGGCAAACGCTATGCGGTGCTCGGACTTGCGCGGTCGGGGCTGACGACGGTCGATGCGCTGTTAGCGTCGGGCGCGGGCGTTGTGGCTTGGGATGCGAAGGAGGAAGCGCGGGACGCTCTTCTAGCCCCTCCCCTTCAGGGGAGGGGTTGGGGTGGGGCAGTGCCGCAGGCCGACCGCCCGTTGACAGGCCCCACCCCCAACCCCTCCCCTGAAGGGGAGGGGCTTAAGATTGCCGATCCGCTGGAGATCGATCTCGCCGGTTTCGCGGGCGTGGTCGTCTCCCCCGGGGTTCCCCTCAACAAGCACCCGATCGCCGCCAAGGCGCGCGACGCGGGCGTGCCGGTCATCGGCGATATCGAGCTGTTCGCCCAGGCCCGGGCCGAACTTCCGCCGCACAAGGTCGTCGGGATTACCGGGACCAACGGCAAGTCGACCACCACCGCGCTGATCGATCATATCGCCCGCACCGCTGGGCTGCCGAGCCTCGCGGGCGGCAATATCGGGCTGCCGATCCTCGGGCGCGATCCGCTCCCCGAGGGCGGCGTCTATGTGCTCGAGCTGTCGAGCTACCAGATCGACCTGAGCTTCAGCCTCGACTGCGACGTAGCGGTGCTGCTCAACATCACGCCTGACCATCTCGACCGCTATGACGGGTTCGAAGGCTATGCCGCGTCCAAGGCGCGGCTGTTCGCGATGCAGTCCAAGGGGCATGCCGCGGTGATCGGCATTGGCGATGCGCCCTCGGCGAACATCGCGCGGCAGGTGGCGCTGTCGGGCCGCAGCGAGGACCTGACCAAGATCGCGCCGGGCGTGTGCATGGACCAGTCGCGCTGGCCGACGCTGCAGGGGCCGCACAACGCGCAGAACGCACTCGCCGCGATCGCGGCCTGCGAGGCGTTGGGCATCGACAAGGAAGCGATCGACCGCGGGCTAGAAACCTTCCCCGGCCTGCCGCACCGGATGGAGCGCGTCGCGACGCGGAACGGGGTGCTGTTCGTCAACGACAGCAAGGCGACCAATGCCGATTCCACCACGCCGGCGCTCTCGGCCTATCCGAAGGTCCACTGGATCCTCGGCGGGCTCGCCAAGACCGACAGCCTCGAGGCGTGCCGGCCGGGCTTCGGCCATGTCGTCAAGGCGTACACGATCGGCGATGCGGGCGAGCTGTTCGCGTCGCTCCTCGAAGGCGAGATGCCGGTCGAGCGTTCGGGTACCCTCGAGGCTGCGGTGCGGAGCGCCGCGGCGCAGGCGCAGCCGGGCGAGACCGTCCTGCTCTCGCCGGCTTGCGCCTCGTTCGACCAGTTCAAGGATTATGAGGCACGCGGCCAGGCGTTCCGCGACGCAGTGAGCGCGCTCGGATGAGTGAGGCGGCCGAAACCGGCAAGCCCAACGGCGACGTCCGGCGGCGGGTGAGCAAGCAGCTCGGTCGCGCCAATACGACGCGCGCGGGCATGTGGTTCTGGGAAGTCGACCGCGTGCTGCTGCTGCTCGCGATGCTGCTGATCGCGATCGGCCTCGTCGCCGTCGCCGCCGCTTCTCCCGCCACCGCGCGGCGCTATTCGGACGCGACGCACATCATGCAGCCGATGTATTATTTCTGGCGGCAATTGGTGTGGGTGTGCCTCTCCGTGCCCGTGCTGATCGGCGTGTCGATGCTGCCGATCACCGCGGCGCGGCGCTTCGCTTTGTTCGGCGCGGCGTTCTTCCTGCTGCTGCTCGCGCTGGTGCCGTTCATCGGATCGGAGGCGAACGGGGCGCGGCGCTGGATCGATTTCGGCGTGGCCGACCTCCAGCCCTCGGAGTTCCTCAAGCCCTTCTTCATCGTCGCCACCGCGTGGATGCTGTCGTTCCGCGCCAAGGATCCCGAGCTGCCGGTGCTGTTCATCACCGGCGGGCTGACCGCGGTGATCGCGGTGCTGCTGATGCTCCAGCCCGATTTCGGCCAGACCATGGTGTTCGGGATCGTCTGGCTGATCCTGCTGACCCTCTCGGGCATCTCGACCGTGGCGATCGGCGGGCTGCTCGGCACCGCGGTGGCGGGCGTGGTCGCGGCCTATCTGTTCTACGATACCGCGCGGACGCGCATCAACAACTTCCTCTTCCCGACGAAGGAGGCCGCGCTGGCCGACCGCTATCAGGTCGACATGGCGCACCAGACCTTGAGCGCGGGCGGGCTCACCGGCGCGGGGCCAGGCAGCGGCCAGGTCAAGTTCAAGCTGCCCGAAGCGCATACCGACTATATCTTCTCGGTGATCGGCGAGGAGTTCGGGCTGGTCTCGTGCGCGGTGATCGTCGTGCTCTATGCCGCGATCGTGATCCGGGTGTTCATGAAGATGCTCGACGAGGAGGATGCCTTCCGCCTGCTCGCGGCCTCGGGGCTCGCCGCGCAATTCGGCGTGCAGGCGTTGATCAACATGGCGGTGAACACCGGCATCGCGCCGTCCAAGGGCATGACGCTGCCGTTCATCAGCTATGGCGGATCGTCGATGATCGCGCTTTCGATCGGCTATGGGTTGCTGCTCGCCTTCACGCGCCGAAACCCGTATCTGAAGCGCTCGCCATATACGGGTCGGTGGAGCAAGGGATGACGAATTCGCGCAGCTATGTCCTGGCAGCGGGCGGGACCGGAGGGCATATGGTGCCCGCCGCCGCCCTCGCGGCCGAGCTGGCGAAGAGGGGGCACAAGGTCGCGCTGGTGAGCGACGATCGCGGCGTGCGCTTCCCGGGCCTGTTCGACGGAATCGAGACGCATGTGCTGCCCGCAGGCCGGCTGGGCGGCGGGCCGCTCGGCTATCTGCGCGCGGCGAGCCGTATCATGGCGGGACGATCGATGGCGCTGCGGCTCTACAAGGAACTGCGTCCCTCGGCGGTGATCGGCTTCGGCGGCTATCCGGCGCTGCCCTCGATCCTCGCGGCGTTCCGTGCCGGCGTGCCGACGGTGATCCACGAGCAGAATGCGGTGCTGGGCCGGGTCAACCGCTTCGTCGCGGGCCGGGTCAGCGCGATCGCGACCTCCTATGACGCGGTCGAGCGGATGAAGCCGCGCTGGGCGCGCAAGACGCACCTGATCGGCAATCCGGTGCGCGAGGCGGTGCTCGCGCTGCGCGAACGACCTTACCCCATCCTCGACGAGGACGGGATCTTCCGCGTGCTCGTCACCGGCGGCAGCCAGGGTGCGACGGTGCTGAGCAAAGTGGTGCCCGACGGGTTGGCGTTGCTCCCCGTCCATTTCCGCCGCCGGCTGCAGGTGACGCACCAGGCGCGGATCGAGGATATCGACGCGGTGCGCGCGAAGTATCAGGCGCACGGCATCCCGGCCGACGTCTCGACCTATATCACCGACATGCCCGAGGCGCTGGCCTGGGCGCATATCGTCATCGCGCGCGCGGGCGCCTCGACCATCGCCGAGCTGACCGCGGCGGGGCGCCCGGCGATCCTCGTGCCGCTGCCGAGCGCTACCGACGACCACCAGACCGCCAATGCGCGCGAGATCACCAATGCCGGCGGCGCGCGGACCATCGCGCAGCGCGCGTTCACCGCGACCGAGCTCGCCAAGCAGATCCAGAAGCTCGGGCTCGACACGCAGGGGCTCGAAAATGCGGCGGCCCGTGCCAGGAGCGTCGGGCGTCCGCATGCGGCGAGCGACCTCGCCGATCTCGTCGAATCGATTCACGCCCCGACGGCGCCGATCAAGGTGCGCCGCGCGGCCATCCAGGGAAGGCTCGCTCACGCATGAAGGGTGTCGCAACCGATATCGGCACGATCCATTTCGTCGGGATCGGCGGTATCGGCATGTCGGGTATCGCCGAGGTGATGCACAATCTCGGCTACAAGGTGCAGGGCTCGGACGTCGCGGAGGGCTATGTCGTGCAGGGCCTGCGCGACCGCGGCATCCCGATCGAGATCGGCCACAAGGCCGGGAATATCGGCGACGCGGCGGTGGTCGTGGTCTCGACCGCGATCGTGCGCACCAATCCCGAGGTCGAGGCGGCATACCAGCGCCGCGTGCCGGTGGTGCGCCGCGCCGAGATGCTCGCCGAGCTGATGCGGCTGAAGTCCACCGTTGCGGTGGCGGGGACGCACGGCAAGACCACGACGACCTCGATGATCGCGGCCTTGCTCGACGCGGGCGGGGTGGATCCGACGGTGATCAACGGCGGGATCATCAACCAGTACGGCTCGAACGCCCGATTGGGCGACAGCGACTGGATGGTGGTCGAGGCCGACGAGAGCGACGGCAGTTTCCTGCGCCTCGACGGCACGATCGCGGTAGTGACCAACATCGATCCCGAGCATCTCGACCATTACGGCTCGTTCGACCGCGCCAAGGACGCCTATGTCGAGTTCGTCGAGAACGTGCCCTTCTATGGCGCAGCTTTGCTTTGCCTCGACCATCCCGAAGTGCAGGCAATCATCCCGCGCGTCCGCGATCGCCGGATCATCACCTATGGTTTCGCCGCCAGCGCCGATGTGCGTGGGGTGAACGTCACGCCGCATTCGGGGGGGAACCGTTTCGAGGCGATCATCCGCAATCGCGACGGCACGGTCCGCTCGATCGAGAATATCGAACTGCCGATGCCCGGCCGGCACAATGTCCAGAACGCGCTCGCCGCGATCGGCGTGGCGCTCGAGCTCGGCATCCCCGACGTGACGATCCAGAAGGGCTTTGCGCGCTTCGGCGGGGTCAAAAGGCGCTTCACCAAGGTGGGCGAGACGCAGGGCGTGACGGTGATCGACGATTACGGACACCACCCGGTTGAGATCCGCGCGGTGCTCGCCGCAGCGCGCGAGAGCGCCGAGGGCAGGGTGATCGCGGTGGTCCAGCCGCACCGCTATTCGCGCCTCGGCAATCTGATGGACGACTTCGCCCAGGCCTTCAACGACGCCGACATGGTGCTGGTGACGCCGGTCTATGCCGCCGGTGAGGAGCCGCGCGAGGGCGTCGACTCCGAGGCTCTGGTCGACGGGATCCGCCGGCGCGGGCACCGCTCGGCCGCCGCAGTCGCCGATGCCGATGCGCTGGCGCGCAGCCTCGCCGAAGTGGTGGTGCCGGGCGACATGGTCGTCTGCCTCGGCGCGGGCGACATCACGAAGTGGGCCGCGGGCCTCGCGCCGGCGATCGAGCAGGTCCGGCAGGGAGCGGCGGCATGAGCGACTGGTTCTCCACCGCGGTCGAGATGCAGCGCGAGATCCTCCGCGCGCAGAAGGCGGCCGAGGCGAACCTCGCGGCGTGGAAGCAATGGACGAAGCTGTGGGGATGGAAGTGAGCGTCTGCGTCTCTCTTAGCCCCTCCCCTTCAGGGGAGGATCAATCGGGTCGAAATGCCCCCCGGGCATTTCTGAAGCAGGCCGGGGGCCTGCTTCACCCGATTGATGGGGTGGGGCCTCGCCGTCTCACCGAGACCGATGGTCCGTGGACAGGCCCCACCCCAACCCCTCCCCTGAAGGGGAGGGGCTTTCGATGAGCCAGGTCTGCTACGCGCTTCCTCCTGTCCGCGGAAAACTGACTCACGGCGCGCCGCTCGCGCCTTTGGTGTGGTTCAAGAGCGGCGGCGCGGCGGAATGGCTGTTCGAGCCGGCGGATGTCGAGGATCTCAGCGCTTTCCTCTTCGCGCTCGATCCCGCCGTACCGGTGATGGGATTGGGGCTGGGCTCGAACATGATCGTCCGCGACGGCGGCGTGCCGGGCGTCGTGGTGCGGCTGGGCAAGCCTTTCGCGACGGTCGAGCAACTCGATGCGACCACGCTCAAATGCGGCGGCGGCGCGTCGGGCATCCTCGTTTCGTCCAAGGCGCGCGACGCGGGGATCGGCGGCGTCGAGTTCCTGCGTTCGATCCCGGGTACCGTCGGCGGGTTCGTGCGGATGAACGGCGGCGCCTATGGCCGCGAGACCAGCGACGTGCTGGTCGAGTGCGAGGTCGTGCTGCGCTCCGGCGAGCGGAAGACCCTCTCGCTGGCGGAGCTCGGCTACACCTATCGGCACAGCGAGCTTCCCGGCGGCGCGATCGTGGTGAGCGCGACTTTCCGTGGGCATGCCGGCGATCCGGCCGCCATCCAGACCGAGATGGACCGCATAGCCGCCGCGCGCGAGGAATCGCAGCCGCTGCGCTCCAAGACCGGGGGATCGACCTTCAAGAATCCGGAAGGGCACAAGGCCTGGGCGCTGATCGATGCGGCGGGTTGCCGCGGATTGCGGCGGGGCGATGCGCAGGTCAGCGAAAAACACTGCAATTTCCTGCTCAATCTGGGCAATGCTTCCTCGGCCGACATCGAGGCGCTGGGCGAGGACGTCCGCGCGAAGGTGAAGGCGCAGTCTGGCGTCGAGCTGGAGTGGGAAATCCAGCGTATCGGGGTGAACAAGTGAGTGTTGAGCTGAAATCCTCCCCCGCCAGGGGGAGGTGGCACGCGCAGCGTGACGGAGGGGGAGGACTCCCAACGATCGTTTGTGCTTCCGCCCCCTCCGTCGCCTTCGGCGCCACCTCCCCCTTGCGGGGGAGGATTGCATGAGCGGCAAGTTGCACATCGCCGTCCTCATGGGCGGGTGGTCCGCCGAGCGCGAGGTTTCGCTGATGTCGGGGAACGGCGTCGCGGATGCTCTCGAGAGCCTGGGCCACCGCGTCAGTCGCGTCGACATGACGCGCGACGTCGCGATCAAGCTCGCCGAGCTCAAGCCCGATCTCGTGTTCAACGCGCTCCACGGCACCCCCGGCGAGGACGGGACGGTGCAGGGCACGCTCGACCTGATGGGGCTGAAATACACGCATTCGGGCCTCGTCACGTCGGTGATCGCGATCGACAAGCAGCTCACCAAGCAGGCGCTGGTGCCGCACGGCATTCCGATGCCCGGCGGGCGGATGGTGCGCAGCGAGGAACTGTACGAGCGCGACCCGCTGCCGCGGCCCTATGTGCTCAAGCCGGTCAACGAAGGCTCGTCGGTGGGCGTGGCGATCGTCACCGCGGAGGGGAATTACGGCGATCCGATCGCGTGCGATGCCAAGGGGCCGTGGCAGGAGTTCGACGACCTGCTCGCCGAGCCCTTCATCCGCGGGCGCGAGCTGACCACCGCGGTGCTCGGCGACCAGGCCCTGGGCGTGACCGAATTGAAGCCCAAGAGCGGCTTCTACGACTATGACGCCAAGTACACCGACGGGCTGACCGAGCATGTTTTCCCGGCCGACATTCCCGAGGAAGTCGCCGATGCGTGCAAGCGCATCGCGCTCGACGCGCATCGGCTGCTCGGCTGCAAGGGTTGCTCGCGCTCGGACTTCCGCTGGGACGACAGCCAGGGCGCCGACGGGCTGTTCCTGCTCGAGGTCAACACCCAGCCGGGGATGACGCCGCTCAGCCTCGTGCCCGAGCAAGCGCGCCATCTCGGCATCTCCTATGCTGAGCTGGTCCAGCGCATCGTCGACGAGGCGCTCGCTTGAGCCGCAGGCCCGCCCAGCGCACCGCCACGCGGCGGGGTGCGGCGCCCAACAAGCGCAAGGCGAATGCGCGCCGGCCCAAGCGGCCCGGCCTGCTCGACCAGGCGGTCGCCGCGCTGCCGTTCAGCCAGGCGACGCTGACCCGGATCGCGACGTGGAGCATCGTGACCGCCGTGGGCGCGGCCGCGCTGGGCGTGGCGACCTGGTTCGGCGTGCCGGCGATGGCGGGTGTCGCGATCGCCAATGTCGTGGGCGAGGCGGGGCTCAAGGTCGACGAGATCCAGATCGACGGCATCAAGCGCATGGACAAGATGACGGTCTATGCGCAGGCGCTCGACCAGGATTCCCGCGCGATGCCGCTGGTCGATCTCGCCCTGGTCCGCGAGCGGCTGCTCAAATATCCCTGGGTCAAGGATGCGCGCGTTTCGCGCCGGCTGCCCAACACGCTGCGCATCTTCATCATCGAGCGCGAGCCCGCGGCGATCTGGCAGAGCCACGGCCAATTGATGCTCGTCGACACCACCGGCGTGCCGCTCGAGCCCGTATCGACCGACGCGATGCCCGACCTGCCATTGCTGGTCGGCGAGGGCGCCAATGCGCAGGAGCCCGCGCGGCGCAGGCTGCTCGACGGGGCGCCGGCGCTCAGGCCCCTGGTCAAGGCGGCGACCTGGATCGGCAATCGCCGCTGGGACCTGACCTTCAGCAGCGGCGAGAAGCTCCAGCTGCCCGAAGGGGAGGAAGAGGCGGCTAAGTCCTTACGCAAATTCGCAGAGTTGGATGCGGCGCAGGGTCTGCTACGTAAGGGAACAATACGCTTCGACATGCGCGTCCCCGGGAATATGGTGATGCAGCGGCCGTTGGGGCAGACGGCGACGACGACGAGCGTTGGGACAGGGGACTAGACGATGGCCAAGACAGTAGCCGAAGGGTTGATCACGGCGCTCGACGTCGGGTCGTCCAAGGTCTCGGCGCTGATCGCGCAGCGGATGGACGACGGCCATCTCGTCGTGCTCGGCACCGGCCAGCGCGAGAGCCGCGGCGTCAAGCGCGGCTATGTCGCCGACATGCACGCCACCGAGCTCGCGATCCGCGAGGCGGTGGAGCAGGCCGAGCGCATCGCCGGCACCAATATCGAGGACGTCTGGGTCAGCTTCTCGGCGGGCGGGCTGCTCTCCGACGTGGTCAAGCTCGAGGCCGATCTGGGCGGCCACCGCGTCGAGCAGGCGGATATCGACGAACTGCTCAAGGCGGGGCGCGACGCGATCGATCCGCAGGGCAAGATGGTGCTCCACGCCCAGCCGACCTGCTACACGATCGACGGTCTCGCCGGCGTCAAACGTCCCCTGGGTCTCCACGCCGACCGGCTCGGCATCGACATCCATGTCGTCTCGACCGAAGGCTCGCCGGTGCGCAACCTCGATCTGTGCGTCCGCTCGGCGCATCTCGAGGTCCGCTCGATCATTGCCGCACCCGTGGCCACCGGGCTTGCCTGCCTCACCGACGAGGAGCGCGAGCTGGGTGTCGCTTTGGTCGAGATCGGTGCGGGGGTGACCAACGTCTCGGTGTTCGCGGGCGGCGTGCTCGCCGGGCTCGCCTCGATCCCGATGGGCTCGGCCGACATCACCGACGACATCGCCTCGGCCTTCGGCACCGCGCGCAACTGGGCCGAGCGGACGAAGTGCTTCCACGGCTCGGCGAACCTCAGCCCACGCGACAATCACGAGATGATCGACGTCCAGCCGGCGATCCCCGACGACGGCGCAGAGGGGCCGCGCATCACGAAGGCGCAGCTCAACGCGACGATCCGCCAGCGATTGGAGCGGCTGATGGCCGAGATCCAGAAGGAGCTGCGGAAGCTCGGCTTCCAGGATCCGATCGGGCGTCAGATCGTGCTCACCGGCGGCGGCGCCGAATTGAAGGGCATCGCGGACTATGCCCAGCAGGCGCTCGGCAACGCGGTCCGCGTCGGCCGGCCCAAGGGGCTGATCGCGCTTCCGGAAGCGCATGCCGGACCCGCCTTCGCCACGCTCGCGGGGCTTGCCCGCTTCGCCGCTGCCGATCCGATCGACCTGCGCGCGCTCGAGCCCGCCGGTCATCAGATGGTCACCAAGGCCAGCCCGGGCGCGGTTCTTCAGCGCCTCATGGCTGCGTTTCGGTCCAATTATTAAAGAAATACGACCGGCAGGTCTGTTTCCACTAGAGTCGTTCGGGCCCTTGGTGCATCACAGGGTCAATGGGTGCCGCTCCAGCGCGATGTCGGCGCCAGGGGAGATTATGGAATGAGCATCGAATTTCTTCCGGCTGACGTCGACGAGCTGACGCCAAAGATCACGGTGATCGGCGTCGGCGGTGCCGGCGGCAATGCGATCGCGAACATGATCCGCGCCGATGTGCTGGGGGTCGAGTTCCTCGTCGCCAACACCGACGCGCAGGCGCTCAAGCAGTCGTCGGCCGGGCATCGCATCCAGCTGGGCGCGAAGATCACGCAAGGGCTGGGCGCAGGCTCGCGGCCCGAGATCGGCCGCGCCGCCGCCGAGGAGACGATCGACCAGGTCCAAAAGGCGCTCGAGGGCGCGCATATGTGCTTCATCGCCGCCGGCATGGGCGGGGGCACCGGCACCGGCGCCGCGCCGGTGATTGCCAAGGCCGCGCGCGACATGGGCATCCTGACCGTCGGCGTCGTCACCAAGCCCTTCGCCTTTGAAGGCCGCCGCCGCGCGCAATCGGCGGAAGCGGGCATCGAAGAGCTTCAGAAGTATGTCGACACGCTCATCGTCATCCCCAACCAGAATCTGTTCCTGATCGCCAACGCCAACACGACGTTCAAGCAGGCGTTCGAGATGGCCGACGAGGTGCTCCAGCAGGGCGTGCGCGGGATCACCGACCTGATGGTGATGCCGGGCCTCATCAACCTCGACTTCGCCGACGTCCGTTCGGTGATGCAGGAGATGGGCAAGGCGATGATGGGCACCGGCGAGGCGGACGGCGACGACCGCGCGCTGATCGCGGCGCAGAAGGCGATCGCCAACCCGCTGCTCGACGGCGTCTCGATGAACGGCGCCAAGGGCGTGATCGTCTCGATCACCGGCGGCGAGGACATGCGCCTGCTGGAGGTCGACGAGGCGGCGAACCATATCCGCGAGCTGGTCGATCCCGACGCGAACATCATCTGGGGCTCGGCGTTCAATCCGGACCTCGAGGGCAAGATCCGCGTGTCGGTCGTCGCGACCGGCATCGACGCCGATGCGCAGGCGCGCGTCGCCCCGGCGGCCGAGCAGCCGCGCGTCTTCTCCTTCTCGACCCCACGCCGTAGCGCCGCGGCAGCTGCCGCCGAGCCCGTCGCGGCCGAGCCGGCGCCGGAGCCGGGCTTCTCCGAACCCGCTTATGCGGCGGAGCCGCCGCAGGAGCCGGAGGCCGACGAGCTCGTCCTCGAGGCGCCCGAGGGGTTCGAGCCCGAGGCCCAGCCCGAGCCGGTGAGCTATGACGATGCCGACGATTCCGACGAGCTGCTGCTCGGCGAGCCGCTCGAGGAGCCGGTGGCGGAGGAAGAGCCCGCACCCGCACCCGAGCTGACCAGCCGTCGCCGTTGGCTGACCGGCGCCAGCGACGAGGAGCCCGCGCCCGAGGCCAAGCCGGCCGGGCGGCGCGCCGGCGGCACGCTGTTCGAGCGCATGGCCTCGCGCGGTGCCTCCAAGGCCGCGGACGAGGACGACAAGGATCCGCTCGACATTCCGCGGTTCCTGCGCAGCCAGAACAACCAGTAAGGCGTTCGTCGCCGGCGGATCTCGCTTCGGCGAGCCGCCGGCGACGCGTCATTGGCGGTTCAGCCAATGCCGTGTCTGGCTGATCGCTCGATGAAGCAAATTCGGTTCCTGCATCCAATTGCCCTGGCGCTCCTGCTCGCCATGGGCGCCTTGCCGGTGCGCGCCCAGACCGGGATGATCCAGCAGATCAATCCCGATGCCGACCGCCTCGCGCAGGAGATGCGCGTGCTCGCGGCAGACCCGCGCAACGTGCGGGCGCTGCTCGAGGCGGGGGCGCTGAGCGCCCGGCTCGGCGATACCGCCGCGTCGCTCGCCTTCTTCGCGCGCGCCGAGGCGATCGATCCGACCAACCCGCGCATCTTCGCCGGGCGCGGCGCGGCGCTGGTCCGGATGGAGCGGCCGGGCGAGGCGCTGCGGCTGTTCCAGACAGCGGAGGCGCGCGGACTGCTGGTGCGCGAATATGCCGCCGATCGCGGCCTTGCCTACGACCTGCTCGGCCAGCCGCTGCTCGCCCAGGCGGACTATAAGCTCGCGCTGCAGGCCGGGTACGAGGACGAGACGGTGCGCCGCTATGCGCTGTCGCTCGGCATCACCGGCAATGTCGAGGAGGCGATGCGCCTGCTCGATCCCCTGCTCCGCAAGACCGATCGTGCGGCGTGGCGCGCGCGCGCCTTCGTCCTTGCGATGAATGGAGACGTCGCCGGCGCAGAGCGGATCGCGGGGAGCATGATGCCGGGCAACATGGGATCGTCGCTCGCGCCCTTCTTCCGGCGCCTCGCCAATCTCGGCCCCGCCGACCGCGCCTTCGCGGTGCATTTCGGCCAGATCTCGCCCACTGCCGCGCGGCTGGCCGATGCGCGCCTGGCGCCGCCGCTCCCGCGCTATGTGCCGCCGGGCCGCCCGGTGCAGCTGGCGCAGGCGCAACCGCAGCCACAGCCAGCCCGCGCGCCGATCGTCGGGAACGCATCGAGGGAAGCGAGCCGGCAGCCACGCCGTGGCCAGGAGCGCGGCCTTCTTCCTGCTGCTCGAGTCACCGCGCCGGTGCAGACCGCCACGGCCGCGCCGTTGCCCGGGCCGCCGGTGGTGCCGCGGCAGGAGGCGCCGATAGTCCAGCCGCTGCCCGTGCCGCGCGCCGAGGAGATCGACGCGCCGGTGCGAGACGTCGCCGCCGTCCAGCCGGCGCAGCCCGAGACGCCGGCCGTTGGCCAAACCGAGCGGGCGACCGTCTCCGCGAACGATTCCGTTCCGAACAGCGCGCCGCAACCTGCGGCTTCGACCCCTGCGCCGGCCCCGGCGCCGACCGGTCTCGCCGCCACGCCGGAACGTCCTCCCGTCGAGGCGCTGCCCGCCAGCGCGCGTCCGGCGGCGGGTGGCCCGGAGGCGCCGGTAGCGGCGGCACGATCCGAGCCGGCACCGCCGGGCCCAGCGCGCGTCGGCCAGGAGGATTCGGTGCTCGCGGCCATCGTCAGGGGGATCACTATCCCCGCCGAGGAGCTTCAGGTCGTGACCGCGGTGCCGATCGATCCGGTGCCCGAGCCGGTGCGCATCGCAGCCGCCGCGCCCGAGACTGCGCGCCCGGTGCCGAAGCCCGAGGCTGCCAAGCCGCCGCCTCCCAAGCCGGTGGCGAAGGCAAAGCCCGAGACTGCCAAGCCCGATCCCAAGGCGAAGAAGCCCGACCCCAAGGCCAAGGATCCCGCCAGGGCCGAGCCGGCGCGCGTCTGGGTGCAGGTCGCAGGCGGCGCGAACGTGGCGAGCCTGCCCAAGGCGTGGAAGGCGGTCGTCGCCAAGGCGCCCGCGGCGTTCCGCGGCAAATCGGGCTGGTGGACGCCGCTCCGCGCCACCAATCGCGTGCTGGCGGGGCCGTTCAAGACCGCGGCCGAGGCGCAGGCCTTCGTCAACGCCCTCCGCAAGTCGGACGTGTCGGGATTCGTGTTCACCAGCGAGGCCGGCCAGAAGGTGACGAAACTGGCCGCCGACTGATCGCCCGACCCGTCAGCTTCCCGGCGTGCCCAGCGCCTTGCACAGGCCATCGGTCGCGAGTGCGATGCGTGACTCGGCGGTGGTGCGGTTCGAGCGATTGTTCTCCACTCCGCGGGTCTCTGTGTTGAAGGCGAGCAGGCTGCCCATGCGCTGATCGGGGCAGAGGCTCAGATAGGCGCGAAAGCCGTTCTGATCGCCGTTATGGCCGATGATGCGGATTCCCTCATTCTGGTCGATGAAGAAGGATAGTCCGCTCCGGGTCGTCGCCGCCATCCGGCCCTGGGTGAAGTCCTCGCCCGCGGCGATCTGCGGCTGCCACATCTCTTCGAGCGACGATCGCTTGAGGACAAGGTCATATTCGGCCCGGCGCTGCGGATCGCCGAGCAAGAAGGCCGCATATTTCGCCATGTCCGGCAGCGGCGCGTTGAGCCCGCCGTTCGACACCGTCACCCCGGTGTCGACGTCGAACGGAGCCGCGGTCCGCTTGCCATCGCGAATGTAATAACTGTGCGAACGATGCGGGAGCAGATGCGGCGGCGTGCGGTCGAAATAGCTTGCGTGCATGCCGAGCGGCTTCAGGATGTTCTTGTCGACATAGACTTCGAAATCCTCACCGGAGAGCCGCTCGATCACCTGGCCGAGATAGACGATGCCGGGATTGGAGTAGCTGAACCGGGTTCCGGGCCGGAACTGGACCTCGGTATAGGGGAGCATCGCCGCCAGCTGCGACCAGCTCTTGGGCTCGAACGGCTGCCAGTCGCGGTCCCGCCAGCGCCAGGTCGCTCCGCCGAAGCCGGCGCTGTGGCTCATCAGCTGGCGCAGCGTGATCGCGCTCGTGTCGCCGAAGGGATTATGCACCGCGGCCAGCTCGGGCACGTAGCGGAGGATCGGATCGTCGAGCTTCAGCAAGCCGCGATCGCGCAGCTGCATGATGGCGATCCCCGTCATCGTCTTGGTGATCGACGCCCAATGGTAGATCGTCCGCGCGTCCACGGGCACGTTCGTACCCGCATCCTGCTGCCCGATATGGTCCGCCACAAGGGTGCGGCCGTCGCGCACGACGTAGAAGCTGCTCCCGACAATGCCCGCTCGCCGGATCTCGGCACGATGGAGTTCGCGAAAGCCGGCCAGCGCCTGCTCGAAGGCGCGCTCGTCCGCCCATGCCGGGCTGGCGACCTGCGACGATGCGAGCAGGAGCCAGGCAGCGAGGCGACGGGGCATGGGGATCTTCCTTGTCTTGGGAAACGGTCGCCGATCTTGCGTGGCGTGGAAGCCTTCGACAAGCGCCGCCTGACTCGCTAGTGGGCTCCGCGTGAGAGCGATTTCCGCCTGGGCCTGCACACCGGAACAGAGCCGCGGCCGCCTCCACGAAGAACAAAGCGGGACTGTCCGCGGGCCGCGCGACGCCTTCCAGCGTGATCGCGACCGGATCATCCATTCGATCAGCTTCCGGCGGCTGCGGCACAAGACCCAGGTCTTCATGGCGCCCGACGGCGACCATTTCCGCGTGCGGCTCACCCATAGCCTCGAAGTCGCGCAGATCGGCCGGACGATCGCGCGCACGCTCGGGCTCAACGAGGACCTGACCGAGGCGCTCTGCCTGGCGCACGATATCGGCCATCCGCCCTTCGGCCATGCCGGCGAGGACGCGCTGGAGGCGGCGCTGGGCGGGAAGGGCGGGTTCGATCACAACGGCCACACCCTGCGCACGCTGACCGAGCTCGAGCGGCCCTATCCGGCGTGGTACGGGCTCAACCTGACCTGGGAGACGCTGGAGGGACTCGCCAAGCATAACGGTCCGATCGCCGGGCCCGAATGGGCGCTCGCCGCCGCGGATGCGCAATTCCCGCTCGAGTTGGAGCGCTGGCCCTCGCTCGAGGCGCAGGTCGCCGCGCTTGCCGACGACATTGCCTATGACAATCACGACATCGACGACGGCCTGCGCGCCGGGCTGCTGAGCCTCGACCAACTGATGCAGGTGCCGATGATCGCCGAGGGGTGGCACGGGGTCGAGGCGAAGTTCCCCGGCGTGCCGGCGCGGCGGCTGGTGGGCGAGCTGATCCGTGCGCAGATCGGCGAGATGGTCAACGACCTGATCGCCACGACGCGCAGGCAGTTGGGCGAGACCGGGATCGAGACTGCGGAGGAGGTGCGGGCGGCGGGCCGCTGCCTCGTCACCTTCTCGGAGGAGATGCGCGAGGCGGAGCGCGGGCTCAAGCGCTTCATGTACGCCAATCTCTACCACCATCCGAACCAGCTCGCCGCGGCGGAGGCGGCGCATGGCGTGGTGGCGGGGCTGTTCGCGGCCTATGCCGCGGATCCGGCGTTGATGCCGGCGGAGTGGCGGGAGGCCTTGCCGGCCGAGGAACCGTGGCGGAGCCGGCACATCGCCGACTTCATCGCGGGGATGACCGATCGCTATGCGATTGCGCGCTATCGCGAGGTCGTCGGCAGGATCGAGTTGCCCGACGGCTTCTGAGAGGAAAGGGCCTCCGCTTTCGCGAAGGCCCTTCCAGAATGCAGTTCGGTTCAGCGCTGCGCGAGCAGGATCGCCGCTTCGCGCTTCGGGGCGCGGAACGAGACGCGGGTGCCGCCGGCATAGCCGTTGACCCAGTCGCCCTTGACGACGAAGCGGAACTTGCCGCCCTTCGAAGCCGTGCCCTCGAGGACGACCGCATCGCCCTGGGTCTTGGAGGTATAGGCATAGGTGACGCCTTCGTGCGTGAAGACGCGCTCCTTGGCGGTGGCGGGAGCGGCAAAGGCGATTGCAGCGGCGGCGGTAGCGATAAGAAGCTTGGTCACGATCTTTCTCCTTCAGATTACTCGAAAGAGCCAGACCGGCATCCCTGTTACGTCTTGTTCTGTTCTCGAAACCAAAATGCTGCATCGCAACAAGGTCGGCAATCGCAAAGCACGTCCAGGGCGGTTGCAGTCCGTGCAAGAATCGCGGCGAACCGTGCGAGCGACAAACTTCTGCGACAAGCCGGGTGTATTTGTCGGACAGGCAGTCAGGGGTGATCGCATGGCCAGGGCAAGCATCGCGCTCAATCGGTTCGGCCTGGGTGGGCGCCCGGGGGACACGCCGGGCGCGGATCCGGCGCGCTGGGTGCTTGGGCAGCTCGATCGCTATGAGGCCAGGCCGGCGGCGATCGCCGCGCTGGCGCCGAGCAGCCGGATCGCCGGCGAGCTCACCGAATATCTGCGCGAGGTCCGCATGCTCCAGCGCGAGAAGCGCAGGAACGCCGCCCCGCAACCCGAGATGGAGACCGAGCCCGCGATGCGCGGCTCGGCGATGCAGTCCGAAGCCCAGGACAAGGCCGACGATCCCGTCGCGCAGGCGCGCCGCTTCGCGCGGCTGCAGGGACGCGACCATTATGCCGGCGCGGTCTCGGCGCGGGCGCTCGTCGCGCTCAACTCCCCGGCGCCGTTCGTCGAGCGGCTGGTGCATTTCTGGGCCAACCATTTCGCGGTGTCGGCGGACAAATTGACGATGGTCGGACTCGCCGGCAGCCTCGAGTTCGAGGCGGTGCGGCCGCACGTGCTCGGCAAGTTCGGCGACATGCTCCACGCGGTCGAGCGCCATCCAGCGATGCTGATCTATCTCGACCAGGCGCAGTCGGTGGGGCCGAACAGCCCCTTCGGCCAGGCAGGCGGGCGCCGCGGGCAGAAAGCGGGGCTCAACGAGAATCTCGCGCGCGAAATCTTCGAGCTGCACACGCTGGGCGTGCGCACCGGCTACAGCCAGGCCGACGTCACCGAATTCGCGCGGGCGATGACCGGGTGGACCGTCGCCGGGCTGGGGCGCGGACGCGGGCCTGCTTATGCCGGCGACGAGGGGCAGGTGGGGAGCTTCGTGTTCGCGCCGCGGCTGCACGAGCCCGGTACGCGGACGATCCTCGGCAGGAACTGGGCGCAGCAGGGCGAAGCGCAGGCCGCGTCGGTGCTCGACATGCTCGCGGCGCATCCCGCCACCGCGAAGCACATCGCCACCAAGCTCGCGCGGCATTTCGCGGGCGACGAGCCGCCGTCGGCCTTGGTGGGCAGGCTCGAGATGGCGTTCCTGAAGTCGGGCGGCGACCTGCCGACGGTCTATCGCGCCCTGGTCGAGGCGCCCGAATGCTGGGTGGCGCAGCCGGTCAAGTTCAAGTCCCCCTGGGAGTGGACGATCTCCGCACTGCGGGGCCTGGGCGCGCAGCAGCTGCCGCCGATGGCGATGAACGGGCTGATGACCCAGCTCGGCCAGCCGGTGTGGAAACCGGGTTCGCCCGCCGGATGGGACGATGTCGCGGCGAGTTGGGCAGGACCTGACGCGGTGATGCGCCGGGTCGAGGCGGCCGAGCGGCTGGCGCAGCGCACCCGCGACACCGTCGACGCCCGCCAGCGCGCCGCCGAGCTGTTTCCCGATGCGCTGAGCGAGAGCACGACGCAGTCGATCGCGCGGGCCGAGAGCCCGGGGCAGGGCGTCGCGCTGATGCTCGTTGCCCCCGAATTCATGCGGAGATAGCAGATGATCACGCGTCGCAACTTCGTCGCGCTCGGCGCCTCCGCGGTCCTGACCTCCGCCTTCGGGGCGCGGATGGCGCTTGCGAGGGCGGCCACCGAGCGCCGTTTCGTGTTCATCATCCAGCGCGGCGCCGCCGACGGGCTGGGGACGCTCGCGCCGATCGGCGACCCCGCCTTTGCGGGGCAGCGCGGGGCGCTGGCGCAGGACTTCGCGACTGCGCCCAAGCTCGATTCCATGTTCGCGCTGCACCCGGCGATGACCAACACGCTCGGGCTCTGGCAGGCCAAGCAGGCCCTGTTCGTCCATGCCGTCGCCTCGCCCTATCGCGAGCGCTCGCATTTCGACGGGCAGAACGTGCTCGAGACCGGCGGCAGCGCGGCCTATGCGCTCAAGGACGGCTGGCTCAACCGGCTGCTCTCGCTGCTTCCCGCCGACGACAAGGCGATCGCGCTCGCCGCTACGATCCCGATGGCGCTGCGCGGCGCGGTCGAGGTGGCGAGCTATGCGCCGTCGGCGCTGCCCGACGCGTCGGACGATCTGATCGCGCGCGTCTCGGCGATGTACCGCGACGATCCCCAGCTCCACGCGATCTGGGAGCAGGCGACGGCGACGCGGATGCTGACCAGCGATCTCGCCGCCGACAATGGCCGCAACGCTGCCGCTACCGGCGCGCTCGCGGCCAAGCTGCTCACGGCCGAGGGCGGCGCGCGGATCGCGATGATCGAGACCGGCGGCTGGGACACCCATGCCCAGCAGCGCGGCCGGCTGACCGGGCAGCTCAAGGGACTCGACGCGATGATCGGCGCGATCCGGCAGGGGCTGGGTCCGCTCTGGGCGGACACGATGGTGGTGGTGGCCACCGAATTCGGCCGCACGGTGAAGGTCAACGGCACGCAGGGGACCGATCACGGTACTGGCTCGCTGGCGATGCTGATGGGCGGCGCGGTCAATGGCGGGCGCGTGGTCGCCGACTGGCCGGGACTGGGCGATGCGGCGCTGTACGAGGGACGGGACCTGAAGCCGACCATGGGGCTCGACACGCTGATCAACAGCGCGGTCGCCTCGCATTTCGACCTGGTGCCGACGCGGTCGGCGGCGAAGCTCTTCCCCGACATGAAGAGTGCGGGCGTGCTGAAGGATCTGGTGCGCGCCTGAGTCGTGTCGGCGAGGCGCGCTGCCTGATTGACTCCGCTTGACCCCAAAACGTGTTTTTGCGCGGAAGCGGCGAGTTCGCGCCCGGCAAGCGCCGTCGACGCGGCGGAGACGCGACACTTGCGCGTCGAAGGCGCACCATCGACGCCACACGGACGCTCCACGTGCGCGGCGCCGACGCGACACCTGCGCGGCATCCACGCCGCAGCGACGCGGCACCTAAGCGCCAAGGGGGCGACACCGGCGCGCCTGTGCCGGGGTCGGCTTGCGATCTGATGCGATCGGCGGGGGATTCGTCCTTTGGGCACGGTTCGAACGAAAGCAGAACAAATCCTACTTTTCCAGAGAATCCGCGATGTCGGCTTCCGCCCCAAGGTTGGACGCTCACGCGATCCTAGGAGAGGGCCGCCTGGAGGCTTGCTCGGACCGCGGCTCCGCTATAGCTTCCGGAACAGGCTTGGCCCGCGCCTCCCCCCTCCATTGGGGAAGTATCGCACATACGGGGTGACTAGGTTCATCGGACCATCTGTTCGAGCGTTCGCATAAGGAGGGGTTGCGTTTCCGGCTCGGAATGGAGGTTACGATGCGCCTATCCGCACCGATCCATCAACTAAAGCGTCGGGCCAGATTGTTGGCGCGCAGCGAAAAAATTCCCCTGCATGAAGCGCAGGATCGGATCGCACGCGAGGAAGGCTTTGGCGCGTGGAGCGCGTTGTCGGCCCGTATGGCGGCGAGCTCGCCGGCATCCGCATTGCTGCCGAGGCTTGCCGAAGGCGATACGCTTCTGATCGGTGCTCGTCCGGGGCAAGGCAAAACCCTGATGGGCTTGCAGCTTTTGCTTGATGCTGCCCGTGACGGAAGACGAGCGGTCTTCTTCACGCTGGAGTATACCGATCAGGAGGTGACGCAGCGCATCCAATCGCTCGGCAATCGGCCAGTCAAATACGCGCCCGAGATCGTGACGTCGGGCGACATAAGCGCCGATTTCATGGTGCGATATCTCTCCGGCGCACCCCGAGGCACCGTGGCCGTCGTCGACTATCTGCAAATCCTGGATCAGCGGAGAAGCAAGCCGTCGCTTTCGGAGCAGATGCGGACGTTGCACAGCTTTGCTCGAGAGACTGGGATCATCCTTGGCTTCATTTCGCAGATCGACCGCGATTTCGACTCCGAGCGCCGTCCTTTGCCTGGTCTCGATGACGTTCGGCTTCCCAATCCGATACCGGCAGGCGTGTTCTCGAAGACCTTTTTCCTGCATGCCGGCAAAACGCGGTTTCAGCATGTGGGCTAGCCGCTCCGGCGCGGCGGCTTGAATACGTAGCGGTCGCCCGAGCCGATGCATCGAAGCGCCGCTTTTCACCAATAGCCGCCGCCCGCGACCCACGACCCCAATCCCCCGCCCGCGCGCCGATTGTCCCCGCGCGGCCCATCCGCTAAGGCGCCGGCTTCCGTTCACTGTTGGAACCGCGATGACTCTCTACGTCCGTTTTGCCGCGCACCTTGATGCTGCCCTCGACGCGCTTGTCGCCGCCGGCGACCTGCCTGCCGGGCTGGAGCGACGCGCGGTGACGGTCGAACCGCCGCGCGATACGAGCCATGGCGATCTCGCGACCAATGCGGCGATGGTGCTCGCCAAGCCGGCGGGGACCAATCCGCGTGCGCTGGCCGAGAAGATCGCGGCGGAGCTGGAGAAGCTCGACGCGGTCGCCGCGGTGTCGGTCGCGGGGCCGGGCTTCATCAACCTGACGCTCACCGACGACACCTGGCGCGGCGAGCTCGACGAGATCCTGAAGAGCGAAGGCGATTACGGCCGCTCGACGATCGGCGCGGGGACGACGGTCAATGTCGAGTACGTCTCGGCCAACCCCACGGGCCCGATGCATATGGGGCATTGCCGCGGCGCGGTGGTGGGCGACGCGCTGGCGAGCCTGCTCGAATATGTCGGGCACAAGGTGGTCCGCGAATATTATGTCAACGATGCGGGCGGGCAGGTCGATGTGCTCGCGCGCTCGGCGCACCTGCGCTACCGCGAGGCGCTGGGCGAGACGATCGAGATTCCCGAGGGCCTCTATCCGGGCGAATATCTGAAGCCGGTGGGCGAGAAGCTCGCCGCCGAGCACAAGGACGCGTTCGTCGGCAAGCCCGAGGCGGAATGGCTCGCGCTGTTCCGCAAGGAAGCGGTCGCCTCGATGCTGGTGATGATCAAGGCCGATCTCGCCCTGCTCGGCATCCATCATGACCTGTTCTCGTCCGAGGCCGAACTGCAGGCGGCGGGCAAGCCCGAGGCCGCCGAGGCGTGGCTGCGCGAGCGCGACCTCGTTTATGACGGCGTGCTCGAGGCGCCCAAGGGCGAGACCCCCGAGGATTGGGAGCCGGTCGAGCTGCCCTTGTTCCGCTCGACGCAGTTCGGCGACGATCAGGACCGGCCGATCAAGAAGTCGAACGGCAGCTGGACCTATTTCGGCGCCGACCTCGCTTATCATTTCCAGAAGGCGCAGGCGGCCGACCAGCTCATCGACATCTGGGGCGCCGACCATGCCGGCACGGTCAAGCGGATCGTCGCGGCGGTGCAGGCGCTGACCGGGGGCAAGACGCGGTTCGACGTCAAACTGGTGCAGATGGTGCGGCTGCTGCGCGCGGGCGAGCCGGTGAAGATGTCCAAGCGTTCCGGCAACTTCGTGACGCTTGCTGACGTTGTGAATGAAGTCGGCAAGGACGTGGTCCGCTTCACCATGCTGACCCGCAAGGCCGATGCGCAGATGGACTTCGACTTCGCCAAGGTGGTCGAGGCATCGAAGGACAATCCGGTCTTCTATGTGAACTATGCCCATGCCCGGATCGCCTCGCTCCACCGCCGCGCGGCCGAGGCGGGAATCGAGTGCCCGAGCGCCGATCTGTCCCTGCTTGATACGGATGAGCTGGCGCTGGTGAAGCTCGCCGCGCAGTTCCCGCGCGTCGTCGAGGGCGCGGCGCTGGCGCGGGAGCCGCACAGAATTGCGTTCTATCTCTATGACTTGTCGGCGGCTCTCCATGCACTGTGGAATGTCGGCAACGACCGCCCCGAGCGCCGCTTCCTGCAGCCCGATCAGCCCGGGCTGACCTGCGCGCGGCTTTTCTTGGCGCGCGGCGTGGGACAGATTATCCGTAACGGATTGGGCCTCATGGGTGTCGAGGCGGTCCAGGAGATGCATTGATGAGCCTGCGCACGGGCCAGGACTATGACGAGCAGGATCGCCTGCCCTGGCTGGAGACGGCCGAGGAGGACTATCCGCGGGACCATTCGGTCGCGCGCTTCATGCTCCTCGCGGTGCTGGCGCTCGCGGTCGTGGGTTTCGTGGCGGTCGGCTATCTCTGGTACCAGCGCTCGCAGACGGTGAGCGGCGGCAATGGCGAGCTGATCAAGGCCCCGGCGGGCGATTACAAGGTCAAGCCCGACGAGCCCGGCGGGATGAAGGCGGAAGGCGAGGGCGACACCGTCTTCGCGACCAGCCAGGGTGCGGCGAGCAATTCGAGCATCAATGTCGGCGCGCTGCCCGAGGCCCCGGTGGAAGGCACGCGCGCGGCGGTTCCGGGCAGCAACGTGCCGGGGACCAAGAACGTCAAGCTCGCGATTCCCGGGCCCACGATCGTGGGGCCGAACGCGTCGGCAGCGGGAACGCGGCCCGCGGCGGCGCGACCGGGCTCGGGTTCGCTGATCCAGCTCGGAGCCTTCCCGAACGAAGCGGGCGCCAATGTCGCCTGGGCGCGGCTGTCGAAGCGGTTCGCCTATCTCGCGCCGCTCGGCAAATCGGTCGAGCGCGGCGAGGCAAACGGCAACGCGGTCTGGCGGCTGCGGGTCAACGCGGGCAGCAATCCGCAGGCGCGCGAGCTTTGCGGGCGGCTGAAGGTCGCAGGCGAGAACTGCTTCATCGCGAACTAAATCCTCTCCCGGAGGGAGAGGGGGACCAGCGAAGCTGGTGGAGAGGTAGTCTCCTCGAGCGAGATGCGTTGATGCGTGGCGAATACCCCTCCACCGCTTCGCGGTCCCCCTCCCCCTCCGGGGGAGGATTGCGTAAAGGGCAAGCATGAAACCCGTCATCTTCGGCGTCTCCGGCCATGCACTGACCGCGGACGAGCGTGCTTTTTTCCGGGATGCCGACCCGCTCGGCTATATCCTGTTCAAGCGCAATTGCGGCGACGTCGCGCAGATGAAGGCGCTGACCGACAGCCTGCGCGACCTCTCCGGGCGCGAGGACCTGCCGATTTTGATCGATCAGGAGGGCGGCCGGGTGTCGCGGATGGTGCCGCCCGAATGGCCGGCTTTCCCCGCCGGTGCGGCGTTCGACGCGCTCTACGAACTCGCGCCGATCTCGGCGATCGAGGCGGCGCGGGCCAATGCGCAGGCGCTGGCGATGATGCTGGTCGAGGTCGGCGTGAATGTGAACTGCGCGCCCTTGCTCGACGTGCGCCAGGCCGACGTGACGCCGGCGATCGGCGACCGCGCGTTCGGCGGCGATCCGATGCGGGTGGCGGCCTTGGGGCAGGCGATGCTCGAAGGCATGCGGCGCGGCGGGGTGGTGGGCGTGGTCAAGCACATGCCCGGGCATGGCCGCGCTTTGGTCGACAGCCATTACGACCTGCCGCACGTCAAGGCGGACGCGGCAGCGCTGGAACTGGATCTGGAGCCCTTCACGCGCCTCGCCGACGCGCCGATGGGGATGACGTGCCACGTCGTGTTCGAGGCATGGGATGCGGAGCGGCCGGCGACGCTCTCGCCCAGGGTGATCGATGAGATCATCCGCGGGCGTATCGGGTTCGACGGGCTGCTGATGACCGACGATATCGACATGAAGGCGCTGTCGGGCACCGCGGGCGAGAAGGCGGCGCAGGCGCTCGCCGCGGGGTGCGACGTGGTGCTCGATTGCTGGGCACGGATGGACGAGATGGTCGAGATTGCCGGGCGGATCGGGGAGGCGACGCCGGAGTGCGTCGCGCGGCTGGCGCGCGCGATGGCGACGGTTGCGGATGAGGTGGAGGCGGCGGACTTCGGGGCGCTGATCGCCAAGCGGGACGAACTGCTGGCGTTGGTTTGAAATCCTCCCCCGCCAGGGGGAGGTGGCGCGCTTTGCGCGACGGAGGGGGAGGAAGCACGCCGGCAAGTGAGTCGCCATCCTCCCCCTCCGTCAGCCTTCGGCTGCCACCTCCCCCTTGCGGGGGAGGATAATAGGCTGCTTAACTCGCCGCAATGAGCGACGCCGATCCCTCCGACACACTCAAGATCGACATCGAGGGCTGGGAGGGCCCGCTCGACCTGCTGCTCGCGCTTGCGCGCAACCAGAAGGTCGATCTGCGGCAGATCTCGATCCTCCAGCTGGTCGAGCAATATCTGGCGTTCGTGAACCAGGCGCGCGAGCTACGGCTCGAGTTGGCCGCCGATTATCTCGTGATGGCGGCGTGGCTCGCCTATCTCAAGTCGGCGCTGCTGCTGCCGCGCAATCCCGAGGAGTCGCCCAGCCCCGAGGAGCTGGCGCTGCGGCTCCAGCTGCGGCTCGAGCGGCTGAACGCGATGCGCGAGGCGGGCGCGCGGCTGGTGGCGCGCGATCGGCTGGGGCGCGACGTCTTCCTGCGCGGGTGCCCGGAGGGACTGCGCGTCGTCCGCAAGGGACGCTACGAGGCCGAGATCTACGACCTGATCGCCGCCTATGGCCGGATCAGTGCGCGGACGCGGCCGGTGATGCACGTCGTGGCGCAGCGCGACGTGATGACGCTCGAGGAAGCGATCGACCGCGTGTCGGCCCTGATCGGCGCGCGGATCGAGTGGAGCACGATCGAGAGCTTCCTGCCCGAAGGCGCGAGCGGCACCTATCGCAAGTCGGCGCTGGCCTCGTCCTTCGTCGCCGCGCTCGAGCTGGCGCGGCAGGGGCGGCTCGAGCTGCGGCAGAAATCGGCGTTCGCGCCGCTCTATCTGAAGGCAAGCGCATGATCCGCCAAGACGATCTCGGCCGCGCCGTGGAGGCGGTGCTGTTCGCGTCGGAGCATCCGATGACAGTCGACGAGATCAAGGCGCATGTCGGCGCCGAGGCCGATGTGCGCGGGGCGCTGGCGGGGCTCGAGGCGCTCTATGCCGGGCGCGGGATCGAACTGGTCCGGCGCGGCGAGCGCTGGCATTTCCAGACCGCCGCCGATCTCGCGCATCTGCTGCGGCGCGACCGTGAGGAAAGCAGGAAGCTCAGCCGCGCGGGGATCGAGACGCTGGCGATCATCGCCTATCACGAGCCGGTGACGCGCGCCGAGATCGAGGCGATCCGCGGCGTGCAGATCTCCAAGGGGACGATCGACGTGCTGATGGAGGCGGGCTGGGTGCGCCCCGCCGGGCGCCGCGAAGTGCCCGGGCGGCCGCTCACTTATGCGACCACTGCCGGGTTCCTCAGCCAGTTCGGACTCGCCAGCCGGCGCGACCTGCCGGGGATCGACGATCTCAAGGCGGCGGGGCTGCTCGACCCGGTCGACCTCGCTTTCGAGGCCGAGACGAGCGAAACTGTCATTGAAGACGAATAGGGCTCGCCAACCGATTCTTCGGCGGCTTTCCCAGAGCCGTTGCCCCGGGCGCGCACCGCGCCTAGATAGACCCCGATACGAGGAGATTTCCCATGGGTAGCATGAGCCTGATGCACTGGCTGATCGTCGGTGTGCTGGTGATTCTTTTGTTCGGCGGCAGCCGTTTCTCCAACATGATGGGCGACGTCGCGAAGGGCATCAAGCAGTTCAAGAAGGGCATGGCCGAAGACGAGGAGGCGGAGACGCCTGCCAAGCCGACACGGATCGAAGGCAAGCCTTCGCCCACGCCCGAGGCGAGCTTCCAGGCCGAAGCCGAGCGCACCCGCGAAGAGCGCTGAGCTCCGATCCCTTCCACCGTTGATCCGCGCGGCCTTTTGACGCGCGCCCGAGGCAGTGCCGAATGTTAGACGTAGCGCCGACCGAGTTGCTGCTTGTGGCCGTGGTGGCGCTGCTGGTGATCGGACCCAAGGACCTGCCCAAGGCGATGCGTTTCGTCGGCAAATGGGTGGGCAAGGCGCGCGGCGTCGCGCGCCAGTTCCGCTCGGGCTTCGACACGATGATCCGCGAGTCCGAGCTTGCCGAGATGGAGAAGCAATGGGCGGCGGAGAATGAGCGCATCATGCGCGAGCATCCGCCCACGCCGTCGCTTCCCGCGCCCCAGCCCGAACATTTCGCCGAGCCGGCTGTGGATTCCGATCCGGTCATGGTCGAGCAGCCCATGCTGCTGCCGGAGGACGGAGGCGAGGCTGCGCCCAAGCCCAAGCCGAAGCGCGTCCGCAAGCCCAGGGCCGCTACTCCCGACGAGCCCCAATCGTGAACGAGATCGACGACACCCAGGCGCCGCTGCTCGACCATCTGATCGAGCTCAGGCGCCGCCTCCTCTGGTCGCTGGCGGCGCTGGTGGTGGCCTTCGCCGGCTGCCTCTATTTCGCGCGCCCGATCCTGGGGTTCCTCGTCGCGCCGCTCAAGGCGGCAGGGCAGGTGACGATCATCAACACCGCAGTGACCGGCGGGTTCATCGTCGAGCTCAAGGTCGCGTTCTTCGCGGCGCTGATGATCGCGTTCCCGGTGATCGCGAACCAATTGTGGCAGTTCGTCGCGCCCGGACTCTACCGCAAGGAAAAGCGGGCGTTGCTGCCGTTCCTGCTCGCCACTCCGGTGTTGTTCATCGCCGGGGCGTGCATGGCGTATTTCATCGCCATCCCGGTGGCGCTCAAGTTCCTGCTCGGCTTCCAGGGCGAGCTGGCCGGCGGCGTGCAGCAACAGGCGCTGCCGGAAGTGAACGAGTATCTGAAGTTCGTGATGCAGTTCATCTTCGGCTTCGGGCTGTCGTTCCTGCTGCCGGTGCTGCTGATGCTGCTCGAGCATGCGGGGATCGTCACCTACGAGCAATTGAAGGGCGCATGGCGCTATGCGGTGGTCGGGGCGTTCGCCTTGTCGGCCGTGCTGACCCCGCCCGACGTGGGATCGCAGTTGCTGCTCGCGGTGCCGCTGGTCGGGCTCTATTTCCTCGCGCTGATCGCGATCTGGTTCACGCGGCGGCGGCGCGAGCGCGCAGTCGAGAGCGAGCCGGCTTCCTGATACGAAAAACCCCTCCCGAGCGGGAGGGGTTTCCTGAAAACCGGCGGGACGACTTATTTGTTGTCGTCGGCGGCGTCGGCGACCGTGTCGCCGGCGGATGCCACGTCGCGGCCGACACCTTCGATGGTGTTGCAGGCCGAGACCAGGATCGCGCCGGCAAGCGCGGCACAGGTGAAAATCTTACGCATCGAAACTCTCCAACTTGCGCATTGGGTGCAGGGAAGAAATGCCCGAGCATCGGAAATCGTTCCGCTTCAGGCACGAAGTGACGGCCGAGCGGTGCGCAAATTCCGATGTTCCCAGAAAATGTTAGGCCCGGAAGCGTCACCGGGGGGGGGGAGGGTTGACGCTTCCGGGCCCATGTCTTGGATAGCGAGAGCGGGGGGGCAAAAGGTCACTATCCGAGGTGCAGAACGTACATTGCGTGCCCGGGTTCCCGCTCTGGCACATTTTTTTTCGAGGGGGTTCAGGGGCGCCCGGTGATCGCGATCGAGGCCTCATAGGCGCCGACCAGGGGGTCGTGGTGGAGCCGGGTGCGGAGCTGGCGCGCGAGGCCCGCGATCACCCGGCCGTAGCGGCTCTCCAGCAGCGCCTCGAGCTCGGCGCTCCCGACCAAGGCGGGCGCGTTGACGCGCAGCGTGGCGCGATCCTCGTCCTCGCCGCCCTTGACCGAGATCCGGACCTGGGTGGTGGGGTTGCAGCTGACCGCCAGCTCGACCAGCTCAGTGATCAGGAAGGCGACTGCGATCGCCACGTCCTGGTTGACCAGCAGCGGCTCGATCTCGAGCGTGATGCCGAGGCCCGCCGCGCGCTCGGGCGCGGTGGCGCGGATGTTGGCGGCGAGCTCGCCGAGCACCGAGCGTAGCTCCAGCCCGCGATTCTCCTCGAGCTCGGCATAATGGTGGCGGTGGACCACCGCGAGCGCGTCGACCCGGCGCTGGATCGAGGCATAGGCCTCGCTCGCCTCGGCGCTCTTCGCGCCGCGCGCGTGGAAATTGATCAGGCTGGAGATGACCTGGAGGTTGTTCTTGACCCGGTGATGGACCTCGCGCGTCAGCCGCGTCTGGCGCACCAGCCCCTCGGCGAGATCGGCTTCGTGGATCTGGACGGTGCGGGTGATCTGCTGGAACGTGTCGCCCAGCTCGCGGATCTCCTGCGCCGGCATGGCGCCGAAGCGCTTCATGTCGAGGACCTCGCCCGGCTGGTACTTGCCGACGCTGGTGCGCAGCCGCCTGAGCGGGCGGATCAGCAGCCGATCGACCACGAACCAGCCGATCGCCGCGGCGGCGATCCACATCAGCACGAGGAGCACGGTGGCGATGATCAGCGGCGACGTGATCGGCGCGCCGGGGACCGACATTTCGAGGGCAAGATCGTCGAGCGACAGGTCGCTGCGCGCGGTCTCGCGGCGCCCCAGCGGGCCCGAGGCGTCGAGATCGCGCAGGACCAGCCGCTCGCCGTCGCGGACGAGGGCGGCGCCGTAATCGGGCACGAAGCCGCTCGGCCGCGCGAGCGCCGAAAGCGCCGACACCGGATACCAGGCGGTCGCGTTCATCCCCAGGGCGCCGCCGATGCGGATGGCCAGCCCGTCGTCGAGGAAGGAGGCGCGCACCTCGGAAGGGCGCAGCGCCGGCGCCGCGGGAAGCGAGAAACGCTGCCCGCACACGATGCGCCCACGCTGGTCGGCGATCGCGAAACGGACATTGCCCTGCGCCGCGAAGCTGCCGGCGAGCTGGGTGCAGCTCGGCGCGTCCTGCGGGTCCTGCTCGAGCGCGGCGAGCGTGCGGCTCATCTGGCTCACCTGGTTGCTCAGCGCGTTCTCGACGATGCCCGAGCTCTCGTCGGCGATCGCGTGGAGCCGCGCGCGCGCCTCGGTATCGGCGGACTGGGTCGTTCGGATGGTGGTGAACAGGGCGATCAGCGCGAGCGGGAGCAGGGCGCCGACCAGGATCAGGAAGACTTTGGCACCCGTCGGCATGCGCGCCAGCGCCGCCGCGGGACCCCTCGCGTGCGGTTCCAGGTCGGTGCTGTCCATAGAATCTGGCTAGTCGAGCTTCTTCAGCAGGTCGAGCAAATCATCGGGCACTGCTTCGCGAACGGCTTCGTCATAGGCCTGGCGCAGCGCGTCGCCCACGCTGCGGCCGGGTTTGCGGCTCTCCGTTCCGCCTCTTGGCTTGGGCGGCCTGTTCGTCTCATCCTTAGCGGAACGCACCAATTCCCCCCGTGAGGACCCGAGCTGTCCGGGACCCGGACTGTGAAGCACGCATGAGCATCCTATGCCCGATTAACGCCATGACGCCGGAGCGCAAGCGCTCGTGGCGCACGGCGCGCCACATGGACTGGCCGATGAAACCAAATAGCGCGTCGATTGTTCCACAGGCGATGCGAAATCCAGGGAGGGGCTCCCTTCGGACAGCAGAAACGATTGCAATGGAAACGTCGGGGCGCGAGAAATGCGGCCCGCGCTTTCGAAGGAGAGAAGTTCCCTTATGTCGCTTGGTCAGCAACTCGCGCCGCATCTTCCTCTGCTTCGCCGCTACGCGCGCGCACTCACCGGCAGCCAGGCCGAAGGCGACCGCTATGTACGCGCGGCGCTCGAGGCGATCGTGGCGGCGCCCGACCAGTTTCCGCGCGAAGTCGATCCGCGACTGGGGCTCTATCGCACCTTCCAGGCGATCTGGCAGTCGACTCACCTCGAAGAGGACGACATCGTCGCGGACACGTCCAACCCGGCCGAGACGATCGCGCGCAAGCGGCTCGCGCGGCTCACGCCGCTGTCGCGCCAGGCGCTGCTGCTGACCACGGTCGAGGGCTTCAGCATCGAGGATGCCGGTTATCTGATCGAGGAGGAGCCGGGCCAGGTCTCCGCGCTCGTCGCCGAGGCGGTCGCCGAGATCGAGCGCCAGACGCGCACCCGCGTGATGATCATCGAGGACGAGCCGCTGATCGCGATGGACCTCGAGCAGATCGTCCGCGACCTGGGCCATGAGGTCACCGGCGTCGCGGTCACGCGCGATGAGGCGGTGGCGCTGGCGATGGAGGACCGTCCGGGCCTCGTCCTCGCCGACATCCAGCTCGCCGACGACAGCTCGGGCATCGACGCGGTCAAGGACATCCTCGCCGAATTCAGCCTGCCGGTGATCTTCATCACCGCCTTCCCCGAGCGGCTGCTGACCGGCGAGCGCCCCGAGCCGACCTTCCTGATCACCAAGCCCTTCCAGCGCGAGACGGTGAAGACGACGATCAGCCAGGCATTGTTCTTCGACCAAGCCACGGTGCCCGCCACGGCGTGAAAAACCGGCGCGGGTTCCACACGATACGGACCCAAAACGGTTCTGACGGGTTGAGAGGGCATGGCTGAGAACGACGAACCCATCCATATCTCCACCGATCGCGCCCGCGCCGGCACCACACCGCACATGACGCGCTACGTGCTGGGCTTCGGCCTGGCGCTGGTGATCATCGTCTTCGCCTTCCTCCTCTGGTCCTGAACCCTTCGGACCGTCGCCGAAAAGGCTGGCAATCGCGCCTGCGCCGCCTATCTCCAATCAGCGCCGCACAGCGGCACGCGAAACTGAACGGGATCGAATGACTGAGTCCGAACTGCCCGACGATCGCGAGGACGCGGCAGCCGAGCCGCCGCGCGAGCACGTTGCGCTATCCGATCCCGAGTTCAAGAAGCAGCTCGCGACCGTGATCCCGCATTTGCGCGCGTTCGGCCGCTCGCTCTCGGGCAGCCGCGACCTTGCCGACGATCTGGTGCAGGAGACCTTGCTCAAGGCCTGGGCGGCGCGCCAGCGCTTCCAGGCGGGCACCAACATGCGCGCATGGACCTTCATCATCCTGCGCAACCTCTATCTCTCGCAGATGCGCCGCGCGCGCTTCAAGGGCGAGTGGGACGATCTGGTCGCCGACCGGCTGCTGGCGGCGCCCGCGAGCCAGGACCGGCATGTCGAACTGAACGACATGCAGCGCGCCTTGCTGCACCTGCCGCAGCCGCAGCGCGAGGCGTTGATCCTCGTCGGTGCGGGCGGATTCGCCTATGAGGAGGCGGCCGAGATCTGCAACGTCGCGGTCGGCACGATCAAGAGCCGCGTCGCCCGCGGCCGCGTCGCGCTCGAGGCGCTGCTGACCGAAGGGCAATTGCCGTCGCGGCGCGAGAGCCTGCCCAATCCCGGCGGCAAGAGCGCGCTCGACACGATCATGGGCGAAGTCGACGATCTCAGCCGCGAGCGCCACGAATAGCCTCGCGCCTCAATGCGCGACGATCCGGTTGAGGCGGCGGAGCAGCGCCACCATGTCGCCGGGCAGTCCCGCCTCGCGATCGAAGGCGTCGCGCAGCGACAGCGCGATCGCGTCGCTGGCGCGGGGCCGCTCGACGCGATAAGCGCGGGGAGGTGCCTCGGGGGCTGAGCAGGATGACGTGCGGGTCACGATATAAAAACGCCTCGGATTCACATTTGTTGCTTGACTCTGCCAAATGTGTTGTCCCTGCCGCGCTTCGGCAAGGGGTTTCCGGATGAATTCCCGGGACTTGCAGCGCGCCGTTGATCGTGCCCGATCGCATGCGCCCTTCCTCGCGATGCTGCTCGATCGCGAGTCGCAGCTGGTCGAGAAGCTGGAACCGGCGCTCGATGATCCGCTGAAAGCTGCGCGTGCACTTGGCGAGGAAATGCCCGAGTCGCGGAGGTTGCGGCTCGAGCGGCGGCGGCTGGCGCTGCTGGTCGCGCTGGGCGACCTGGCGGGGCGCTTCGATCTGACGCGCGTCACGCGGTTGCTCAGCGACTTCGCCGACGACGCCCTCGACCGCGCCATCCGCACCGCGATCCGCGAGCGGACGCCCGACGCCGAGCCGCAGGGTTTCGCCGCGATCGCGCTCGGCAAGCTCGGCAGCCACGAGCTCAATTACTCGTCGGACATCGACCCTATCCTGATCTTCGATCCTCTGACATTGCCCTGCCGCCCGCGCGAAGTGCCCGAGGAAGCGGCGGTGCGGATCGGCCGGCGGGTGATCGAGCTTCTCCAGGCGCGCGATGCCGACGGCTATGTGATGCGCGTCGACCTGCGGCTGCGTCCCTCGCCCGAGGTCACGCCGATCGCGCTGCCGGTGAACGCGGCGATCTCCTATTACGAATCGCAGGCGCTGCCCTGGGAGCGCGCCGCCTTCATCCGCGCGCGCGCCTGTGCGGGCGACCTGGCGCTGGGCGAGCGCTTCCTCGCCGCGATCCGCCCGTTCGTCTGGCGCCGCGCGGTCGATTACGGGACGATCCGCGAGATCCGCGACATCTCGCGCCGGATCCGCGACCATTATGCCCAGGCGCAGGCGTTCGGCCCGGGCTACGACCTCAAGCGCGGGCGCGGCGGAATCCGCGAGGTCGAGTTCTTCGCGCAGATCCACCAGCTCATCCATGGCGGCCGCGATCCTGCGCTACGGGCACCAGCGACGCGCGACGCGCTGGCGGCACTGGCGGCGGATGGGCGGATCGACGCGCAAGACGCGGCGGCGCTCGCCGCGGCCTATACCGAGCTGCGCACGGTCGAGCACCGGCTGCAGATGGTCGACGATCTCCAGACGCACACATTGCCCGCCGGGCAGGCGCAGCTCGACAATGTCGCTGCGCTGCACGGGCTGGCGGACGGCGCGGCGCTGATCTCGCGGCTGCGGCCGCATGTCGAGCGCGCGGGGACCGTCTACGATTCGCTGGCAGGTGAGGAGGAGCCGCGGCTTCCCTCCGATCCCGAGACGTTGGAGGCGCGGCTGCGCACGGCGGGGTTCGACCATCCGGGCGGCGCGCTGCGCATCGTCGAGGGGTGGCGCGGAGGCGGCTATCCGGCGTTGCGCTCGCCCCAGGCGCGCGAGGCGCTCGAAGCGCTGCTGCCCGGGCTGATCGACGCGTTCGCTGAGGCGCCCGACAGCACGCACGCGATCACGCGCTTCGACGCGATGCTCTCGCGGCTGCCGAGCGCGATCAACTTCTTCCGGCTGCTCGAGGCGCAGCCCGGGCTTCGCCAGCTGATGAGCGCGATCCTGTGCCATGCGCCGACGCTCGCCGAGCAGCTCGGGCGGCGCGCGGAGCTGCTCGACGGGCTGATCGACGCGAGCGCGCTCGAGCCCGTGGCCGAATTGCCCCTGCTGATCGAGGCGATGGCGGCGCGCGAGCGCGGGGCGGACTATCAGTGGCAGCTCGAACATGTCCGGCGGCTGGTCGGCGAGAAGCGCTTCGCGCTCGGCGCGCAGATCGTCGCGGGGGCGAGCGATCCGCTCGAGGTGTCGGCCGGCTATGCGCGGATAGCCGAGGCGGCGATCGAAGTGCTCGCCGCGGCGACGGTCGAGGAGTTCACCCGGGCGCACGGGCGCGTGCCGGACAGCGAATTGGTGATCCTCGCGCTCGGGCGGATGGGCGGGCAGGCGCTCACCCACGCTTCGGACCTCGACCTGATCTATCTGTTCACTGGCGACTATTCCGCCGAATCCGACGGGGCGAAGCCGCTGGGGGCGGTGACTTACTACAACCGGCTGGCGCAGCGCGTGACGGCGGCGCTGTCGGTCGCGACCGCGGCGGGGCCGCTCTACGACGTCGATACGCGGCTGCGGCCGTCGGGCGCGCAGGGTCCGCTCTCGGTGTCGCTCGACGGCTTCGCGCGCTACCAGCGCGAGGACGCCTGGACATGGGAGCATATGGCGCTGACCCGGGCGCGGCCGGTGTTCGGATCGGCGCAGGCGCGGGCGGCGGTGCAGGAAATCGTCGACGACGTACTGCACGGCGCGCGGCCCGAGCGCGACATCCTTGCCGATGCGGTGAAGATGCGCGCGGACATGGCGGCGCACAAGCCACCGGCAGGGCCGCTCGACGCGAAATTGCTCCCCGGCGGGCTCGTCGACCTCGAATTCGCGGTGCACGTGCTCCAGCTGCGCCACAAGACCGCCTTCACCCCCCGATTGCGCGAGGCGATCCGGCTGCTGGCGGGGCAGGGGCTGCTCTCGGAGACGATGGTCGGCGCCCATGCGCTGCTCTCGCGGTTGCTGGTGACGCTGCGGCTGGTCGCCCCCGACGCGCAGCCGCCCGGGGAGACGACCCAGGCGCTGATCGCGCGGGCGGTGGGCCTGGGTTCGTGGGAGGAGGTGGTTGCCTCGCTCGAGCGGACCCGGCAGGAGGTGGCCGATTGCTGGGCGGAGGTCCGCGCCGGCGCCTGAGCGGAGACCGAGGATGATCGAACCGGGCGATGCGCTCCCCGCAGTGGAGCTGGAGGGCCCCGAAGGCCGGATCGCGCTGGCCAGGCAAGGCGGGCCGCTCCTCC
The DNA here is from genome assembly GCF_026460985.1 of Sphingomonas sp. GTDB lineage: Bacteria > Pseudomonadota > Alphaproteobacteria > Sphingomonadales > Sphingomonadaceae > Sphingomonas. The sequence goes on from NZ_JAPKNM010000096.1 coordinate 71,198, forward strand.
TCTATTTCTATCCCAAGGACGACACGGCCGGCTGCACGCGCGAGGCGCAGGACTTCTCCGCGCTGCTGCCCGACTTCGCGGCGCTCGGCGTGGAACTTCTCGGCGTCTCGAAGGACAGTGCCGCAAAGCACAGGAAGTTCTCGGAAAAATACAGCCTGACCGTGCCGCTCGCGACCGATGACGGGAGCGTTATGGAAGCCTTTGGCGTGTGGGTCGAGAAGCAGCTCTACGGGCGGCGCTACATGGGCGTGGACCGCTCGACCTTCCTGTTCGATGGCGAGGGCAAGCTGTTCCGCGCGTGGCGCAAGGTGCGCGTGCCGGGGCATGCCGAGGCGGTGCTCGCGGCGGCGCGGGAGATGTTGGGCAAGTGAGCCGCAGCGTCGCCGAAGCGGCGCGGGCGGTGCTCGACGCCGCGGAGCCGCTCGCCAAGGTCAAGGCGGCGCGGGCGGCGGCGCGCGACTGGCGGCTGGGACGGCTCGACCATCGCTTCGACGTGGCGATGCCCGATCGGCCGGCCCGGCCGGCGCGGCCCGAACTGTTGCCGCCCAACCAGATGCCCAAGCGCGGCAAGGGCGGATCGGAGCGCGGGCGCGTCGCGCTGATCCACGCACTGGCGCATATCGAGTTCGCCGCGATCGACCTCGCCTTCGACGCCGTGGGCAGGTTCGGCGGGCAATTCGCGCGCGGCTTCACCGATGACTGGATGCAGGTCGGCGCCGACGAAGCGATGCATTTCGCATTGCTCGACCGTCGCCTCCGCCAGCTCGGCAGCCACTATGGCGCGATGCCCGCGCATGACGGATTGTGGGACGCGGCTGCCGCCACGGCGCACGACGCACTCGCGCGGCTGGCGGTGGTGCCGATGGTGCTCGAGGCACGCGGACTCGACGTAACCCCTTCCACGATCGAGCGATTCCAAGCAGTGGGTGATACTGCCACGGCGAAGATCCTGACCCGGATCCTGACCGACGAAGTGATCCATGTCCGGGCCGGTACGCGGTGGTTCGAATCAGCCTGTGCTGAACAAAATATTAACCCCGAAACCACCTGGCAGAGGCTGGTTAGCACCTATTTCCGGGGGCTGATTAAACCTCCGTTCAACGACTCGGCGCGCGACTCAGCCGGTCTGACGCGTGGTTACTACCAAGCGCTTGCGGTCCCCTGATTTCTCTGGCCAAAACCCGATGCGTCCAGACGCGGAGGGGCTGCAGCTGGAACTTTGGGATTTTTGTAAGCCGATCACCGGGTCGCATCGGTGCGCGCTTGCCTTGGACCGCCGGGGACTCATGGCTAACGTTTCGAACGACAAGAATGCGAACCTGGGCAAGCGGTTCCGCGATTTTTTCACTACCCGCGATTTTATTTTCCATGACGGCCGCGATCTGCGCCGTTTCAGCATCGCCGGCCGCACCCAGGCGCTGCTCGCCGGGGTCGCGACGGTCACCGTCCTCTTCTCGGGCTATGGCGTGTCGCAGGCGATGGCCGGCGCGATCGCCGTCAGCGGCGTGAGCGCGGCGGTCCCGGGTTCGCCCGAGGCACAGGTCGCCCAGATGCGCGCGCAGGTCGCCAAGATGCAGGCCGAAGTCGCCGCCGCCAAGGAAGCCGCCCGGCTGCAGGCCGCCCGCGTCGAGCAGCGCCAGGCGCTGATCTCCGCGGTGCTCTCGGGCAAGGGCGATGCCGTCGCGCTCGACGCCGCGCTCGCCGAGACCGCGACGGAGACCAGCGCCGTCGCCAACGAGATGCTCGCGCCGCTGCGCGAGGTCGAGCAGCGCCAGGCCGCCCTCGCCGGCAAGGCGATCGTCGCGGGCGAGGCGCGCTATCAGCAGACCGCCAGCCATTTCCGCCGCCTCGGCCTCGCCCCCGAACGCTTTGTCCGCGTGAGCGGCGCGATGGGCGGCCCCTATGAGCCGATGGACGACAATAACGACACCGTGGCGGGTTCGGATTCGGCCGAGAGCGCCGATGCGCAGTTCCGCGCGCTGTTCCTGACCTGGAAGAAGCTCGACGCGCTCGAGCAGACGGTGATCTCGATCCCGTCGATGCAGCCGGTCGACAAGATGCTCTTCACTTCGAGCTTCGGCGTCCGCTCGGATCCGTTCCGCGGCACCGCGGCGATGCACGCCGGCGTCGACATCCCCGGCACGATCGGCACGCCGATCTACGCGACCGCCGACGGCGTGATCAGCCATGCCGGCCGCCAGGGCGGCTACGGCAACCTCGTCCAGATCAACCATGGCCGCGGCATCGAGACGCGCTACGGCCACCTCTCGAAAATCCTGGTCGCCGACAACACCCGCGTCCGCCGCGGGCAGATGATCGGCTTGATGGGCTCGACCGGCCGTTCGACCGGCAGCCACCTCCATTATGAAGTCCGCGTCGACGGGAAGGCGGTCAATCCGATCCCGTTCCTGCAGAGCGGCGAATATCTGACCGCGGTCCAGAACCGCGCGCAGGGCGGCGTCGGCGGCCCCGCGAAGTAAGAGGCAGGAGAGGAGTGCCGGGGCTATGACCCCGGCACCGGCTCCGATACATCCCAGGACGTATCGACCTTCAAATCCTCCCCCGTCAGGGGGAGGTGGCGCCGAAGGCGTCGGAGGGGGAGGTTAGCAGCGCCCTCTCCAACCGAGCGCAATGATTCCGCCCCCTCCGTCAGCCTGCGGCTGACACCTCCCCCTGGCGGGGGAGGATAAAGTCCTCGCTCGCCGGAATGGCGATACGCCCTAAAAGATCGGCTTGCGCAGCAGGCGTTCGCGCAGATCCTGCATCGCTACGTCCTGCGCCGCGGCAGCGCGGTCCTCCGCCGCCAGCACCGTGCCGAGATGCGCCAGCACCTGGCTGGCCCGGTCGAGATTCTGCAGCACCCGCGAATGCCGCTGGAGCATCACCGGGTCCTCGACCAGTTCCTCGCCCAGCGCGTCGATCAGGCGCTGGACGTAGACGATCTCTTCCGAGATGCGCTGCTCGAGTTCGCCCGGGCGCAATGCCTTGGCCGCAGCGAGCCCCGGTTCCGGCGGAAGCGCGGAGCCGGCGCGGACGGCGGTCTGGATCGCGTCCACCCGCGCCTGGCCCCGCTGGCCGTTGAACGACGCCGCGCGCTTGCCCGTGACCCATTCGTCGACCGAGGCGGCGATATTGTCGAACCGGATCCCGCAGCGTCCAGCCTCGCGCCAGACGACGATCGCGGCGACCTGGATGTCGGCGCGGAGCAGCATGACCGGGGCGCCCGCCTCGGGAAGCACCGCGCCGTCGAGCATCGCCCCGCTTTCGGAGAGGTTTCGGATGCGCACCGGCGCGCGCATCCCGGCCGATTCGATCGAAGCGGCCAGCATCAGATTCTTCCGCGGCATCCGCTCGCGCTGTGCGGGGAGGCCGGTCATGGTGTGGTGCCGCCCGCAGCAATGCCGGGCGGGCGGGCGCGATTGCGCCGCCGAAGCGCCGCCGGTTGCCCGCCGCTTGTGGTTACCCTTGCATCCATATTTCCATTGTATCACGCCTGACGCGGCAAGCATCTCTCGCAGAATGAAAATCTCGGCTCAGCTCGCGCGCCGGGGTCATGCGATGTCCACAACGGCCGTGACGCATTGCCACCGCGGCGCCGCGCCCCTATCTCGGCGGCATGGCGACGATCACCCAGCCTGACATCGCGCTTACCCCGGCCGCGGCCGCGCGGGTAGCGGCGATCGCGGCGAAGCAGGGCAAGCCCGCGATCCTGCGGCTCTCGGTCGAGGGCGGCGGGTGCTCGGGCTTCCAGTACAAGTTCGGCTTTGCCGACGCAGTCGAGGGCGACGACACCGTCGCCGAGGTCGACGGGGTGCGGCTGGTGGTGGATTCGATCAGCCTCGATCTCGTCCGCGGGGCGCAGGTCGATTTCGTCGACTCGCTCGGCGGCGCGCATTTCAACGTCAGCAATCCCAACGCGGCCTCGGGCTGCGGCTGCGGCACCAGCTTCTCGGTCTGACCTTGCCCAAGATCGTCACGTACAACGTCAACGGGATCAAGGCGCGCATGGAGCGCCTGCTCGAATATCTCGACGAGCAGAAGCCCGATTTGGTGTGCCTCCAGGAGCTCAAGGGCGCCGACGAGACGCTGCCTGTCGGCGAGATCGAGAAGGCGGGTTACGGTGCCGTCTGGCATGGGCAGAAGGGTTTCAACGGCGTCGCGGTGCTCGCGCGCGGGCAACAGCCGGTCGAGCGCCAGCGCGGGCTCGCGGGCGATCCCGAGGATGCGCACAGCCGCTATGTCGAGGTCGAGGTCGGCGATCTGGTGATCGCCTCGATCTATCTGCCCAACGGCAATCCGCAGCCGGGACCCAAGTTCGACTACAAGCTCAAATGGATGGAGCGGCTGGCGGATCGCGCCCGCGCGCTGCTCGCCGAGGAACGGCCGGTGGTGCTGGCAGGCGACTATAACGTCATCCCCAATGACGACGACACCTTCTCGGTGCGCGCGATGGCGACCGACGCATTGATGCAGCCCGAATCGCGTCAGCGCTATCGCGGCCTGCTCGCGCAGGGCTGGACCGACGCGCTCAGGACGCGCTTCCCGGCCGGCGGGATCTGGACCTTCTGGGACTATCAGGCCGGCTGCTGGCAGCGCGACGCGGGGTTCCGCATCGACCATCTGCTGCTGAGCCCCCAGGCCGCCGACCGGCTCGTGGGGGCAGGCGTCGACAAGGACTATCGCGGCCGCGAGCGCGCGAGCGACCACGCCCCGACCTGGGTGACCTTGCGCTGAGGCGCTGACCCTCCCCGCACGAACACGAGTTGCCGCTACGGAATCGGACAGTCGCGACCGATTCCGGACACCGGCCATTGTCCCTTTCCGGACACTGGCGGGCGCCATCCGCCAAATTTTGGCGTGTATTGCTGTATTATAGCAGTGACTTTGAAACGTAACACAGTCAAGTCATTGAAATTCCACATCTCTGGAAACTGGCACGGGCGATGCAATGCTTATGGCGCAGGCGAAACGAGGGAGCGCCTGGTGTCTGAAAGTAAAGGAGTCAGGGATAATGTTCAGCAATCGCACCACCGGCCGCCGCATCTCGAGCGCTGCCGCCGCCATCGTCGCCGCCGCTGTCCTCGTCGCGGGCGCCACCGCGCCGGCCTATGCCGCGGACCCGACCAGCGACACGCCGGCCAAGTCTTCCGCAAAGGCGAGCAAGGAGCGGCGCTACTGCGTCAAGCCGCAGACGACCACCGGCACGATCTTCAACGCCAAGACCTGCATGACCCGCGAGCAGTGGATCGCCAAGACCGGGGTCGATCCCGCCGCCGCCGCCGAGCAGAAGTAACCGGAGGCCCGCGGCGGACGGATGTGCCGCCGCGGGCTCGCCCTCAGATCGGCTTCTGGTAGATCACATATTCGCGGTTTACCCGGCTCTCGATCGTGTCCGCGATGGCGATCATTCCCTGATTGTCCTCGAGGATCCAGCCGATCTCGCCGCGGCTCGCGCCATAATTGGGAACCGCGGCGCGGCGGATATATTCGATCATCATGAAGGCGAGCTGGCTCGCCATCCGCGAGCTCTGCAGCTTCTTGACCACGCCCATCAGCGGCACGCGCATCGTGCGGGCCTTGGGCTTGCGCAGCCATAGCAGGAGCTTCGCCCAGCCGAAGGGGAGGAGCGAGCCCTTGAGCGGCTTCAGCGGCTCGTTGAGGTCGGGCAGGGTGATCATGAAGGCCACCGGCTCGCCGTCGAGCTCGGCGATCATGATCAGATCCTCGAAGACGAGCGGCTTGAGCTTCTTGCCGACATCGTCGATCTCGGGCTGGGTCAGCGGCACGAAGCCCCAATTGTCCGACCATGCATCGTTGAGGATCGCGAGGATGACCGCGGCCTCCTCGTCGAAGCGCGACTTGTCGACGTTGCGGATGCGGATACGCGCATTCTTCTCGCCCGCGGCGACGATGCGCTGCACGAGCGGCGGGAATTGCTGCGTGATGTCGAGCTCATAGGTCACCAGCTTCTTGGCGGGGGCATAGCCCTGCGCCTCGATCCAGCCCTGATAACGCGCGGGATGGTGCCCCATCAGCACCGTCGGCGAATGGTCGTGGCCCTTGACCAGCAGGCCGGGCTCTTCCCAGATCGACAGGCTGACCGGGCCGAGTGCGCGGGTCATGCCCTTGTCGCGCAGCCACGCCTCGGCCTGCGCGATCAGCGCGACGGCGGTCTCCTCGTCCTCGGCATCGAAGAATCCCCAGAAGCCAGTGCCGGGGCCGAAGCCCTGCTCGGGCGGCATCTCGAGCGCGAGGCGGTCGATATGCGCGGAGATGCGGCCGACGGGCTTGCCGTCGCGCTCGGCGAGGAACAATTGCGCCTCGGCATGGCTGAACCAGCCATTCTTCGCCGGGCTTATCGTCGCCTTCACTTCGTCGCGCAGCGGGGCGACCCAATGGGGATCGTCGCCGTTCAGGCGATAGGCGAGCTCGACGAATGCGTTGATGTCCGCCTTGGACGTGACGGGGCGGACGACGGGTGCGGGCATGAACGGGCGCCTTTGACAGAGATGCGCCGAAGTCCCGCCAGAGGCCCATGCTTGTCAAGCGGAACCTGCTGCGTCGCGGCATCCCCCTGTTGCTGCCCCGTTCTAGCCACTATCTACGGGCAATGGACGTACCTATGAACCCTTCTATCGCACTGGATTTGCGCGAGGCGGCGGCACCGGCCGCGCCGACAGCGCGCGCCGCGGCGGGGCGCATCGCCGACGACAAGGCGATGCTCCGCGCCGCCGCCGAGATTGCGCGCGACCTGCACAAGCCTAACCGGGCCATCTTCTGGACCGACATGCTGGCTTCGGCCGCGATCGGCTATGGCGCGCTGGCGGCGACGATCCTGGCGCCGTCGACCGGCTGGGCGCTGCTCGCCGCGGCGGTGGCGGTGCTCGCTCTCTATCGCGCCCTGCTCTTCATCCACGAGATCAGCCATTTGAAGCACAGCAACCTGCCGGGCTTCCGGCTGGTGTGGAACACGCTGGTCGGCGTGCCGCTGATGGTGCCGTCCTTCATGTACGAGGGTGTTCACAACCTCCATCATGCCCGCACCCGCTACGGCACGGTCGAGGACCCCGAATATCTGCCGCTGGCGCTGATGAAGCCCTGGACGCTGCCGCTGTTCGTGCTCGTCTCCGCGCTGGCACCGATCGGGCTGCTGCTGCGCTACGCGGTGCTTTCGCCGTTGTCGCTGGCGGTGCCGCCGCTGCGCCGCATCGTGCGCGAGCGCTATTCGGGGCTTGTGATCAATCCCGCCTTCCGCCGTCGACCAGCCGAGGGCGCCGACCGCACGCGCTGGCTGGCGCAGGAAGTCGCGACGAGCGTCTGGGCGATCGCGCTGATCGCGTTGACCGCCACTGGCGTGATCCCGCTGGGCGCCTTCCTGATCTTCCTCGGGGTGATCAGCGCGGTCACGGTGATCAACCAGATTCGCACTCTGGTCGCGCATCTATGGGAGAATGAAGGCGAGGCGATGACCGTCACCGCCCAGTATCTCGACAGCGTCAACGTGCCGCCGCCGGGGTTGCTGCCCGCGCTCTGGGCGCCGGTAGGCCTGCGCTATCACGCGCTGCACCATCTGCTGCCGAGCGTGCCCTATCACAATCTGGGGATTGCGCATCGCCGCCTGACCGCGATGCTCGAGCCGGACTCGCCCTATCACAAGGCGAGCTACAAGGGCCTGCCGGGGCTGGTCGGCCAGCTGGCGCGGAGCACGATGGGCGCGCGGCGCTAGGCTCGACGCATCGGTAAAGCGATAGCGGGCCGGCCCTTCGCGGGGCCGGCCCGTTTCGTTTGACTAGAGGCAATCGCCGGTGGTGCAGACGATGCCCAGTATCGGATAGGGCCAGGTGACGATGGCGATCGTCAGCCAGATGCCTGCGCCCGCGACTTTCACAAGATCGGACCAGCGAGCGGTAGCGATGCCCGACAAGCCTGTTGCCGCTGCGATCGCGAGCGCGAGCAGGTCGAATCCGCTCCAGTGCGGACGGATCAGATGCGCCCAAAGCAGGAGCACCAGCGGAGGGCCGAGCACCGTGATGAACAACGAATGGAGGGTGGAGATCACCATGCAAGACTAGCGGGATACCGAACGCGCGCAACGGTGCTTAGATAGGCACCTTGAACGCCCTCCGCGCCTCCGCCGCCTGCTCTCGCACGACGCAGCCTTCAGCATGATCGTTGATCAAGCCCATGGCCTGCATGAAGGCATAGACCGTGGTCGGGCCGACAAAGGCCCAGCCCCGCTTCTTGAGGTCCTTCGACAGGGCGATCGACGTGACCGAAGTCGAGGCGGTCTGCGGGGGTGCCAGTTCCTCGGGCCGGGGCTCGAAACGCCAGATATAGGCGGCGAACGGACCCTCCTGCTTCACGAGCTCCTGCAGCCGCTTCGCGTTGTTGACGACGGCGGCGATCTTGCCGCGATGGCGGACGATGCCCGCGTCGCCGAGCAGGCGCTCCACGTCCGCATCGGTGAAGGTCGCGACCCGGTCGAAATCAAAGCCGTGAAAGGCGGCGCGGAAATTCTCGCGCTTGGCGAGGATCGTGCGCCAGCTCAGGCCCGACTGGAAGCCTTCGAGGCAGAGCTTCTCGAACAGCCGGCGATCGTCGCCGACCGGGAAGCCCCATTCGCGGTCGTGATAGGGCAGGAACTCGGGCGCCGCCGCGCACCAGCGGCAGCGGGGTTGTCCGTCCGGGCCGGGGATCGTCGCGCTCATGAAAGGGCTATTCTTCGGTCCTGAGCAGTACCGCTTCCCCGATCATCAGAAACAGCAGGAACGGCGCCCAGGCGGCGAGGAAGGGCGGATAGGCGCCTAGATTGCCCATCGCCAGCGCGAAATTGTCCGCGACGAAATAGAGGAAGCCGAGCGCCATGCCGATCACGGCCCGCACGAACAGCTTGCCCGAGCGCGCGATTCCGAAGGCCGCGACCGCGCCGAGCAGCGGCATCAGCACCGACGAGAGCGGTCCCGAAAGCTTGTGCCACAGCGATCCCTCGAGCGCCTTGGTCGGGCGGCCGGCGACCGTGAGATCGTCGATCACTTCGCGCAGCGCAGTGAAGGACAGCCCGTCGGCGTTGATGTGGCTGAGCGTGAACTGGTCGGGGCGCACGCCGTCGGCGATGCGGAGCGGCTGAAGCGGGGTCAGCTTGCCCGCCGCGACATCGAAGCGCTGCACCCCGTCGACCTTCCAGCCCTCGCCGTCGCGCACGCCGTGCCGGGCGGTGAGGATCGAGCGGAGCGACTGGCCGGAGCGCTCGTAGACGGAAATGTCGTAGAGTTGCGCCGCGTCGCCGCGGCCGCGGATCTGGCCGACGACGATCAGGTCGTCGCCGTCCTTTACCCAGACGTTCGATCGGTCGCCGCGATCGACGGGGAGGGGGCCGTAATCGACCTTCTTCCATTGCTCGAGCGTGGCGGTGGCGCGGCTGACGATGCGTTCGTTGAAGGCGAAGGAGAGCGCGGCGACGCCCAATGCGGCGACGATCAGCGGCGCGAGCACCTGGTGCGCCGAGAGTCCCGACGCCTTCATCGCGATCACTTCGCTGTTCTGGTTGAGCTGCGACAGCGCGAGGATCGTGCCGAGCAGCACCGAGAAGGGCAGGAAGCGCGCGATGATCTCCGGCGTGCGCAGCCCGACATAGCGCCAGACCTCGGCTTCGCCATTGCCCTCGAAGGCGAGGATGCGTCCGGATTCGCTGAGCAGGTCGAGCGCCTGGAGCACGAGCACCAACGCCGCCAGGATGGCGAAGGTGCGCACGAGGAACATCCGCCCCATGTAGAGCGACATGGTGCGCGACGGGAAGAAGTTGAGCGGGCTCATGCCGGGATCTCGGTCGTCTTGCGGCGGCGGCCGGGCAGGCGCTTGCGGATCGCCCGCCACGCCTTGGCAAAGGCCTTTTCAAGGCCCCCGATCGGCTGGCCGCCAGGGACATAGGCGACGGTGCGGTACATCCAGATCACCAGCCCCGCGAAGATCGCGAACGGCACCCACAGGGCGATGATCGGATCGACCCGGCCGAGGCTGCCGAACGACTGCCCGTATTCGTTCACCTTGTGATAGGTGACGATCATCACGATCGACAGGAACACGCCCAGCGCCGAGGTCGATCGCTTCGGTGGGATGCCGAGCGCGACGGCGAGCATCGGCAGCAGGAACATCGACACGACTTCGGCGAGGCGGAAGTGGAACGCGGCGCGGCTGGTGGCGCGCTGCGTCTGGGTCGCGGCGTCGTTGCGGCCGATCACCGCGAGCTCGGGAAGCGTCAGCTCGAGATTCTTGTCGCCGCGCGCGCGGAACTGCTCATATTTGGGCAGCGGGATCGGCAGGTTGTGCGTGTCGAAGGTGAGCACGCGCGGGACCGCAGAGCCTTGGGCGGTGTGGACGAGCGTGCCCTTGGTCAGCCGGAAGATGATCGTGTCGGGATCGTCGGAGCGAAGGAACTGGCCCTTCTCGGCGGTCACCGCCAGCGGCCCGTCGCGCGTGGTCATGCGGACGAAGATGCCCGAAAGGTCACGCCCCTCGTTGGCGCTTCCCTCGATCCGGAGGGTCATCCGGCTGCCGAAGCTGGTGAACTCGCCGACCTTGATCGACGCGCCGAGCGCGCCCGAGCGGAGCTCGAAGCGGAGCTGCTCGTAATTGTAGCGCGCCCAGGGCTGGACGAAGCCGACGATCGTCAGGTTGAGCAGCGCCAGCGCGATCGCGTATATATAGGGCACGCGCAGCAGCCGCGTATAGCCGATCCCCACCGCGCGCAGCACGTCGAGCTCGGACGAGGTGGCGAGGCGGCGGAAGGCGAGCAGGCAGCCGAGCATCAGCCCGATCGGGATGCCGAGCCCGAGATATTCGGGAAGCAGATTGGCGAGCATCCGCCAGACGACGCTGACGGGTCCGCCCTCGGTCGCGACGAAGTCGAACAGCCGCAGCATGCGATCGAGCACGAGCAGCATCGCCGAGATCAGCAGCGTCGAGATCAGCGGAACCGCGATCAGCCGCGCCATGTAGCGATCGATCGAATTCATGCGGGGTCGCCGGTCGCCTTGTCCTGTTCGCCGACGCGAAGCGCGCCGCTCGGCTGCCAAAGGAAGAGCCTATACTCCCGGTTCGGCTATGCGCCACCCCGAAACGACGGATGGCCCGTCATGGGGTGACGGATCGGCGCCAGCGTCTATATGACGGCCCATGCATTTTCTGGATCAGGCGAAGATTTTCGTGCGCTCGGGCGCCGGCGGCCCCGGCGCGGTGAGCTTCCGGCGCGAGAAGTTCATCGAATATGGCGGCCCCGACGGCGGCAATGGCGGCAAGGGCGGCGACATCGTGTTCGAGGCGGTGGCCGGCCTCAACACGCTGATCGACTTCCGCTACACCCAGCATTTCCGCGCGCCGCGCGGGCAGGGCGGCTCGGGCTCGAACAGGACCGGGGGTGGCGGCGACGATCTGGTGATCAAGGTGCCGGTGGGCACCCAGATCCTTGCCGACGACGACGAGCGGACGCTGCTCGCGGACCTCACCAAGGTGGGCGAGCGCATCGTCTTCCTGCGCGGTGGCGACGGCGGGCGCGGCAATGCCAGCTACAAGACATCGACCAACCGCGCCCCGCGCCAGCACGGCACCGGCTGGCCGAGCGACGAGGCCTGGGTGTGGCTGCGCCTGAAGCTGCTCGCCGACGCGGGGCTGGTCGGGCTGCCCAACGCCGGCAAGTCGACCTTCATCAATGCGGTCACCAATGCGCAGGCCAAGGTCGGCGCCTATGCCTTCACCACCACGCGGCCGCAGCTCGGCGTGGTGCGCCACAAGCAACGCGAGTTCGTGGTCGCCGACATTCCTGGGCTGATCGAGGGTGCCGCCGAGGGCGCGGGGATCGGCGACCGTTTCCTCGGGCATATCGAACGCTGCCGGGTGCTGCTCCATTTGGTGGATGCGAACGACGAGGACGTGGCGGAAAGCTACCGCATCGTCCGCGACGAGCTTGAGAATTACGGCGCCGGGCTCACCGACAAGCAGGTGATCGTCGCGCTCAACAAGATCGACACGCTCGACGACGAACTGATCGCGGCGCTCTCGGCCGAACTCGAGGAAGCCAGCGGCGCGGAAGTGATCCCGATCTCGGGCGCGAGCGGCGTCGGCGTCGACTGGGTGCTCGACAAGTTGCTCGAGGCGATCGGGCCGGAGCCCGGCGCGGTGAGCGACGACGACGATGGCGAGGACGCGATCGAGTGGTCGCCGGTTTGAGATGAGCACGGCACTTTTTCCGCCCGCATCCTGCCCGCGCATCGTCGTCAAGATCGGCTCGGCGCTGCTCGTCGACCCTGAAGGCGGCGTGCGGCGTGCGTGGCTGGAGGGGATCGCGGCGGATATCGCCGAACGCGCGCGTGCGGGGCAGCAGGTCGCGGTGGTCTCGTCCGGCGCGATCGCGCTGGGTGCGCGGCGGCTGGGGCTGGCCAAGGGCGGACGCGCGAGTCTCGAGGATGCACAGGCGGCTGCGGCTACCGGGCAGATCGCGTTGAGCCAGGTCTGGGCCGAGACGCTGGGGGCCAACGGCCTCACCGCGGCGCAGATGCTGGTGACGCTCGACGATCTCGAGGACCGGCGGCGCTATCTCAACGCCGCGGCGACGCTCGACCGGCTGCTCGGGCTCGGCGTGGTGCCGGTGCTCAACGAGAATGACAGCGTCGCGACCGAGGAGATCCGCTTCGGCGACAATGACCGGCTCGCGGCGCGCGTCGCGCAGGCGGCGGGGGCGCAGGGAGTGGTGCTGCTCTCCGACGTCGACGGGCTGTACGATCGCAACCCTGCTCTGCCGGGCGCGCAGCATATCGCGCGGGTTGAGCGGATCGACGCCGTGATCGAGGCGATGGCCGACAAGGGCTCGGCTTCGGGCATGGGATCGGGCGGGATGGTCTCCAAGATCCAGGCTGCACGGATCGCCAATGCCGCGGGCGCGCATCTCGCCATCGCCTCGGGGCGGGTCGAGCGTCCGCTTTCGGGGGATGCGAAGCACACGCTGTTCGTCGCCGAGAAGGCGGCGCCGGCACGCAAGGCGTGGCTGGCGGGCGGGCTGACCGCGCGGGGGACGATCCATGTCGATGCGGGCGCGGCAAAGGCGCTTGCGGGCGGCAAGAGCCTGCTTGCCGCGGGCGCGACGCGAGTCGAGGGCGCGTTCGCGCGGGGCGACCTGGTGGTGATAGCGGGCCCCGACGGGCGGCCGCTCGCGCGCGGGCTCGCCGAATATCCGCGCGACGACGCGGCGCGATTGGTCGGGCGGCGTAGCGAGGAGCATGCCGAGATCCTCGGCTATGCCCCGCGATCGGCGCTGGTGCACCGTAGCCACATGGCGCTGCTGTGATGTGGTGCTCATCTGAAACCGTTCGTGCTGAGCTTGTCGAAGCACCGCCCCCCTTGTGGGCAGAAACAGGACTGCCCCCTTCGACGCCGCCTGCGGCGTCGCTCAGGACAGGCTTCGACAAGCTCAGGGCGAACGGAGGTTGGTGCTGATGGCCACGCTCGCGATCACCGGCGGCACCGGCTTCGTCGGATCGCGGCTGATCGCGCTCGCCACCGCGGCGGGGCATCAGGTGCGCGCGCTGACCCGGCGCGAGCAGGCAGCGCGGGCGCATATCGACTGGATCGCCGGCGATCTGGGCAATTTGGCGGCGCTTGCCCAACTCTGCGAAGGCGCCGATGCGGTGATCCATGTCGCGGGCGTGGTCAACGCGCCCGATCGCGCCGGCTTTGCCGAGGGCAATATCGAGGGCACGCGCAACATGCTGGCGGCCACCGAGGGCGCAGGCGTGCAGCGCTTCGTCCATGTCTCGTCGCTTGCCGCGCGCGAGCCGGGCATGTCGGACTATGGTTGGTCCAAGGCCGAGGCCGAGCAACTTGCCGCCGACTCGCTGCTCGACACCGCGATCGTGCGGCCCCCGGCGATCTATGGCCCGGGCGACATGGAGATGCTCGAGCTGTTCAAGCTCGCCAGGAAGGGCATCGCGCTGCTGCCGCCTGGGGGACGGCTCTCGGTGATCGAGGTCGGCGATCTCGGACGGCTGCTGCTCGCGCTGGCGACTGGCGGTAACGGCGGCCGCTCCTATGATTGCGACGATGGCCGAGAGAATGGCTGGAGCCACAAGGAATTCGCCCAGGCGATCGGCACCGCCACCGGCAAGCGGGTCGCCGCGCTCGCGCTGCCGCGGCCGCTGATGATGGCGGGCGCGCATCTCGACCGGCTGGTGCGTGGGCCCGGCGCCAAGCTCACGCCCGACCGGGTCGCCTATTTCTGCCACGAGGATTGGGTGATCGATCCCGCGCGCCGGCCGCCCGCCGATCTATGGGCCCCGACGGTCGAGACGCAGGCCGGGCTCGCCGCGACTGCCGCCTGGTATCGCGAGCAGGGACTGCTCTAGCCGCGGCTATCGGTGCGGAACCCCGGTCTTTCGAGTGACCGGCACATGCTTCCAGACATATTGCCACTTGCCGGTCTTCGGATTGAAGCAGTCGAGCCGCGGGACGGTTGCCTTGCCTTTCGTGCCGGCCATGGTCCATTGGGTCTGCCGGCACTGGAAAGGCCCCACCGGCGCCGTGCCGATCAGCGTGAACGAGCCCTTGTAGCCGCGGCCGTCCCAGGTCTCGATCTGGCCGGGCTTCATCTCGCCGATGAACTTGTTCAATGCCGCGCCCGCCAGCTCGGGGCGGTAGCGCTCGATCCGATGATAGAGCTCGGGCATGCCCATCACCTTATGATCGGTGGCGAATTCGATATAGGCGTCGAGCGCGGCGCTATATTCGGCGCTCAGCGTGATCTGGTGGATGTCGGTGCTGTCGTTGACCGGCCAGAGCATCGCCGAGGGATAGCCGGCTGGCGGGCCGTCATTCCGCCACGTTCGCTGCGCGGCGGCCGGGTTCGCCACTCCCGCCAGCGCGATGCCCGCTACGATCGCGGCGGTTCTGATCACGTCATTCTCCCTCACCTTGCGCACGCCTAGATTGGCGCCGAAGCGGGCGGCGTGGACAAGGCAGGCTCGGCGAAAGCCGCTTCCGGATCGACGAGCATGTATTTCCAATGCCCCGCGAGCGGCCCGTTTCCGCCGCATTCGCTTGGCACTGCCCTGCGGTGCCGTTAAGGGACCCGCCCATGACCGAACGCTCTGAAATCTTCGAAACCGTCGCCGCCCAGATCGAGCCCTTCAACAAGAAGGGCGTGACGCTGACCGAGACCACCACCTTCGCCGGCGATCTCGAATGGGACAGCCTGACCGTGATGGATTTCGTCGCCGCGATCGAGGACGAGTTCGACATCATCATCACGATGAACATGCAGGCCGAGATCGAGAGTGTCGGCCAGCTCGTCGACGCGGTGCAGAAGCTGAAGGGCTGACATGACCGACGCGATCCAGACCGCCGACGCGCTTCCCGAGAATCCCGAGCCCGTCGCGCCCGAGCGCGACCTGATGTCCAAGTTCGACGGGTTGATCGCCGAGCGCCAGGCACTGCTCGACAGCGGCGTCACCGATCCCTTTGCGATCGTGATGGACGAAGTGAAGTCGCCCACCGAAGCGGTGATCAAGGGCAAGGACACGATCCTGCTCGGCACCTACAACTATATGGGCATGACCTTCGACCCGGACGTGATCCAGGCCGGCAAGGACGCGCTCGACCAGTTCGGCTCGGGCACCAACGGCAGCCGCATGCTCAACGGCACCTTCCGCGACCATATGGAAGTCGAGGAGGCGCTGCGCGAATTCTACGGCGTCTCGGGCGCGATCGTCTTCTCGACCGGCTACATGGCCAATCTCGGCATGATCTCGACGCTGGCGGGGAAGGGCGAGTACGTCATCCTCGACGCCGACAGCCACGCCTCGATCTATGACGGCTGCAAGCAGGGCTATGCCGAGATCGTCCGCTTCCGCCACAACGACATCGAGGACCTCGACAAAAGGCTCGGCCGGCTTCCCAAGGAAGCGGGCAAGCTGGTCGTGCTCGAGGGCGTCTATTCGATGCTCGGCGACATCGCGCCGCTCAAGGAGATGGTCGCGGTCGCCAAGAAGCATGGCGCGATGGTGCTGAGCGACGAGGCGCATTCGATGGGCTTTTTCGGGCCCAATGGTCGAGGCGTTTACGAGGCGCAGGGCTGCGAGGGCGATGTCGATTTCATCGTCGGCACCTTCTCCAAGTCGGTGGGGACGGTCGGCGGGTTCTGCGTGTCCAATCATCCCAAGTTCGAGGCGATTCGGCTGGCGTGCCGGCCGTACATCTTTACCGCGTCGCTGCCGCCCTCGGTGGTCGCCACCGCGGCCGCGTCGATCCGCAAGCTCCGCCACGCGCACAACAAGCGCCAGCATCTCTGGGAAAATGCCCGCACGCTGCACGGCGGGCTCAAGCAAATGGGCTTCCGCCTCGGCACCGAGACCCCGGACAGCGCGATCATCGCGGTGATCCTCGAGGACCAGGCACAGGCGGTGACGATGTGGCAGGCGCTGCTCGACGGAGGTCTCTACGTCAACATGGCCCGCCCGCCCGCGACGCCGGCCGGAACCTACCTGCTCCGCTGCTCGCTTTGCGCCGAGCATACGGCCGAGCAGGTTGGACGAATCCTGGAAATGTTCCGTACTGCGGGCCGAAGCGTTGGTGTGATAAGCTGAGCCGAGTCGTTTAGCTTTCCACCGGAGGCCCGTCGTCCCTAGATTCAATCTTATGAGTGAGGGGCAAGGCATAGCGCTGGAGCAGGTTCGTCGCGTGACGAACTGGCGCATCCTCGTGCTCGGCCTGCTCGCGCTGCTCGGGCTGGGCGTGCTCGTCGCGATCATCATCCTCCAGCAGCGCACGGACCAGGAGCGCGACCGCGCCGTCGCGCTCCAACAGCATACCTACGAAGTCGTGATCCGCGCCAACCAGCTGTCGGGCGAGATCTCCGCCGCCGAAGCCGCGCTGGGGCGCTATGTGGTGAGCGCCGACCGGACGCTGGGCCAGCAATATTCGGCGCATTGGGCGCGCGCCAACGAACAGCTCATCCGGCTGCAGCAGCTCACGCGCGACAGCGCGCGCCAGCAGGCGCAGATCGCGCAGTTGCGGCGCGCCTTCGACGCGCGCGGCAACGAGCTGAGCGAGACCGCGCTCTATTCGACCTACAAGCGCCACAACGACGCGTGGGGTAGCTATTATCGCGTGCGGCAGAGCCCTGCGCGCCAGGCAGTGGAGACTCTGCTCACGCGGATCGTCGATTCCGAACGCGTGCTGCTGCGCGACCGTACGCGCGCCGCGGGCGATCTGATCGACAATTCGAGCTTCGCCTCGCGGATCCTGACCGCGTTCGGCATGATGATCGTCGTCGGCGCGGTGCTGCTCGGCTGGCTGGCGATCGCGGCCGAGGGCGAGCGGGCGGCCGCCGATGCCGAGGCGACCGCGCAGCGCGAGCGCGCGGCGGAGCTCCAGCTGGCGGTGGATACGGCCACGGCGGAGCTCCGCGCCGAGGCGCACGAGCGCGCGCAGGCCGAAGCGAAGCTGCGCCAGGTCCAGAAGATGGAGGCGGTCGGGCAGCTCACCGGCGGCATCGCGCACGACTTCAACAACATGTTGGCGGTGGTGCTGGGCGGGCTCGAGCTCGCCAAGCGGCACCTGCATACCGGAGGCCCCGACGCACAGCAGCATATCGAGAACGCGATGGAGGGCGCCAACCGCGCCGCGGCGCTTACCCGGCGCCTGCTCGCTTTCTCGCGTTCCGAGCCGCTGCTCCCCGAGCCGGTCGAGGCGGGCGGGCTGATCGCGGGCATGTCCGACCTGCTCGATCGTACGCTGGGCGACACGATCAAGGTCAAGACCCAGGACGCGGGCACGGGATGGACCGTGTGGGTCGACCGCCACCAGCTCGAGAACGCGCTGCTCAACCTCGCGGTCAACGCCCGCGACGCGATGGAAGGGCGGGGGACGCTGACGATCACGACGGGCGGCAAGACGCTTGTCGAGAACGAGATCGGCGAGTGCCCGGCGGGCGACTATGTCATGATCACCGTGGCCGACACCGGCTGCGGCATGACCCCCGAGGTGCTCGACCGCGTGTTCGAGCCGTTCTTCACCACCAAGCCGGTTGGCAAGGGGACGGGGCTGGGGCTCAGCCAGATCTTCGGCTTCGTGCGACAATCCGGGGGCGAGATCGCGATCGACACCAAGCCCGGCAGCGGCACCAGCGTCATGGTCTATCTGCCGCGCCATATCGGCGAGGCGGCGACCGCCGCCGCGACTGTGGAAGCGCCGGTGCCCCAGGCACCCGTCGCGGAGGAGAGCGCACCCATCCGGAGCCTCGACATCCTGGTGGTGGAGGATGATCCGCGCGTGCTGGGGGCGACGGTGGGCGCGCTACAGGAGCTCGGCCACCGCGTGACCTCGTGCACCGATCCGCTGGCGGCACCCGCCGCGATCGCCGGCATGGCGACGCTGGACCTCATCATCTCGGACGTGCTGATGCCGGGGCAGACAGGCCCGGAGATGATCGCCGGACTCGGCGATCGGCTGGAGGGCGTCGCGGTGCTGTTCGTGACCGGGTTCGCCGGCGAGGCCGAGGCGGACATGTTCGGCGGGCGCGGCGTGCTGCGCAAGCCGTTCACCATGGCCTCGCTTGCGCGCGCGGTCAGCGAAGCGGTCGATTTCGAGGCGCGCCGCGCCGCCCAGCAGGCGGCGTAGGGTCGGGGCGATTGATACTCATATTCCCCTCCCTGAAAGGGAGGGGCAAGGGGTGGGTTTTGAAGCGGCCGGGG
>NZ_JAPKNM010000097.1 GCF_026460985.1 Sphingomonas sp.
CCGTCAGGCTTCGCCTGCCACCTCCCCCTGGCGGGGGAGGATAATCCAAAGTCACGGCCGCGCCTCCATTCCCGCCGCCGCGCGCTGCTTCTGCGAGGCGCGGTCCCACCAGGCGCGCTCGATCAGCAGCTTCATCCGCTCGGGATCGGCGCTCGCTGCGTTGACCAGCACGGTGGGCCAGCCCTCATATTGCGGAGTCTGCCAGAAAGTATCCGGATCGGTTTCCTTGAGCACCACGATCTCCTCGCGGGTGGCGCGCAGGACATAGGTGCCGGGCGCGCGACCCTGGGAGACGATCTGCTGGCCGCGGACCTGCGGCGAGACCGATCCCTTCGCGCCCACGCCCATCGTCACGCCGGGGAGCGTGAGCGCATGCGCGACGGCCTCGTCCCAGGAGAAGCTCAAGGTCGCTCCGCCATCCCCGCCGCGATCCGCTGGGGCTTCTTCGCGCGGTCCCACCAGGCGCGCTGGATGTAGAGCGCGATCCGCTCGCGGCTGGCGGTGCCGTAGCGGACGAGGAGCATGGGGTAATTGGCGTAGTGCGCGGTCTGCCAGAAGGTGTCCGGGTCGGTCTCGAACAATATCTCCTTCTCGGGATGCGTGACCATCAGCGCGAAGCTGCCTTCCTCGCGGCCGGGGGACATGAAGCCCTTGCCGTTGATCTTGGGGCAAGGCGTGCCCCACCATTTCTCCATCGCCACATCGGGGAGGGTGCAGGCATAAGCGCAGGCGTCTTCCCAGCTATCCATTCTCACCTCCGATAGGCGGCTCACCCATCCCGCCGCTTCTCGCGCATTTCGTTCCACCACGCGATGCGCTCGGCGATGCGCTTCTCCATGCCGCGGTCGGTGGGGGTATAGAAGGTCTGCGGCGCCATCTCCTCGGGCCAGTAATTGTCGCCCGAGAAACCGTCCTCGGCATCGTGGTCGTAGGTATAGCCCTTGCCGTAGCCGATCTGCTTCATGAGCTTGGTGGGGGCATTGAGGATGTTGGCCGGGGGCATCAGCGACCCCGTCTCCTTCGCCGAGCGCCATGCCGCCTTCTGCGCCGCATAGGCCGCGTTCGATTTGGGCGCGGTGGCGAGATAGAGGCAGGCCTGCGCGATCGCGAGTTCTCCTTCCGGCGAGCCGAGGAAGTCGTACGTGTCCTTGGCGGCGATGCACTGGACGAGGGCATTGGGGTCGGCGAGCCCGATATCCTCGACCGCGGCGCGGGTGAGGCGGCGGAGCACGTAGAGCGGCTCCTCGCCGGCGGTGAGCATCCGCGCGAGATAATAGAGCGCGGCCTGCGGATCGCTGCCGCGGATCGACTTATGCAGCGCCGAGATGAGGTTGTAATGCCCCTCGCGGTCCTTGTCGTAGACCGCGACGCGGCGCTGGAGGAAGTCGCCGAGCGCCGGCGGATCGAGCGGCGCCTCGAAGGTGACCGAGAACAGCGTCTCGGCCTGGTTGAGCAGGAAGCGTCCGTCGCCATCGGCGCTGGCGACCAAAGCGTCGCGCGCCTCCGGCGTGAGGGGGAGGGGGCGCTCCTCGAGTTCCTCGGCACGGTCGAGCAACTTGCACAGCGCCTCATGGTCGAGGCGGCGGAGGATGAGCACCTGCGCACGGCTGAGGAGCGCGGCGTTGAGCTCGAAGCTCGGATTCTCGGTGGTGGCGCCGACCAAGGTGACGGTGCCGTCCTCGACATAGGGCAGGAAGCCGTCCTGCTGGGCGCGATTGAAGCGGTGGATCTCGTCCACGAAGAGCAGGGTCTTGCGGCCGAGCCGGGCATATTCGCGCGCCTCGGCGAAGACCTTCTTGAGATCGGCGACGCCCGAGAACACCGCCGAGATCGCGACGAAGCGCAGGCCCACCGCGTCGGCGAGCAGCCGGGCGATCGTGGTCTTGCCCGTGCCCGGCGGCCCCCAGAGGATGATCGAACTGAGCTTGCCCGCGGTAACCATGCGGCCGATTGCGCCCTCGGGGCCGGTGAGATGCTCCTGGCCGACGACCTGATCGAGCGCGCGCGGGCGCAGGCGATCGGCGAGCGGGCCGGCCGTGGGCGCTTCGGCGGGGGCGGGTTGTTCCTCGGTCGCGAAAAGATCAGCCATCGCAGCGATAGATAGGCCGGCGCCGTGCGCTTTTACACCGGCGAAATGGGGTGCGGTTGACTCCGCTTGACTCGATTCACAGTGCATGGCGAACGCTCCCCTCAGAGCCCGACGCGGAAGCGACCGCGACGCGACCCGCACGCGCCGCTTCCGCCACACGCGCGCGCCTCCCACGCGCCTCCCATGCGTTTCGTGCGCGCCCTTTCCGCCACGGGTACGCGCCAGCCACGCGCCGGGTACGCGACGCCGACGCGACACCTGTGCGCCAGACGCGCGACATCTGCACACCATCGCGGGACGCTCCATGCCAAAGACCATGAAATTGCGCATGCTTTCGCCAAACCCATCCCTGGATGATTTGGAACAATCCATGAACATTCCCTACAAGTCAATTTCAGGGCTTGCGAACGACACGTTAAGATATATCTTAGACGCATCATGAGTCGCACAGGAGTTTACGAGATGCGCTTTCATCACTTTGGCCGGCATGGCGGCCAGGAATGCGGCGGCGGACGCGGCGGCTGGGGCCGTCGCCATTGGGGGCCCTTCACGGTCGAATGGGACATCGGGGTCGGCGGCGGCCGGGGTCGCGGCGGCGGTCGCGGTCGGCGGATGTTCGACGGGAGCGAGCTGCGGCTCGTCCTCCTGAAGCTGATCGAGGAGCAGCCGCGCCACGGCTACGACCTGATCCGCGAGATCGAGGAACGCTCGGGCGGTGCCTATGCGCCCAGCCCCGGCGTGATCTACCCGACTCTGACCATGCTCGACGACATGGGCCTGGTCGAGGCCAAGGCCGAGGGCGCGCGCAAGGCGTTCGCCATCACCGAGGCCGGTGCGGCCGAGCTCGCGGAGAAGGCAGAGGAAGTCGAGGCGCTGTTCCAGCGGCTCGCCGAGCTGGGCGAAGAGCGCGCCCGCCACAGCGGCGGCCCGATTCGCCGTGCGATGGGCAATTTGCGCGCCGTGTTGCAGGAGCGACTGGCCGGTTCGGAAGTTGATTCCGAGACGCTGCACGAAGTCGCCGCCATCCTCGACGAGGCCGCGCGGAAGATCGAGCGGCTCTGAAAGTGCCGCGACTGCACAGGAAGGAAGAGGTATGACGATCACCACTGCGACCGCATCGGCACTGGTGCCGACTTCGAGCGCGAGCAAATATCTCCAGCAATTGTGCAAGCATTGGCAGCACAATCTGCAGGTCGAGTTCACGCCCGAGAACGGCACCGTGATCTTCCCCAGGGACGCGCGCGGCGCGAACCATCCGGGCGACGCGGTGGTGACCTTCAACGTTGCCGAAACCGGCCTCGACATCCGCATCGACGCCTCGTCCGACGAGCAGCTCGAAGGGCTGAAGGGGGCGGTGGCCCGCCACCTCGACCGCTTCGCCTTCCGCGAGGCGCCGCTGGCGTTCGACTGGCAGTAACTGCTGTGAATCCTCCCCCTGGCGGGGGAGGATTGAAAGGCGTCGCGTGTCTGAATGTCGATACGCGCGAGTTCTCCGGTTCACGCCGCTGCTCGACTGCGCTAGCAAGCAGCAATGCCGGAAAAGCGGGGGATTCTTGTTGTCGGGGGAGGCACGGCGGGGTGGCTCACCGCTGCCTATCTCGCGCGCTTCTTCGAGGGGCGGATCGCGATCACTTTGCTCGAATCGCCCGAGATCGGCATCATCGGCGTCGGCGAGGGGGCCTTCCCCACGATCCGCTCGACGCTGAAGTTCCTCGGCATCGACGAGACGCACTTCATCCGCGCGGCCTCGGCGACGTTCAAGCAGGGCATCCGCTTCAACGACTGGCTGCACGCCCCCGAACCCGGCGGCGCGCGGCACCATTATCTCCACCCGTTCGAGGCGCCCTTCTACACCGAAGGCGCCAGCCTGGTGCCCTATTGGCTGCTCCAGGACCCGGCGACCCGGCCGCCCTTCGCCGAAGCGGTCACCATCCAGAACCGCGTCGCCGAGGCGCAGCGCGCGCCCAAGAGGCCGGGCGAGGGCGACTATGCCGGGCCGCTCAACTATGCCTATCATTTCGACGCGGCGCGGCTCGCCCAGGTGATCGAGGCGCGCGCAGTCGAACTCGGCGTCCGGCACTTGCGCGGCCGGCTCACCGATGCCGAACTCGACGCGGACGGCGGCATCGCCCGCATCCATACCGCCGAGCATGGCGCGCTCGAGGCCGACCTCTATATCGACTGCTCGGGCTTCCGCGCCGAGCTGATCGGCAAGGCGCTCGGATCGCCGTTCAAATCGGTCAAGCACCAATTGTTCACCGACCGCGCGCTCGCCTGCAAGATCCCCTACGATCGCCCCGACGCGCCGATCGCGAGTTTCACCATCGCCACCGCGCACGAGGCCGGCTGGACCTGGGACATCGGCCTCGAAGGCGCGCGGGGGATCGGCTGCGTCTATTCGAGCGCGCATATGGACGACGATCGCGCCGCGGAGATCCTGCGCGCCTATGTCGGCCATGACGATTACCAAGCGCGGATCATCCCGTTCGAACCCGGCTATCGGGAGGCGCAATGGGTGAAGAACTGCGTCGCGGTCGGCCTGTCGGGCGGGTTCCTCGAGCCGCTGGAATCGACCGGCGTGGTGCTGATCGAGGCCGCGGTCGGGATGATCGCCGAGCTCTACCCGCATAACGGCCCGGCCGACGCGCCGGCGAAGCGCTTCAACCAGCTTATCGCGGCACGCTACGAGAACATCATCAGCTTCCTCAAGCTGCATTATTGCCTGAGCCGGCGCGAGGAGCCCTTCTGGCGCGACAATGCGGACCCCGCCTCGATCCCCGAGGCGCTACGCGCGCTGTTAGACCAATGGCGCTACCGCCCGCCGAGCCGCTTCGACTTCATCCTCGATCTCGAGAGCTTCGCTTTCTTCAACTACCAGTACATCCTCTACGGGATGGAATTCCGCACCGACCTCTCCTCGGGGCGCGGCGACTTCCCCAATGTCGAGGCGGCGGAGAAATTGTTCGCGCGCATCCGCACCTTCAGCGAACGCGCGACCGCGGATCTGCCGACGCACCGGGCGCTGATCCGGGAGATCAATGCGGGTGCGTAGCTGGGGGGTAGGTGGCGGAGGTGATAGGTACCGTTCTCCTTCTCCCCTTGTGGGAGAAGGAAGGGGCCCGCTCGCGAAGCGAGTGGGAAGGATGAGGGGGATGTGAGTCTCACTCCCCCTCACCCTTCCGCCGACTTCGTCGGCTCCCTCCCTCTCCCACAAGGGGAGAGGGAGAGATGGCCTTACAGACTCCAATCCAGCTGCAGCCAGAACTTGTCGGTATCGGTCGCGAAGGCATCGGCCTTGTAACGGGCATAGCGCGCCGCCAGCGTGTAGCGGCCGCGTTTCACGCTCGCGAGCAGATCGAGCTCGTCGCCATAATGCTGGTCGAGCCGGTCGCTGTCGAAGCGGTGCCAGGTCGCGCCGAGATTGATCGCGTCGAACGGGCCCGCCTTCTTCCAGCCATGGCCGAGCGTGCCGTAGAGATCGCGCAGGCCGTTGGCCGGCGTGGTACCGAACTTGCCCGCCCAGCCGTTGAACTTGAAATAGGAGGCGAGGGGCGTCTGGACGCTGGCGAGCGCGACCCCCTGATCCGCCCCGAGCACTTCATGGCCGATCGTCGCGGTCAGCCCCTTGGCGGTCAGGCTCGCTTCGCCCAGCCAGTAAGTGGCGGCATAGTCGTTGGGATTGCGGTGCCAGTCGCTCTGCCGCGCGAAGCTTGCGACATAGCCGAGCTTGACGTCCTTGCCGATCGGCGTGGCTCCGGCGAAACGCACGCCATAGGTCTGGCTCGACAGGCGGAAGCCCTGCACCGCGGCGCTGTCCTGGTCGACCAGATAGGCGAAGCCGCTCACGGTGCCGAGCTTGGTCCCGTAGCTCACCAGCGCGAAGACATTGTCGCCGCCGATCGCGGTCGGTCGCGCGCCGGTGCCGTTGCGGCCGTTTATCGTGCGCACGCCGCGGGCGTAGCTGAGGTCGGCGCTCAATCCCTTGGGCGTGCCGAGCTGGAAGCGCACCGCGTCGAAGGTCTGCTCGTTCTGCCGCCATGCCGCGGGCCCGACGAAGCGCTCGTCGGCGAGCGCGATCCGCTGGCGTCCGGCGGTGAAGGCCAGCCCGTCTGCACCGGCATAGCGAAGCTGCGCGCGGTTGAGCTCGATATTCTCGGGATCGACCACCAGCGGCCAGGCGGTCTTGCCGTTGGTGCCGTCATTATAGTCGCCGGCGAGCGCCACCACGCCTTCGCCCTCGATCAGCGCCGACCAGCCTTTCCAGCTCGCCGTCACTCCTGGCCGTACCCGCAAGGTGACGGCGTCGGCCTCGCGGGCCAGTCCGTCCTGGTCGACATGTTCGTAGCGCAGCCGCACCTCGGCGCTCGGCGTGAGTTTGACTTCCTGGGCATGCGCCGCGCCGCAGGCCAGCAGCCCCGTGGCACCGGCAAATATCTGTTTCATGATCTTCTCCCCGAGAGACCAGGTGCCAACCCCATCTTCCTTGATGGGAGGGGAAGATGACCTCTCCTAACAATGCTAGCGGTGGAGAGATCGTCCCAACCAACCCTCCCCTATCAAGGGGGACGGGCATGGAATGTGATGTCGGTCAAAAAGAGCCCGCCCCGCGATGCGCACGGGGCGGGCGTCAGGAGGAACTCAGGCGGTGGCGAGCTTGTGGTCGATCGCGTCGAGCTCGCCGGTCTCGCGGGCCTTCTTGCCATAGACGACCTCGAACAGCGGGGTCGCCATCACGGTGGTGATGATCGCCATCAGCACCAGCATCGAGAACAGGGTCGGGCCGATGATGCCCTTCTGAAGGCCGATGTTGATGATGATAAGCTCCATCAGCCCGCGCGAGTTCATCAGCGCGCCGATGCCGAGCGCGGTGCGGTTGTCCTCGCCCGAGAGGCGGGCGGCGGCCCAGCAGGCGCCGAACTTGGCGAGCACCGAGACCGCGAGGATGCCGGCGGCGATCAGCAGCAGCGACACCGAGTTGACCATGTCCATCCGGGTGTTGAGCCCCGAATAGGTGAAGAACATCGGCAGCAGCAGCACCACCGCGAGCGGCTCGACCTTGCGCTTGAGTTCCTCGACGAACAGCCCGCGCGGCATGCACACGCCGATCAGGAAGCCGCCGAAGATCGCATGGATGCCGATCGCGTCCATCAGGAAGGCCGAGAGACAGAAGAGCAGCATCGTGATCGCGAGCACCTGGGTGCTCATCTCGCCGCGCGCCTCGACCGCGCGGCCGAGCGGCGCGAGCAGCTTGCGCCCGAACAGGATCATGAAGCCGGTGTAGAGAACCGCGCCCACGATCGCGATCACCGCGACGCCCGGGCCCGAGCCGAAGGTGGCGAGCACCAGCGCCAGCACGCACCACGAGGCGGCGTCGTCGAACGCGCCGGCGGTGAGCGTCAGCGTGCCGAGCGACGAATTGGCGAGGCCGCGCTCGTTGATGATGCGCGCGAGCATCGGGAACGCGGTCAGCGCGATGCAGGCGCCCATGAACAGTGTGGCGTTGCCCTGGCTGATCCCCGGCGCGAAAAGCCCCGGCACGCCGAGCAGCAGGGGCGTGATGAGCGTGGCGAGCAGGAACGGCGCGGCGATGCCGGCGGCCGAGACGGTCGCGGCGCTCTTCGCCTTGGACTGGAAATGGTCGAGCCTGAGCGTGAGGCCGACCATGAACATGTAGAGCCCCACGCCGAGCTGCGCGCCGACATAGAGCACGTTGCGCGTCTCCTTGGGGAAGATCGCGTTCTGGAGATCGGGGAAGAAGAGGCCCAGCAGCGACGGCCCGAGCACCACGCCCGCGATCATCTCGCCGACCACTTGCGGCTGCTTGAGGAACTTCTGTCCCAGCCAGCCGACGACGCGGCAGGCGAGGATGATCACCGCGAGCTGGAGGAAGAAATGGACGCTGAAGTCCGCCGGCGAGTAGCTCTTCACGGCGTTCACGGCCGGACCGTGCGGATTGAGCACGTCGGTCAGTGCGAACCAGGCATTGTCTAACAGATCAAGCATAAACCTCCCCCGAAAATCCCTCCGCGCGGCAGCTTGCGTGCCTCTCGCGAGGTCCTAGGGAGCGCGGCGGGCGGGGGTCGCGCAACTGCAATCGATGCAGGCCCCAGCATTTTTCCGGCCGGGATGACGTTTCTGTTGCACGGGGCGCACAGGGTAGTAACGTACCTACCTGACAACGCGGACAAGATAGCGACGTAGGTACCAAATGAAGGTGATCGGCAGCCGCGAATTCAACCAGGACGTGAGCGCCGCGAAGCGACTCGCGCGGCTCGAACCCGTGTTCGTCACCGATCGCGGGCGCCCCACGCACGTGCTGATGAGCATCCAGACCTTCCGCCAGATGAGCGGGCAGCGCGAGAGCATAGTCGACCTGCTCGCGATGCCCGCCGCGCCCGATGCCGAGCTCGGCCCGGCCGAGCGCTGGGACCGGCCCGAAAGCTGGTGATGTACCTGCTCGACACCCCCATCGTCTTCGAGCTGCGGAGCGCGCGCGGCGGCCATGCCGAGGCCGGGCTCGCCGCCTGGGCCGCGGGGGTGGCGCGCGAGCGGCTGTTCCTCTCGGCGGTCAGCCTGGTCGAGCTCGAAGCGGCGGCGGCGCGCACGGCGCGCAGCGACAAGGCGGCAGGCACGGCGCTGCGGAGCTGGATCGACAACCAGGTGCTGCCGGCGTTCGAGGGGCACATCCTGCCGCTCGACGCCGCGGTGGCGCGCCGGCGTGGCCAGCTTGCGATGGCCGAGACGCGCGACGCCCTGTTCGCCGCCACCGCGCTCGAACATGGCCTCACCCTGGTCACGCGCAACCTGGCCGCGTTCAAGGGGGCGAAGGTCAAGCTGTTCGATCCCCGCGGCTATCAGGCCGACGGGCTCGAGGAGGACGCCGACTGGCGCGCCGCGGCGCGCAACGGACCGCTCTGGCTCCGCAACCTGTTCGTGCGGACCTGATCGAACTTTCTTAACCTATGTTGCCTAGCCTGGTGCCGCAGAGGTGAGCAGCATGTTCCAGGCGGTAGTGGAATTGGTGCCAGGCGCGCGGGGGTTGTCGCTCGCGTCCCACGCCGATCGTCGATCGGGCGATCGCACGCCCGCCGATATCCAGGCGAGCGTCCGAGCGCGCGGAAGCAGCCTGCGCATCCG
The DNA here is from genome assembly GCF_026460985.1 of Sphingomonas sp. Lineage (GTDB taxonomy): Bacteria > Pseudomonadota > Alphaproteobacteria > Sphingomonadales > Sphingomonadaceae > Sphingomonas. The sequence goes on from NZ_JAPKNM010000097.1 coordinate 9,227, forward strand.
TGCCGAGGTCGTCGACATCTCCACCGACGGGTGCAGGATCCACACCACCGACTATGCCGTGGGCGACGATGTCCTCATCGCGCTGGCCCACCTCGCGCCGATTTCGGGGCGCATATGCTGGGTCAGGGAAGGCGCGGTGGGCGTCCAGTTCGGCACGCGGCTCCATCCCTCGATCGTGAGCCATCTCGCCTCGCTCTGAGGCGAAGCCGCCTTGGGTTATTCGACATTGAGGCGCTCAAGGCCTTTCAATCCTCCCCCGCCAGGGGGAGGTGGCACGCACAGCGTGACGGAGGGGGCGGAATCACTGGGCTCCATTGGAGAGTACGCTGCTTACCTCCCCCTCTGACACCTTCGGCGCCACCTCCCCCTGGCGGGGGAGGATTTGAATGTCGATTCGATCTAGGCCCGCCGGCGTTCCATCACTTCGAGATAGGTGTCGACCACCTTCTGGTTGATCGCATCCCATTGGTACGTCTGCGCCTTCGCGTGACCCGCGGCCCCCTGCGCCTTGTGGAGCCGGGGATCGTCGACGAGGCGCGCGATCGCGTTGGCATAGGCGTTCACGTCGCGCGGCGGGACGAGGAAGCCGTTGACGCCGTCCTCGATCAGGTCGACCGCCCCCGTCGCCCGCGCGGCGACCACGGGGACGCCGCAGGCCATCGCCTCGAGCGTCACGTTGCCGAAGGTCTCGGTGACCGAGGGGTTGAACAGCACGTCCATCGACGCGACCGCGCGGCCGAGATCGTCGCCGCGCTGGAAGCCCGCGAACACCGCCTCGGGCGCGCGCTCGGCGAACCAGTCGCGCGCCGGTCCGTCGCCGACCACGAGCACGCGGTGCGGCACGCCGCGCTCGCGCAGCACGCGGCAGACATCGGCGAAGATGTCGAGGCCCTTCTCGAGCACCAGCCGGCCGAGAAAGCCGATCGCGAACTCGTCGTCGGCGATGCCGAGGCCGCGGCGCCATTCCAGGTCGCGGCGGCTGGGGGAAAATCGCGCATGGTCGACGCCGCGCGACCAGATGCGGACCGGCTTGGTCACGCCCCAGGAGCGGATCAGCTCAGCCATGGACTCGCCCGGCGTCACTACCTGGTCGACGCGGTTGTAGAAGCGCGTGAGCCCCTTGATCATCAGCGGCGCGAGGAAGCCGATGCCGTAATAGGCCGGGTAGGTCTCGAAGCGGGTGTGCAGCGAGGCGACGGTCGCGATGTCGCGATCGCGCGCCCAACTCACCGCGCGGTGGCCGAGTATTTCGGGTGCCGAGACATGGACGAGGTTGGGCTTGAACGCGGCGAGGTCCTCGCGGGTAACGCGCGGCAGATGCCAGGCGAACTTGTACTCGTCGCGCCCGCCCGGGATCGGCAGCGCGGGCACGCTCACCAGGTCGCCGACCGGCGGGAAGGCGGGGGTGTCGGTGGTCGGCGAATAGACCCGGAGGGTCACGCCCTGGCGCAGCAGATAGTCCGCGAGCTTGTTGAGCGCCTGGTTCGCGCCGTCGCGCACGTAATTATAGTTGCCGCTGAACAGGGCGACGCGGAGGTCCGACGCTTGCATTGCCGCGCGCGATAGCCGGGGCGGGGCAGGGGGGCAAGTTTGGGGGGGCCGGCACGGGGCGGCAGCAGCGTCTTGTCGATCCGCGCCGCCACGCCGAACGCATCCGCCGAATTGCGGTTGTTCCCGTCCTGTTCCTGCGCTAGCGTGCCGGCATGGCGAAGCCGAAGAAGCGTTATGTCTGCCAGGCCTGCGGGTCGGTGTCCTCGCAATGGGCGGGGCAATGCGCCGATTGCGGCGACTGGAACACGTTGGTCGAGGATGCCGGCGGCGTCGTGACGCCCTTCCAGGCGAAGCACAATCTCCAGTCGGGCGGGCGTGCGATCCAGCTGGTCGGGCTCGATACCGATATCGCATTGCCCGAGCGGATGGCCACCGGGATCGCCGAGCTCGACCGCGCGCTGGGCGGCGGCTTCGTCGAGGGGAGCGCGACGCTGATCGGCGGCGATCCAGGGATCGGCAAGTCGACCCTGCTGCTCCAGGCCGCGGCGAAGCTCGCGAGCCGGGGGCTGAGCGTCGCCTATGTCTCGGGCGAGGAGGCGGCGGACCAGGTCCGGCTGCGCGCGCGGCGGCTGGGGCTGGGCAATGCGCCGGTGCAGCTCGCGGCGGCGACTTCGGTGCGCGACATCCTGACCACTTTGGGCGAAGGCGCCGCGCCGGCCCTGCTGGTGATCGATTCGATCCAGACGATGCATTCGGACCTGATCGAGGGCGCGCCGGGCACGGTGAGCCAAGTGCGCGCGAGCGCCGGCGAGCTGATCCGCTTCGCCAAGGAGCGCGGCACGGCTCTGGTGCTGGTCGGGCACGTCACCAAGGACGGCAGCATCGCGGGCCCGCGCGTGCTCGAGCATATGGTCGACACCGTGCTCGCCTTCGAGGGTGAGCGCAGCCACCAGTATCGCATCCTCCGCGCGGTCAAGAACCGCTTCGGCGGGACCGACGAGATCGGCGTGTTCGCGATGGCGAGCGAGGGGCTGAGCGAAGTCGGCAATCCCTCGTCGCTGTTCCTCACCCATCGTGACGAGAATGTCAGCGGGACGATCGTCTTCCCCGCGCTGGAGGGTACGCGCCCGGTGCTCGTCGAGGTGCAGGCGCTCACGGTGCGGCTGGCGAGCGGAGCGACGCCGCGGCGCGCGGTGGTCGGCTGGGATTCGGGCAGGTTGGCGATGATCCTCGCGGTGCTCGAGGCGCGCTGCGGGCTCAGCTTCTCGGCGTGCGAGGTCTATCTCAATATCTCGGGTGGCTATCGGGTGCAGGACCCGGCCGCGGATCTTGCGGTGGCGGCGGCCCTGGTCTCGGCGCTCGCCGAACGGCCGATGCCCGCGGATGCGGTGGCGTTCGGCGAGGTCGCGCTGTCGGGCGAGGTGCGGCCAGTGGCGCACGGCGCGCTCCGCTGCCGCGAGGCGGCCAAGCTCGGCTTCGGCCGCGCGCTCGCCCCGGCGGCGCAGGCCGAGGCAGGCGGGCTGACGCTGGCGGGGTTCAAGTCGCTCGGGGCGTTCGTGGATCACCTGCTGGGGCGGTGAGCCAAAAATCCTCCCCCGCCAGGGGGAGGTGGCAGGCGAAGCCTGACGGAGGGGGAGGACGGCAATGCGCTTGGAAGGCTCGGAACCCAGTCGGCGCCGCGCCAAGCGCCTGCGCAAGGAAATGACCCCGCCCGAGATCGGACTGTGGCTCGCGCTCCGACGCAACGACGTGGGATTGCGCTTTCGCAAGCAGCATGGGGCCGGCAGCTATGTGCTCGACTTCTACTGCGCGCCGGCGATGTTGGCAGTGGAGGTGGACGGTGAGGCACATGCTTGCGGCGATCGGCCGGCCCGGGACGCTGCCCGTGACGCTTGGCTCGCAACGCAAGGCGTGCGGATGCTGCGCTATCCGGCGCGCGAAGTGCTGGCGAATGTAGATGGTGTGGTCCGGCAGATCGTGGCGATAGCGATTGGGCGGCGGGATGGAGCCTCGGGCTGACTGGCGTCCGCCCCCTCCGTCGCCTTCGGCGCCACCTCCCCCTGGCGGGGGAGGATTGATTACTTTCATTTCCCCTTCCCACATCGCACAATGCCGATATGAAGCAATCGACCGCGATCAAGATCGCCACCGGCGTCGCCGCCGCCGCCATCGGCGGGCTCTTCCTCTATTCGCGGGCGACGCGGCCGCCGGTGATCAACCCGCACGTGCCCGAACCCGCCAAGCCGGTCGATCTCGCGCGCTATCTCGGCAAATGGTTCGAGCTCGCGCGGCACGAGAACCGCTTCCAGAAGGGGCTCGACGCGGTGACGGCGGAATATGCGCTGGAGGACGGCCGGATCCGCATCGTCAACAGCGGCTGCCAGGGCGGACCCAAGGGAGAGCGCGGCTTCGTCGAGGGGCACGCGATCGTCGCCGACGAAGCGACCAACGCCAAGCTCAAGGTCTCGTTCTTCGGGCCGCTCTATACCGGCGACTATTGGGTGCTCGACCATGGCGACGACTATGAATGGTCGATCGTCGGCGAGCCGAGCGGACGCTATCTCTGGCTGCTCCACCGCGAGCCGAAGCCCGCGCCGGCGGTGGCGGAGGCTTTGCTCAAGCGCGTCGAGGCGCTGGGCTATGACCGCTGGGCGCTCAGGATCACGCGGCAGGGATAGTGGAGCATTTGGCCTTCAGTTGCGAACATCAAGCCCCTCCCCTTCAGGGGAGGGGTCGGGGGTGGGGCCTGTCCGTCTCACAGAGCCTTCGCTTGGGGCACTGCCCCACCCCAACCCCACCCCTGAAGGGGGGGGGCTTGATGTTCGCCACTGAA
>NZ_JAPKNM010000098.1 GCF_026460985.1 Sphingomonas sp.
GATGACGCCCTTGTTGCCGTGACGGCCGGCCATCTTGTCGCCCGGCTGCAGCTTGCGCTTCACCGCGACGAAGACCTTGACCATCTTGAGCACGCCCGGCGGCAGCTCGTCGCCACGCTCGAGCTTCTCGCGGCGATCCTCGAACTTCTCGCGGATGCGCTTCACGGCCTCGTCATACTGGCCCTTCACCGCTTCCAGGTTCGACTGGACCGCGTCGTCCTGCACCGAGAACTTCCACCATTCGTGGCGGTCGACGCTGTCGAGCAGGTCGGCGTCGATCGTCGCGCCCTTCTTGAGGCCCTTCGGCGTCGCAGTCGCGACCTGGCCGATGAGCATCTCCTTCAGGCGCGACCAGGTGGCGCGGTTGAGGATGTTGCGCTCGTCGTCCGAGTCCTTCTTCAGGCGCTCGATCTCCTCGCGCTCGATCGCCAGCGCGCGCTCGTCCTTGTCGATGCCGTGGCGATTGAAGACGCGGACGTCGACGATCGTGCCGGCAACGCCCGGGGGCAGGCGGAGCGAGGTGTCGCGCACGTCCGAGGCCTTTTCGCCGAAGATGGCGCGGAGGAGCTTCTCTTCCGGCGTCATCGGGCTCTCGCCCTTCGGGGTGATCTTGCCGACCAGGATGTCGCCCGGCTCGACCTCGGCGCCGATGTACACGATGCCCGCCTCGTCGAGGTTGCGCAGCGCTTCTTCGCCGACGTTCGGGATGTCGCGGGTGATGTCCTCCGGCCCGAGCTTGGTGTCGCGGGCCATCACTTCGAACTCGTCGATGTGGATCGACGTGAACACGTCGTCCTTCACGATCCGCTCGCTGATGAGGATCGAGTCCTCATAGTTGTAGCCGTTCCAGGGCATGAACGCGACGAGCGCGTTGCGGCCGAGGGCGAGCTCGCCGAACTCGGTCGACGGGCCGTCGGCGATGATGTCGCCGGCGTTGACCACGTCGCCCACCTTCACCAGCGGGCGCTGGTTGATGCAGGTCGACTGGTTCGACCGCTGGAACTTCATCAGCGTATAGATGTCGACGCCGCTCTCGGTGGCCTCGACATCGCCCGATGCGCGGACGACGATGCGGGTCGCGTCGACCTGGTCGACGATGCCCGAGCGGCGCGCGGCGATCGCGGCGCCCGAGTCACGCGCGACGGTCTCTTCCATGCCGGTGCCGACGAAGGGCGCTTCCGCCTTCACCAGCGGCACGGCCTGACGCTGCATGTTCGAGCCCATCAGCGCGCGATTGGCGTCGTCGTTCTCGAGAAACGGGATCAGCGAGGCGGCGACCGAGACGAGCTGCTTGGGGCTGACGTCCATCAGCGTGATCTGCTCGGGGAGCGCCATCAGGAACTCGCCCGCCTGACGCGACGAGACCAGCTCCTCGGTGAAGCGGCCTTCGCCGTCGAGTTCGGCGGATGCCTGCGCGATCGTGTGCTTGGCCTCTTCCATCGCCGACAGATAGACGACCTCGTTGGTCACCTTGCCGTCGATGATGCGGCGGTACGGCGTCTCGATGAAGCCGTACTTGTTGACGCGGCTGAAGCTCGCCAGCGAGTTGATCAGGCCGATGTTCGGGCCTTCCGGCGTCTCGATCGGGCAGATGCGGCCATAGTGCGTCGGGTGGACGTCGCGGACTTCGAAGCCCGCACGCTCGCGGGTGAGACCGCCAGGCCCGAGCGCCGAGACGCGACGCTTGTGCGTCACTTCGGAGAGCGGGTTGGTCTGGTCCATGAACTGCGAGAGCTGCGACGAGCCGAAGAACTCGCGAACCGCGGCAACCGCGGGCTTCGCGTTGATCAGGTCGTTCGGCATCACGGTCGAGACGTCGACCGAGCTCATGCGCTCCTTAACGGCGCGCTCCATGCGGAGCAGGCCGACGCGGTACTGGTTCTCGAGCAACTCGCCCACCGAACGGACGCGGCGGTTGCCGAGATTGTCGATGTCGTCGACTTCGCCCTTGCCGTCCTTGAGGTCGACCAGGGTCTTGACCACCGCGAGGATGTCCTCGGTGCGGAGCGTGGTGACGGTGTCCTCGGCGTCGAGGTCGAGGCGCATGTTGAGCTTGACGCGGCCCACGGCCGAGAGGTCGTAGCGCTCGGGATCGAAGAACAGGCCGGCGAACAGCGATTCCGCGGTCTCGAGCGTCGGCGGCTCGCCGGGGCGCATGACGCGGTAGATGTCGGAGAGGGCCTGCTCGCGCTCCTCGGCCTTGTCGACCTTGAGCGTGTTGCGGATCCACGGACCCGTCGAGATGTGATCGATGTCGAGCAGCTCGATGCGCTCGATGCCCGCCTTGTCGAGCTTCTCGAGATTCTCGGCCGAGACCTCGTCGCCGGCCTCGATGTAGATCTCGCCGGTCGACTCGTTGATCAGGTCATAGGCGCTGTAGCGGCCGAAGATCTCCTCGGTCGGGATCAGCAGCGTCTCGAGGCCGTCCTTGGCGGCCTTGTTCGCGGCGCGCGGGCTGATCTTCTGCCCGGCGGGGAACACGACCTCGCCCGACTTGGCGTCGACGATGTCGAACATCGGCTTGGCGCCGCGCCAGTTCTCGGGCGCGAAGGGGATCTGCCAGCCGTTCGGACCGCGCAGGAAGGTCACGCGGTTGTAGAAATAGTTGAGGATCTCCTCGCTGTTCAGCCCCAGGGCATAGAGCAGCGACGTCACCGGCAGCTTGCGCTTGCGATCGATGCGGACGTTGACGATGTCCTTGGCGTCGAACTCGAAGTCGAGCCACGAGCCGCGATAGGGGATCACGCGCGCCGCGAAGAGATACTTGCCGCTGGCGTGGGTCTTGCCGCGGTCATGGTCGAACAGCACGCCCGGCGAACGGTGCATCTGGCTGACGATGACGCGCTCGGTGCCGTTGATGAAGAAGGTGCCGTTCTCGGTCATGAGCGGCATGTCGCCCATGTAGACGTCCTGCTCCTTGATATCGAGGACCGAGCGGGCTTCCGTATCGGGATCCACCTCGAACACGATCAGGCGCAAAGTGACGCGCATCGGCGCCGCATAGGTGATGCCGCGCTGACGGCATTCCTCGACGTCGAACTTGGGATGCTCGAGCTCGTAATTGACGAAGTCGAGCTCGGCGGTGCCGGCGAAGTCGCGGATCGGGAAGACGCTGCGGAGCGTCTTCTCGAGGCCGGAGACATAGCCGATCGAACGATCGCTGCGGAGAAACTGCTCGTAGGATTCGCGCTGAACCTCGATCAGGTTCGGCATCTGGACCACTTCGTGGATGTCGCCGAACACCTTGCGGATGCGGCGCTTCATCGTGCCGCCTTCGATCGCCTTGGTTGCCATGGGTGTTTTTGCCTCGTCAGCCGTAAGTTTGCCCCTGCCGGGGCGGGGGCGTAATTTCGGTGCCCCTTTCCGGGGCCGGGACGTGCGAAAAGACGCGAAAAGGCCGCGCGACTTCCTTCCCGGAATTCGGCAGCTTTTAGCGTCTCCTGATCCCACAGCCCCAATTCGACCGATGCGCTGCGCGACGGCGCATCATTTCCCGGTGCTGCGGTGTGAGGGCGATATAGGTGCCGCGCGCGCCGGTGTCAAATCGGCGGGGGAACCTTTTTCCATCTCGCAAGTGCTGGATTTCCCTCGCTGAACGCCGAATTAACGCCGTCGTTCGTCGCTCCTGGGGCACGGGACGGCGCACGTCGCGCGGCTGGCGCCGGGTTCCATTCGTTGAACCTGCGATATGATGAAGATGCACCCCATTCGCCCCCGCGCCGCGCTGTTTATCGGTGCCGCGCTCCTGTCCACCCCTGCCTTTGCGCAAGAGACGCCCGCGCCGCAGACCGTGACGCCGCCGCCGATCCTGGTGACGCCGACCCTGGCGCCCCAGCCCGCGCCGCGCGTGATCGAGATGGCGCCCGCCTCGCCGATCGTCCAGCCCGCGCCGCCGCCCGGCCCCGCGCCCGAGACGGCTCCGGCGCCGCGCGCCGAGACGCGCGCCGCGGCCCGACCGGCGCCCGCGCGCCAGGTGACGCGCACCACGACGACCACGCGTCAGACGACGCCGGCGCGTGCGACCGCGCCCGCCGCGCCTCCGGCAGCGGCCGTGGAGCAACCGCCTGCGCCCGCGGCCCAGGCGCCCGCGGTGCCCGTGCCGACTGCGGTCACACCCGCTCCCGAGACCGCGGCGCCCGTCGCGGATACGACCGCCACGCAGACCGAGACCGTGCGCAGCACGGGGCTGGCCTGGCCGTGGCTGCTCGGCGGGCTGCTGCTCGTGCTTGCGGGCGGCCTGGCGCTGCTGATGATGCGTCGCCGCCGCAGTGAATCGGACTATGTGGAAGAGGCCATGTACGAGGCGCCGATCGCCCCGCGTACCGCGACGGAGCCGGTCGACGCCGCGCCCTTGGCCGCCGCGCCTGTCGTCGAACCGCGTCGCAAGCCTGTAGTGAGTCCCGAGATGGCGGCTGCCGCCGCTGCTGCCGCCGCAGCGCCGGCCGCGATCCTGCCGGCGGCCGAGCCCGAGCCCGCCGAGGCGCATGTCGAGGCCGAGCTGACCGAGGCCGAGAGCGAGGACCTCGCCGGGATCACCGATGCGCCCGCGCCGGTCGCCAACCGGCCGTGGCTCGAGCTGGGCCTGCGCCCGGTCCGCGCCGGGACCAGCGAGGAGGAGGCTTTGGTCGATGTCGAGCTGACCGTCGGCAATTCGGGCGACGTGCCCGCACGCGACGTCCAGATCTCGGCCTTCATGCTCACCGAGGCGGAAGCGAGCGAGATGGAGAGCCTGTTGACCGGCCATGCCCCGGACGCCGCGGTGCCGCCGGTGACGATCGCCCCGGGTGACGGCACCCGCGTCGACGCGCACCTCGCCGTGCCCAAAGGCGAGATGGGCCGCACGTTCAATCCCGTCGTCGTCGCCGAGGCGCGTTACACGCTCCCGGACGGCAGTGAGGGCCGCACGTCGGCGGCATTCAAGATCGGCCGGCCCTCGGCGGTGTCCGAGGGCGTCGGCCCGATCGGCGCGAGCCGGCCGCACATGGTCGACGATGTCGAGGCGGAGCTGATCGGTGCGCCTGAGCATGCGTAACGCCTAGTTTCCCTCTCCCGATGGGAGAGGGAAGGGTGGGTCGTCGACGTTCAAATCCTCCCCCGCCAGGGGGAGGTGTCGCCGAAGGCGACGGAGGGGGAGGTAAGCGACCCATTGGCCGTCGTGCTTCCGCCCCCTCCGTCATGCTTCGCATGCCACCTCCCCCTGGCGGGGGAGGATTGAGAAGATTGACCGCCAGTACCCCCTTTCATTCGTTACTATTCCGGGTCTATCGACTGCCGCTTCCAAACAGGGAGCCAGGTCGCCCATGAACAAGCTGCTCGTTGCATTCCTCGCCGGTGCCGCCGTCCTCGCATCGCCTGCACTTGCGCAGCAGGCCCAGCCCTTCAACGACGTTCCCGCCAAGTTCGAGGTCCCGCAGGACCGCAACGACTATATCCGGCGCGAAGTGATGATCCCGATGCGCGACGGGGTGAAGCTGTTCACCGTGATCATGATCCCCAAGGGCGCGCGGAATGCGCCGATCCTGCTCACCCGCACCCCCTACAACGCCGCCGGCCGCACGCGCCGGCTGGACAGCCCCAACATGCTCTCGATGCTGCCCGAGGGCGACGAGGTCTTCGTGCGCGACGGCTATATCCGCGTCTTCCAGGACATCCGCGGCAAATACGGTTCGGAGGGCGACTATGTCGTCACGCGCCCGCCGGTCGGCCCGCTCAACCCCACCAAGGTCGATCACACCACCGACGCCTGGGACACGATCGACTGGCTGGTGAAGAACACCCCCGAATCGAACGGCAAGGTCGGCATGCTCGGCTCGTCCTATGAGGGCTTCACCGTGGTGATGGCGCTGCTCGACCCGCATCCCGCGCTCAAGGTCGCCGCGCCCGAGAGCCCGATGATCGACGGCTGGATGGGCGACGACTGGTTCCACTACGGCGCGTTCCGCCTCGCCAATATCGGCTGGATCGCCAGCCAGACCGGCTTCAAGGGCGCGGGCAAGTCGCCGCCCAATGCCGGCTATGACGATTACGAGACCTTCCGGAAGGTGGGCAGCGCGGGCGACTGGGCCGCGCAGTACGGCTATTCCCAGCTGCCCTTCTGGCAGAAGATGACCGAGCACGTTGCCTATGACGCATGGTGGCAGGGCCAGGCGCTCGACAAGTTGCTCGCCGCCAACCCCTCCAACGTGCCGACGATCTGGGAGCAGGGCATCTGGGACCAGGAGGACATGTACGGCGCGATCACGACCTTCGAGGCGCTGCAGAAGACGCGCGCCGCCGACCGGAATTTCCTGCTGATGGGCCCGTGGCGCCATTCGGGGTTCAACTATAACGGCTCCGAACTGGGCGAGCTCAAATTCGAGGGCGACACCGCGCTCCAGGCGCGCCGCGACATCCTGCTGCCCTTCTTCAACGCCTATCTGAAGGACGGCGCGCCCGCGTTCACGCCCGCCAAGGCGAGCTTCTACAATACCGGCGAGAACCGCTGGGACCATCTGAACCAATGGCCGCTCGCCTGCGCGGAGGGTTGCGCGAGCAAGCTCACGCCGGTCTATCTCGAGCCCGGCCTCGGCCTCGGCTTCGACAAGCCCGGGGCAGGGGCGGACAGCTATGTCTCGGATCCCGCCAATCCGGTCCCGCACCTGCCGCGCCCGGTCAATTTCGACGACGGCCGCTGGTCGAAATATCTCGTCTGGGACCAGCGCTTCGCCGACGGCCGCACCGACGTGCTCACCTATACCAGCGAGGTGCTGACCAGGCCGGTCCGCGTCTCGGGCGCGCCAATCGCCGATATCTTCGCCAAGACGACGGGCACCGACGGCGACTTCGTCGTCAAGGTGATCGACGTCTATCCGGACGAGGTCGCGACCAGGAAGGAGATGGGCGGGTTCCAGCTGCCGATCGCGATGGACATCTTCCGCGGCCGCTATCGCAACAGCTTCTCCAAGCCCGAGCCGATCCCGGCGGGCAAGGTCCAGCAGTACAAGTTCCGCCTGCCGAGCGTGAACCACGTCTTCCAGCCGGGGCATCGGATCATGGTCCAGATCCAATCGAGCCTGTTCCCGGTCTATGACCGCAACCCGCAAAAGTACGTCGACAACATCTTCCTCGCGAAGAAGTCGGACTATCAGAAGGCGACCGTGTCGATCGTCTATGGCGGGGCGCAGTCGAGCGCGGTACTGCTGCCGGTAGTGCCGCTGGACCAGAGCGCGGCGAAGGCGAAATAACGGAAGCCATCTTCTGAGGGGGAGAGGAATGCTGCTTGGCGCCGCACTGTTCATCGCCGCCGTCGCGCCCGGCGCGGCGGTGGCGCGCGAGCCCGAGGTCCTGGCCCAGACCGGCAAATGGGTCATCAACTACGACCAGGATGCCTGCCACCTGCTGGCGGAATTCGGCGCGGGCGAGGCGGCGGTCTCGGCGCGGTTCACGCGCTTCGAGCCGGGCGACTCCTTCATGCTCGCGCTTTATGGCGACCGGCTGCGCTCGACGGACGCCACCGCCGACGTGAAGATCGATTTCGGCCTGGTGCGCGCGGAGAAGGTGAATGCCCTGCTGGGAAGCTTCGCCGAACGTCCGACGATGCTCTTCGTGAGTCTGCGCTTCGACGGAGCGGGGTGGGCGACGGGCAAGGAGCCTCCCGCGATCCCGCCCGAGCAGGAGGCGAAGGTGTCGGGCGTCACCATCGACGCGAAGGGGCGGCCGAGCTTCCGCCTCCAGTTCGGCTCGCTGGCCAAGCCGCTGCGGGCGATGCGCACTTGCCTGACCGATCTGGTGCGGAGCTGGGGCTATGATCCCGCCGTCGAGGCCGCGCTCAGCCGCCGCGCAAAGCCGACCAGATCGCCGGCGAGTTGGTTCGAGAGCGCGGACTATCCGCGCGAGGCTGCGCGCCTGGGCCTGGACGGCTCGGTCCAGTTCCGCCTCGACGTCGATGCCGCGGGCAGGATCGGCGGTTGCCACATCCTTGCGCGGACCAATCCGGACGATTTTGCCGACGCCACCTGCCGCGCCATCCTGAAACGGGCGAGGTTCGAACCGGCACTCGATGCGCAGCAAAAACCGGTACGCTCCTTCTTCGTCGGCAGCACCCGGTTCAAGATAGTGTCCTGATCCGACGAGACTTGAGCACCTCGCGCGACGGGCATACTGTATTGTGCGAGTAATACAGGAGGGCGGATGCGTCGGGTGCTCAAATGGACGGTGGGATTGCTCGCGTTGGCGCTGGCCGGCGTGGCAGTGTGGGACGTCGCCACCTTCGATCGTGACGGCTGGCGTAGCGACTATGCTAGGCTCAAGCGCGCCACGGCGCAGGACTACGCCAATCTCGATTGGGTCCGCGAGCATCGCAGGCTCGACCTCGCCAAGCTCGATCGCGAGACGCAGGCCGCGCTGGACGGCGCCTGGTCTCGGGTGCAGGGCTATCGGGCGCTGCGCGCGTTCGTGGCGGCATTCGACGATCCGCACTTCACCCTGGCGCTGGCCGAGGGACCGCCGCCGACGCGCGCGTCGATCGTTGCCGGACCGGAGGCCGCCGCGCCCAAGGTCGAGGGCTGCGAGGCCGCGGGGTATCGCGACGATCGCAGCGGCTTCGCCGGGCGCTGGGCCAAGGTCTCCGACTGGCGCCCGATCGGCCCCGCCGATGCCGATTTCCCGATCGCCATGGTGGGCGACACCGGCGTGCTGCGGATCGGCACCTTCGGCGACGACCGCTATCTCGCCGCATGCAGGCGCGCCTTCCGCCCGGGCATGGACGCGGACACGCTGCGCACGGCGACGCGCGGGCTCCTCGATCGCGAGATCGCCTCGGCGCTTGCCCGGCTGCGCGCGGCCGGCGCGCGGTGGCTGCTCGTCGACGTGAGCGGCAATGGCGGGGGCAGCGAATGGGTGAGCGATGTCGTCGCGCTGATGACGCCGCGCCGCCTCAGCCGTGCCGAGGCGCTGGTCGCCGATCCGCCCTGCGACCGCAGCGGGGTCTGGGAAGGGCGGCCCGATTGCCGCGTGCTGCCGGCGGCGGGGCCGCGCGGGGAGATCATGGGCAAGGGCGCGTGGCGCGGCCCGATCGCCATCTATGCCGACAAGGGCAGCGCCTCGGCGACCGAGGACTTCACGGCATGGCTGCGCCAGAACAAGGCGGCGATCCTGATCGGCGAGAAGACGCTCGGCGCGGGCTGCGGCTATGTGAACGGCGGCGGGCGGGTGCGACTGGCAAAAGCCGGGCTGGACGTCCGCATGCCCAATTGCGCGCGCTTCCTCGCTGACGGCGTCAACGAGATCGAGGGGCAGGCGCCCGACATCCCGATCGCCGCCGCCGACGACACCAGCTGGGCGCACGCGATGGACGCGGCAATCCGCCAGACACGCGTCGCCGCGAGATAGTCGCTTCCGCGAGGTGTGCCGGTGAGCTAATCCGGTACGACTCACCCGAGGGGAGATTCGAATGAGGAAGTGGAGCATCGCGCTCGCCCTGTCGGTTGCCGCGATCCCGGCGGCGGCATTCGCCCAGCCGGCCGGTCCCGCCGCAGCCGAGAAGCTGCATGTCGACATGCAGTATTTCACCTTGCCCAACGGCCTGCGGGTGGTGCTGGCGAAGGACCAGATCGCCCCGACGGTGACGATCGCGACCTATTACGGCATCGGCTTCCGCGTCGAGCCGCGCGAGCGCACCGGCTTCGCGCATCTGTTCGAGCATCTGATGTTCCAGGGATCGAAGCACGCGCCCAAGGGTGTGTTCGACAAGACCGTCACCAATTCGGGCGGGATCAACAACGGCTCGACCCGCTTCGACTTCACCAATTACTACGAAGTGCTGCCGTCGAGCGCGCTCGAGCGGATGCTGTGGCTCGAGGCCGATCGTATGGCGAACCCGGCGATCGACCAGACCGTGCTCGAGAACCAGCAGGGTGTCGTGGGCAACGAGGTCAAGGTCAACGTCCTCAACCAGCCCTACAGCACCTGGCCGTGGATCGACCTGCCGATGCTGGCCAACACCAACTGGTACAACAGCCACAATTTCTACGGCGACCTGAAGGAGATCGAGGCGGCGACCGTGCCCGACGCCAGGTCCTTCTTCGATGCCTTCTACCGGCCGAGCAACGCGGTGCTCGTGATCGCCGGGGACATCGACTATGCCGCCACCCGCGCGATGGTGGAGAAATATTTCGGCGGGATCGCCAAGAAGCCCGCGGTGGTCCAGCCCGACATCTCCGAGCCGCGCCAGACCGCGGAGAAGTTCCGCAGCCGCGTCGACGCGCTCGCGCCCAAGCCGGGCTATGCGGCGGGCTATCACGTGCCGACACGCGGCACGCCCGAATGGTATGCGATGGGGCTGATCGACCAGATCCTGCTCCAGGGCGATGACAGCCGGCTCTACCGCAAGCTCGTCCAGGAAGCAGGGATCGCGGGCGAGATAGGCGGCGGGATCAACGGCGATCTCGGCGACATGTTCGACTATCGCGGGCCGATGCTGTGGAGCTTCAGCTTCACCCACGATCCGACGCACAGCCGCGAACAGATCACCCGGGCGGTCGACGAAGTGATCGAGGGCATCCGCACCAAGCCGGTGACCGCCGCCGAGCTGACACGCGCGCGCACCAAGATGCGCTCCGACCTGTACGGAACGATCGACAGCGGCGGCCGGATCGGGCTCATCAACCTGCTCGCGGTCTATGCGCTGTTCGACAACGATCCTCAGGCGATCAACCGCATCGAGGAAGGCTTCGCCAAGGTGACGCCCGCGCTGATCCAGAAGACCGCGCAGGAATATCTGCGTTCCACCAATCGCTCGATCTACGTCATCGAACCCGGCGCCGCGAAGGCCGCCGGCGCACAAGGAGGCAAGTGATGCGGCGCACGCTCATCGCGATCTCGCTGGCGCTCGCCGCCGCCACGCCCGCGCTCGCGCAGGATTTCCCGCCCCCGCCGCCGGTGGGCGAGCCCAAGCCGTTCAAGCTGCCCGCGACCGAGACCTTCACGCTGCCCAACGGGCTGACGGTGACGCTGGTGCCCTATGGCATCGCGCCCAAGGCGGTGGTGTCGCTGCGCGTCCGCGCAGGCAACGCGGTGGAGGGCGAGCAGACCTGGCTCGCCGACCTGACCGCCGAGATGCTCAAGGAAGGGGCGGGGAGCCGCTCCTCGGCCGATCTCGCCACCGCGGCGGCCGGCATGGGCGGCGAGCTGGGCGTGGGCGCGGGAATGCAGACTACGCAGATCTCGATCAACGTCCTCTCCGAGCACGCGCCGGATGCGATCGCGCTGATCGGCGACGTCGCGATCCGACCCACCCTCCCTGCGAGCGAGCTCGCGCGGATCCAGGCGAACCTCGCGCGCCAGCTCTCGGTCGCGCTGTCGCAGCCGGGCACGCTCGCCGACGTGGCGCTGGCGCGGACGATCTATGGGCCCAACCATCCCTATGGCCGGACGATCCCGACCCAGGCGCAACTCGCCGCCTATACGATCGACGACGTCAAGCGCTTCCATGCAAGCCAGTTCGGCGCGAAGCGGGCGCATCTCTACATCGCGGGCAAGTTCGATGCGGCGGCGGTCAAGGCCGCGGTGGCCAAGGCGTTCGGCGGCTGGGCGGCAGGTCCCACACCGGCCGAGCTCGCCGCGCCGCACCAGGCGGGTCCCCGCGTGATCCTGATCGACCGGCCCGACGCGCCGCAGACCACCTTGCGGCTCGCCTTCGACGCGGCGCTCGCCGGAAGCGCGGCGGACATCCCGCAGCGCGTGACCAACGAGCTGCTCGGCGGCGCGTTCAGCTCGCGCATCACCACCAACATCCGCGAGACCAAGGGCTATACCTATTCGCCCAACTCGTCGGTGGCGTTCGGCCCCGGCGATGCGCTGTGGAGCTTCGATGCCGACGTGACCACCAACGTGACCGGCGCGGCGCTGACCGAGGTCTTCAAGGAGATCCGCCGGATGCAGACCGAGCCCGCGCCGATCGAGGAATCGAAGGGCATCCGCACCTATATGGCCGGGCTGTTCGCCATCTCGAACTCGACCTCGCCCTCGCTGGTCAACACGCTGGCGACGCGCGACATGCTCGGGCTGCCCGGCGACTGGACCGATCGCTACGTGCCCGCGGTGCTCGCGGTCGACCCCGCGGCGATGATGGCCTCGGCCAAGGCGCGCTACCCGCTCGACAAGCTGACCCTCGTCGCGGTCGGCGACCTCAAGACGGTCGAGCCGCAGCTCAAGGCGCTTCCCGAGCTGGCCAATGTGCCGTTCCAGCGGGTGACCGTCCCCTAGGTCGAAATCCTCCCCCGCCAGGGGGAGGTGGCGCCGAAGGCGTCGGAGGGGGAGGTAAGCAGTGTCCTCTCCGATTGAGCTTAGTGATTCCGCCCCCTCCGTCAGCCTGCGGCTGACACCTCCCCCTGGCGGGGGAGGATTGAGAAGTCGCGCTCGCCCTGAATGGCGATATGCCATAAGGCGATGAAGCGAGGCTGAATTGCGCCGCGTGCAGCTGAAATTCACGTTGGAGGCGCTAGAGACGTGCGGGTGAATCGCGGGAGGTATCGGATCGGCGGGCTGTGCGGCATCGCCGCGGCGGCTTTGTCTGCGGGCGCGGTCGCGTCCGGGGCCGCTGCCCAGCAGACCTCTCCGCCGGCTCAGGCACCCGCGCCGACGCCGACGCCTTCGGGCCGACTTCCGAATGTGATGTATCTGCCCAACACCTCGTTGGGGGGCACGCCCGTGCCGACTCCGGCGCCGCCGCCGACGGTGACGGTCGCGCCGGTGGCCACGCCGACTCCGGCATCGCGGCCGGCGGCCACCGCGACGCCGCGAGCTGCCGCCCCCGAACGGGCGACGCCCGCGCCGGCACCCGCCCAGGCGGTGCCCGCCGGCCAGCCGTCGCCCGCCTCGACACCGTTCGCCACACAGGCGCCGGCGCTGCCGACACCGCTCGCCACCGCCCCCTCGGCGCCCGCCGCGCTTCCGTCGCCGTCCGTGACGGCAGCCCCGCCCGAAGGCATGCCTGGCTGGCTATGGGCGTTGCTCGGCGCGGGCGCGTCGGCGCTCGTCTTCGGAACTGCCTTGGTGCTGCGCCGCCGCCGCGCCGCCGCGGTGGAGGAAGAGGCGTATGAGCCGCCGGTCGCGGCGCCCGCGCCTGCGACGCCAGCACGCCCGGTTGCGACTCCGCCGGGCGTCGCCCCATCGCCCGCCGCGCCGCCGCCGGCCCCGGCTGCCGTCCCTTCGGGCGAGCCATTCGAGATCCAGCTCCGTCCGACCAGCATCGAAGTGAGCGAGCGCGACGTTTTGCTCGATTTCGAGCTGTTGATCGGCAACCTCCAGGCCTCGGCCGCCGAGAATATCCGCGTGATGATGGCGATGATGAGCGCCAACCCCGATCAGGACCGCAATATCGCCGGCTACCACGCCAATCCGATGGTCGATCCGGCGGGCAATGCCTTCGATCTCGCGCCCGGTGCGGGCGGGCGCATGCCGGCGCGGCTGGCGCTGCCGCGCGAGCTCATCCATGTCGTAGAGGTCCAAAGGCGGCCGATGTTCGTGCCGCTGGTGATGATCGAGCTCAAATGGCGCGCGGGGATCAGCATCCGCCGCTTCGGCGCGGACTTCATGGTGGGGAGCGCGGGGCAGGGCGCCAAGCTCGGCCCGATCTGGCTAGACCGCAACCAGCAGGCGACCCAGCTCGCCGCCACCCGCTACCTCGCGCGCCAGGCCGCCGCGGCCTGAGTGTCCCCCGGAGACCGCGTCAGTCGATGACGCGTCCGATCCGCACCAGCACGCCGGTCGGATCGCTCACCGCGAACTCGTAGGTGCCCCAGGGCTTCGCGTGCGGCGCGCCCGGTTCGATGATCAGCTCGCGCACGCGCGCGGCGACCGCGTCGACGTCGTCGACATAGAGGTACAGCCCGAACGGATTGTCCTCCACCTTCTTCGGCCATCCCGGCATCCGGTTGAGGTGCAGGTGCCAGCCCCGGCCGTCGGCGAGGATGCGGTAGTCGCCATAGTCGCTGACCAGCTCGAAGCCGAGCCGCCGGTAGAAGCGCTCGCTGGCATCGAGGTCGCTGCTCGGCACGATCGCAACGACGCGGTGTTCTTCGGTCATCGGGCAGGCTCCCTGGGTTCCGAGCACCACCGTGCACCAGCGCGTGGGCGCAGGCGAGGGCTAAACGGGCCGGAAGCGGCGTTCCCGGACAAGCATGAAGAGAAGTCCGGAAACCGGCGGCGCGATGCGCTATGGTCGCGGCCCGGAGGTCGAGGATGGATGGACAGGTGGACCCGCGGGCGCGGCGCACGCGCGACGCGATCGTCGGCGCGCTGGTCGAGCGCGTATTCCGCCAGCGCTATGACGCGATCCGGACGGGCGACCTGATCGCGGCGGCGGGGGTGGGTCGCTCGACCTTCTACGCGCATTTCCGCAGCAAGGACGCGGTGCTGCTCGCCGCGATGGAACCCATCCTGCTCCCGCTGGCGAACGCCGCCGCCGGTCGCGCTAGCGCGGCGCAGCTGCGTTCGACGCTGGCGCATGTCTGGGAGCGGCGTTCGCTCGCGCGGGCCGTCCTCGGCTCCGCCGCGGGCATGAAGCTGCAGCGCCGGCTCGCCGCGATGATCGGGGAAGCGGTGGAGAGGCGCGACGGCGCCGTGCCGCCGGCGATGCTCGCCATGGCCGCCGCGGCCGCGCAGCTGACCATGCTGCGCATGTGGGTGGGCGGCGAGGCGACCTGCTCCGTCGCCGACCTGGCATCGCGGATAATGGCATGCGCGCGGCTCGTCGACACGGGCGCTCGTTGAGTTGCGCAACGAAAAAGGGCGGCCCCGAGGGACCGCCCTTTCGTTCTCTGCCGTGAAGCAGAAGAAGCTTACTTGACCTCGACGGTCGCGCCGGCTTCCTCGAGCTGCTTCTTGATCTTCTCGGCCTCGTCCTTGTTGACGCCTTCCTTGACGGCCTTGGGAGCCGACTCGACCAGGGTCTTGGCTTCGGTCAGGCCCAGGCCGGTGATGGCGCGGACTTCCTTGATGACGTTGATCTTCTTGCCACCGTCGCCGGT
>NZ_JAPKNM010000099.1 GCF_026460985.1 Sphingomonas sp.
CGCAGGAGGAAACCGGGGAGGACGCGATCGTCGTCACCGGCCGGCGCGCCGCTTTGCAGTCGGCGGACGATCGGAAGCGCAATGCCGAGACGATCATCGACTCGGTCGTCGCCGACGACGCCGGCAAGCTTCCCGACAATTCGATCACCGAAGTGCTGCAGCGCGTGTCGGGCGTCACCATCGTCCGCTTCGCGGCGCTCAACGATCCCGATCACTATTCGGTGGAAGGCACGGGCATCCAGGTTCGCGGTCTCACCGGCGTGGCGTCGCGCCTCAACGGCCGCGAGATCTTCAGTGCCAATAACGGTCGCGCGCTCCAGTTCGCCGACGTCACGCCCGAGCTGATGGCGGCGGTCGACGTGTACAAGGCCTCGACGGCCGATCTGATCGAAGGCGGCACCGGCGGCCAGATCGACCTGCGCACCAAGGTGCCGTTCGATTATTCGGGCGGCTTCCACATCGCCGCGACCGGCGATCTCAGCATGGGCGACCTTGCGCGGAAGGCGGATTTCTCAGGCTCGGTCCTCGTGACCAATCGCTGGTCGACCCCGATCGGCGACATCGGCATCCTGGCCGACTACGCCTATAGCCGGCTCAGCTCGACCTCGCACTTCTTCCGCGTCGAGCCCTATTTCAAGACCCGCATCAGCGGCACCGACTATTACGTCCCCGGCGGCTACACCTTCGGCGAGGAGCAGTTCCAGCGGACGCGCACCGGCATATACGGCGCCGTCCAGTGGGAGCCCACGCCCGACCTCACCCTGACCGGCACCTTCTTCCAGTCGCGGTACAAGAACCGGTCGGGCGACTGGGGTTCGTTCGTCGCGTCGCAGAACCTTTCGGTGAACCCGGCGAACAGCCAGTTCGACGAGAACAACATCCTGATCTCGTCGCCGTCCTTCTTCAATCGCGACCCCGTCACCTTCCTGCCGGGCGGGCCGATCAACACCGGCGGCAACAAGGGCGCCTATGCCAGCAACACGCGCACGCGCGATTACTCGCTGAGCTTCAACTGGTCGCCATCGGACAGCCCGCTGTCGGTCAAGGGCGCGATCCAGCGCGTCGAATCGTCGCAGATCTATACGCGTCTCGACGTGTTCCGCGACGTGGCGTTCCCGTCGGGCTTCGGCATGGACCTGAGCGGCGACCTGCCCGTGGTCAGCGTGCCCGCGGGTACGCAGGCGGCCTTCCTCGATCCGGCGAACTATTTCTGGACGGCGACGATGCCGCACGACGAGGACAATAAGGGCCGCCTCGATTCGGCGAACGTCGATCTCGAATACAAGTTCGACGACAGCTTCTTCCGCTCGATCAAGGCCGGCGCGCGCTATGCCGAGCGGACCGAGCGCGATCTCGCCAACGGCTATAACTGGTCGGCTTTGGGCCGCGGCTGGAACGGCGATCCGCAGATGACCTATGCCAACGCCGCTCCCGGCGACGTCGAGCTGCACGTCTTCAAGAATTTCTTCCATGGCCAGGCGGCGCTTCCGGCGAACCTGATGTTCGCCACCGACGATCTGGTCCGCCAGTTCGACCGGAACCTGCTCCACTCGGCGCCGCCCGCGGGCTTCTGCACCGGCCGCGAGTTCAACTGCTCGGCCTCGGGTCCGCTGCAGAACTCGACCTATGGCGGTGCCGGCATTCGCCCGGTCGGCTTCGTCCTGCCCGGCGACCGGACCGACAACAAGACCAGGAACCTGGCCGGCTATGTGCTCGCGCGCTTCGGCTCGACCGAGCCCGGCGGGATCTCGGGCAATGTCGGCGTCCGCGTGGTGAATATCCGCAACGAGGGCAGCGGCTATATCCAGCAGAACGCCGCGACCTTCATCCGCAATGGCCAGACGCAGTCGCTGGGCGCGCAGACGATCCCGCGCGGCGGCAAGACCAACTTCACCTACGCCCTGCCGTCGATCAATCTGGAATACGCGCCGAGCGCGGATACCAAGCTCCGCGCGAGCTACAACATCACGCTCGACCTGCCGACCTTCCAGGCGCTGCGCGCCTCGGGCTCGATCGGCGTGGCGACGACCGCCAATCCGGCGGGCGGCAACGCGCCGGGCCTCTTCACCAACTTCACCGCGGAAACGGGCAACCCGCTGCTCAAGCCGACGCTGTCGAACAATTTCGATCTGTCGTTCGAATGGTATCCGGGGGCAGGCACCACCTTCCACCTGGCGCCCTTCTACAAGCGGCTCACCAACCTGCCGATCTTCTCGCTGACGACGCGCGACGTGACGGTGGTCTTCACGAACGGCACCAGCGAGAACGTCACTGCCACCGCGACGGACTATATGAACTCGACCGAGGCGGCGACGGTGAAGGGCTTCGAGGTCGGCGGTCGCATCTTCTTCGACATGCTGCCCGGCGTGCTCAGCGGCCTGGGGTTCGAGGGCAACTACACCTTCATCGACAGCGATAACCCGGGCGATCTGTATCGCGACATCAACGGCGTGATAAAGAACGACGCGCCGCTCGTGGGCCTCTCGAAGCACAATTTCAATGCGACCCTGCTGTACGAGCGCAAGGCGGTGTCGGCACGGGTCGCCTATTCGTGGCGCTCGCGCTACCTGCAGTCGACCAACAGCAACGGCACCAATCCGACCTATAGCTTCTACACCGCCGCCAACGTGAACAACGGAGGCATCCAGATCGCATTGCCGGTCTATGGCGGGGCCTATGGCCAGCTGGAAGCGGGCGTGCGTTTCAAGGTCACCGAGAACTTCTCCTGGGGGATCCAGGGGACCAACCTGCTCAACTCGATGCAGCGCACGATGATGGGCGGCTATCCGGGCGGCAGGCTTCTCGGCCGCAGCTGGTTCCAGACCGACAGGCGTATCAGCACCGGCATCAATCTGGCATTCTGACACCCTCCTGGTGGCGGGCAGCATCAAGCCCGCCACCGCCCTTTTTTGCTCGGAGTGCGTCGATGGTTTCCGATGGCCGGCGAATCCTGATCGTGGGAGGCGGAACCGCGGGATGGCTCACTGCCGGATATCTCGCGCGGATGCTCGGCGCCGATCGTCCCGGTGGGGTAACGATCACCCTGGTGGAATCGCACGATATTGGCATTCTCGGCGTCGGCGAGGGCACTTTCCCGACGATCCGCAAGACGCTTTCGCGGATCGGGATCGACGAGGCCGAATTGGTCCGCCGTTGCGGCGCCACCTTCAAGCAGGGTGCCAAGTTCGTCCATTGGCGGCATGCGCCCGGCGCGCCGGGGCACGATCACTATCTGCACGCTTTTCATGAGACCGACGACCGCGACGGTCCAGAGCTCCTTCCTTACTGGCTGCTCGGCCTGGCCGGCGACGCCAATTGGGACGAAGTCAACACGCCGCAGAAGCGCGCGGCCGACGCGCACCGCGCGCCCAAATTGCCGAGCCACCCCAACTTTGTCGGGCCGCTCAACTATGCCTTCCACTTCGATGCGGTGACGCTCGCTGCGCTGCTGCGCGAGCAGGGCATCGCCAATGGCGTGACGCATCTGGTCGACACCGTGCAGGAAGTGCTGCTCGGCGAGGACGGAGCGATCGCCGGAGTGCGCGGCGCCGAGAGCGGTGTCCTGACGGCGGACCTCTATATCGACTGCACGGGCTTCCGCGCCGAGCTTATCGGCAAGGCGCTCGGCCAGCCCTGGAAATCCTGCCGCGACGTCCTGTTCTGCGACAGTGCGATCGCGATCCAAGTCCCTTATGAACGGCCGGATGATCCGATCGCTTCCTACACCATCTCGACCGCCCAGCAGGCGGGATGGATCTGGGACATCGGGCTCGAGGCCCGGCGCGGCATCGGCCATGTCTATTCGTCCGCGCATAGCGATGCGGAAGAGGCCGAACGGGTCCTGCGCGCCTATGTCGGTCCCGCCGGCGCGGCGCTGGAGACCCGCAGCTTCCGCTTCGACGCCGGATATCGCGAAGTGAACTGGCACAAGAACTGCGTCGCGGTCGGCCTTTCGAGCGGATTCTTCGAACCGCTCGAGGCGACCGGGATCGTCTTCTCCGAAGTCGCCGCGGGCCTGATCGCCAATCTCTTCCCCTGGGCCGGCGACTTCGAGACCTCGGCGCGCCAGTTCAATGCGAACCTGCGCCGCCGCTACGAGCGCACGCTCGATTTCATCAAGCTGCATTATTGCCTCAGCGAACGGCGCGACAGCCGGTTCTGGATCGACAATGTCGATCCGGCCTCGGTCCCCGACAGTCTCAAGGAACTGCTCGACCGCTGGCGGTTCCGCCCGCCCAACGAGATGGACATCGACCGGAACGTGGACATCTTCACCGAATCCAGCTGGCAATATGTGCTGTATGGAATGGGCTGGAAGACCGACCTGTCGGCCAAGGCAGGCGTTTTCCGGTTCGGCGCGGAGGCCAGGGCCGCGTTCGCAACCATCGAACGCCAGGCGCAATATGCGGTCCAGCAGCTGCCGTCGAACCGCGAGCTGGTCCGCTTCGCGCAGCGGTCCGGCTTCGGCCCGGGCGCGAACGCCGCATGACGCCCCCGCTTGGCGAGAAGCCGATCACCAGGCTGGTGATCGTGGGCGGCGGCTCGGCCGGCTGGATGACGGCGGCCGCGGTGTCGCGCTTGGTCGATGCGGGCGTCGCGGTGACCCTGGTCGAATCGGATGAGATCGGCACCGTCGGGGTGGGCGAGGCGACGATCCCGCCCTTGCTCGATTTCAACGCGGCGCTCGGCATCGACGAGAACGAATTCGTCGCCGCGACCCAGGGGACGTTCAAGCTCGGCATCGAATTCGTCGACTGGGGACGGCTGGGGGACAGATACATCCACCCCTTCGGCAAATATGGCCGCCCGATGCTGGGCCTCAACTTCCACCAGATCTGGCTGCGCCAGCATCTGCTGGGCAGCGGGGAAGCCGATCCGGGTCCCTTGGGCGACTATGCCATCGCCATCGCGGCGGCCCGACGGGGGCGCTTCACCAAGCCCGTGAGCAACCCCGAGGCGGTGTTGTCGGGCCTCGGCTATGCCTATCACTTCGATGCCGGCCTCTATGCCCGGTTCCTGCGCAAGCATGCGGAAACGCGCGGCGTGGTGCGGGTCGAGGGCAAGATCGGATCCGTCGAGCAGGCGCCGCTCGACGGGCATATCAGCGCGGTCGTCCTGGAGGATGGCCGGCGGATCGAAGGCGATTTCTTCGTCGATTGCAGCGGCTTTCGCGCCTTGCTGCTGGGGCAGGCGCTCGGTGTCCGTTATCGCAGCTGGCAGCATTGGCTGCCCTGCGACAGCGCCATCGCGGTGCCCAGCGCGACCGTCGCCCCGCCGACGCCCTACACGCGGTCGAGCGCGGAGCAGGGCGGGTGGCGCTGGCGGATTCCGCTGCAGCATCGCGTCGGCAACGGCCATGTCTTCTCGAGCGTGCACACCGACGACGAGACCGCGCTGCGACGGCTGCTCGACGGGCTCGATGCCCCCACGATCGGCGATCCGCGGCTCCTTCGCTTCACCGCAGGGCGGCGCGAGAAGCTCTGGGAGAAGAACTGCGTGGCGATCGGCCTCGCGGGCGGGTTCATCGAACCGCTCGAATCGACGAGCATCCACTTGATCCAGTCGGGCATCTTCCGCTTGATGGCGCTGTTTCCGGACCGCGGTTTCAGCCAGGTCGAGATCGACGAGTATAATCACTGGCTCGTCGAGGAATATGAGCACATCCGCGACTTCATCATCCTGCACTATCACGCGACCGAGCGCAGCGATTCCGACTTCTGGAACCATTGCCGCACGATGGATGTCCCCGACAGCCTCGCCGCGCGGATCGCGCTGTGGCGGGAGAAGGGGCGCATCTTCCGGGCGCACAATTCGCTGTTCACCGAAGAGAGCTGGATCGCCGTCCTGCTCGGCCAGAACATCGTCCCCCGCGCCGCCGATCCGCTGGTGGCGATGCTGCCCGTCGGCGAGACCACGCAGTTCATGAACCATATGCGCGAGATCGTCGCGCGCACGGCCGAGGCGATGCCGCGGCACGAGGATTACATCGCGCAGCATTGCGCCGCGCAGCCGACGACCTCGTCGTGACGAAACCCCATCTGAAAGAGGATATCCCGCCGATGCTCCCGACGCCGCGATCCAATGCGTTCGGCCGCCTGGTCCGAGCGCTGGCGATCACGCTGGCCACCTTCGCGATGGCGCCGGCCCATGCGCAGGCCCCCGAAGGCGGGCAGGTGCGGGCAATCGATGTCGACCTCTCGAAGGCCGGCAAGCCCCTCGATCGGTCGTTCAACTTCTCGGTCGGCGCCGATTATCCCGGGACGCTGATCCGGCCGGAAAGTCTCGCACAGCTCAAGACCGCGACCGACGAGCTCGGCTTCCGCTACATCCGCTTCCACGCGATCTTCCACGACGTGCTGGGCACGGTCCGCGTCGAGAATGGCGAGACCCGCTACGACTGGAGCAAGATCGACCAATTGTACGACGCCTTCCTCGCCATGGGGCTGAAGCCCTTTGTCGAGCTCGGCTTCACGCCCGAGGCGATGGCATCCTCGCCACAGACGATCTTCTTCTGGAAGGGCAATACCTCGCATCCCAAGCCCGAGGCGTGGCGCGCGCTCGTCGACGCCTTCGTCCGGCACCTGATCGCGCGCTACGGGCAGGACGAGGTGCGCAGCTGGTATTTCGAGGTCTGGAACGAGCCCAATCTCGCCGGCTTCTGGGAGCGCGGCGACCAGAAGGCCTATTTCGACCTCTATGAGAATTCGGCCCGCGCGATCAAGGCGATCGACCCCAAGCTGCGCGTGGGCGGGCCTTCCACTGCCGGCGCGGCCTGGGTTCCCGAACTGCTCGACTTTGCGGCGGCTCGCGGCCTGCCCGTGGATTTCGTCACCACGCACACTTATGGCGTCGAGGGCGGCTTCCTCGACGAATATGGCCAGGACGACAACAAGCTCTCGACCAATCCCGACGCGGTGACCGGCGACGTGCGGCGGGTTCGCGAGCAGATCGAGCGCACGAAGTTCGCGGGCGTCCCGCTCTACTTCACCGAGTGGAGCACGAGCTACAACCCGCGCGATCCGATCCACGATTCCTACATCAGCGCTGCCTATATCCTGGGCAAGCTGAAGGCGACGCGGGCCTTCGCGCAGGGCATGAGCTACTGGACCTATAGCGACCTGTTCGAGGAGGCCGGACCGCCGCCGACGCCCTTCCATGGCGGATTCGGCCTGATCAACCGCGAAGGCATCCGCAAGTCGGCCTATTTCACGTACAAATATCTCAACATGCTGCGCGGCAACGAAGTCCCTTCGGCCGACGACCAGGCACTGGCCGCCACCGCCGACGGACGCACCGGTGTGCTCCTGTGGCAGTGGCAGCAGCCGGAGCAGAAGCTCAGCAACCGTCCCTTCTTCACCAAGGTGCTTCCGGCCCAGCCGGCGGCGCCCGCCGAGATCCGTTTCTCGGGCCTTCGGCGCGGCAATTATCGCGTGACGGTGCGCCGCACCGGTTTCCGGGCGAACGACGCCTATACGCGCTATCTCGAGATGGGCTCGCCCAAGTCGCTGAGCGCGGCGCAGCTGGAGGAGCTCCAGCGGCTCACCCGCGACCTGCCCGAGAAGAGCGTGACCGCGCGCGTCGGCGCCGATGGCCGCTATACGCTCCGGATTCCGATGCGTAGCAACGACGTCGTCATTACCCTGCTCGAGCCCGTCGGGCGCACAGGAAGGAAATAGGATCGCGGCCGGGATCGCGCCGGCCGTCAACTGCCATGCGGGCGCTGCCGGCGCCTGGACGCTGGAGAGAATGCGCATGCAACCCACACGCCGCCAGACCCTCGGTCTAGCATTGGGAACCGCCGGGCTGGCGCTTCCCGCGCGCGCCGCCGTGCCTGGCCCCGGCGGAGATTGCAGCGCGCCCGGCCTGCCCTGGAAGACCGGCGTGGAGGGGCAGCGCAAGGCGGACCTTGGCGACGGGCGCTACGTCAATCCCGTGCTCGCGGGCGATCGGCCTGATCCGAACGTGCTCAAGGACGGCGACGACTATTACGCCACCTTCTCGTCCTTCCAATATTATCCCGGCATTCCGATCTGGCACTCGCGCGACCTGGTCAACTGGACGCCGCTCACCACGGCGCTCCGCACCAATATCGGGGTGGTCTGGGCGCTCGATATCGCCAAGCACGACGGCCGCTACTTCATCTACATCCCGGCGCTCGATCCCGAGGATTCGAGTCGTCCGCTCAAGACCTGGGTGATCCACGCGGACGACATGCGCGGCCCCTGGAGCGAGCCGATCGACATGAAGCTCGACGGCTTCATCGATCCCGGCCATGCCGTGGGCGAGGACGGCAAGCGCTACCTTTTCTTCAACGGCGGCCGCCGCGTGCGCATCAGCGACGACGGGCTCTCGGCGGCGGGCCCGGCGGAACAGGTCTATAACGGCTGGCCGATCCCCGAGGACTGGATCATCGAAGGCTTCGCGCTCGAAGGCCCGAAGCTGCTGCGGAAGGATGGCTGGTTCTACATGTTCTCGGGCCAGGGCGGCACCGCGGGTCCGCCGACCAGCCACATGGTGGTGGTTGCGCGCTCCCGCTCGATCCACGGCCCCTGGGAGAATTGCCCGAGCAACCCGATCGTCCGCACCGAAAGTGCGGCCGAGCCCTGGTGGTCGCGCGGCCATGCTACCCCGGTCCAGGGACCCGCGGGCGACTGGTGGCTCGTCTATCACGGCTATGAGAACGGCTTCCGCACGCTCGGCCGCCAGATGCTGCTCGAGCCGATGGAATGGACCGCCGATGGCTGGCCGAGGGCGCTCGGCGGCGATCTCTCGCGGCCGCTCGCCAAGCCCAAGGGCGCGCAGCCCGGACCGCACGGCGTCGCGCTTTCGGGCTTCGGGGCGGATATGTTCCGCACCAGGCTCGCCTTCTTCTCGCCGCGGCCCGGCTATTCCGATCGCGCGCAGCTCAAATCGGGCGCATTGCGCCTCGCGGGGCAGGGCAAGGGCCCGGCCGATGCGTCGCCCTTGCTGTTCGTCGCCGGCGACCGGTCCTACGAAGTGACGGTGGAGGTCGAGATCCAGGGCGACGCCCAGGCCGGGCTCCTGCTCTTCTACAACGAGAAACTGTTCTGCGGCCTCGGTCTCAGCGACGGCAAGCTCCACGCCTATCGGCTGGGGCAGGAGGAACGCTGGCCGCCCGGCGGCCCAGCGTCGGTGCGCCGCATGTACATGCGCGTCCGCAACGACGAGAATATCGCGACCTTCTTCTACAGCCATGACGGCGTGCGCTGGACCAAGGAGCGCTCGTTCGAGATCTCCGGCTACAACCACAACATGGCCGACGGCTTCCTGAGCCTCCGGCCCGCGATCTACGCCGCCGGCACGGGCTCGGCCATTTTCCGCTCACTCGTCTATCGCGCAACCGGGGCTGCCGGCTAGTGCGCATGCCTCGCGCCTCGCAACGCTCCGGATATCCGAAAGGGAAGGATAAGTTCATGAATTGGCGTCGCACTCTGTTGGCGGGCACGATGCTTGCTCTCGCAAGCCAAATCGCAAGCCCGGCCGCCGCGCAGTCGCTGGGCACGCTCGACCGCAACGGCAGCATCGTCGCGATCGAGCCCTATGCGCCGAACATCGTCCATGTGACGATCGCGCTCGATCCGAAGGAGATCGAGGCGGGCGCTGGCTACGGCATCAGCGCGAAGCCGAACACGAGCGGCTGGACCCACCGCGCCGACGCCGCGGGCGACACGTACAGCTCGAGCGCGCTCTCGATCACCGTCAACGCGCAGCCCTGGCCCAAGCAGCCCACGCAGATGCAGCGCTATTTCGCGCCGTCGCTCCCGCCCGTCTCGATCGCGATCCGCGGTGCCGACGGGCGCGAGATCACGCAAATGGAAGGCTGGGAGCTGGCGCCGCACAAAATCGATGACGAAGCCACCTTCCGCGTCGGCGCGAGCTTCGGCGACACGCCCGGCACGCATTATTACGGCCTTGGCCAGAACCAGGAGGGCGCGCTCGACCTGCGCGGCCGCACCCTGGACTGCCGCCACAATTACGATGCCCCGGCCGGCGAGACGGTCTGCGTGCCCTTCCTCGTGACCAACAAGGGCTATGGCATCCTGTGGGACAATCCCTCGGTGACGACGGTCTCGCCGGGCCTGCACAACCGCACGCAGTTCCAGTCGCGGGTCGGCGAACGCGTGTCGTTCTTCCTCATCACCGGCAATTCTGCGGACGATCTCTATGCCGGCTATGCGCGGCTGACCGGCGCCACCCCCTTGCCGCCCAAGGCTGCCTTCGGCCTTATCCAATCCAAGGCGCGTTATGAGAGCCAGGCCGAACTGCTCGGCATCGCCGAGGGCTATCGCAAGCGCGGCTATCCGCTCGACGTGATGGTGCTCGACTGGTTCCATTGGACGCGGATGGGCCAGCTCGACATCGATCGGGCCGCCTTCCCGGACCCGCAGGGCATGAACAAGCAGCTGCACGACGCGGGGATGCATTCGATCCTCTCGGTCTGGCCGCGCTTCGAGCGCGAGGGCCGCTATTACGACATGCTCGCCGCGAAGGGCTGGCTGCTCAAGGAGAAGGACGGCGATCCGGCGAACGGCCTGGCGGTGCGGTCCGACCGGGCGGGCGCGCTTCTCGACAGCACCAATCCGGAGGCCCGCACCTGGTTCTGGGGCAAGATCCGCGATAATCTGGCGAGCCAAGGCTTCGACTGGTTCTGGCTCGACGAGACCGAGCCCGATCTCGTCCCCTCGGGTTATTTCTATTCGATCGGCTCGGGCGATCGCTACTACAACCTCTACCCGCTGGTGCACACCGCGGGCGTCGCCGAGGGATCGGCGAAGGACCGGCCGGACTTCCGCAACCTGATCCTCGCCCGTGCGGCCTATACGGGCGCGCAGGCCTCGGGCGCGATCTTCTGGACCGCCGACGTGCAATCCACCTGGGAGGCGCTGCGGCGGCAGGTCCCCGCCACGCTCAACATGGCGGCGAGCGGCATCGCCTATACCAGCAGCGACACCGGCGGCTGGCAGTGGCCGAGCGGGCCCGAGGCGCAGCGTCCGGTGCTGGTGGACCCGGCGGGCGCGACCGCCATGGCTCCGTCGTACCGCGACTATCCCGAACTGTTCGTGCGCTGGTTCCAGCTCAATACCTTCACCCCGACCCTGCGGATCCACGGGCAGCGCCCCGCGACCGCGCTCTGGGAATATGGCCCCGCGGCCGAGCCGATCCTCGCCGACTTCCTGCGGCTGCGCTATCAGCTGATGCCGTATCTCTATGGGCTCGGCTATCAGACCCACCGCAGCGGCGCGCCGTTCATGCGCGCATTGTTCATGGATTTCCCGAAGGACGAGCAGGCCGCGACCGTCGTCGACCAGTATATGTTCGGCCCCGCCTTCCTGGTCGCGCCGATCCTCGATCAGGGCACGACCAGCCGCCGGGTCTATCTGCCGGCCGGAACCGACTGGTACGACTGGTGGACAAACCGGAAGCATGCGGGCGGCCAGTGGATCGACGCGGCCGCGCCGATCGAGCGCATGCCCCTGTTCGTGCGCGCGGGCGCGATCGTGCCGCTGGGCGCGGCCGTGCCGAATACGAGCGTGCGCCAGCCGCTTACCGAGATCCGCGTCTATCCCGGCGCGGACGGCACCTTCACGCTCTACGACGACGACGGCGTGACGAACGCCTACAAGTCCAACGGCGGCAAGAGCGCCACGCTGCGCTGGGACGACCGCGCCGGGCGGCTCGTAGCGGCCGGCCCGCTCCCCAGCGGGCAAAAGGCCGATGCGCTCGTCCGGGTCGTTCGCGAAGGGCAGGGCGGCGCGCAATAGCCGAGTCGAAGAGTTCTCCAATCCTCCCCCGCAAGGGGGAGGTGGCACGCGCAGCGTGACGGAGGGGGCGGAAGCACTGCGCTCAATTGGAGAGTGCGCTGCCTACCTCCCCCTCCGTCGCCTTCGGCGACACCTCCCCCTGGCGGGGGAGGATTTGGATGTGGGCTCAGTCGCGCTCGCCCGCGACTCGGTCCAGTCCTTCGTCGATGACCGCGAACATCAGGCGCCCGGCCGCTTCGCCGTCGCGTTGCTCGATGGCGTCGGCGATCAGCGAATGGCGCTGCACGATCGCGTCCATCGCCGCGCTCTGGATCGGCGTGCTCAGCGTGAAATAGGCGCCGAGCGCGGTCTCGATGACTCCCGCGAAGGACCGGAACAGCGGATTGCCCGAAGCGGTCGCGACGGCGACGTGGAACTGGAGATCGGCCTCGGCGAAGGCGCGCCGGTCGCTTCCCGCGCGCGCCATGCCTTCCAGCGCCTTGCGCATCTCCGCCAGATGGCCGTCGGTGCGCCGTTTCGCCGCGAGCGCCGCCGCCGCGGGCTCGACGGCGCGGCGCATCTGCGCGAGCTGCTCGAAGAACTCCCGATCGAAGCCGAGGCGCAGCCGCCAGGACAGGACGTCGGAGTCGAACCAGTTCCAATATTCGGGAGGCAGGACGCGCGTGCCGACGCGGCTCTTGGCGACGACCAGCCCCTTTGCGACGAGCGTCTTGGTCACTTCGCGCATCAGCACGCGCGATGCGCCGAAGCGGTCGAACAATTCGTCCTCGGTCGGGATGCGGCTGCCTGGTGAAAGCGCCCCCGACAGGATCTCCGAGCCCAGGACCGCCACGATCTCGTCATGGCCGGTAGCCCGGCCGGCGCGGGTCAGGATACGGCGCGCGTCCATCACGACGCCGCTGCACTGGCGGCAACAGCCCTGGGGACGAAGAATTGCATTCGGCGCCCTCCCCTCCAGTGCCCCAGTTGTCTGAGTAATAGTTATTTACTGATAAAAAGCAAGTGCAGACATAAAATCCCAAGCGTTTCTATGGGATTCGTTACTTCCACGCAACGTCGCGTCCCGGTTCCTGGGATTTGAGGGCGCGTTGAACCGCAGGCCGTGATAGGCGTTAGCCGCATGACGGGAGCCAGAACGACATGGATGAATATGACGGCGTCACGCGGCGCGGCGTGCTGGCAGGCGGAGGCGCCTCGATCGCGATCGCTTCGGTCCCTCCCGTGAGGGCGGAGACCCCGCCGGCGGAGCCCATGCCCGTCGCGATGAAGGTCGCGATGACGGTCAACGGCAAGCCGCGCGAGCTGGAAGTCGATCCCCGCACCACTTTGCTCGACGCGCTGCGCGAGCATCTGCGGCTCACCGGCACCAAGAAGGGCTGCGATCACGGCCAGTGCGGCGCCTGCACCGTCATCGTCGACGGCCGCCGGATCAATTCCTGCCTCAGCCTCGCGGTGATGCACGAAGGCGACGAAGTCACCACGATCGAGGGGCTCGGCACGCCGGAGAAGCTGCACCCGATGCAGGCCGCCTTCGTCAGGCATGATGGCTATCAATGCGGCTATTGCACGCCGGGCCAGATCTGCTCCGCGGTCGCGGTGCTCGACGAGATCCGCAAGGGCGTCCCCAGCCACGCGACGCGCGATCTCAATGCCCGCCCGCGCGCGACCAACGACGAGATGCGCGAGCGGATGAGCGGCAATATCTGCCGGTGCGGCGCCTATTCGAACATCCTCGACGCGATGACCGAAGTGGCGGGGAGGCGCGCATGAGGCCGTTCAGCTACGAGCGCGTCTCGACGCCCGTCGAGGCGGCGAGCGCGGCGGCGCGCACCCAGGGCGCGAAGTTCATCGCGGGCGGCACCAATTTGCTCGACCTGATGAAGCTCGAGATCGAGGCGCCGACGCACCTGATCGACGTCAACGGCATCGGGCTGGACCGGATCGAGCCGACCGCACAGGGCGGGCTGCGCATCGGCGCGCTGGTGCGCAACACCGATCTCGCCGCGGACAAGCGGGTCCGCAAGGATTATGCCTTGCTCTCGCGCGCTTTGCTGGCGGGCGCATCGGGCCAGCTGCGCAACAAGGCGACCACTGCGGGGAACCTGCTCCAGCGCACGCGCTGTCCCTATTTCTACGACACCAACCAGCCGTGCAACAAGCGCAAGCCCGGCAGCGGTTGCGGAGCGATCGGCGGGTATAGCCGCCAGCTCGGCGTGATCGGGACGAGCGAGGCCTGCATCGCGACCAATCCGGGCGACATGGCGGTCGCGCTGCGCGCGCTCGACGCGACGGTCGAGACGGTGCGGCCCGACGGCGCGGCGCGCGCGATCCCGATCGCCGACTTCCACCGGCTTCCCGGCGATACGCCGCATGTCGAGACCGTGCTCGAGGCCGGCGAATTGATCACCGCGGTGACGCTGCCGGCGCCGCTGGGCGGCACGCATGTCTATCACAAGGTCCGCGATCGGGCCTCCTATGCCTTCGCGCTGGTTTCGGTGGGCGCGATCGTCCAGCGCGACGGCAGCGGCCGGGTCGCGGTGGGCGGCATCGCGCACAAGCCCTGGAGGGTGGAGGCGGCCGAGGCGGCGATGCCGCGCGGGAGCAAGGCGGTGGCCGAAGGGTTGCTCGCCGGCGCCAAACCGACGCGCGACAATGCATTCAAGCTGACATTGGTCGAGCGCACGCTCGGCGCGGTGCTGGCGCAGGCGAGGGGCTGATCGCGATGAGGTTCGACACCCCAGCGGGAACCAACCCGATCGACCAGCTCAAGGTGGTCGGCAGGCCGACCGATCGGATCGACGGTCCGCTGAAGACCACGGGCACCGCGACCTATGCCTATGAGCATCCCGCGCCGAACGCGGCCTATGGCCATGTCGTCGGCGCCGCGATCGCCAAGGGCCGCATCGCGTCGATCGATCTGCGCGCCGCAAAGGGTGCGCCAGGCGTGCTGGCGATCGTCACCGCCGACAATGCCGGCAAGCTGACCAAGGGCGACTTCAACACCGCCAATCTGCTCGGCGGACCCGAGATCCAGCATTATCACCAGGCGGTGGCGCTGGTCGTCGCCGAGACCTTCGAGCAGGCGCGTGCCGCCGCGGCGCTGGTGCGGGTCGACTATGCCCGTGCCAAGGGCGCGTTCGACCTGAAGGCGGCGATGGACGACGCCAAGCCCTCGCGCGAACAGGCGGACATCAAGGTCGGCGATTTCGCCGCGGCCTTCGCATCGGCGCCGGTCACGATCGACGCGACCTACCACACGCCCGACCAGGCGCATGCGATGATGGAGCCGCACGCGACGATCGCCGCGTGGGAGGGCGACCAGCTGACGCTCTGGACCTCGAACCAGATGATCAACTGGGGCCGGGGCGACGTCGCCAAGACGCTCGGCATCCCGCGCGAGAAGGTCCGGCTGGTCTCGCCCTATATCGGCGGCGGGTTCGGGGGGAAGCTGTTCGTCCGTACCGACGCGATCCTCGCCGCATTGGGCGCGAAGGCGGCGGGCCGCCCGGTCAAGGTCGCGCTGCCGCGGCCGCTGATGTTCAACAACACGCCGCACCGTCCCGCGACGATCCAGCGCATCCGCATCGGCGCGACGCGCGAGGGCAGGATCACTGCGATCGCGCACGAGAATTGGTCGGGCGACCTTCCGGGCGGCGGGATCGAGAATGCGGTGCAGCAGACGCGCTTGCTCTATGCCGGCCCCAACCGGCTGATCACCGCGCGGCTGGCGGTGCTCGACCTGCCCGAGGGCAATGCGATGCGCGCGCCGGGCGAGGCGCCGGGGCTGATGGCGCTCGAGATCGCGATCGACGAGATGGCGGAGAAACTGGGCATGGACCCGGTGCAGTTCCGCATCGTCAACGATACCCAGGTCGATCCCGAGAAGCCCGAGCGCCGCTTCTCGCAGCGCCAGTTGGTCGAGTGCCTGAGGCTCGGCGCCGAGCGCTTCGGCTGGAGCCGGCGCAGCGCTACCCCGGGCGCGGTGCGCGACGGGGTCTGGCTGGTCGGCATGGGCGTCGCGGCGGGCTTCCGCAACAACCTGGTGACCAAGTCGGGCGCGCGCGTCCGGCTGAGCCCGGCAGGCCGGATCACGGTCGAGACCGACATGACCGACATCGGCACCGGCACCTATACGATCATCGCCCAGACCGCCGCCGAGATGATGGGCGTGCCGCTCGATCGGGTCGAGGTGAAGCTCGGCGATTCGAGCTTTCCGGTCTCCGCCGGTTCGGGCGGGCAATGGGGCGCCAACAGCTCGACCGCGGGCGTCTATGCCGCCTGCGTCAAACTGCGCGAGGCGGTCGCCCAGAAACTCGGCTTCAACTCGGCCGATGCTGTGTTCGCGGGCGGCAAGGTGCGCTCGGGCAAGCGTAGCGCGCCGCTCGCCAGGGCGGCGGCCGAGGGCGAGATCGTCGTCGAGGACATGATCGAATTCGGCGATCTCGCGAGGCGATACCAGCAATCGACCTTCGCCGGCCATTTCGTCGAGGCGGCGGTGCACGGCTATACCGGCGAGATCCGCATCCGCCGCATGCTCGCGGTCTGCGCCGCCGGCCGCATCCTCAATCCCAAATCGGCGCGCAGCCAGGTGATCGGCGCGATGACGATGGCGGCGGGCGCCGCGCTGATGGAGGAACTCGCGGTCGACAAGCGCTTCGGCTTCTTCGTCAACCACGATCTCGCCGGCTACGAAGTCCCCGTCCACGCGGACATCCCGCACCAGGAAGTGGTCTTCCTCGACGAGGTCGATCCCATGTCGTCCCCGATGAAGGCCAAGGGCGTCGGCGAGCTGGGCATTTGCGGTGTGGCCGCAGCGGTCGCGAACGCCGCCTACAACGCGACCGGCGTGCGCGTGCGCGACTATCCGATCACGCTGGACAAGCTGCTGGATCGATTGCCCGCGCCGGTGTCGGTTTAGGGGTATCGATATTCATCCTTCTCAATCCTCCCCCGCCAGGGGGAGGTGGCGCCGAAGGCGTCGGAGGGGGCGGAAGCACGCCGATAATGAGTTGCCGTCCTCCCCCTCCGTCAGCCTGCGGCTGACACCTCCCCCTGGCGGGGGAGGATAGAAAGAGCTGAATGTCGCGTAGGACGGAATAGCAAGCCGCGGAATCTGCACCCACGCCTACTCATCCCGGACCGTCGCAGGCGCGCGGCTGCCGAACATCAATTGTCATATTTACCGCCTAACCGGGGCCTCGATCCGCTTCGAGCCCTCTCCGGAGGCCCACTCGCGGCGTCACCTCTAAAGCGGGTTTGCACCCTCCAGGGATAGTTGATGCGCGCGATCGATCGGGGACGGACGCAATGGTTCCTCCGCAACATCCTGCCGCATGAGCCTGCGCTGCGGAGCTGGCTCGCGCGTCGCCAGCCTTTGGGGCTCGAGGTCGACGACATCATCCAGCAGGCCTATGCGATCCTCGCCGATCTAGAGACGGTGGAGGGCATCCGCTTCCCGCGCGCCTATCTCTTCCAGGTCGCGCGCTCGGTGATCACCCATCATGTGCGCCGCGCGCGGGTCGTCTCGATCCACACGATGGACGACCTCACCGAGCTCGAGCATGCCGACGACTGCCCCTCGCCCGAGCGCATCGCGATCGATCGCGATCAGCTGCGGCGGCTCGCCCAGGCGATCGGGGCCATGCCCGCGAAGACCCAGGAGGCCTTCGTCCTCCGCCGCGTCGAGGGCCTCTCGCAGCGCGAGATATCCACGCGCATGGCCATTTCGGAGAACACCGTCGAAAAGCATATCTCGAAAGGGCTCCGTTTTCTCGTCGATTGGTTTGGTCATGGCGGAAAAGCTCTGGCAGAAGCCTCTAGGGAAAGAGAATTGGAGATTGCCTCTTTAGATGACCGAGCGAGAAACCAGTCGGTACATTGACGAGACAGCTGCCGACTGGATTGCGCGGCTCGATCGCGGGCCGCTGTCGGAAGAGGAAGCACAAGCGTTCGAAGCGTGGCTGAGCGGGGATTCGCGCAGGCGCGGCGCGTTGCTGCGCGCCGATGCGCTGTCGATGCTGAGCGAATCCGCCCAGGCGCTCGGCCCGCAATTCGATCCCGCGCAATTCGCCGCTCCCGAGCCGAAGCCGGTGCCCAAGGTCTCCAGGCGCAGAATGCTCGCCTGGGCCGGGGCGGGCGGGGCAGTCGTCGCGTCGATCGCGGTGCTGGGCATCACCGCGCCGGCTGCCGGCGCGATCACGACGGGCCTCGGCGAGGTGCGCCTGGTCACGCTCGACGACGGCTCGACCGTCATGCTCAACACCGAGACCAGCGTGCGAGTACGCTACAGCGACAGTGCGCGTCGCGTCGAATTGCTCTCCGGCGAAGCCTATTTCACCGTGGTCGGCGATCCCCGCCGGCCCTTCTTCGTCGACGGCACCGGAACGCCGCTGCGCGCCACGCGCGCGGCATTCCGCGTCCGCAAGCTGAAAGGGAAGCCCGTCGACATCCTGGTCGACCAGGGCGATGTCGCGCTGGAAGAGGCGCGTGCGTCCGGCGCACTCGTCCTGCCGGCCCAGACCCGGCTCGTCCTTTCACCTTCCGCTATCGGCGGCACGGGAGCCGTCCCGGTCCCGCAGCCGATCTCGCCCGATCTCGTCTCGCGCGAGCTGGCATGGCGCGAGGGCAAGATCGCCTTCGAGGGCGAACCGCTCGACCAGGCGGCCGCCGAGTTCGCGCGCTACAGCAGGATCCGGATCGAGATCCGCGATCCCGCGCTCGCCCGGGAGCCCGTCGCGGGGCTGTTCTCCGCCAGCGATCCGGTGGGCTTCAGCCGGGCGGTGGCGGGGCTGTTCGGCGCCCAAGTCGAGCAGAGCGGCGATGCCGTGATCCTCAGCCGCGGAGCGGCGGCGCGATAAAATTCTTCGCGGCGGATGGCGGAAGCGGCCGCCCGAAGCCTCTCAACCTCCAAACGCGCGGCGGTTGCCCGCGCGCATTGGGGGTCGCAAAACATGTTCCGTAATTCCATCCTCTCGAGCACGGCCATCGTCCTGTCGCTGGGCGTCGTGGCTCCCGCCCATGCGCAGGTCCGCGCGTTCGACATTCCGGCGCAGCCCGCCGTCCAGGCGATCCCCGAATTCGCCCGGCAGGCGCAGCTCCAGGTGATCGCCTCGGCGCGCGACCTTTCGGGCGTGCGCACCCCGGCGATCAAGGGATCGATGGAAACGCGCGAGGCGCTGCGCCGCCTGATCGCGGGCACCCCGCTCCAGATCGTCAGCGACGACGGCCAGATCGTCACGCTGCGCTCGCGCCGCGCTTCCGAGGCCGCTCCGGCCGGGCAGGTTGCGGGCAAGGGCACGCTCGCGGGCCGTGTCCTCGACACCGCGACCGGCGAATATGTGCGTAACGCCGAGATCCGCGTCGAGGGTACGACGATCGTCGGCTGGTCCGACGAGGACGGCAGCTTCCGCCTCACCGGCGTGCCGGCGGGCGACGTCACCGTCCTGGTCCAATATACCGGCCTGCAGGCGGCGAGGGTCGCCGCCACCGTCGTCCCCGGCCAGGTGGCGACGCTGGCTGTCGAGCTCAAGGCGCCTTCCTATGCGGCGTCGGGCGGCGACGAGGCGGCTTTGGTCACGGTCACTGCGACGCGCTCGGGCCAGGCCAGCGCGATCATGGAGCGCCGGGCGGCGCCGAACGCCAAGAACGTGGTCGCCGCGGACAATTTCGGCGCGCTCACCATGGGCGACGTGGGCGAGTTCATGAAGAACATGCCGGGCATCTCGCTCGACTATACCGAGGTGGACGCCACCGCGGTGCGCATCGGCGGCCTCGACCCCAAATATTCGACCTTCACCACCGACGGCGCCCGCATGGCGACCGCCACGTCGAACAACAATAACGGCCGCCAGAACTCGTTCGAGCAGATGTCGATCACCGGCATCGACTCGATCGAGCTCAACAATACGCTGACCGCCAGCATGGACGCCGATTCCCCGGGCGGCAGCATCAACCTGCGCAGCAAATACGCCTTCCAGCGCAAGAAGCGGCTGCTGCGCTTCCAGCTCGGCGCGGTGGGTACCTCGGATTCGGGCTTCTCGCCGATCTACCTCCCCGACGACAGGAAGCATGCGCGCATCTTTCCGTCGGCGCAGATCGGCTATGCCGACGTCTTCCTGGGCGGCACGCTCGGCGTCGCGTTCAACGCCAGCTACAACGCCAATTACGTCCAGCAGGACCGCATCCAGACCGACTGGTCGTACCTCGCCAACGGCCGGGTGATTCCGTACCAGGTCATGTGGCGCCCGGGCCCGAAGCTGACGACGCGCAAAGCCGCCAATCTGAGCCTCGACTACAAGGCCAGCGACAAGCTGACCCTGTCGTTGCGGAGCAACTATTCCTTCTACGACGTCGAATATTTCAACCAGTACACCTTCCTGATCTTCGGCACGACTACGACCTCGCGCGCCACCGCGGATTCCACCCCGACGCACATCGTGGTCAATCCGAACGGCGCCAACACCCGGCTGCACACCCAATATTCGCACCGTTATGCCGGCACCCCGGCATGGCTCGTCGCGCCCAAGCTCGAATATAAGGACGACAGCTTCGAGGCGGTGCTGCGTGGCAGCTATTCGAGCTCCGAGTTCAACTTCCGCGATAACAGCAAGGGCTTCTTCCAGCGGACCGACAGCTATCTGACCCGCATCGGCTTCACGCTCGACCGCCCCTCGACCACATCCAACGAATGGACGCTCACCCAGACCGCGGGCCGCCCCTGGGGCGACCCCAGGAGCTTCAACCGCGACGACGATATCGGCAACAACATCCGCACCTCCGAATCCGACGCCAAGAACGAGATGTACGGCGGCAATCTGGACCTGAAGAAGAAGTTCGACATCGCCGGCGTGCCGTTCCTCGCGCTGGGCGGGGCCGGGCTGCGCAGCAACGACTGGCGGACCAATGAGGGCTCGTTCAACCAGTTCCAATATGTCGGGCCCACCGGCGACCTCACCCAGCGCGCGCCCGAGGCAGTGATCCCCTGGACGCAGAACTATCAGTTCCAGATGCTCGGCTTCGACGCCGGCAACATGAACGCGCAGAACTGGCGCGCCGACAGCAACTACGCGATGTACGACATCTACAAGGCGCATCCCGAATATTTCGTGCCCGACACGGTGGGCAATTTGAAGCGCGACCTCGACAACAACAAGCGCGTCAAGGAAGACATCGTGGCCGGCTATGTCGAACTTCAGGCGCGTGCCGGCCGGGCGCGGTTCGATCTCGGGCTGCGCTACGAGCGGACGAAGACCGGGGCCCGGGTCGCCAATGTCCGCCCGGTGAAGGACGTCACCGCCGCCGGGCTCTCGGTCAACACGGTCGAGGGGCTGCTCTACCAATATAACAACGGCGCCTATTCGACGCGGCGCGGCGAATATGACGACTGGTTCCTGAGCGGCGGGATCAAGTACGATTTCACCGACAATCTGGTCGGCCAATTCGCCTACAGCCAGTCGATCCTGCGGCCCGATTACGGCAATCTTGGCGGCGTGGTCTCGGTCAACGACGACACGCAGATCGTCAGCGTGCCCAACACGCTGCTCAAGCCCGAGCATTCGACGAAGTATTTCGCCGGGCTGCAATATTTCCTCGAGCCCTCGGGCGTGGTCGGGCTTTCCTATTACCGCCTCGACATCAAGGACATGCAGGTCACCGGCATCACCGTCGATCCCGAGGATGTCGGCTACAGCTCGAGCGACTATCCCGGCTACATCTTCCGCAGCGCGCAGAACGCGCCGGGGATCAGCACCAACGAGGGCGTGATCGTCGAATACGACCAGCAGTTCAGCTTCCTGCCGGGCGCGCTCAAGGGGTTCGGCATGCGCGCCTCGCTGACCGTGATCGACCCGGACGGCGAGCGCGTGAACATGCCCAAGAAGGCGGCCAATTGGGGCTTCCGCTACAGCTACGGGCCGGTCGACGTGCAGCTGACCGGCAACTGGCAGGATAAGTACCGCACCAGCGCGCTGAGCAACACGCCCACCACCGCGAACAACGGCATCCTCTACCACGCCCCGCGCGAGCTGTGGAACGTCAGCGCCAGCTACAAGATCGACAAGAGGTTCGAGGTGATGCTCGCGGGCCGCAACATCTTCAACGCGCCCGACGTGATCTACTCGAACGTCCCCGGCCGGGTGCAGCAGTACAGCATCTACGGGTCGATGTGGAACCTGGGCATCAAGGGCACCTTCTGAGGAGGCGGGACATGAAGATGCACGTCGATCGCCGGAGCCTCGTCCTCGGTGGCAGCCTGGGCCTCGGGGCGCTCCTGCTCCCCGCAGGCCGCGGCCTTGCCGCCCAGCTCCTCGCCGCCAGGGGGTTCACGCACAATGTCGCGAGCGGCGAGCCGGGGCCGGATTCGATGCTGCTCTGGACGCGCTACGTGCCCGCGGCCGGCGACGGCGCGATCCGGCTCGACGTCGAAGTGGCGCTCGACGCGGACTTTTCGAAGGTCGTCGCGGGCGGCAGCGTGCGCACCGGTCCCTGGCGCGACTGGACCGCGAAGATCACGGTCGACGGGCTGAAGCCGGGAACGGTCCACTGGTATCGCTTCGTCGCGCCCGATGGCAGCAAGTCGCCGGTCGGGCGCACCAAGACCCTGCCCGTGGGCGACGTCCCGCGCTTCAATCTCGGCCTCTTCTCCTGCTCGAACCTGCCTTATGGCTGGTTCAACGCCTATGGCCATGCGGCCGCGCGATCCGACCTCGACCTGTGGCTGCATGTCGGCGACTATATCTACGAGTACGGCGCCGCCTCCTATCGCGACAAGGTCGTCGCCGGGCGGGTTCCGGAGCCGGACCACGAGATCCTCGCGATCGCCGATTATCGCCTGCGCTTCGCCAGCTACCGCGCCGATCCCGATCTCCAGCGCCTGCACCAGATGGCGCCGATGGTCGCGCTGTGGGACGATCACGAATCCACCAACGACAGTTGGGAAGGCGGCGCGCAGAACCACCAGCCGGCGACGGAGGGCGACTGGAACGCGCGCCGCGCCGCCGCGATGCAGGCCTATCGCGAGTGGATGCCGGTCTCGGACGAGCCGTGGAAGGCCTATCCGCTCGGTACGCTCGCGACGCTTTATCGCACCGAATCGCGGCTGCTCGGGCGCACCCGGCCGGCCGATATCGGCGCCGCCTATCGCGCGGCGGATCCCGATGCCGCGCTCAAGGCGTTTCGCGACGGCGCGTGGCGGGATCCTTCTGCGACGATGCTCGGCTCGATGCAGGAGAGCTGGCTGGCGCATGCGCTGAAGGCCAATGCGCGCACCACCGCCTGGCAGTTGGTCGGCATGGGCACGATCCTGGGGCGGACGCTGATGCCCGCGGACGCGGTCAGCTGGCTCCGCGCCGATTCGACCGAGCGCCGCGTGAACGGCTTCCGGGACAGCATCCGCGCGGGCAGGCTCGGCCTGCCGATGTGGATGGACCGCTGGGACGGCTATCCCGCGGCGCGCGCGCGGCTGCTCCGCGCGGCGCAGCAGGCCGATGCGGATCTCGTGATGCTCTCGGGCGATAGCCACAATGCCTGGGCCTATTCGCTCGCCGAGGACGGGCGGCCCGCCGGGGTTGAGTTCGCCGGCCACAGCGTCACCTCGGGCGGGATCGAGGGCGATTGCGCCGCCGACCCGAAGACCGTCGCTGCCGGCTTCGTCGCCGCCAATCCCGAGCTGAAATGGGCCGATACCAGCCGGCGCGGCTATATGATGATCGAGATCACGCCGCGGCGCGTCACCGGCGAATGGCTGTTCCTGCAGACGATCCAGTCGCGGACGACCGCGATCGCGGGCACGCACCGCATGCATGTCGAGCGGGGACGGCGGGCCTTCGTGTGAGCGGCGCCTCGCCGACCCGGCTAATTGCGCAGGCAGGATATCATTATCCCCGCCAGCTCGCTCGGGCGGAACGGCTTGTGCAGCACAGGGAACTCGCGTTCGTCGAGGCCGGTCTCCGAAGCGAAGCCCGTATAGCCCGTGATCAGGATCACCGGCATGCCGGGGCGGCGGAGGCGCGCTTCGCTCGCCAGCGCGTAGCCGTGCATTCCCGGCATCACCAGGTCGGTCACCAGTATATCGACCTTCGAATTGCCGTCCAGGATGGCGAGCGCGCTCGGCCCGCTATCGGCCTCGAGGACGTCGTAGCCGAACTCGCGGAGCCAGTTCGCCGTGGTGTCGCGTACGAGCGGATCGTCGTCGACGACGAGCACCGGGCTCGCGACTCCATTGATCGGAAGCGCCGTTTCGACGCGCTCGTCGATCAGCTTGGCCAGGGCGATATCGGCACGGGGCAGGTAGATCGCCACGGTGGTGCCGCGCCCGGGGGCGCTTTCGAGCGTCACCGTGCCGCCGAGCTGCTTCACCACGCCGTAGACCATCGACAGGCCGAGCCCCGATCCCTTGCCGACCTCCTTGGTAGTGAAGAAGGGCTCGAAGGCGCGCTTGGCAACCGTCTCGGCCATGCCGGCGCCGTCGTCGCTAACGACCAAGGCCACATAGCCTGCCGCGCCGGTGAGATCGCCGGGCAGCGCGGGATCGTCGGGCGCGACGTTGCGCGTCGCGATGCGCAGCGTGCCGCCCGTCGGCATCGCGTCGCGGGCATTGATCGCGAGGTTGAGCAAAGCGAGCTCGATCTGGGTGGAATCGGCGAGTGCCGGCCATAGCCGCGCATCCGGCGCCAGCAGGATCGTGATGGCGGGCGTCAGCGTGCTCGCCAGCATCGCCTCGAGACCGCTCACCAGCTGGTTGATGTCCACGGAGGCAGTGGCGAGCATCTGGCCGCGGCCGAAGGCGAGCAACTGCGCGGTCAGCCGCGCGCCGCGCTCGGAGGCGGTCAGTGCCTGGCGCAACAGCCTTGCCACTTTCTCGTCGCCTTCCTTGCGGAGCGCGAGATCGAGATTGCCGATGATGCTCGTCAGCAGATTGTTGAAATCGTGCGCGACACCGCCGCTGAGCTGGCCGACCGCCTCCATCTTCTGCGCCTGACGGAGCTGTTCCTCCACCTTCTGCCGCTCGGCGATCTGCGCGCGCAGGCGCGCATTGGCCTCGCTGAGCGCGCGGGTGCGCTCCTGCACGTTGCGCTCCAGCCTGGCATTGGCCTGCTGCAGCGCCTCGGCCGCCGCCTGCTCGGAGCGGCGCAGCTGTTCCTTCGCGCGCTCGCGATCCAGCGCGAGGCGCCGGCTCTCGACGGCGCGCGCCACCGCGGGACCGAGGCGCTTCAATCGGTCCTTGAGCAGATAGTCCGTCGCGCCTTGCTTGATGCAGTCGACCGCCGCCTCGTCGCCGAGCATGCCGGTGACGACGATGAACGGGATTGCCAGGCCGGACTGCGCGAGATGCTCGAGCGCCGCCAGCGCGTTGAAGCCGGGCAGCGAATAATCCGCCAATATCACGTCGATTTCCGGATCGAGCGCCTCCAGATATTCCCTTTCGGTGGAAACCAGGCGCCAGTCGAGCGCAATCCCAGCGCGACGAAGCTCGAGGATCATCAAGTCGGCGTGCGCAGGATCATCCTCCAGAACAAGGATATTTATCAGAGATGACATGGTCATCTTGTCCCCGCCGGTCAGACATTCCTGAATATTGACGCAGGCGCGCTATAATGAAATCGCTGACCAATAGAGATCAATCTCTATCATCGTATCATGTCTCTCGTAAGAAGAGAGTGATCCAAAATGAAGCTTACTCTGCTTGTGGCCCTAGCCGGACGATGGCTTAGAATGGCAGCCGTACTTTAGGGTGATTTCGGCAAAGTCGATCCTGCTGGCCCGCAGGATCATGCGATGCGCTGCTGCAATTGTCGGAACGTCTCGCGCAAGGAGACCCATGGACAGTCCAAGGCGCAATCTGGCGTTCTTCTGCCGGGTCGGGCCGCGGCTT
This sequence comes from Sphingomonas sp., assembly GCF_026460985.1. Taxonomy (GTDB): domain Bacteria; phylum Pseudomonadota; class Alphaproteobacteria; order Sphingomonadales; family Sphingomonadaceae; genus Sphingomonas. The sequence continues at coordinate 25,654 of NZ_JAPKNM010000099.1, forward strand.
TGCGCCTTTCCCTGCGCCGATATCGTCGAAATCATGCGCGGGCTGCCGATCAGCCCCGTGCCCGGCGCGCCGTCGTTCGTTCCCGGAGTGTCCATCATCCGCGACGTCGCGACGCCGGTGGTCGACCTAGCGGTCCTGCTCGGCGGCGACGCTTCCGAGCTTGCCTATTTCGTGATGGTGGCATTGCCGGGCCGCCGGGTCGCGGTGGCTGTCGATGCCGCGCTCGGCGTGCGGGACCTTTCCATCGACGGCGAAGGGCTTCCGCCGCTGCTCCGCGGCGCGAGCCCGGAGCTCGTCTCGACGATGCGTGCGCTGGACAATGAATTGCTGCTGGTCCTCCGCGGCATCCTGGATGTTCCCGCGGAGCTGGAGGCTCCGGCTGCATGACGCACGAGCTCGGCGACCGGGAGGTGCGGGATTTCCAGGACCTCGTCGAGCTGCGGCTCGGGCTGCGGATCGAGGACGCGCGGCTCGGTTTCCTCGCCGAGTTGCTCCGGCGCCGGCTGGATTCGACCGGTATCGAGCCCGCCGCCTATCTCAACCGTTTCGGATCCGATTGGACCCGCGGCGAGATCGGCGCATTGGCACGGGAGCTGACCGTGCCCGAGACCTATTTCTTCCGCGGGGCCGATCAGTTCCGCGCGCTCGCCGAGATCGCCCTGCCGGGGCGGCTGGCCGTCGCGGGCGGGCGCGAGCTCAGGATCCTGTCGGCGGGGTGCGCATCGGGCGAGGAGGCCTATTCGATCGCGATCGTCGCGCGGGAGGCGGCGGCGGGGTCCGTCGCGCCGGTCTCGATCCAGGCGGTCGACATCAATCCGGCGGTGATCCGCAAGGCCCAGCGGGCGCGCTTCACCAATTGGGCGTTCCGCGAGACCGCGCCCGATATGCGCGCGCGATGGTTCCGGCGCGTCGGTGCGGAGTTCCAGCTCGACGACGGGATCAGGGGCGCCGTCGCGTTCCACGAGCGCAACCTGATCGACCAGGATCCGGAATTCTGGCGGCCGGGAAGCTGGGACATCGTGTTCTGCCGCAACACGATCATGTATTTTCCGGAGGAGACCGCGCGCGCGGTGGTGGCGCGGATCGCGGGCGCGCTCGCGCCGGGCGGATATCTGTTCCTCGGCCATGCCGAGACCCTGCGGGGCCTCTCGCACGACTTTCATCTGCGCCACACCCATGGGGCGTTCTATTACCAGCGCAAGGAACGAAACGAAGCCGCCGCGGACCCGAGTGCGCCGGGGACCAGGCGGGTCTCGTCCGAGCCGCCGGTCGAAGCGGAATCCGACTGGATCGCCGACATCGGCCGCGCGGCGAAGCGGATCGAGACGCTGGCCGGCGCGCCTTCGCCGCACGTGCAGGCGGAGGCGGTTTCCGCGCCGCGCGCGGATTACGGCGCGGCGCTCGATCTCCTCGCGCGCGAACGGTTCGCCGAGGCGCTCGAGCTGGTCGAGGCTTTCCCGCCGCGGTCATTGGCCGACCCCGACATCCTGCTCCTGCACGCCACGCTCCTCGTCCATGCCGGCCAGCTCGATGCCGCCGAGCGGGCCTGCCGCTCCTTGCTCGGACGCGACGACATGAGCGCGGGCGCGCATCACGTGCTCGCATTGTGCCGCGAGGTGGGGGGCGACCGGCGCGGCGCGATCGAGCAGTACCAGATCGCCGCCTATCTCGATCCGTCCTTCGCCATGCCGCACCTCCATCTCGGCCTGCTTGCCCGGCGCGCGGGCGACGCCGAGGAAGCGCAGTGCGAGCTCGGCATGGCATTCGAGTTGCTCCAGCGCGAAGAGACCGGGCGGCTGCTGCTGTTCGGTGGCGGCTTCGGCCGCGACGCGCTGCTCGCCTTGTGCCGCACCGAACCCGAACGCTGCGGGGAGGACGCGTGAGCGGCTCCGCCCCTACGCTCTTCGACGGCGCGCGCGCCCTCGCGGAGGCGTTCGACCGCAGCTTCGCCATCGCTCGTCCCGCCGCGCCGCCGACCCCGCGCGATTTCCTCACGGTCCGGATCGGGGGCGATCCCCACGCGATCGGCCTTCTGGACCTCGCCGAGCTCGTCCCCCTGGGGAAGCTGGCGGCGCTGCCTGGGAACCCGTCCGAATGCCTGGGCCTGGCCGGGGTGCGGGGCGGTGCCGTGCCGGTCTACGACCTTCGCGTCCTGCTCGGCTATGCGGGGGGCGGGGAGACGGCGCCCTGGCTGGCGATCCTGGCGAGCGCGCGCGTCGCCCTCGCCTTCGACGCGGTCGAAGGGTTTCTCCGACTGCCGGACGATGCCGAGGGAGACGCCGCGACGGCTCAGCGCCACGTCCGTCAGGTGCTCAGGTCCGGCGATGCGGCGTTGCCCGTGCTCGACACCGACTCGCTGCTCGCCGCGATCCGTGGCCGCGCCGACTCATGAAACAGGAGAGCCCGCACATGCTGCAGCAATGGACGTTCTCGCGCAGGATCAACATCAGCCTGGCCGTGGCCGCCGCTTTCACCGTGATCGTCGGGCTGGTCGCGATCTCGACGCTGCGGGACCTGGTCGCCAGCAACGAGCGCGTCGTCGCGGCGAACATGGATGGCCTGCTTCGGGCCACGCAGCTCGAACTGCTGCTCGAGCGCAGGTCGGCGGCATCGCGCGGTTTCCTGTTCAACGGCGACGAGCGGTTCGCGAGGGAGGCCGGCGCCGCGCGCGACGAATTCGCCGCCAATCTGGACAGGATCGAACGGAACCCGTCGATCGCGGGATCGGCGCAAGCCATCGCGGACATCCGGAAAGCAACGGACATGCATCAGCAGGCGAGCGATCGCGTCGTCGAGATGCGGCGCAGCGGCGCCCCCGCCGCGACGATCATGAGGGCCTATGAGGATGAGGTCTTGCCGAGACGGGTCAGGGTCACCGCGGCGATCCGGGACTATGTCGGGCTCCAGCAAAGGCGAGTCGCCGATGCCGAGCGCGAGGAAGGCGAACGCGCGCGCTATGCGATCGGGCTGGTGAGCGTCGCGGTCGGCCTGGGCGGGCTCTTCGCAATTCTGGTCGCATTGTTCCTGTCGCGCGCGCTCAACCGCCAGATCGGCACCGCCGTCGCGCACGTCCAGAGCTCGTCGGCCGAGCTCCAGACCGCGGCCAACCAGCAAGCGACGGGCGCGAAGGAACAGACCACCGCGATGAACGAGATCACCACCACGATCAGCGAGCTGCTCGCCACCTCGCGCCAGATCGCCGAGAGCGCGCAGCGCGTCGCCGAGATAGCCGAGCGGACCACGGCGGCGGCGCAGTCGGGCGACGACACGGTCGACCAGGCGCATGATTCGATCGCCGGCATCCGCCAGCAGATGGACATGGTGGTCGCCCATATGCTCGAGCTGGGCAGGAAGTCGCAGCAGGTGGGCGCGGTCGTCGACATCGTCTCGGAGTTGGCCGAGCAGACCAACATCCTGGCGATCAACGCGACGATCGAAGCGGCCGGGGCGGGAGACGCCGGCCGGCGCTTCGCCGTCGTCGCCGACGAGATCCGCCAGCTCGCCGATCGCGTCACCGGCTCGACCAAGGAGATCAGGCCGCTGATCGAGGACATGCGCGGCGCGGTGAACACCACGATCATGGCGACCGAGACCGGGTCCAAGGCCGTCGACGGCGGCTCGCGCCAGTTCGGCGACGTCGCCTCGTCGTTCAAGCAGATCGCGACCCTGCTCGTCACCACGACCGAGGCCGCGCGCGAGATCGAGCTTTCGACCAAGCAGCAGAGCAGCGCGGTCGAGCAGGTGAACGCGGCGATCGCCAATGTCGCCCAGGCCACGCGCGAGACCGAGGTCAGCGCGCGCCAGACGCTCGATACGGTGTCGCAACTCGCGGGCCTGTCGCGCGATCTGCTGCGCCTCGTCCAGCCCCAGGCGGCCGCCTGACGCGTGCCGCGCGACCCCTATCTCTATTTCCGCGCCGAAGCGCGCGAGCTCCAGGATGCGCTCGTCAAGGGCGCGCTGGATCTCGAGAAGGGGGAGGGCGAACCTGGGCTGGTCACCCGGCTGCTGCGGCTCGCGCACACGCTCAAGGGCGCCGCGCGGATCGTGAAGCAGCGCGCAATCGCCGATCGCGCCCATGCGATCGAGGAACTGCTCGACCCCTATCGCGAGGCCGGTGCCGCGCCGCCGCGCGAGGCGATCGATGGGATCCTGCGGATGCTCGACGAGATTGGAGGCCATGTCGCCGATCTGGGCGCGGACCGCGACGCGGCACCGGACCGACCTCCTTCCGCCGACGAGCCGCTCCGCATGCTGCGCGCCGACGTCTTCGAGCTCGACGCGCTACTCGAGGGCGTCACCGAGACGCGCACGCGGCTGGAAGGCGCGCGGCGTACGCTCGACGGCTTCGGAGACGTCCGTGGCCTCGTCGACGGCCTCGGCGGGCAACGGGCGGCGAGCGACCTGCGTGCCGCGCTCGCGGGCCTGCAGCGCAAGCTCTCCGCCTCGATCGACCAGGTCGATCGCGAGCTGCGGCAATTGCGCGGCGGCGCCGAGAAACTGCGGCTGGTCCCCGCCGGCGCGCTGTTCAACCCGCTCGAACGGACCGCGCGCGACGTCGCCCAGTCGTTGGGGAAGCGCGTCGGCTTCGCGGCGCGCGGCGGCGAGGTGCGGCTCGACGGCCATGTCCTGGAAGTGCTCCAGGGCGCGCTCGTCCAGCTCGTGCGCAATGCCGCAGCACACGGCATCGAGACCGCGGATCGGCGACGGGCCGCCGACAAGCAGGAAGAGGGCCGGATCGCGCTCACCGTCGAGCGACGGGGAGGACGGATCGCCTTCGCCTGTGCGGATGACGGCGGCGGCCTGGACGAGGAAGCGCTGCGCCGCGCCGCGCGCGCGAAAGGCATCGCGATCCCCGACCGGCCCGGCGCCGAGGGACTGCTGCGGCTGCTGCTCGGCGGCGGGCTCAGCACGGCGGGGAGCGTCACCGAGGTTTCCGGGCGCGGGATCGGCCTCGACATCGTCCGCGACGCCATGGAACGGCTGGGCGGCGAAGTCGCGGTGCGCAGCGCGCCGGGCACGGGTACGACGATCGAGCTCCTGGTTCCCCTCTCGGTCGCGTCGATCGGAGCGATGCAGTTCGAAACAGGCGCCGATGTCTTCGCGATTCCGCTCGACGCGATCCGCCGGGTGATGCGCTTCCTGCCGCGGGAGATCGCCCGCACCGCCGATGGCGAGGCAGTGACGTGCGACGGCAGGACTATCCCGTTCGTGCCGATCGCTTCGCTGCTGGGTGGGGCGGCCGGGCGAACGCATCGCGCGGCACGCCGTCCCGCGCTCGCGGCGATTGTCGAAGGTGCGGGCGGTGACGTAGCCTTGGGGGTGGACCGGCTGGCGGGGATCGCGACCCTGGTGCTGCGCCCGCTCCCCGATCTCGCGCCCGCCATGCCGATCGTCGCGGGGGTATCGATGGACGCGGACGGGAACCCGCAGCTCGTCCTTGATCCGGACGCGCTCGCCACCGCCGTCCGGCGCGCCGCGCTGCCGCAGGCCGCGCCCGAGGTGCCGCCGCGTCCGGTGCTGGTGATCGACGATTCGCTGACGACGCGGATGCTGGAGCAGAGCATCCTCGAATCCGCCGGCTACCGCGTCGACACCGCCGCCTCCGCCGAGGAGGGGCTGGAGGCGGCGCGGCGCGGCGACTACGGGCTAATCCTCGTCGACGTCGAGATGCCGGGCATGGACGGCTTCGGCTTCATCGAGACGATCCGCCGCGATTCCGATCTGTGCGCGATCCCGGCGCTGCTCGTCACTTCCCGCGCCGCGCCCGAGGACAAGAAGCGCGGTCGTGAGGTCGGCGCGCAGGGCTATATCGTGAAGAGCGAGTTCGATCAGGGCGCGTTCCTCGATCGCATCCGACAGCTCCTGGTCTAGCCATGGCGAAGCTCCGAATCCTCGTCGTGGAAGACTCGCCGACGGTCAGGCAGCGGCTGTGCGAGACGCTGGCGGGCGACCCCGGCATCGAGGTCGTCGGTGAGGCGGAGGACGGCAAGCAGGCGATCGAGCTCGCCGCCGCGCTCCGCCCCGATCTCGTCACGATGGACATGATGCTGCCCGTGATCAGCGGCCTCGGCGCAACCGAGTACATCATGGCGCATTGCCCGACGCCGATCCTGATCGTCTCGGCCTCGGTCAACCGCGGCGAACTGTTCAAGACCTATGAAGCGCTCGCCGCCGGCGCGGTCGACGTCCTCGAAAAGCCGAACGGGGAGGAACCCGAAGGTGCCTGGGAGCGGAAGCTGATCGCGGCGGTCAAGCTCGTCGCGCGTATCCCCGTCATCACCCATCCGCGCGCCCGGCTCGGCCTTTGGAAGTCGACCGCGTCGGTGCCCATCCTGTCCGCGCCGCAATTGAAGGTCGCGGCGGTCGGTGCATCGACCGGCGGGCCGGGCGCGCTCGTCGAGCTGCTGCGCGGGCTTCCGCCCGATTTCGATCTGCCGCTCCTGCTCGTGCTGCATATCAACGAACCGTTCGGCGCCGCGCTCGCCGACTGGCTAGACGCCCAGACGCAGCGCCCGGTGGCCTATGCGCGCGACGGCGAACCGATCGCGGCGGCGGCGGGACGCGTGCTGATGGCACCGCCCGACAGCCATCTGATCGTCCAGGAAGGGCGCGTGCACCTGTCGCGCGATCCGCCGCGTCATTCCTGCCGCCCCTCGGTCGACATGCTGTTCGAGTCCCTCGCGCACGAATATCGCGCCGCTGCGGCCGGCTGCCTGCTGACCGGCATGGGGCGCGACGGGGCTGCGGGGCTGCTTTCGATCCGCATCGCCGGGGGCAGGACGATCGCGCAGGACGAAGCGAGCTCGGTCGTCTATGGCATGCCGCGCGAGGCCGCGATGCTCGGGGCGGCCGAGCGGATCCTGCCGATCGGCGAGATCGGCCCGGCGCTGACCGCGCTAGCGGCCGGACAGGGCGACCCGTGATGGCCGGCACGGTGCTCATCGTCGACGACAGCGTCACCGTCCGCATGGACCTTTCCGATGCGTTCGCGTCGGCCGGCTTCGCGGTGCGGCCCTGCGCGTCCGTCGCCGAGGCGCGGGCGGCGCTGGCGCAGGGTGCGGTCGACCTGGCCGTGCTCGACGTGCTGCTGCCCGACGGCGACGGCGTGGAGCTCCTCGCCGAGATCCGCGCCTCCGAAGCTTCGCCGGCGGTGCTCATGCTCTCCACCGAGGCGGAGATCGGCGATCGCATCCGGGGCCTGCGCACCGGCGCCGACGATTATGTCGGCAAGCCCTATGACGTCGGCCATGTCGTCGCCAAGGCGCGCGAGCTCATCCGCGGTCGGGGAACGGAGACTGCGCCGGACCGTCAGGCCATCCTGGTGATCGACGACAGCGCGACCTTCCGCGGCGCGCTCGCGCATGCGCTGGAGGATGCGGGATATGCGGTGCATCTCGCGGGTGACGGTGAGGAGGGGCTGCGCGTCGCGGCGGAGCGGCGCCCGGCCGCGATCGTCGTCGACGGCATGCTGCCCGGGATCGATGGCGCCACGGTGGTCCGCCGCCTCCGCCTCGACGCGGCGCTGCGCGGCACGCCCTGCCTGTTGCTCACCGCCTCCGAGGATCGCGGTGCCGAGCTCGAAGCCTATGAGGCGGGCGCGGACGCGTTCGTCCACAAGGAGGACAATGTCGAACTGATCCTCGCCCGCCTCGCCGCGACGCTCCGCCGCAGGTCCGAGGCCGTGCATGGCGAGACCGCGAGCTTGATCGGGCCCAAGCGCATCCTGGTCGTCGACGACAGCGTCACCTATCTGCACGAGCTGGCCGATGCGCTGCGTGGCGAAGGGCATGACGTGGTGCTCGCCCAATCGGGCGAGGCGGCGATCGAGTTGCTCGCGGTGCAGCCGGTCGATTGCATCCTGCTCGATCTGCTGATGCCTGGAATCGGCGGGCAGGAGACGTGCCGCCGGATCAAGGCGGCGCCGATGCTGCGCGACATCCCCCTCATCATGCTCACTGCGATCGAGGGCCGCGCCGCGATGCTCGAAGGGCTCGGCGCCGGTGCCGACGACTATATCCAGAAGGCGAGCGAGTTCGAAGTGCTCAAGGCGCGCGTCCAGGCCCAGCTCCGCCGCCGGCAGTTCGAGGACGAGAACCGCCGTATCCGCGGTGAATTGATGCGCACTGCGCTCGAGATCGCCCAGGCGCGCGCCGCGCGCGCGCTCGCCGAAACGCGCGCGGAGCTGATCGCCGAGCTCGAGCGCAAGAACAACGAGCTCGAGGCGTTCACCTACTCGGTGTCGCACGATCTGCGCGGGCCGTTGCGCAGCATCGACGGGTTCAGCCAGGCGCTGCTGGAGGACTATGGCGGCACGCTCGATACGACGGGCCAGGACTATCTGCGCCGCATCCGCGCGGCTGCACAGCGCATGGGCGAGCTGATCGACGATCTTCTCCAGCTCTCGCGCATCGACCGCCTCAATATGTGCCGCGAGCCGATCGACCTCGCCGCGATCGCCCGCACGGTGGTTGCCGATCTCCGCCAGCAGCAACCGCGCGAGGAGGTCGAGATCGTCCTGCCCGATACGCTGACGATCGCGGCGGACGGCGCGCTGATGCGGATCGTGCTGGAGAATCTCCTCGGCAACGCGCTCAAGTTCAGCGCGAAGAACCCGACGCCGAGAGTCGAGCTGGGCATGGCGGCTACGCCGGAAGGCCCCGCCTGCTTCGTGTGCGACAACGGCGTCGGCTTCGACATGCGCTATGCCGCCAAATTGTTCGGCGTCTTCCAGCGCCTCCACGCACAGGAGGAGTTTCCAGGCACCGGGATCGGCCTCGCCACCGTCCAGCGGATCATCCAGCGCCATGGTGGGCGCATCTGGGCGGAGAGCCGGCCCGGTGCGGGCGCGACCTTCCACTTCAGGGTTTGAGGATCGGAGACGAAGCCATGGCCGCCAATGCCATCCTCCTCGTCGAGGACAATCCCGACGATGTCGCACTGACGCTCCGGGCCTTTGCCAGGAACAAAATCCTGAACGAGGTGATCGTCGCGCGCGACGGCATCGAGGCGCTCGACTATCTGTTCGCGCGCGGCGCTCATGCGGGGCGCGATCCGCGCGACGTGCCCGCCATGATCCTGCTCGATCTCAAGCTCCCCAAGCTCGACGGGCTCGAGGTGCTGAAGCAGATCCGCGCGGCGCCGGGGATCGGCCTGGTGCCGGTCGTCATCCTCACCTCCTCGCGCGAGGAGCAGGATCGGCTGCGCAGCTACAGTCTCGGCGCGAACAGCTATGTCCAGAAGCCGGTGGACTTCGAATGCTTCTCCGAGGCCACCCGCCAGCTCGGGCTGTACTGGCTGGTCCTCAACGAACCGCCCCCCAAGCTTTTCTAGTCGGGAAGGCGCGGCATCAGCCCGCCCGTTCCGCCAGCAGCGTCGGGAGCATGAGGAAGGCGGTCAGGACCAGTGCCAGCGCGAGCCACCGCCATCGCGCCATGCCGTGCCAGGCGCGCCTGATGCCGAGGCCGAGCGGGGTCGCCTGCTTGAGCTCGCGGCCGATGCGCAGCGCGTAGATCGCCACGCCGGAGACCGACAGGCCGGTGAGAAGTCCGCCGAACAGGAACCACAGGACCTTGGTCCAATAGCCGCCGAACGTGCCGAAATGCAGCGGATCGGCCATCTCGCTGATCCGCTGGTGGATATCGAGATCCGTGCCGTCGAAGGCGGCGAGGACACGTCCCGACGCCGCATCCGTCCACACCGCATTGGCGCGCGGGCGGACGAGGATCGCGGTCTTCGCGCCTTCGAAGACGAAGGCGGGCGATTTCGGCGACGGAAAGCGGATGCTCTGGATGTCGAGCTGCGGATCGACCGCACGGGCTGCGCGCAGGCTCGCCGCGAACCGCCGGCCGGCCTCGATCGGGCCCGGCGCCACGGGCGGCGCTTCCTTGCTGATTGCCACCCTGGGCACCGGGGCGTCGGCGCCCAGCTGCTCGACGAAATACCAGATGCCGGTGAGCGCGATCAGCGCGACGAACCACAGGCTCCAGACCCCGGCCAGCCGGTGGAAGTCGCCCCACCAGGTGCGCGCGTCGCGCCGGCGCGGGAGCTTGAGGAAACCGCGCCACCATTTCTTGTAGACCATGAGCGAGCTGACCAGGCTGACCAGCATCAGGAAGGCGAGCGTGCAGACGATCGGCACGCCGATCCACACCGGCAGGTTGAGGTGCCGGTGCATGTTGCGCAGGACGCGCTGCGCCCCGACCCACGGCGCCTCGCCCTGCACCGCGCCGGTCGCCGGATGGACATGGAGGAAGCCGTAGCGGCCGTCGTCCCGGATCACCGACACCTTCACCGCGAAGGCGCCGGCGGTCGGCTCGTCGATGCCCTGGATCTGCCTGATGCCCGGATAGGCCGTGGCGCTCGCGACGATCTTCTCCCAATCGGGCTCGGCGCCTACGCTCGACGGGGACACGCGCAGCGAGGGCTGGAGCAGCCAGTCGATTTCGTTCGAGAGGACAGCCAGCGTTCCGGTCAGGAAGACGAAGCTCATGAACAAGGCGAGCTTGAAGCCCACCCAGTGATGGACGTGCCACCACAGGCGGCTCGCCTTCATCCTGCCCGTCCGTCCGGCTGGGAGGCTGGCCGTCGCCATCGTCAGAACTTGTAGGCGAGCTCGAGGAAGGCCGAGCGCGGCTCGCCCGGGAAATGGCCGCCGCGGTCGTTGAAGCCGGAGGCGGCGTAGGTCTTGTCGAAGAGATTGTCGACGCGGGCGCGGGCTTCCCAGGGGCCGCGGCCATAAGTGACCGAGGCGTCGAAGATCATGTACGGGTTGACCGTCTGGTTCGAGAGGCTGACCCGCCGCGAGACGTAATCGCCGCCAAAGGCGAGGGCGAGGCCGGTCCGCGGCAGCTGGTAGCGCGTCCAGAAGCCGAGCTTGTGCCGGGGGGCGTTGGCGAAGCGCCCGCCGACGACGGCGTTGGTGATCGCGGTCAGCCCGTTGGTCTTGGTGATCCGCGCGTCATTGTAGGAATAGGCGATCGTCAGCACCCAGTTGCGCGTGATGTCGGTCGCGATGTCGAAATCCACGCCCTTGGAGGTGACCTCGCCGAACGCGATCGAATTGTTGACCCCGTCGCCCTCCGGATCGCCGCGCGGATCGGCCTGGAGGAGATTCTCGCGCCGGATCCTGTAGACCGACAGGCTGGACTGGATGCGGCCGTCCATCAGCGCGGTCTTGACCCCGCCCTCTATGATGTCGCCCGTGGTCGGCGCGAAGGGGCCGCCCGCGCGCGGATCCTGCGCGGCGGCGCCCTGCGGCTCGAAGCTGGTCGCATATTGCGCGAACAGCGAGACGTCGTCGCGCACGCGCCAGACGAGCCCGACGCGATAGCTCTCGTCGCTCCCCTCGAAGCGCGAGACGGCGCCGCCCCCCGGGCGCGATACGTCCTCGAAGCTGTCGGTGCGGATGCCCGCGACCGCGACGAGCCGGCCGAGCGTGAGCTCGCCCAGCAGATAGAAACCGCTGCGCTTGGACACGGTCAGGTCGCGCACCATCGGCGGCAGCGCATAGGTTGCCGGATCGCAGGCGCGATAGACCGGGTTGGCGAAGGCCAGCGGGCAGGGGAGGCCGGCAATCGCGGTGGCGCGGCCGGTGAGCGAGGTGCTGTCGAAGATCGCGTCGGTCTCGCTATGGTCGAAGCCGGCCAGCAGCCGGTTCGAGATGCCGTCACCCAGCGTCGCGGACCAGATCGCGTTGGCGGCGAAGGACCAGACGTCATTGTCGCGCAATTGGTCGCGATACTGCCGCGCGACGCCGTCGAACCGGCCATCGCGATTGCTGTCGAGCAACGCGATCGGCTCATGATATTTCTGCGTCTCGACCGCGTCGATGTGGCGGACCGACGCGTCGAGCTTGAGATTGTCGGTCGGCTCGACGTCGAGCCGGGCCTGGACCGTGGTCGAGCGCAGGTCGAGGAAGTCGCTCGGCTCGTTATGGTTCCAGCGCCGGTCGGCGAGGAAATGGCCCTCATTGTCGACCGGAATGCCGCGCAGGCGATTGGCGTCGAGATCGAGCTCGATCCGGAAGATCTGCGCGGTCAGCTTGGCGATGCCGAAATCGAAGGTCGAGCCGGCATCGAGCACCAGCGACCGGTTGCCGGCAAAGGTGCGCGGCAGGTCGCGATCCTCGAAGAAGGCCCCGGCGCGAAGCGAGATCATTTCGTTGACCGGCCCGGTGACCTCCGCTTGCGCCCCGTAGCGGTTCTGCGTGCCGCCGACCACGCCGACCGAGCCCGAAAAGGTCTGCGAGGGCTTCTTGGTCACATAGTTGAACAGGCCGCCGGGCGCTGTCTGGCCGTAGAGCATGCCCGCCGGCCCCTTCAGGAACTCGACGCGCTCCATGTTGAAGAGCTGCGGCACCGAGAAGCCGATATAGGGATCGCCGCGCAGGCCGTCGTAGAAATTCTCCTGCTGGCGGAAGCCGCGTGCGGTCACGCCCGCATAGGAGAAGAAGCTGACGCCCGAGATATTGCGGTAGAGATCCTGCGCGTCGCGGGCGCCTTGATCCTTGATCAGCTCCTTGGTGAGGACGGTGATCGCCTGCGACGACGCCAGCGGCTCGGTCGGCAGCTTGCCGCTCGCCGTCTCGTCGACGCGATATAGCCGTGCCGCGCGCCCGGTGACGACGATGTCGTCCCCGTCCTCACGTGCGGTCTCCGTCTCGCTCGCTGCGCCGGCGGGCGCTTCCTGCGCCATCGCCGGAGTGAGCACGACCGAACAGCACAAGCCCGCGGCGAACCAATGGCGCAATCTTCATCCCCCTGCTGGAATTCCGTTGGGGGCGGCGACTAGGGTTCATGCTAATGCGAGTCAATCTTATTAAAGCGCCCGGCCGATGAGAGGGAAGGGCGCTCGTCGCAGGAGCGATCCCTCCGTCCACGGCCGGTCCAGCGCCGCCCGGCGCGCGCGAAACCTCTCAATTTGCAGAGCAATCCCCGGCGGACCCGGCGGGCCTCTATAAGACTCTGATGGCACCGTGCAGGTGTTTCAGATTGGGAAGGCACTGTGTCCGGCGAGCGAATTCGGGTATCTGAGCGCCCTGCCATAGCCGGCGGTACCTTCGCGGACGATCGGACGCGGACAACCCGCTTCGGGAATCTGTGGCTGGAAGCCACGATCTTCCTGCTCCTGCTATGCACCGCGGCCGCGATCCTGTTCAGGAGCGCGCTGGTCGAGCACGATCTCAGCATCGATCCCGCCACTGCGGCCCAATATGCTCCCTATGCCTATAGCGACGAAACGTCGGGCGGGCGTTCGGTCGCCTTCCTCAAGGATCCGCACGCATTGGCCTGGACCTGCGAGATCAGGACGGGTTTCGCCTATCCGTTCTGCGGCGTCGGGTTACGACTGGATCAGGTCGAGCCTGATACCGGCCTGGATCTCTCGGGCTTCAGCAAGATCACGCTCGACATCACCTATAAGGGCCCGTTGAAGAGGCTGAAGATCGCGCTCAAGAACCGCGATCTCGTGGGTGGAGCCCCGGTTCAGGGCGAAGACGCGAAACCGATCGCGATCGAGATCGACGTCGTGCAGGGCCGGCAGACGATCGAGCTCGATCTCGCCGACGCCGTCGTCGAATCCTGGTGGGCGAGCACCCACCTGAATGCGATGCCGCGCGCGAAGGAGCCGCGTTTCGACAATGTCGTCGCGATCGATCTGCAGACGGGATCGGGCGAGGCGCTCGGGCTGCACAGCGGATCGGTCCATCGCATCACGCTTTCCGGCGCCTCCTTCACCGCGGCGCAATGGTATCTGCTCATCCTCGGCATCTGGGCCGGGCTCACCGCATTGCTTCTCGTCTATCGCCTGGTGACGCTCAGGCGGACGCTTGCCGCGCGGCAGCGGCGCCACCTCGAGGAAGCTCGGTACCTCGAGATGGCCAGGCAGGCGGCCGAGAGCGCCAGCCAGGCCAAGTCGCGCTTCCTGGCGCATATGAGCCACGAGCTTCGCACCCCGCTCAACGCCATCCTCGGCTATGCGCAGTTCCTCCAGGCCGCCGACCTCGACGACCGGCAGCTGCGCGCGGCGAGCACGATCCAGGAAAGCGGCGAGCACCTGCTCGCGCTGATCGGCGACATCCTCGATCATTCCAAGATCGAGGCCGGCAAGCTGGAACTGCACGCCGCGTCCTTCGACCTGCGCGAGACGGTCCGGACCGTGTTGGAGATGGTCCGCGGGCGCGCCGAGGATAAGGGCCTCCGCTTCATCTGGCGGATCGGCTCGGACGTGCCGGCACGCGTCGTCGGCGACCAGAAGCACCTCCGGCAGGTGCTGATCAATCTCCTGGGCAATGCCGTGAAGTTCACCAACCGGGGCGAGGTGGCGTTCGCCCTCGGCATGGTCGCCCGCGAGAGCGGCGACGTGCGTCTTCGCTTCGAGGTTCGCGACACCGGGGAGGGCATCCCGGAGGACAAGCAGCACCTCGTCTTCCAGGCGTTCGAACAGGTCGGCGACAGCGCCGCCAACGCCGGGGGCACGGGCCTCGGCCTCAGCATCAGCCAGCAGCTCGTCGAGCGCATGGGCGGCAGGATCGAGATGACCAGCCGCTCCGGCGAAGGCAGCCGCTTCTGGTTCGAACTCTCGCTCCCGCTCGGAGAGAATTGCCTGCCGGAAAGCGTAGCCGACGTGGAGGAAGCGGTTTCCGCCCTGCCTTCTCCGCTGGAGACTCCGCCGCCGGAAGCGCTTCGCCCGCTACTGGTCCCGGCCCAGGCCGGCAACATGCGTGCGATCCGCGCCGAAGCCGAGAAACTGATTGCCGCCGCGCCCGAATATCGCGCGTTCGGAGCGCACCTCATCGATCTGGCGAACAACTTCCAGTCCGCGGCGCTGCTCGAGCTCGTAGAGAAGAATCTAGAAGACAGGTTGGCGGCATGAGCGATCTGAGCAACCCGATCGAGACCCGGGAAACCATCCTGATCGTCGACGACAATCCGGTGAACCTGGGCGTGGTCGGCGAGCATCTGGAGCAGCACGGCTATCAGGTCCTCGTGGCGCTCGGCGGCGAGGAAGCGCTCAAGCGCGCGGCGTTCGTGGGGCCGGACCTGATCCTGCTCGACGTGATGATGCCGGGCATCGACGGCTTCGAGACCTGCCGCCGGCTGAAGGCCGATCCGGTCACCAGCGACATCCCGGTCATCTTCATGACTGCGCTCGGCGAGATACGCGACAAGATCGCGGCGTTCGAGGCCGGCGGCCTGGATTACGTCACCAAGCCCTTCCAGATCGAGGAGGTGCTGGCGCGCATCGGCACGCACCTCAGCCTCCGCGCGACCAAGCAGCGGCTGGCCCTCCAGAACGAAGTGCTCGCGCAGGAGGTCGTTGCGCGGCGGAAGACCGAGGCCGAGCTCCGCGATTCCGAGGAAGGGTTCCGCCAGCTCTTCGAAACCGCAGGCGACGGAATCCTCCTCCTCGACACCCACACCCTGTGCGTCGCCGACGCGAACAGGCGCTTTCTGGAACTGATCGGCCAGCCGGGCGAGGCGGTGCTCGGCAAGCATGCGGACGAACTGCCCTGGCTGTCGGGCACGATCGCGCGTTCGCTCGACAGGCTGACAGTCGAGGGCGCGCTGCAACTGCCCGATTGCGAGATCGCGGGCTGCGACGGCGCCCCGGTCAGCGTCGACATCGTCGCCTCGGCCTGCGAGATGAAGGGCCGCAGGCTCGCCCAGCTCAATTTCCGCGACGTCAGCGAGCGCAAGAAGGCCGATGCGCAGATCCGCTATCTGGCGCTCCATGACGCGCTGACCGGCCTCGCCAATCGAACGATGTTCTACGAGCGCCTGAGCGGGGAAATGGCGCATGCCCGCCGCAAGGGCGGAAGGGTCGCATTGCTCGTCATCGACCTCGACCATTTCAAGCAGGTCAACGATTCGCTCGGGCATCTCATCGGCGACCAGTTGCTCGAAGCGGCGGCGGGGCGAATCCTCGCCTGCCTGCGCGAATGCGACCTCGCCGCTCGCCTGGGCGGCGACGAGTTCGCGGTGGCCCTGTCCGAGATCGAGGGGCGCGAGCAGGCGCAGGAAGTCGCCGAGCGCATCCTGGCGGCGCTCAAGGTCCCGTTCGAGCTGGGCGGCCAGCTGGCGCACGTCTCGGGCAGCATCGGCGTCAGCCTCTTCCCCGAGGACGGCGAGAGCCCGCGGGTGCTGATGCGCGCGGCCGATACCGCCATGTACGGCGCGAAGAAGAGCGGCCGGAACGGGTACAAGAGCTATTCGCACGACCTGGACGTGCCCGGCGAACGGTGGCGGATCCTGTCGCAGGACGTCCACGACGCCTGCGCGCGCGGCGAGCTCGAAGTCTATTACCAGCCCCAGATATCCCTCCAGAGCGGGGAGATCACCGGCCTGGAATGCCTGCTGCGCTGGAACCATCCGCAGGAGGGCCTGATCTCCCCCGTGGTCTTCATTCCCCTGCTCGAGGAGCGGGGGTTGATGGTCGAAGTGGGGAGCTGGATCCTGCAACAGGCCTGCCGGCAGAATGCCGAGTGGCAGGCGAAGGGGCTTCCGCCGGTCCGCATCGCGGTGAACCTTTCCGCGCAGCAATTCTATCGCGGCGATATCGTCCAGTCCGTGCGCGAGGCGCTCCGGGTCTCGGGGCTGGATCCCCGATGGCTCGAGCTCGAGCTCACCGAGAGCCTGACGCTCGACGACAGCGAAGCGACGGTCCTGATCATGCAGGACCTGAAGGCGCTGGGTATCGCGCTCTCGCTCGACGATTTCGGCACGGGCTGGTCGTCTTTGAGCTATCTGCGCCGCTTCCCGCTCGATCGCATCAAGATCGACCGGACGTTCGTCCGCGACATGGAGAGCCATGACGGGACGGCCGCGATCATCCAGAGCATCCTCAACCTGGCGCGCACGCTAGGCATGGATTGCGTGGCGGAAGGCGTGGAGACCGAGGAGCAGCGCGACAGCCTGCTCCGCCAGGACTGCCCGGTCATGCAGGGCTTCCTGTTCAGCGAGCCGCTCACCGCCGAAGGCATACCGCACCTCCTGCGCGGCAATTCCCGTTCGGCCTAGAGACCGGGCTCAATAGACCAAAGCCGTCATCCCGGAAGTTAGGCTTTCCCGGAAAACCGCCAGGTTTTCCATTGGAAAGCCTTACTGTCCGGGATCCACCTCTCCACCAGACCATTGCCTCACGGTGGATCCCGGACAGCTCAATTTTCTGACCAAATCACAGATTTGGAGAAAATTGGCTTCCGGGATGACGGTGGTTGCGTACAGTCCTAGCGGCGGGCGAGGCGGTCGCCGCGAGCCGGGCCAGCTGGCTTCTCCGTTAGGGGCAGGGCAGTCTCAAAAGGACGAGGAGAAGAGCGGGACGCCCTTCTCCTCGGCTGGAATTCTTAGAACGAGGCCCAGTTGTCGTGGGCGGCCCCGTTGGCGACGGGGAGCGCCTTGACGGGCGAGACATAGGCCGAGGCCTTTGTCGTCCTGGCGGGCCTTGCCGGCGCGCTGGCGCGGGCCGTCATGGCGCGCATCTCGGCGCCGACGTTGAACTTCGACGCCTGCTCGCTGAGCGCCGCGACTTCGCCGTTGAGATTGCGCGCGGCGGCAGAGGTTTCCTCGACCATCGCGGCATTCTGCTGGGTCGACTGGTCCATCGTCCCG
>NZ_JAPKNM010000100.1 GCF_026460985.1 Sphingomonas sp.
GGATCGGCGTCTGGAACTCGGTGAAGCCCTGATCGATCATCCGGCGGCGCAGCGACGCGATGACGTTCGAGCGGAGCAGGATGTTCTTGTGGAGCCGCTCGCGGCGCAGGTCGAGGAAGCGATAGCGCAGGCGGATGTCCTCGGGATATTCGGCCTCGCCGAACACCGGGAGCGGCAGCTCCTGCGCGGGGCTCTGGACGGTCACCTCGGCGGCGCGGACCTCGATCTCGCCGGTCGGTAGGTTCGGGTTCACGACGCTGGCGTCGCGCGCGATGACCTTGCCTGTCACGGTCACGACCGATTCACTGCGCAACGATTCGATCACTGCGAAGGCCGGGCCGCTGACGTCGGTGACGATCTGGGTGATGCCGTAGTGGTCGCGCAGGTCGATGAAGACCAGGTCGCCATGGTCGCGCTTGCGGTGCACCCAGCCCGAGAGGCGGACTTCCTCACCGACATTGGCGGCGCGGAGCTGGGCGCAGGTATGCGAGCGGTAGGCGTGCATGATTTTCAACTTTTGCGTGAGGGATCGACAGTCGCGTGCGCTTCTCGTCAGCGCAGGCGCTTTGTCAAGCTTCGCGCCGCCGGGCTCAGATGGTCAGGCCGAGATGATCGAGCGTGGCGCAGGCGAACAGCCGCCGATGCGCGAACTGGGGCAGCAGCTGGTCACGCACCGCCTTCCAGCGGACGAGATCGTCGCCGAAGTCGTGCGCGACGCGCGCGGCATCGAGCTTGTTGAACTTGCCCCAATGGCGCGTGAACGGGATATGCTTCGCTTCGAGCGTCTCGAGCATGGTGACGAAGGCGCGCTCGGTGCCGCTGCCGCCCGGCCCGTCGCAATCGATTCCCGCGACATGCTCCCAGCGCGCCGGCGAGAGCAGCCCCGGCCCGCCCTTGAGGAAGCGCAGCGTCATCACGGTCGATCCGCCGGCGCCGCTGAAGCCCTTGCGCATGACGTCGAACACTTCCGGAAGCCTCGAGCGCTCGCAGAACACCGATCCGGTGAACAGTTCGGCGAGCGGCCGGTGCGTCTCGGTGGTCTCGCCCCAGGTTCCGTAGACCTTGGGATCGCTGGCGGACGTCCCCTTCCCCACCCCCAGCTTCATGATCGTCTGCAGGATCCACCCGCGCGCCCAGGGGAAATTGCGCAGCAGCCAGCCGAGCATCGAGAAGGCGTCATAGGCCGCGCCAAGCTGGGCGTGCGTCGCTGCCGGATAGCCTTGGTGCCAATCCTCTCGAAACAGCAGCCGCACCACCGCCTTGCGCTTGAACGGCGCGATCGGGTTGGTGATCACCATCACGAAATAGGGCTCCTCGTCGACGCCGTGCTTGGCGGCGAAGGCGCGGAACTCGCCGCGCGCCAGCTTGCCGAGATCCTCCTCGCTGAAATCGACCACCTGGAAAATCGGCCGCACGAGGTAGCGCGGCACGGTCTCGATCACCATCGCGGTGACCACGCCCAGCGAGCCCATCGCGACCTGCGCGGCGGCGAATGCCGCGTCGTCGCGCAGTGGCGTCGAGCCCGTGGCGGCGATGAAAGCGTCGCGCATCAGCCCGGCTGCGGGCTCGATCCAGTGGATGCCGTCGGGCGTGACGATCTGGACGGCGCGAACATGGTCCTGGATGCCGCCCGCTTCGATCACCGAGCCGTGCGTGCCGGTCGCACAGGCCCCCGCCAGCGTCTGGCCGTTGCTCGCGCCGGTCGAACGCAGGCTGCGCTGTATGTCGCATTCGAGTCGGTCGTTGATCTCGTCGATCTGCGTGCCGGCTTCCACGAGGAGCAGCGCCCCGGGATCGATCGTTGCAGTGGGCGCGAGATGCTCCGCGGCGATCCGGAAGCAGCGGTTGAAGCGCCGCGTATTGAGCATCCAGCCCTGCTGGACGATCTGGATGTTCGAAGGCGACCAGGCGCCGCCGACGGGCCGCACAGGGACCTGCTCCGCGAGTGCCTTGCGCAGCCAAAGCTGGACCGCCAGTGCTCCTTCCGCGAGGTCCTCGCGGCCGGTGGGCGCGCCGGCGCTGCGCAGCGCCCAGCGCTTGCGCAAATGCGCGCAGTCGGTCCGGTGATAGTTCCACCAGACATCGTCCTTGCCGACCTCGTTGATCGGGATCTCGATGATCGGCATCACGCGTCTCCCAGCGGATGCTGGCCGGCATTGCCGCGCCACGAGACGCTGACGCGCCGCACGAAGCCGAAGGTGACGATCGACAGCAGCATCTGCGCGCGCGTCGCGTAGAGGCGTATGTCGGCGAAGCCTTCCCCCGCCACTTCGGCCTTGAAGCTGCGGCTGCTCTCGCTTGCGAAGCCCCAGCCGAGGATGGTGATCACCACGGTCTGGTCATCGAGCGGGCGCGGGTTTTCAATCGACAGGTAATAATCGGCCGTGCCGGCGAGAAACTGTCCCACGACGACGAGCGCCGCGGCAATAGCGATGACGCACGCGATAGACATGGATCGGCCCTCCCCTCGAACGATATGCTCGCACCTGAGTCAGAACCTTGCTGATATTCGGGCGTCAGCGGCGCCCCACCTTGATATCAGCAAGCGGCGTCTTTGTCATCGTGAACCGATGGACCCGCACGCTCCAATCTTCGCTTTAAATCCAATGTTCTGGCTTCGCTTTGCCGAAGATGCGATCGGGAATGCAGAAAAACGCACCGATATTCGCACGAGGCCGCACGCCCTCTTTGTCAACGCGCTCTGGTGGCGCTATGGGCCCCCGATGCATATCCATGGCCTGATCGAGGACTCCGCCGCCCTCGCCAATCTCTGCTCCCGCTTCGCGAACAAGCCGTACATCTGCGTGGACACCGAGTTCATGCGCGAGAACAGCTATTGGCCCGAGCTCTGCCTGATCCAGATCGCCGACGACGAGGAAGCCGCGGCGATCGATCCGATGGGTGGAATCGACATGCAGCCCTTGCTCGACCTGCTCGTCGACAATGAGGACGTGCTCAAGGTCTTCCACGCCGGCGGCCAGGACATCGAGATCGTCTACAACCTCACCGGCAAGACGCCCCACCCGCTGTTCGACACCCAAGTCGCGGCGATGGCGCTCGGCCAGGGCGAACAGATCGGCTATTCTAACCTCGTC
Source organism: Sphingomonas sp. (assembly GCF_026460985.1). Classification (GTDB taxonomy): domain Bacteria; phylum Pseudomonadota; class Alphaproteobacteria; order Sphingomonadales; family Sphingomonadaceae; genus Sphingomonas. The sequence continues at coordinate 3,096 of NZ_JAPKNM010000100.1, forward strand.
GACACCTATCTCGGCATCACCGTCGACAAGGGCGCGCGTTTCACCGACTGGAGCCGCCGCCCGCTCGACAAGCGCCAGATCGATTACGCGATCTGCGACGTCACCTATCTCTCGCAGATATTCCCCAAGATGCTCGACAAGCTGCGCAAGACCGGGCGCGGCGCCTGGCTCGACCAGGAGATGGAGCGGCTCGCCGATCCCGAGAACTACCGCAACGATCCCGATCAGGCATGGCAGCGCGTCCGCGTCTCCAGCCGCAAGCCCGAGGTGCTCGGGCGCCTGAAGGCGCTGGGGCGGTGGCGCGAGCTCGAGGCGCAGGGCAAGGACCTGCCGCGCGGCCGCATCATCAAGGACGAGACGCTTGCCGACCTCGCCGGCAACCCGCCGCGCAAGCAGGCCGATCTCGCCCGGGTCCGCGGCCTCTCCCCAGCCTGGGGCGGCAACGATATCGGCGGGCGACTGATGGCGGCGATCGAGGGCGCCAAGCCGATGTCCGCCGCCGAGCTGCCCCCGCGCGACGATCGCAAGCCTGCGCTGGGCAAGGACGGCGCGCTCGTCGCCGACCTGCTCAAGCTGCTGCTCAAGATCCGCGCCAAGGAGATCAACGTCGCCGCGCGGCTGCTCGCCCGCTCGGACGATCTCGAAGCCCTCGCGGCCGGCGTGCGCGAGGATCTTTCGATCCTCGAGGGCTGGCGCTTCGAGCAGTTCGGCCGCGACGCGCTGCAGTTGGTCGAGGGTCAGCTTGGGTTCACCGTCCGAAATGGTAAGCTCAAGATGACCCGAACCGAGGAGCCGTCGTCATGATCCGCCTCGCTTTTCCGCTAGCCTTGCTCGCCACCGGCGGGTGCCAGCAGCCTTCCGCGCCCGAACCCACGCCGCCCCCACCGGGCAAGTGCGTCGCCGACGGCCTAGCCGGCCTGACCGGCAAGACCAAAAGCGAAGCCGTGACCAAGGAGGCGCTGCGGCTGTCCGGCGCCAAGACGATCCGCTGGATCGCGCCGGGGATGGCGGTGACGATGGACTATCGCGAGGACCGGCTGAACCTCGACACCGACGAAAAGGGCAAGATCGTCCGCGCGCATTGCGGGTGAGCCGCCGCTAGACTTCCAGCACCGGCTCCCTGCCGAACGCTACCGCCAACGCCTTGTGGCGCTTCTCGACCGCCTCGCCGTAGAGCGCCTCGTCGTGCGGCTGGAGCGAGAGCGCCAGCGTTCCGTCCTCGAGCGCCACGTGCGAGCGCCGGAGCGGTGCCGCAACGCCGCCGCTCAGCCGCTGCCCGAGCCGGATCGCGAGCCCCCAGCGCCGCGCATGCGCCAGCGCTTCGGCATCCGCGAGGCTCTCCAGCGGCTCGGGGCAGCCGAGCCCGCCGCCGAGTGCAGTGTACAGCGCCTGGGCGAGCACCGCCCGTCCCGCCGAGTCGATCGCCACCCAATTGCCGTGCAGCGCGATCTCCATGCCGCGCTCAGCGCGGAACTCCGGGTTGGCACGCCAGCCGACATCGGCGAGCAGGCAGGCGGTGTGGCGCAGCCGGGCAAGCTCGGGCGCGTCGTTGAACAGGGGGGCGATCCAGGCGTCGATCACGTCGCCATGCTCGGGGAAGCGGCCCGAGCGTTCGCCCTCGTCGCGCGCCGCGGCGATGAGCGGGTCCTCGCGCCGCTGCTCGGCGCTGAGCCGCTGGTAGAGCAACCCTTCGCGCAGCCCATAGGCCGAGACCACGCCGCCGCTGCTCCCTAGATGCTTGAGCACGCTGAGCAGCAGCGCGGTCGCATCGGGCAGCGTCGGGATGCGCGCGCCCGAAATGTCCGGGATCGCCTTCAACTCGGCGCGGGGCATATCGGCGAGGAGCCGCTGGAGCTCGCCGATATGATCGAGTGGGATCGGATATTGCTGCACCACCGGCAGCGGATAGCCGGTGCGGTGCATGTCGAGCCGCGCGAGCGCGCGCCAGGAGCCGCCGACCAGATAGAGCGGTAGTCCTTTGCCGCGCCCGCTCCAGCCCGATTCGGCGAACAGCTTTGCCACGCGCCGGTCGAGCGCCCCCTTGCCCTCGGCACGGATCACGCCGAGCCGCAGCACGCCGAGCGGGAAGGACACGCGATCGGTGACCGTGCCCGCGACGACGCGCACCAGTTCCAGGCTGCCGCCGCCCAGGTCGCCGACGACGCCGTCCGCCTCGGGAATGCCCGAAAGCACGCCCAGGCCCGAAGCGGTCGCCTCCTCCATGCCGGAGAGCAGCTCGACCTCGAGCCCGAGCGCTTCGGCCGCGCGGATCAGCTCGCCGCCATTGGACGCGTCGCGCACCGCCGCGGTCGCCACAGTGCGGAGTTCGGTGACCCGCATCTCGCGCGCGAGCGCGCCGAACCGCGCCAGCGCCGAACGCGCCCGTGCCAGCCCGGCCTTGTCGATCGCGCCTGTCTCGCTCAGCGAGCGCCCCAGCCCCGCCATCACCTTTTCGTTGAACAGCACCGCGGGCAGCCGCGCCGCGCCCTCATAGACCACGAGACGCACCGAGTTCGATCCGATGTCGATGATCGCGGTGCGCGCCTTGGCCGGCGCGGCCCGTTGCTCCGACTTGCGGAGGAGCGTCGCCATGGGCTCAGCTCTCCTTCTTCGGCGCGCGCCGCCGCTTGAGCGACAGCTTGGGTACCGGCTTGCGCTTGGCGAGCGCGGCGCCGCGCCCGGAAAGCGACGGGTTGGTCATGAAATAGCGGTGCAGGTTGAACGGTTCGGCCCCGGGCTCGGCGCGGATATAGCGACCGTCGGGCTGGAGTTGCCAGCTCTGCTCGTCATCGAGCAGGTTCGCCACCATCACCTGGTCGAGCACCTGGTCGTGCACCGTCTTGTTGAGGATCGGTAGCATGAACTCGACGCGACGATCGAAGTTGCGCGGCATCCAGTCGGCCGAGGAGATGAACAGCTTGGCGCCGTCGCTCGGCAGCCCCTTGCCGTTGCCGAAGGCCCAGATGCGGCTGTGCTCGAGGAAGCGCCCGACGATCGACTTGACGCGGATATTCTCGGAAAGCCCGGGCACGCCGGGGCGCAGGCAGCAGATGCCGCGAATGATCAGGTCGATCTCCACCCCGGCGGCGCTCGCTTCGTAGAGCTTCTCGATCACCGCCGGATCGACGATCGAGTTCATCTTCGCCCAGATCGCGCCGGGCCGCCCCGCGCTCGCATGGCCGATCTCTGCATCGATCAGCGCTACCAGCTGGTTGCGCAGGTCGCGCGGGCTGATGGCGAGCAGCTCGAGCCCCGCCGGCTCGACATAGCCGGTGACGTAGTTGAAGATCTGCGCCGCATCGCGCCCCACGCGCGGATCGGCGGTGAAGAAGCTGAGGTCGGTGTAGATGCGCGCGGTGATCGGGTGGTAGTTGCCCGTCCCGAAGTGGCAATAGGTGCGATAGGCATTGCCCTCGCGCCGCACGACCATCGATACCTTGGCGTGCGTCTTCCAGTCGATGAAGCCGTAGACGACCTGCACCCCGGCGCGCTCGAGCGCGGTCGCCCAATAGAGGTTCTGCTCTTCGTCGAAGCGTGCCTTCAATTCGACGACAGCGGTCACCGACTTGCCCGCCTCCGCTGCCGCGATCAGCGCGTTGATCACCGCGGGCTGCTTGCCTGCGCGGTAGAGCGTCTGCTTGATCGCGACGACGTCGGGGTCGCTCGCCGCCTGCCCCAGGAAGGATAGCACGACGTCGAACGTCTCGTATGGGTGGTGGACGACGATGTCCTTGGCGCGGATCGCGGCGAAGCAATCGCCGCCATATTCGCGGATCCGCTCCGGGAAGCGCGGCGAATAGGGCGTGAACTTGAGGTCAGGCCGGTCCTCGTCGACCAGCTTCGAAAGATCGCCGATGCCGATGAATCCGCCGGTCTCGGTGAGCAGCGCCTCGGAGCCGCCGAGCTCTTCCTTGAGCACCGCTTCGAGGTCTGGGGCGATGCCCTCTTCCATCTCGAGACGGATCACGCGCCCCCGGCGGCGGCGCTTGATCGCCGAGCGGAAGGTGAGGACGAGATCCTCGGCCTCTTCCTCGATCTCGATGTCGCTGTCGCGCAGCACCCGGAACGCCGCCGATCCGAGTACGTCGTAACCGGGGAAGAGCAGATGCGTGAAGCGCTTGAGCAGCACCTCCACCGCCACGTAGCGCGCCGGATTGCCGGGCAGGCGGACGAAGCGCGGCATCGTCGTCGGCAGCAGCACGAGCTCGCGGATCGGCTCGCGGTCCGATCGCCGGACGAGATCGAAGATCACGCTCGATCCCTGGTTCGGGATGAACGGGAACGGGTGCGCCGGATCGAGCGCCTGCGGGGTGAGGATCGGGAAGATCTGCTCGCGGAAATGGTTCTCGAGCCAGGCCTCGGTCTTGCCTTCGATCTCGCCGGATTCGAGGACGTGGATGCCCACCTCCCCCAATTGAACGCGGATGTCGTGCCACACGCTCTGCTGGCTGTCGGCGAGGATCTCGGCCTCGTCGGAGATCGCGGCGAGCTGCTGGCCGGGGGTGAGACCGTCGGCCGAATGCGCCTCGATGCGCTGGAGCTGCTGGCCCATCAGGCCGGCGACGCGCACCATGAAGAACTCGTCGAAGTTCGAGCCTGAGATCGAGAGGAAGCGCAGCCGCTCGAGCAGCGGATGCGCGGGGTTGCACGCCTCCTCCATCACGCGGCGGTTGAAGGCGAGCCAGCTCAGCTCGCGATTGAAATAACGCTTATCCGGCCCGGCCGGTTGATCGGTCATCGAAACGCCCTCTGCGACCTGTTCTACTGCTGTCTTGGTCATCGCCCTAGGGTTCGTCCGTTTCGGTTATGAGACCATTTGCCGCGAGCACGGCGCGCACCGCCGGGATCGACAACCGGTCGCCCGCTTCCGATTCGAGCGCATCGGCAACGCGCAGGATGGCCACATGGCTGCGCTCGATCCTTTTTGCCAGCCAGGCGACCAGATCGGGCCTGGCATGGAGCAGATGCCGTTCGAAGGCGTGTTCGATCAGCTGTGGCATCAGCACGTCGTCGGGAGGTCCGATCTCGAGCAGCGGAGAAGCGGCCAGCCGCGAGCGCAGGTCGGGCAGCTTGACGTCCCAGGCCGGCGGCGCGGCCTCGGCGACGATCAGCAGCGGGCGGCGTTCCTGCTGCGCCTGGTTCCAGGCGTGGAAGACGTCGGCCTCGCGCGCGCGATCGGCATCGTCGAAGATGCGCCCGCCGCTCTTCGCGGCGAACACCCGCGCGAGCAGGCTGCGGCCCGATTTGCGCGGGCCCGTCAGCAGCGCCGACATCACCGGCCAGGTCGCCCAATGCTCGAGCTGGTGCACCGCGCGCGCGTTCGATTCGCCGACAAGGAACTCCGTCTCGCACGCGTCGGGCAGGCCGAGCGGCAGGCGCAGCTGGCTCATTTTGCCGCCGGACTGCTCGTCGCCTGAGGCGCTGGCGAGGCGGCGGGCGCCCTTGCGCCGCGGCGGATGAGGAGCACGCCCGGCCCCTCCTGCACCTGCCAGCCGCGGCCCTCGAGCGCGGCGCGCAGGCTCGATTGCGATCCGTCATAAGTGACGCGCATCACCGAGATGCCGCCCAGCGCGAGACTGGTGGTCGCCGCCGAGCGTACGCCCGGCACGCCGCGCACCGCCGCCTCGGACGCCGTGAGCGCGGCTGCGCTCGGCGTCTCGACCTGCACGGTGTAGCTCGCGGTCGCCGCGCTGCTGGCGGTGGGCGTCGGCGTGGGCGTCTCCAGGGCTGCGGCCTCCGCGGCGAGCTCCTCGGCGGTCTTGACCCGTGGCGGCCGTGTCGCGAGCAGCGCGTCGGTGCGCAGCAGCCCCGATGCGAGCGCCTTCTGATAGGCCTGGTCGAGCCGCTGGATGCCCGCGTCGAGCAGCGCGTCGAGCGAATCGCCATTGTCGACGCGCAACGCGAAGCTGGTGATGGGGCGGCGGTCGGGCCCATGGTTGGCGGCGAACACCCCGACGATCGGCCCACCCGGATATTCGCGGCGGAGTTGCACCTCGGCGACGAGCACGTCGGAGGCGCCGTACTGGTCGAGCACCGTCCGCCACCAGTTGCGCCCGCGCCGCAGCGTCTGCCCGGCATTGATCAGCATCGCGTCGGGTCCGGTGCCGCGCAGCCGGACATAGTCGATCGTGCTGCCGCCGCTCCTGAAGCGGTTCCACGCGCGCGACCAGGCCGTCTCGCGTTCGAACACTCGGCCGACTCCGCCCGAGAATTCGAGCGGCACCAGCAGCATCGGCGGCGAGCGCGTCACCACGGTCGAGACGCCGAGGATGCCCCCGGCCTTGGCGCGGTCGAACAAGACGCCGAGCCGTGCGATGTAGCGCGTCGGGCCGATCTGCTCGCGCTCGACGACGATTCCCGTCACCAGCGCGTCGAGCGCCGAATCGCCGAGCGTCGATTTCTTGCCCGTGAGCCGTTCGGAGAGCATCTCCCAGCCCTTGCGCTGGGCGAGCCGCCACCCGCCCTGCCGTGCGGCATCGGCATCCTTGCCCTTCACGTCGACCTGGACGCCCGAGACCTCGAAGCTGCCCGAGGCGTCGATCGGCACCGCGCTGGCGCCCCCGCCCTGCCCTTGCGCGACGACTACGCCCGCCCCCGCAAGTGCGAGCGCGCCGGCCAGACCGATGGTGAGCGAAAAGCGGGACAGCTGCATGCGGCCGCCCTTTTGGCGAAGCGGGCGGGGAAATCCAAGTGGCGATTGAGCAATGTCCCTGCCCCGTTCGTGCTGAGCTTGTCGAAGCACCGTTCTTCGCCTTCGTTTCAAGAAAGAACTGCCCTTCGACAGGCTCAGGGCGAACGGGGATGTTTCCGTTTTGGCAAGTCGGCGCTAAGCGGCTGCGCATGAGCGAACCCAAAGGTTACACCTACGCCCAGGCGGGCGTCTCGATCGCGGCCGGAAACGCGCTGGTGCGCGCCATTGGCCCGCTGGCCAAATCCACCCGACGGCCCGGCGCCGATGCCGCGCTCGGCGGCTTTGGCGGGGTGTTCGACCTCAAGGCTGCGGGATTCAGCGATCCGCTGCTCGTCGCCGCCAATGACGGCGTCGGCACCAAGCTCAAGCTTGCGATCGAGCATGATGCGCATGACGGCGTCGGCGTGGATCTCGTCGCGATGTGCGCCAACGATCTGATCGTCCAGGGCGCCGAGCCCTTGTTCTTTCTCGATTATTACGCCAGCGGGAAGCTCGTCCCCGAGACCGCCGAGCGCGTCATCGCCTCGATCGCCGAGGGCTGCCGCCAGGCCGGCTGTGCGCTGATCGGCGGCGAGACCGCCGAGATGCCGGGCATGTATGCCGAAGGCGATTACGACCTCGCCGGCTTCTGCGTCGGCGCGGTCGAGCGCGAGCAGTTGCTCGACGGCAGCGCGATCCGCCCGGGCAACGTGCTGCTCGGCCTCGCCTCGACCGGCGTCCACTCCAACGGCTTCTCGCTCGTCCGCCGACTCGCCGCCGACAAGGGCTGGAAGCTCGACCGGCCGGCGCTGTTCGACCAGGATGTGCGGATGATCGACGCGCTGATGGCGCCGACGCGCATCTATGTCGCGAGCCTGCTCCCCCAGCTCCGCAAGCGCGTGATTCGTGGGCTCGCGCACATCACCGGCGGCGGGCTGCTCGAGAATGTGCCCCGCGTGCTCCCCGAGAATTGCCATGCCCGTATCGACGCCGTCGCCTGGCCGCTGCCGCGACTGATGGCGTTCCTCCAGGCGCAGGGCAATATCGAGCCGGAGGAGATGGCGCGTACCTTCAATTGCGGGATCGGCATGGTCGCCGCGGTGGCGGCGGAGGACGCCGAAAGGGTGGCCGCCGAGCTGACCGCCGCGGGCGAGACCGTATTCCGCATCGGCACGGTCGAGGAAGGCCGGCGCGGCTGCACCGTGTTCGGCCCCGCCGAGACGTGGAGCGCCCGCGCGCCCTGGTCCGCCACGCACAATGACTAGGCGCAAGCTCGGGATCCTCATCTCCGGCCGCGGTTCGAACATGGCCTCGCTGGTCGAGGCCGCCCGCGCCGAAGATTGCCCCTACGAAGTCGCCCTCGTCGCGAGCGACAAGCCCGAGGCGCCGGGCCTCGCCTGGGCGGACACGCAGGGGATCGCCACCTTCGCCCAATCGCCCAAGGGCATGCCCAAGGCCGAGTACGAAGCGAGGATCGACGCCGCGCTCCGCGAAGCCGGCGTCGAGGCGATCGCCCTTGCCGGCTATATGCGCCTCCTCTCGGATGATTTCGTGCACGCCTGGCGGGGCCGGATCGTCAACATCCACCCGTCGCTGCTCCCCAAATACAAGGGCCTCGACACCCACCAGCGCGCGCTCGACGCGGGCGACGCGCTCGCAGGCTGCTCGGTGCACATCGTCACCGAGGAGCTCGACGGCGGCGAACTGCTCGGCCAGGTCGAGGTGCCCGTGCTCCCCGGCGACACCGCCGACAGCCTCGCCACGCGCGTGCTCGCGGAGGAACATCGCCTCTATCCCCGGGTTGTCGCCGAATGGCTGAACCGCTGAGCCCGCTCGACCAGGTCCGCAGCCTCGCGCTCGACCTCCCCGAAGCCGAGGAGCGCCCCAGCCACGGCCAGCCGACCTTCTTCGTCGCCGGCAAGATGTTCGCCCAGTTCCGCCACGACCATCATGGCGACGGCCGCACCATCGTCGCGGTCAAGACCGCCGATGCCGAGGAAGCGCGCATGCTGATCGAGGCGGCGCCGGACAATTATTCGCGCGTCGCCTATTTCCGCGCCGAATGGGTCGGCCTCGCGATCGGCGGCGAGGATGTCGACTGGGCGCATATCGGCGACCGCATCGCACGGAGCTGGGAGCTTGCAGCACCACGCCGCCTGCTCGAGGCCGGCGGGCGCTGACGGAACGGGCGCCCCGCTGCCGAGTTTCTCCCGCACGATCGCGCCAGCGCAACCAGCGCGAAAGGGAGAGTGCCAGATGCCCGAGCCCGCACCGCATCAGCCCGCAGGTGGAGCAGGAATCGCCACCGCCGAGGAAGGCCTGGTCTTGCTCGACGGTCCGAATGGCGTCGCGGTCGCGATGACGCCCGAAGCTGCCGAGCAGACCGGCCGCAGCCTGATCGCCGCCGCCGAGGAAGCCGCCAGCCAGCGCGGCAGCGAGGCGCATCCGAGCTAGCCCCTTGCCCATCCCCCATCGGCCCCGCGATAAGGGGCGCACATGATCAAGGTCGCCAGCTACAATATGCGCAAGTCGATCGGCACCGATCGGCGGCGCAGGCCCGAGCGCACGCTGCAGGTGCTGTGCGAAGTCGATGCCGACGTCATCGCGTTGCAGGAGGCCGACCGCCGCTTCGGCACGCGCGAGGCGGTACTCACCGGGCATTTGCTCGCCGAGCATGGCGACTGGAAGCCGATTCCCTTCGGGATGCGCGCGCGCTCGATGGGCTGGCACGGCAACGCATTGCTCGTCCGCAGGGATGCGCAGGTCCTCGATTGCGAGGCGATCCACTTGCCCGCGCTCGAGCCGCGCGGCGCGGTGATGGCCGATGTCCGCGTGCATGGGCAGATGCTCCGCGTGGTCGGCATGCATCTCGACCTGTCCGGCCTGTGGCGCCGCCGCCAAGCCCATGCGATCATCGCGCACCTCCAGGCGAGCGCGCGCCAATATCCGACGGTGCTGATGGGCGACCTCAACGAATGGACTCCGCAGAGCGGCTGCCTGCGCGATTTCGCCCAGCATTATCAGTTCGCCGCCACCGGCAAGAGCTTCCATGCCCGCCGCCCGATGGCGCGGCTCGACCGGATCATGGTCAGCCGCGATCTCGAGATCCAGGGCGCGGGCGTGCATGAGAGCCTGAACTCGCGCACCGCGTCGGATCATTTGCCCATCTGGGCCGAGGTCCGGCCGGCCTGATGTCCGAGATCCGCGACAAGGAGCTGCGGCTCGCGCTCGTCTGCTATGGCGGCATCAGCCTCGCCGTCTACATGCACGGCATCACCAAGGAGATCTGGCGACTCGCCCGCGCCAGCTGCGCCGCGCGCGAGGGCGAGGAAGGCAATGGCGTCTATCGCCTGCTGCTCGACGAGATCCGTGAGGCTTCGGGGGTCAATTTACGCGTGCTGGTCGACATCCTGTCGGGCGCCAGCGCGGGCGGGATCAACGCGGTGTTCCTCGCGCAGGCCATTTCCACCGGCCAGTCGCTCGATCCACTCACCGATCTGTGGATCGAGCATGCCGATGTCGAGGCGCTGCTCGAGCCGCGCCAGGCGCCGGCGCACCGCTTCGCCAAGATCTGGGCGACGCCGATCGCGTGGATCGTCGCCAATCGCAGCAAGACGATCGACGCGACGGTCGCCCCCGCGGCCCGCGAGGAGGTTCGCCTCAAGCTCGAGCGCTTCGTGCGCTCGCGCTGGTTCGAGCCGCCCTTCGGGGGCAAGCGACTGCTCGGCATGCTGCTCGACGCCTTCGATGCAATGGCGCAGGGGCCGCGCTACAAACGCCTGCTCCCGCATGGCCAGCCGCTCGACCTGTTCGTCACCGTCACCGATTTCCGCGGCCATGCCGAGGAGCTCCGCCTCAATTCGCCGCCGCACGTGATCGAGACCGAGCACCGGCTGGTCTTTCACTTCGCCGATCACGGCGCCGAGGACGCGGCATTTGCCAACCCGGCCGGGCTGGCCTTCGCGGCGCGTGCGACGTCGAGCTTCCCCGGCGCCTTCCCACCTGCGACGGTCGAGGAGATGGATGGCTTCCTCGCCGAACGCGGCACCGCCTGGCCCGATCGCGACGAATTCCTCGAGTGCATGCTGCCCCAGCAATGGTCGGACAATCGCGCCGAGAAGGCGATCCTGATCGACGGCTCGGTGCTCGCCAACGCGCCCTTCCGTCCCGCGATCGACGCCCTTCGCGAACGCCCCGCACGCCGCCAGATCGATCGCCGCTTCGTGTTCATCGATCCCGCGCCGGGAATGCGCTTCGACTTCTACGGTACGCCACAGGAGAAGCCCGGCTTCTTCCAGACGATCATCGGCGCCCTCTCCGAGCTACCCCGCGAGCAGCCGATCCGCGACAATCTCGAAGCGATCTCGGCGCGTTCGGACCGGATCGAGCGCATGCTCGCCATGATCACCGAAATCCGCGCCGAAGTGGAAACGCAAGTCGAGTCGCTGTTCGGCTATACGCTGTGGCTCGACTTCCCGACCTCCAAGCGCCTTTCAGCGTGGCGCCGCCGCGCGCAGGTCGCCGCGGCCGCCAAGGCGGGATACGGCCACACCGCCTACGGGCTTCTCAAGGTCGACGGGGCGATCGACCGGATAACGCGGCTGCTCTACACGATCGGCGATCGCCACGGCCCCGAGCGGCTGCGCGAGATCCGCGAGGCGGTCGCCCACGCGGTCCAGGCGCGCGGCGCCGACCGCTTCGGCGCGACGCTCTCGAACGGCGCGAGCCCGCAGACGCTCGATTTCCTCCGCGCGCACGACCTCGGCTTCCGTATCCGCCGGCTGCGGCTGCTCGCCAGGCGGCTGAGCGAGATCGACCTGCCAAGCTCGCACGCCGAGCTGCCGCCGATGCGCGAGGCGATCTACGAATCGCTCGCCGCCTATCTCGAGCTCAAGCGCACGGACAATTTCGCCGATCTGCGCGGCGCGGTGCGCGACATGACCGACGATGCCGGGCCGATCCTCGACCTGCTCGCCGAGCGCATGCAGCTCCGCGCGCTCGACGGCGAGACCGATGCCCGCCTCTCGGCCGGTTTCAGCGCGCTGTCGAAGGAACTGCGCCGGCCGATGCTGCTCGCGCATCTCGGCTTCCCCTTCTTCGACATCGCCACTTTGCCTCTGCTCCAGGGCGAGGGCATGGACGAGTTCGATCCGATCCGCGTCGATCGCATCTCGCCGGACGACGCCTGCGCGATCCGCTCGGGCGGCGCGGCGGCGACGCTCAAGGGCATCCAGTTCAACAGCTTCGGCGCCTTCTTCAGCCGTGCCTATCGCGAGAACGACTATCTTTGGGGCCGCCTCCACGGTGCCGACCGGCTGATCGACATCGTCCTCTCCACGCTCCGCTTCGAGGACCGGCTCGCCGAGGACCGCGTAGCCGCGATCAAGCGCAGCGCCTTCCACGCGATCCTCGACGAGGAGGAGGCGCGGCTGACGGCGATCCCGGGGCTTTTCGCGGAGCTCCGCGCGGAAATTGGGTAACTCCTTCTCCCCTTGTGGGAGAAGGAAGGGGCCCGCTCGCGAAGCGAGTGGGAAGGATGAGGGGGACATGAGTCCCACTCCCCCTCACCCTTCCGCCGACTAAAGTCGGCTCCCTCCCTCTCCCACAAGGGGAGAGGGAGTTGGCAAACCGATCGCGGTGCGACTATCGTCCTCCCACCCAATTCGGAAAGGAAAGGCATGCGGTTTCTGAAGGTGCTGTTCTGGCTGTTGCTGGGCGGCCTCGTCGCGGCCTTCGTGATCTATAACGGCGACGAGCGCGTCGACATCCGCCTGTGGGGCGGCCTCGTCGCCGATTTCAGCCTGCCGCTGCTGCTGATCATCGTCTTCCTGCTCGGGCTGCTCCCCTCGCTGGTCGCCTATCAGACGCTGCGCTGGCGTTCGCGCCAGCGGCTCGCGGGGCTCGAACGCGCGCTCGCCGATCTCCGCGCCGTCACGCCCGCCCCCGAGGCGACCGTAGCCACCTCCCCTGCCCCGCCGCTGATCGGGGATGCCCAGGCATGAGCTCGCCGATCTACGTCGCGCTCGACACCCCGGACCTCGAGCGCGCACGCGGCATCGCGCAGCGCGTCCACAACCATGTCGGCGGGATCAAGCTCGGGCTCGAATTCTTCATGGCCAATGGCCGCCAGGGCGTGCGCGAGATGGCCGAGATCGGGTTGCCGATCTTCCTCGATCTCAAGTTCCACGACATCCCCAACACCGTCGCCAAGGCGATCCAGGCGTTGCGCCCGCTCGAGCCGTCGATCCTCACCGTCCACGCCGCTGGCGGGCGCTCGATGCTCGAGGATGCCAAGGCCGCCGCGCCGAGCGGCACCAAGGTCGTCGCGGTGACGATGCTCACCAGCCTAGACGATCGCGACCTCGTCTCGATCGGGCTCAGCCCCGACCCGCACGAGCAGGTCGTACGCCTTGCCGAGCTCGCCAGGTCGGCGGGCGTCGACGGGATCGTCTGCTCGGGCGAGGAAGTCGCGGCGGCAAAGAAGGCCTGGCCGCACGGCTTCTTCGTCGTCCCCGGCGTCCGCCCCGCCAACGGCCAGGTCGGCGACCAGAAGCGCGTCGTCACGCCGCGCGCCGCGCTCGACGCCGGCGCCTCGATCCTGGTCGTCGGCCGCCCCATCACCCAGGCCGAGGATCCCGACCTCGCCGCCCGCGAGATCGAAGCAACGCTTTGACGCCGATGCCATTGCTGATTCACCCCGCCTCGCGCGACGATCTGCCGCGCCTCCATCCCGTGATCGAGCGCGCCTATCGCGGCGAGACCGCGCGGCAGGGATGGACGCACGAGGCGGACTTGATCGAGGGCCAGCGCACCAATCTCGATACGCTCCAGGGAATCGTCGACGACGCCGCGCAGCGGCTGCTCGTCGCCGAGCGCGACGGGGAGATCATCGGCTGCGTCCAGGTGAGCGACCGCGGCAACGGCCTCGCCTATCTCGGCCTGCTCTGCGTCGATCCGACATTGCAGGCGGCCGGGCTCGGCAAGCAGCTCGTCGCGGCGGCCGAGACGACCGCGCGCGACACTTTCGGCGCGGACAGGATGGAGATGACCGTCATCGATTCGCGTCGCAAGCTGATCGAGTTCTACGAGCGCCGCGGCTACGCGATCTCCGGCGAGAAGCGCGATTTCCCGATCCCGCTCGATCCGCCCTTGTTCATGGATGTGCTGGTCAAGCCGCTCGCCTGAGGCCTATGGCGTCGCTCATGCCCGTCACAGCCAAGATCTGCGGCCTCTCGACGCCCGATACCCTTGATGCGGCTGTGCGCCACGGCGCCGCGCAGGTCGGCTTCGTGTTCTTCCCGCCCTCGCCGCGCTCGCTCACCTTCGACCAGGCGGCGGGGCTCGCCGGCCGGGTGCCGTCGCACGTGCGCAAGGTCGGCGTGTTCGTCGATCCCGAGGATGGGCTGCTCGACGCGACGATCGCGGCCGCTCGCCTGGACGCCGTGCAGCTCCACAAGACCGCGCCCGATCGCGTCGCCGCGATCCGCGCGCGCACCGGCCGCGAGGTCTGGGCGGCGGTGGCGGTGAAGACGAGCGCCGATCTCTCCGTCGCCGCAAGCTTCGCAGGGGCGGCGGATCGCATCCTCTACGACGCCAAGACGCCCGATTCGGCCGCGCTTCCGGGGGGCATGGGCCTGCGCTTCGATTGGACCCTGCTCCAGGGACACGCCCATCCCTTGCCCTGGGCGCTCTCGGGCGGGCTCGATCCCGCCAATGTCGCCGAGGCGATCCGCGTCACCGGCGCGCGGGCGGTCGACGTCTCCTCGGGCGTCGAGAGCGCACCGGGCGTCAAGGATGTTGCCAAGATCGCCGCATTCCTCCAAGCGGTGGCGCAATGTTGAGGCCCTGCCCTGTCCGCATCGGATTTCGATGGCGTTGATCGCTCGCCCCTAGCCAGCGACCGCCCTCGAACCTCTGAGAGACACATGACCGATACCGTCACCCTGCCCAATTCGCTGCGCAACCTGCCCGACGAGCGCGGGCATTTCGGCCAGTTCGGCGGCCGCTTCGTCGCCGAGACGCTGATGCCGCTGATCCTCGACCTCGAGCGCGAATATCGCGCCGCGAAGGCCGATCCCGCCTTCCAGGCCGAGTTCGACGATCTGCTCGAACATTATGTCGGCCGCCCCAGCCCGCTTTATTATGCCGAGCGGCTGACCGAGGCACTGCGCGAGTCTGCCCCCGAGGGGCACGGCGCGAAGATCTATTTCAAGCGCGAGGAACTCAACCACACCGGCGCGCACAAGATCAACAACTGCATCGGCCAGATCCTGCTCGCGATCCGCATGGGCAAGACCCGGATCATCGCCGAGACCGGCGCGGGCCAGCACGGCGTCGCCACCGCCACGGTTGCTGCAAGGTTCGGCCTGCCCTGCACGATCTTCATGGGCGCCAAGGACGTCGAGCGGCAGAAGCCCAACGTCTTCCGTATGAAGCTGCTCGGCGCCGAGGTCCATCCGGTCACTTCGGGCGCGCAGACGCTCAAGGACGCGATGAACGAGGCGCTGCGCGACTGGGTCGCGAACGTCCACGACACCTTCTACATCATCGGCACTGCCGCGGGCCCGCACCCTTATCCCGAGCTGGTCCGCGACTTCCAGTCGGTGATCGGCACCGAGACCAGGGCGCAGATCCTCAAGGCTGAGGGACGCCTTCCCGACCTGCTGATCGCCGCGGTCGGTGGGGGCTCGAACGCAATCGGGCTGTTCCACCCCTTCCTCGACGATGCGGGCGTCGCGATGATCGGCGTCGAGGCCGCGGGCAAGGGTATCGAGACCGGCGAGCACGCCGCGAGCCTCACCGGCGGCAGCCCCGGCATCCTCCACGGCAACCGCACCTATCTGCTCCAGGACGAGGACGGCCAGATCACCGAGGCGCATTCGATCAGCGCCGGGCTCGACTATCCCGGCATCGGCCCCGAGCATAGCTGGCTCCACGAGAGCGGCCGGGTCGACTATGTACCGATCACCGACGCGAAGGCGCTCGAGGCCTTCCAGCTTTGCTGCAAGCTCGAAGGCATCATCCCCGCGCTCGAAAGCTCGCACGCGCTTGCAGCCGTGCCCGCCAAGGCACGGGAAATGAAGCGCGATCAGATCATCGTGGTCAACGTCTCGGGCCGCGGCGACAAGGACATCTTCACCGTCGCCGATGCACTGGGGGTGGAGTTGTGAGCCGTCTCTCCACAGCTTTCGACGCCGCCCGCGAGCAGGGCCGCGCCGCTTTGGTGACCTTCGTCACCGCGGGCGATCCGTCGCGCGACGCCACCATCGAGATCCTCGACGCCTTGGTCGCCGGCGGCGCCGACGTGATCGAGCTCGGCATGCCCTTCACCGATCCGATGGCCGACGGTCCCGCGATCCAGGCCGCCAATCTACGCAGCCTCGGCGCGGGCACGCGCACCGCCGATGTGCTCGCGATCGCCGGCGAGTTCCGCAACCGGCATCCCGAAGTGCCCCTGGTGCTGATGGGCTATGCCAACACGATGACCCGCCCCGACCCCGCCAAGTTCGCGGCGATGGCGGAGAATGCAGGGGTCGACGGGATCATCTGCGTCGATATCCCGCCCGAAGAAGCCGACACGCTCGCGCCCTTCGGCGAATACGGACTCGACGTCATCCGCCTCGCCACCCCCACCACCGACGCTGCGCGCCTGCCTGCGGTGCTCTCCGGCGCATCGGGCTTCGTCTATTACGTCTCGGTCGCCGGTATCACCGGGCTCCAGCAGGCCGCGCAGGCCTCGATCGAGGACGCCGTCGCGAAGCTCAAGGCCGCCACCGACCTGCCGATCGCGGTCGGCTTCGGCGTTCGTACCCCCGAACAGGCCGCGGCGATCGGCCGTGTCGCCGACGGCGTGGTGGTCGGCTCTGCGATCGTCGATCTGGTCGGCAAGCACGGGCCGGATGCGCCCGCGCATGTCCGCGCCTATATCCAATCCCTCTCGGCGGCGCTGGCCGCACCCAAGGAAGTCGCATGAGCTGGATCAGCCGCGTCCGCAACGCGCTCGCCTATGTCACCACCAAGACGAGCGAGACCCCCGACAATCTCTGGCACAAGTGCAAGGGATGCGGGACGATGGTCTTCTCCAAGGAGCTGGAGGAGAATCTCTTCGTCTGCCCGACCTGCGATCATCACGAGCGCATCGGGCCGGCGCGGCGCTTCGAATATCTGTTCGACGCGGGCAGCTACACCGTGCTGCCCAGCCCCCGGGTCGCCGAGGACCCGCTCAAGTTCCGCGACCAGAAGCCCTATCCCGCGCGCCTCAAGGCCGCGCGCGCCGCGACCGGCGAGCCCGATGCCTTCCTCAACGCGAGCGGCACGATCCTCGGCCGCAAGGCGGTGATCGGGGTCCAGGACTTCGCCTTCATGGGCGGATCGATGGGCCAGGCGGTCGGCGAGGCGTTCATCGCCGGTGTGGAGGCGGCGATCGCGGCCAAGGCGCCGTACATCGTCTTCACCGCCTCGGGCGGCGCGCGCATGCAGGAGGGCATCCTCAGCCTGATGCAGATGCCGCGCACCACCGTCGCGATCGAGATGCTCCACGATGCCGGGCTGCCCTATATCGTCGTGCTCACCGATCCCACCTCGGGCGGCGTGATGGCGGCCTATGCGATGCTCGGCGACGTCCAGATCGCCGAGCCGCGCGCCACGCTCGCCTTCACCGGCCGCCGCGTGATCGAGAATACGATCCGAGAGAAGCTGCCCGACGATTTCCAGACCTCGGAATATTATCGCGACCACGGTCTGGTCGACATGGTCGAGCATCGGAAAGACCTGCGCGAAGTCCTCGGCCGCCTGATCGGCCTGCTCACCGACGCGAAAGCGGCGGCGTGATCTCCAATTCACCCCTCCCTTTCAAGGGAGGGGCAAGGGGTGGGTAAGCGGTGGGCGAGGCTCGATGCCTCGACCGCCGCTCTTTTGGGATGAAGGTGATGAGTCTTTTGAGCGCGCAGACGCGCGCACCCACCCCCATCCCCTCCCTTGAAAGGGAGGGGCTTTGAGTTGCCCGACCACGCCATCTCCGCGAACCCCGCCGTCCAGCGCCAGCTCGACCGCCTGACCGCGCTCTCCCCCGGTGCCGACATCCTCGGCCTCGAGCGTATCACCCGGCTGCTCGATCGCGTCGGCAATCCCCACCTGCGCCTGCCCCCGGTGCTCCACGTCGCCGGCACCAACGGCAAGGGTTCGACCTGCGCCTTCCTGCGCGCCGCGATCGAGGCCGCCGGCCTTTCTGTCCATGTCTATTCGAGCCCGCACCTCGTCCGCTTCAACGAACGCATCCGCCTCGCCGGCAAGCTTATCTCCGACGAAACGCTCGCTCCGCTGCTGGAAGAGGTTCTCGATGCCGGCGGCGATATCGGCGCGAGCTTCTTCGAGGTCACTACTGCCGCCGCCTTCCTCGCCTTCGCGCGCACGTCCGCCCATGCGTGCATCGTCGAAGTGGGCCTGGGCGGCCGGCTCGACGCGACCAACGTCATCCCGGAGCCTGCGGTCACCGCCATCGCGCAGCTCGGCATCGATCATCAGGCGTTCCTGGGCGACACGCTCGCGCAGATCGCCGCCGAGAAGGCCGGAATCGCCAAACCCGGCGTGCCCCTGGTGACCATGGCCTATCCGCGCGGCATCGCCGATATCGTCGATCGCTGCGCCGAGACCGTCGCCGCGCCGGTATTCGCCGAGGGGCAGGCATGGTCGTTCGAGGCGCGCGGCGACGCGCTGCATTACAGCGACGCGGCAGGCGAGCTGACCACGCCCCTCCCCGCGCTTGCCGGTCCCCACCAGCCCGCCAACCTGGCGCTCGCCATCGCGGTCCTGCGCCACCAGCGCGCGCTGGCCATTCCGGACGAGGCCCTCGCCGCCGCAGCGCTGCGGGCTCGCTGGCCCGCCCGCATGCAGCGCCTTTCGCACGGACCGCTCACCGCCTTATTGCCGGCGGGCGCCGAATTGTGGCTCGACGGCGGCCACAATGCCAATGCCGCCGAAGCGGTGAGCCGTGCCGCCGCCCGCGTGGCCGACGGACGCCCGATCGACCTCGTCCTCGGCATGCTCGAGAACAAGGACGCCGAGGCTATGATCGCCCGCTTCGCGCCGATCGCCCGCTCGCTCACCGCCGTGCCGGTTCCTGGCCACCCGCATCACGCGCCGGCGCATCTCGCCGATCTCGCCCAGCGCGCAGGTCTCGCCGGCGACGAAGCGACCGACCTCCCCGCGGCCCTGGCGACCATCCCGCACGAAGGCACGCCGGTCGTGCTGATCCTCGGCTCGCTCTATCTCGCGGGCACCGCGCTCGAAGCGAACGACGAGCTGCCCGACTGAGGCGACTTATTGCGATTGACTTGCAATAGCGAACTGGCAACAATCCCCGCATCGTCCACGCGGGAGTCGTTATGTCCGCCACCAAGACCCTTGCCGCTACCCTGCCCGCGCTCCAGCCCGAGGATGCCGGCGCCCGCCTCCTGCTCTTCGGCATCCGCCAAATGGGGGCGCACGGCCTCAACGACGCCTGCACGGCGCACGCCTTCGTCACGGCGTTCGGCAAGGGTTTCCAGCGCCCCCTGGTGCTGCTCCGCGCGCTGATGGCGGAAATGTCGGCGGCCTCGGCCGGCCCGATCCAGATCGCGCCCTGGTGCTGCGCGCGCATGACTGGCCCCGAGGCGACCCTGCTCGAAGTGATCGGGCGTATCCGCGCCCAGCCGGCGCGCGCGCAGATGCTGCTCGCCGACCTTCTCGGCGTCCGCGACGCGGCGAGCATCGCGTGCACCGCGCATGCGCTCGCCAACGCTTTTGCGGACCTGGCGCTGCCGCTGGACGAGGGGGCGACGGCGTGAGGTGAAGCTATCGGCAGGAAGGGAGTCCGTCATGCTGAACTTGTTTCAGCATCCACTGGGCCGCCAGCAACTGACCTGCCTGTGGAGACATGGACCCTGAAACAAGTTCAGGGTGACGGAAGAACAAAGTGCAGGAACGTCCCCAACCGGGTCGTCAGTAGCGCTGATATCGCCCCCAGCAGCTAGAGCAGCCGCTTCCCGGGCAACCGCACCGCCACCACCCGCCAGGTCAGCCCCTGCAGCGCGAACACCACCTCCGGCCCCGACCCGTTCGCCGATGCCAGCGTGAAGCGGCCCAGCGAATCCCGACGCACGCGCATGTCCTCCGCTTTCACGTCGCCCAGGCTCGGCCGCGCCGCCTTCGCCACCGCCGCGCTCGCGAAGAGGGCGCGCATCCCCTCGGGCGTTATCGCCGCGTCGACCAGCGGATCGGCGAGCCGCTCTGCCAGCGCCGCCCCCAGCCTGTCGAGCTCCGACCCACCGGCGCGGTCCAGCCGGTCGCGCACTTGCGTCTTCAGGTTCGCGCGCACCGCCGGATAGTCGATCCGCGCCGAGATCGCAGTCAGGTCGCGCGCATCCGCGGCCTTCTTGAGCTGGAGCAGCGTCAGATAGGGCGAGCCCCACAGCCATCCTCCCCCCGCCAGCACGAGCAGCACGACAAGCGCGATGATCCAGCGCCTCATTGCCCCAGTCCCTTCGCGCGCAGGCCCGCAAGCGCTTCGCCGGCCCAGCGATACATGCCCGCATCGGCCGCGCGCTGGTGCCGGTTGAGCCGCCGCATCCGTCCCTCGACTTCCTCGAGCACAACCAGCGCCTTGCGTTCCCAGCCCTGCTCGAGCAGCAAGGCCGCGTAGCGGCAGCGCGCTTCCTCGCCGGGCATGCGGGTGACGATGTCGGCATAGAGATCGAGCGCCTCGTGCTTGCGTCCGAGATGATCGAGCACCCGCGCGCGCAGTAGCGCCTGCCGGTCGCGCTCGCTCTGCCCCAGGGGCTCGGGGATCGCGTCGAGCAGCGCCAGCGTCTCCGCGGCCTGCCCCGTTTCGAACAGCGAGAGCGCGAGCTTGCCCTGGCTCCGCACATCGGGCTCGCCGGGCGTCATCGCAATGCTCTCGCGGTAGAGCGGCACCGCCTCGCCATGCCGCCCCAGCGCCGCCAGCGCATCGGCGACGCGCAGCCGGTTCCCCGCGGTGTCGGCGAGCCCCAGCGCGTCGCGTGCCGCGCGCAACTCGCGCTCGGGATCGATCGTCTCGATCGCCTTGGCGCGCGCGGTGCGCACGTGCCGATTGGTGCCGAGCCCCGGCAGCACCTCGACGATCAGATAGGCGATCGCGCTCACCACCGGCAGGAAGATCAGCGCGGTCAGCCAGAGCGGGTTGCGCCCGGTGCGCATCAGATGGACGATGCAGAGCACCTGCAGCCCGATGACGACGAGGAACGGCATCAGGCGCTTGCCTCGGTCGTTACCGCCGGCGCGCGCGGCGCCCCGCGCCACCATTCGGCGAGCACCAGCAGCACGGCCACGCCGCCCAGCCCCGCGGTCAGGAAGAAGATGCTGGCATAGCCGTATATCTCGATCGCCTCCCCCGTCGCGGCACGGCCGAGCGCGCCGACGAGGAAGGTCATCGAGGAGAGCAACGCGTATTGCACCGCGCTATAGTCGCGCGAAGTGATCGACGAAATGTACGCGACGAACGCCGTGCCCGCGAGCCCGCCAGCGATGTTCTCGCCCGAGATCGCGATCATCAGCCGGAGCATCCGCGGCTCTATCCCGCTATGGTCGAGGAAGAGCAGCCGCGCGAAGCCGTCGATCCATGCCCCGCCCAGCGCGAGGTCGGCATAGAGCAGGTTCGATACCGCGGCGACGATACCGCCGGCGAGCAGGGTCGGCATCCGTCCCCAGGCCGCGAGCATCACCCCGCCCAGCGCGACGCCGATGATCGTCATCACCACGCCGAACAGCTTGGAGGCGAAGGCGACCTCGTCGTTGGTATATTGCAGCTCGCCCAGATAGAAGGGGAAGGCGAACGGCGCCCAGATCGAGTCCGCGATCCGATAGAGCAGGATCAGCGCGAGCACGAGGAATGCGCCCCAGCGCAGCCGCTCGACGATCTCGGCGAGCGGCAGGATCAGCGCGCGGTAGCTGTGATTGGCGAAGGCCTGGAGCGCGCCCGGCGTTGGCTCCGCGGCGCCTTGGACTTTGGGCAGCCGGTTGGTCCAGCCCGAGATCAAAGCGGGCAGGATGACGGTGGCGACGATGATCCACGGCCCCCAGGTCTGGGTGAACACGCCGGCCGAGGGGGCGGTCGCACCCGGCGCAGGCGGGGTCAGCGCGGCAACCATGAAGCTGCCGAGCATGAAGATCGCCCAGCCCCAGCAAACCGCCACGATCGCCAGCACGATGCCGCGCTGTTTGCGATCGGGCACCCTGTGCGCGGCGAGCGGCGAGGCTTCGTCGGCGGGGTCGCGCTTCACCTCGGGCGTGAACAGCGTCATCACCAATGCGGCGAGCATCACGAAGCCGAAGCCGACATAGACCGTCGGCCAGCTCAGCCGCGCGGCGAGCACCAGCGCCAGCGCGCCGCCCGCCAGCGCCGCGAAGCGGTTGCCCAGCTGGTAGATCGCCGACAGCAGGTCGACCGTCGCCGCCTCGTCGGCCACTTCGATGCGCCACGCGTCGATCACCACGTCCTGTGTCGCCGAAAGGAAAGCCGCGATCACCGCGATCACCGCGAAGCTGCCGATCGCGGTGACCGGATCGGTCGCCGCGAGCATCCACAGCAGCACGGCAAGCGCAGCCTGGCACAGGACCAGCCACGATCGCCGCCGGCCGAGCCGCGAGAGCAAGGGCAGCCGCGCGCGGTCCACCACCGGCGACCACAGGAACTTGAAGGCGTAGGCGAGCCCGATCCACGAGAGCACGCCGATCGTCGCAAGGCTCACCTTGAGCTCGCCCAGCCACGCATTGAGCGTCCCGATCAGCAGCACGAAGGGGATCCCGGAGGCGAATCCCAGCACCAGCATCGCCGCCGTCTTGCGGTTGCGCACCGCCGCGCGCATCAGCGCCCAACCCTTCAGTTTCTCGCTCACCTTGCACCCTCGCTTCGTTGGGTGGAAACTAGCGAAAACGCCGGAGAAGGATAGCCATGAACGCGCCGACCCAGGGCCAGCTCGCGCTCGCCGCCCAGCTCGCGGGCGGCGGCCGGCGCGGCGAGGGCGCCATCGCTCATGTCGATGCCGTCGCCTATACCAGCGATGCCCGCCACGCGGCCGAGCAGGTGCGGATCTTCGCCCGCGCACCTTTGGTCATCGCGCCCTCGGCGCTGCTGCCCGAACGCAACATGGCGGTGCCGCATGACGGCTTCGGCAAGCCGCTTCTCGTCGCGCGCGACAAGCAGGGCCAGGCGCACGTCTTCCTCAATGTCTGCCGCCATCGCGGCACTCGCCTCGTCGAGGGCTGCGAGGCGGTGCGTACGCCGCGGCTCGTCTGCCCCTATCATGCCTGGAGCTATGCGCTCGACGGCAGCCTGGTCGGCCTGCCCCGCGCCGACACCTTCCCCGGGCTCGACAAGGCCGCGCACGGCCTCCGCCGCCTCCCCACGCACGAGGCCGGCGGGCTGATCTGGTTCAGCTTCAACGAGGGCGCCGATTTCGGCGAGGCGGAGACGCTCGCGCGCGATTTCGAGGCCTTCGACCTCGCCGGCCAATATCTCTTCCGCCGCCGCACGCATGACGTCCGTGCCAATTGGAAGCTGATCATGGACGCCTTTCTCGAAGGCTATCACATCCAGCGCCTCCACGCCGGCACGATCGCCCCCTTCTTCAGGGACGGCGTCTCGACCGCGGACAGCATCGGCCCGCACCAGCGCTCGGCGGTGGGCCGTGAGGCCGCGCTCGCGGCGCTCTCGTCGAACGACTGGGCGACGCTCCGCGCGGCGATCACCTACACCTACCAGATGTTCCCCGGCACGGTGCTCGTCGTCAGCCCCGATTACATCAATCTGATGGTGCTGATGCCGCAGGCCCCCGATCGCGTGCTGGTCGAGGATTTCATGCTCATCCCCGAGCCGCCCGCCACCGACAAGGCGCAGGCGCATTGGGAGAAGAGCTGGGAACTGCTCGACGGCGGGGTCTTCGCGGCCGAGGATTTCCGCGCCTGCGAGCTCGGCCAGCAGGGCCTTGCCTCGGGCGCGATCGACCGGCTCACGCTCGGCACGCTTGAGCTCGGCATCCGCCAGTTCCACGATGCCGTCGAGGCGCGACTGGCCGCTACGCAAGACCCCTGAGGGGCGGCCAGGGGCCGGCGAGCGACGCTATAATGGATCCGAGCCATCGCAGGATCCATGAAATGCCCGCCATTGCAACCAGCCGCACCTTCGCGCCTTATGCCGGCCAGGGCCCCGCCGATCTGGTAACGCGCGTCGCCGTATCTCTGTCCATCCTGTCGTGGCTCGGCGTCGGCATCGCCTTGTTCTGGCGGTGACGTCCTCCGGAAGAACCCCGGCTCGGGGAGTTCCCGGCTCGCGGACACACAGCCCTTCGCATAGGTCGGCCACCATGCTGCACACTCCCATCCCCGATCGCCTCGCCGAGACCGAGGACGAGAAGCGCCTCCCGCCCGCGGCCGGCATCCTCATCGCCATGGCCGCTTCGGCCGCGATGTGGGGCGCGATCTACGCGGCCTTCGCTCTGAGCTTCTGAAGCCCGGGCTCAACGCTCGCCGAACAGGCTGAAGCTGGTCGGCAGCTTCCGCGGCTTCCTGCCGGCCATCATCGCCTCGACGGCGCCGATCGCAGCCAGCAGGTCGCGCTGCGGATAAGGCTTGGAAAGGCAGCCTGCGGCCAGCCTGCGTGCCTCTCCCGGGCAATTGCCCGTCACGAACAGCACCTGCACGCCGCGCTCCGCCGCCGCCTGCGCCACGGCGATGCCGCTGCCGTCCGACAGTTGCACGTCCAGCAGCACCAGGTCGATCGCCGCTTCGCCCTCGATCGCGGCCAGCGCATCGGCGACCGAATCGACTGTCGCGACAATCTCGAATCCCTCGACGATCAGGAAATGCTCGGTATCGAACGCCACCAGCGGCTCGTCCTCGACCAGCAGGACTCGCTCGATCAGCCGCTTCTTCTTGACGAACAACATCACACCGCTTTCATCCGCGGCGAGGCCCCGTGCCCCCGCAAGTCGCTCCTGGCGCGCCAGAATTTTTCATCGCCGCAATGATTTTGCCGCGCGGAGCATAATCGCTATATCGCCGCCGTGCCCCCATCCAAGTCCCCCGAAACGCAGCGCATCGCCAAGCTGCTCGCCCGTGCAGGAATCGCGTCGCGTCGCGAGATCGAGCGCATGATCGCCGAAGGACGCATCGCGCTCGACGGCAAGGTGCTCGATACCCCCGCGACCCTGCTCACCTCGCTCCACGGCGTGACCGTCGACGGCAATCCCGTCGCCGAGCCCGCCCCTGCGCGCCTGTTCCGCTATCACAAGCCCGCCGGCCTGCTCACCACCGAGCGCGATCCCGCGGGACGCGCGACGATCTACGATCGCCTTCCGCAAGGCCTGCCCCGCGTGATGCCCGTGGGCCGGCTCGACCTGAACACCGAGGGGCTCCTCCTCCTCACCACCGACGGCGAGTTGAAGCGCGAGCTCGAACTGCCCGCCACGGGCGTCGAGCGCAGCTATCGCGCCCGCGCTTATGGCCAGGTCAGCCAGCCGCAGCTCGAGGGCCTCATGCTCGGGGTCGAGATCGAGGGCGTCCGCTACGGTCCGATCGACGCCAATATCGAGCGCCGCACCGGCGCCAATGTCTGGATCGAGATGACCCTTACCGAGGGAAAGAACCGCGAGGTCCGCCGCGTCCTCGAGCATCTCGGGCTCGAGGTCAGCCGGTTGATCCGCACGCGCTACGGCCCCTTCTGGCTCGGCGACCTGCCTTCCGGCGACGTCGACGAGATCCGCCAGAACGACTTGACCACCTTCCGCACCGTGCTGTCCAGGCCCGGCGGCGGCAAGGCGGCGTCGAACCTGCAATTCTCGGTGCGTGAGCGCGTGCCGGAGCCGTTGCCCAAAGCGAAGCCCGTGACCGAGCCCGATCGCCGCCTGCGCCGCGCGCCGCCAAAGGCCGCGCCGGCCGAGCCCAAGGGCCCACGCTTCACCCCGCGCGCCACGCCGGCGCCGAAGCGCCCTGCCCCCGCCCCGGCCGAGAGCGAAGGACGCAGGGCCGCACGCGGCACGCTCAAGCCCGTAAACCCAGCCCGCGCCGCTCGTGCCAAGGCGCACCGCGACGCGCAGGGTCCGCGCGAGGGCGATTTCGTCGATCGGCCGCGGGGCCCTCGTCCCGCCAAGGGACCGGCGGGCGGTCGCGGCAAGCCCTCCAGGCCTGCCCGTCCGCCGAGGACGCGCAAGTAATGCGCATCATCGCCGGCGAATGGCGCGGCCGCCCATTGGTCGCGCCCAAGGGCGACACCACGCGTCCCACCGCCGATCGCACCCGCGAGGCCCTGTTCTCGATGCTCGCCAGCCGCCTCGGCAGCTTTGAAGGGCTCGCGGTCGCCGACCTCTTCGCCGGATCGGGCGCACTGGGGCTCGAGGCGCTGTCGCGCGGCGCCGCCTCGTGCCTGTTCGTCGAGCAGGACAAGACCGCGCTCGACGCGCTCAAGGCCAATATCGCCAAGCTGGGGGCCAAGGGCGCCGAAGTCCGCGCCACATCCGCTCTCGCGCTCGGCCCCGCGGTCAAGCCGCTCGACCTGATTCTGATGGACCCGCCCTACGCCACCGGCGCGGGCGCGGTCGCACTCGACAAACTCGGCCGTCTCGGCTGGGCCGGCCCGGCGACCTGGATCAGCATCGAGACCGCGAAGGCGGAGGAGATCGCAGTCGCCGGCTTCGCGATCGACACCAGCCGCGTCCACGGCAAGGCCCGCCTCACGCTGCTGCGGACGGCCTGACCCGTCGAGTCACGCCAGCGCGTTCCTACGCGAAACCAGCGCCAGCCCCACCAGGCTCAGCAGCGCCGCCCCGGCGAGGTAATAGCCGACCCACATCAGCCCGCCCTGCACCACCAGCGCCGCCGCGATCAGTGGTGTGAGCCCGCCGCCGATGATCCCGCCGATGTTGAAGGTCACCGACACGCCGGTATAGCGCACCCGCGCCGGGAACAGGCTCGGCAGCCAGCCGCCGAGCGGCCCGTAGACGAACCCCATCACGAACAGTCCGCCCGCGAGCCAGACGAACAGACTCCCTAGCGCTCCCGCGGTGACGAACAGCCCGATCGTCAGTCCCGCGCCCACAGTCGCGAGGCATCCGATCGCGAGCACCCGCGTGGCACTGCTGCGGTCCGCGAGGCTCGAGGCGATCCAGATCCCCGCGGCCATGAACAGGATCGCCGCCAGCTCGACCGCCAGGAAGGTCTCGCGATCATAGCCGAGCCCCTTGGTCGCATAGCCGATGATGAACACGGTCGAGATGTAGAAGAGCGCGAAGCAGGCGACGGTGCCCACCGTCCCCGCCAGCGTCGGCAGCCAATGGTCGCGGAACAGCTCGCCCACCGGGATACGCGGCGGCGGCGCGCTTTCCTGCGCGGCGACGAAGGCCGGGGTCTCGGTCAGCTTGACGCGCACCCACAGTCCCAGTGCGACCAGCGCGGCGCTGGCGAGGAAGGGCAATCGCCAGCCCCATTCCCGGAACTGGTCGTCGCTGAGCAGTGCCCCCAGCAATAGGAAGAAGCCGTTGGCGAAGATGAACCCCACCGGCGCGCCCAGCGGCGGAAACGCGCCATAGCGATTGGCCCAGCCCGGCGGCGCATTCTCCACCGCGAGCAGCGAGGCCCCGCCCCACTCCCCGCCCAGCCCCAGCCCCTGTCCGAAGCGCAGCAGGCAGAGCAGGGCCGGCGCGACCCAGCCGATCATCGCATAGGTCGGCAGGAAGGCGATCAGCACGGTCGAGATGCCCATCAGCATCAGCGACGCGACCAGCGTCGACTTGCGTCCCATCCGGTCGCCGAAATGCCCGAAGACGAGCCCGCCCAGCGGCCGCGCAAAGAAGGCGACGCTGAAGCTCGCATAGGAAGCGAACTGCGCGAGCGCGGGATCGGTCGCGGGGAAGAACAGCGCCGGGAAGACGAGCGCCGCCGCGGTCGCGTAGATGTAGAAATCGTAGAATTCGACCGACGTGCCGACGAGACTCGCGAACAAGATGCGGCGGTGCGATGCGAGCGGTGTGACGGCCATGTCTTCTCCTTCCGGCCCACCTAGAGCGAAAAGCCCGAGCCTCGCAATCCGAAGCCGCGCCCGTTCATCCGCCCGACAGTTTCGCCGGTGTATCGACTGTCAACCTCGCAGCACCGGATAAGGGAGTCGGCAATGCGTGTATCGTCGGGACGCAGGCTGCTCCTCGCGGCGCTCTTCGCGCTGGCCGCGGGCGTGCTGGTGCATTTCTACAACCCGGTCGATCATATCCGCGCCGATCTCCATGCCGATGCGGGCGGCCTGAAGCTCAGCCTCGAGATCGCCGCGCATGCGGTCGAACGAGTCTGCGAGAAGGCCTAGGTTCACGGGACGTGTTTATCGGGGAGCGAAATCGCCCTCGAGGTTGCCGACTGTAGACTCAGTTCAACCCGTAGGCCTTCACGGCGGTCAGCATCAGCCAGTAGAGCCCGCCCGACAGCGCCATCGCCGCCGGCAGCGTGAGCAGCCACGCCGCGGCGAGCTGGGCGATCGTGCGTCCCTGCAGCCCCTGGCCGTTGGCGACCGATGCGCCCGCAACGCCCGAGGACAGGATGTGCGTGGTCGAGACCGGCAGCCCGAAGCGGTCGGCGCTCAGGATCGTCGCCGCCGCGACCAGCTCGGCGGTGGCGCCCATGCCATAGGTCATGTGCTGCTTGCCGATCCGTTCGCCCACGGTGATCACGATCCGCTTCCAGCCGATCATCGTCCCCAGCCCCAGCGCGATCGCCACCACCACCTTCACCCACAGGGGAATGAAGCGCGTGCCCGCTTCCAGCTTGGCCTGGAATTCCTTGATCGCCTTGGCCTCGGCCTCGCTGAAGACGCCGGGCTTCTTGGTCGCGAGCTTGGTGGTGTCGAGCACCAGATACATGTCGTTGCGGACGTTCGACGTCGCCTCGGCGGGGACCTTGCTCAGCGAGCCATAGCCGGCGACGCGCGCGCTCAGGTCGCGCGACAGGCTCTCCAGCGCGCCGAACACCTCGGGCGTGGTTGCATCGCGCTTCTGGAGCGCGCCGGTCAGCGTTGTGCGCGCCTGGTCGGGCGCCATCTCGATGCCGCCGCTACGCGCATCGAAAGCCGCGGTCGCCACATTCGCCGTCTCGACGAACGCGGGGGTCGCGCTGGTCGGCAGCGTACGGTTGAGCGCATAGGCGGTCGGGGCGCAGCCGATCAGGATCAGCATGATCAGCCCCATGCCCTTCTGGCCGTCGTTCGAGCCGTGGCTGAACGAGACCGCGGTGCAAGTGAAGATCAGCAGCGCGCGCACCCCACGCGGCGGGGCCTTGTCGCCTTCGGGCGCCTTGTAGAGATCGGGCTGGCGGATCACCGCGCGCATCACGAGGAGCAGCAAGAGCGCCGCGAAGAAGCCGATCAATGGCGCCATCCACAGTCCGGTCAGCACCTTCTGCGCCTGGCTCCAGTCGACCCCGGCGGCACCGCCGCGCGACCCAGCCTGAATCAGCTGGTTGGCGAAGCCGACGCCCAGCACCGACCCGATCAGCGTATGGCTCGAGCTGTTGGGCAACCCGACATACCAGGTGGCAAGGTTCCACAGCACCGCCGCGAGCAGCAGTGCGAAGATCATCGCAAAGCCCGACGCGCTCCCCACGTTGAGGATCAGGTCGACCGGCAGCAAGGTGATGATCGAATAGGCCACCGCCCCGCTCGACAGCATTACCCCGAGGAAGTTGAAGAAGCCCGACCAGACGACCGCGAAATGGGCGGGCATCGAATTGGTGTAAATGACGGTCGCGACGGCGTTGGCGGTGTCGTGGAAGCCGTTGACGAACTCGAACCCGAGCGCGATCAGCAGCGCCAGTGCCAGGAAGGCGAACACGCCCAGCGCCAGTTCCTCGCCCACGCCGCGCGTGTCGGCGAGCACGCTCCACCCCGCATAGGCCATCCCGCCGATCAGCAACGCGGCGAAGAGGAACTTTGCGAACGGGTGGGGCTTATAGTCGAATCGCGAGGTCCGCGGCGTTTCGGCCGTCGGTGCCTGGTCCAGTGCGAGCGTGGCCATGTCGCGCCCCTGACCCCGCTTCGTGACAAAGTGATGACACCACCCGCACGAAGCTGTGGATCGCTATTCGAAGCAGGTTGTCCGGGTGACCTTGATCACCTTGCCGCTCGCGTCCTTCTCCTCGTGCCGTCCCGGCTCGCACGGCGGCTTGCGCGGCGTGGTCTGGCTGGTTCGCCACGCCACGAATGCCGCGACGATTGCGATCGCCAGCACGATCCCGAGCCTGAGTTTGCGATTGCGCCACATAAGCCCGCCCTAGCCGCGCAGCATGCCTGAAGCAACTTGCTCCAGCGCCCCGCGTTCCCTACCTGTTCGCCAATGACTCTCCCCGCGCCTTCCCCTGACGACGCCCCCTATCTGCAGGGCCTGAACGAACCCCAGCGCGAGGCCGTGCTCACCACCGAGGGTCCCGTTCTCGTCCTCGCCGGCGCCGGCACCGGCAAGACCGCCGCGCTCACCGCGCGCCTCGCACACCTCCTCTGGACCCGGAAGGCCTACCCTTCCGAGCTCCTCGCCGTCACCTTCACCAACAAGGCTGCCCGCGAGATGCGCGAGCGCGTCGGCCGGCTCGTCGGCGAGGCGGTGGAAGGGATGCCGTGGCTCGGCACCTTCCACGCGATCGGCGCGAAGATGCTCCGCCGCCATGCCGAGCTGGTCGGGCTCCAGTCCAACTTCACCATCCTCGATACCGACGACCAACTCCGCCTGCTCAAGCAGCTCATCGCCGCCGCCGATCTCGACGAGAAAAGATGGCCCGCGCGCCAGCTCGCCGGCCTCATCGACCAGTGGAAGAACAAGGGCCTCACCCCCACCGACATCGACGCCGGCAAGTCCGAGGGTTTCGCCAACGGCAAGGGTCAGGCGCTCTACGCCGCGTACCAGGATCGCCTCCGCACGCTCAACGCCTGCGATTTCGGCGACCTGCTCCTTCACATGCTGGTGATCCTCAAGACCAACCGCGACGTGTTGGCGAGCTATCAGAACCGCTTCCGCTACATCCTTGTCGACGAGTATCAGGATACGAACAGCGTCCAGTATCTCTGGCTCCGCCTGCTCGCGCAGGAGCGCAAGAACATCTGCTGCGTCGGCGACGACGACCAGTCGATCTATTCGTGGCGCGGCGCGCAGGTCGAGAACATCCTCAAGTTCGAGAAGGATTTCCCCGGCGCCAAGGTGATCCGCCTCGAGCAGAATTACCGTTCCACCCCGCACATCCTCGCCGCCGCCTCGGGCGTGATCGCCAATAATGGCGGCCGCCTCGGCAAGACGCTGTGGACCGAGAAGGACCAGGGCGAGAAGGTCAAGGTGCTCGGCATCTGGGACGGCCCCGAGGAAGCGCGCCGCGTCGGCGAGGAGATCGA
Source organism: Sphingomonas sp. (assembly GCF_026460985.1). Taxonomy (GTDB): domain Bacteria; phylum Pseudomonadota; class Alphaproteobacteria; order Sphingomonadales; family Sphingomonadaceae; genus Sphingomonas. The sequence goes on from NZ_JAPKNM010000100.1 coordinate 34,190, forward strand.
GGGGCTCCAGCGTGGCGGCATGAGCCTCGACGCCATGGCGATCCTCGTCCGCGCGCAGCACCAGACCCGCGAGTTCGAAGACCGCTTCATCGCGATCGGCCTGCCCTATCGCATCATCGGCGGCTTCCGCTTCTACGAGCGCCAGGAGATCCGCGACGCGCTCGCCTATCTCCGGATCGTTGCCCAGCCCGCCGACGACTTGGCCTTCGAGCGCATCGTCAACGTCCCCAAGCGCGGCCTCGGCGACAAGGCCCTCGCCAAGGTCCACCAGTTCGCCCGCGCGCAGGGCCTGCCGCTCACCACCGCCGGGGCGCGTATCCTCGACACCGACGAGCTCACCCCCCAGGCCCGCCGCAGCCTCGGCAACCTCATCGGCGACATCGCCCGCTGGCGGAGCATGGGCGACACCCTCCCCCATCCCGAGCTCGCCCGCATCATCCTCGACGAGAGCGGCTACACCGCGATGTGGCAGGCCGATCGCACCGCCGAGGCCGCCGGCCGCCTGGAGAACTTGTCGGAACTCGTCCGCGCGATGGAGGAATACGAAAGCCTCACCGCCTTCCTCGAGCATGTCTCCCTCGTGATGGACAATGAGGCGAGCGCCGAGGAGGCTAAGGTCACGATTATGACGATCCACGCCGCCAAGGGCCTCGAGTTCGACACGGTGTATCTGGCGGGCTGGGAGGAAGGCATCTTCCCCTCGCAGCGCGCGCTCGACGAGGGCGGGCTCGCGTCCCTCGAAGAGGAACGCCGCCTCGCTTATGTCGCGATCACCCGCGCCCGGCGCCAGGCGACGATCCTCCACGCCGCCAATCGCCGCATCTACGGCCAATGGACCAGCTCGCTCCCCAGCCGCTTCATCGCCGAGCTGCCCGACGCGCATGTCGAGAGCGAGACCACCATGTCGGGCGGCGAGAGCCTGTGGCGCGCCAACTGGTCCGAGCGCGCCGACCCCTTCGCCGATGTCGGACGAGGCACCGGCCGCGGCCCCGGCTGGCAGCGCGCCGCGGGGGTGGACACCAAGAACCCCGGCGGCAGCTTCACCGCACGAACCTTCTCCCGCGAGGCGCCCCGCGTGCTCGAGAGCCACGCAAGCGCGGTAAGCTTCGGCGCCAAGCCGCGCGGGGATTTGTCGGTGGGGCTGCGTGTCTTCCACCAGAAGTTCGGCTACGGGGTCATCGCCGAGATCGAGGGGAACAAGCTCGAGATCGACTTCGAGGTGGCGGGGCGCAAGCGGGTTATGGATAGTTTTGTGAGTGTGGGAAAGAATGACGATGGCCACTTCTTTTCGTAAGATCGCAGAGGAGTTAGTTCATTGATCTTGCGGAAATTCGTCCTTGGTAGCTTCTAGTTGGGCATCATTTGTTTCGATCCACTTTTCCAAAGCCTCGAAAAGTGGGATCCACACTTCGTTATACTCGTGGTGAAAAGTCATCATGCACATGTCGATTGCCGCGAGATTCCGGTCTGAATAAAGCTCCATCCATCGGTTCGAAAAAGTCGTCTCGTACTCGTCGTAGTTCACCTTTGAATAGCCCATGCAAAGGCCAGCATAGCTCGGGTGAGCACTCTCAGAAAGATCTGCGTACACTTCCATCATGCCGGGATATCGCTTGTCGCACTTCTCTAGTACGGTGAGAATGTTTATGGATCTTGGGCCCTCCCGATCGCCGTTTCGCGAGCCAAGGAGCAATTTCGTCGTTTTGTCGCCGAAGAGATGGAAGTTCAACCTGCCGTCTAGGACCTGCTGCATGAGTTGGTTCAGGTAGACAAGCGTGGCCAGCGTCTCGAACGCGCTGCGAATCAGGATACGCGTGCCAAGTCCATACCCTTGTTCATGCAACGCAAAGGACTGAGCCAGCAGATCTTGCGCCCGCCAACAGACCGCCTCACGAAGCATCATGCTCCTGAATGTGGCTTTCCATTTATGGGCGACCGGATTGCGTGCCAGTAGGCCGCCAACCGGAATGCTCGAAAAGAGCGATTCCTTCCAGATGGCCAAGTTTTGTTCGACGATATCTGCGTCCATGGGCGCCTGACTATCACGAGCGGGTCGCGTGGTCATGGGTGTGGCTCCATCAGGCCGCGCTCCTCGAGCGTACCGAAGCCGCGAGAACATTGAGATCACTCCCTACATCCACATCGACGAGCGGCATTAAGCCGATCGGCCGATGCGTCGTTTCTCCATTCCGCCCAGTCTTGCAATTCGATAAGGAAGGCGTGCTATGAATGCGATCATTCCGCAGCGCCGAAACCGCGAGCCCATCGAGTTGGCGCTCGACCGCGCACTCGTCGATGAAGCAGAGCGCCTCGGCATCGACCTCTCACAAGCCTGCGAGCAAGGCCTTAGCCAAGCCATCGCGCGCGAAGCCACGCCGCGTTGGCAAACCGATAATGCAGAAGCCCTCGCGGCCTCTAACACACATGTCGAGCGGCACGGCTTGCCGCTCGCTGGCGCACGGCTCTTCTAGGCCTGGTGGCGCAGTTCGACGTCCATGCCCGCCGCGGTGCTCCAGGCCTGTTGCTCGACTGCCAGGCCGACCTGTTATCCACTCTCAACACCCGTTTCGTTGTTCCGCTGCTTCCGCGCATAATGGCGCCCAAGCCCGCAGATCGGCTCAACCCGGTGTTCACCGTGGCAGGTGAGGAAGTCGTGATGCTCACCCAGTTCGCTGCCGCGGTCCGCACGAACGAGCTCGGTGAACGCATCACTTCGCTGGCAGATGAACGCTATGCGATCACCAATGCGTTGGACTTGCTGATCAGCGGCATCTGAATGGCAACATCCGTGCACCCGAGCGCGTTCTGAGATCGAACCGGCCGGAGCCTGCCATGCTCACCATCACCCCCCTCTCCCCCCGCGCCGTCGAAATCGTCGCCGAGGGCCGTTTCACCGCCGCCGACGTCGCCCCAGCCCTCACCCGCCTCGCCGCGATCCTCGACGACATGCCGCAGCTCGACATCCTCGCCGATGTCCGCGGCTCGCCCTCGATCGCGCTCTCGGCGATTACCGAGGAGCTCAAGCATCTCCCCCTCGTCTTCCGCATGATCCGCCAGATCGAGCGCGTCGCGATCGTCGCCGACGCGCACTGGGTGCGGGTCGCCTCCAGGATCGAGGGCGCGGTGATCCCCGGCGTGCACTATGAGGTCTATGAGCGCCACGAAGCCGCGCACGCCCGCGAATGGGTGCTGCGCCACACCGACGAGCCCCGCGCCGGCTGAACCGCGCCCGCGCCGTTCAGCCGCTGGCAAGCCCGGCGCGCCATGCTAATAGCCGGCAAATCTCGGGGGAGCACAATATGATCCGCGCCACGCCTCTCATCCTTGCCGCGCTTTCTGCGGCGGCGCCCGCCGTCGCGCAGACCCAGCCGGTTCAGGCGCTACCCACCGTCGAGAGCCTCCAGCGCGATTTCGACGCGTTCTTCGCCCAGCCGCACGACGGGATCACCGTCACCCACGCGCGCGACGACATGAAGAAGACCTCGCTGCTCGTCCGTACCGTCGGCGCCAGCAAGACCGTCCGCCGCTGCGAAACCGAATTCGCGACGCCCACCGAAAAGATCAACGCCAACGCCAGATCGGAACGCAGCTGGCGCGTCGCCTGGGGAAGCATCGCCGAGGTCCGCCGCGAGGACGCGTTCAGGCTCGAGCTCGTGTCGAAGAAGCCCGACGGCGTCCGCACGATCCTCGAATTCCCGGACGCTCGGCTCGCGGAAGACTTTGCGCAGGCCATGGATTTCCTGCGCCTGAATTGCTCCGGCTGATCGAGAGCGCGCTCGTCGTCTCCACTTGCCGCCGCGCAAGACTCATCCCAGGCCCCGCCCCGCCTCGCGCAACACTTCGGCCGAAGCCCGCAGCCCCGCCACTTCGCCTGCGTCCAGCTCGGGCACCAGCACGCGCTCGATCCCGCCCGCGCGGAGCACGCAGGGCAGGCTGAGATAGATGCCCTCAATCCCGAACTCGCCGGTGAGAAGGGTCGATACCGGCAGCACGGCATGCTCGTCGCGGACCAGTGCCTCGCAGATCCGCACGATCGCCGTCGCCACGCCGAACGAGGTATATCCCTTGCCCGAGACGATCCGATACGCGGCCTCGCGCACGTCGCGCGTCACTGCCTCGCGGTCGATCGCGGCCTGCGCATAGTCCTCGAGCCGCATGCCGCCGATCCGCACTCCCGAAAAGGCCACCATCTCGCTGTCGCCATGCTCGCCCAGCACCTGCGCGTGGATCGCCCCCGGCGCCACTGCGAGCCGGGCCGCCAGTGCCTGTCGCAGCCGGCTCGAATCGAGCAACGTCCCGGTGCCGATCACCCGTGCGCTCGGCAATCCCGAGCGGCGCAGCGCGACATGCGCCATCAGATCGACCGGGTTCGACGCCACGACGATGATCCCGCCGAACCCCGCCGCCATCAGCGCGTCGACGCAGCTCCCCACGATCGCGGCGCTCCGCCCGGTGACCGAGAGCCGCGTCTCGTCGCCATGCGTCGCCGCGCCGGCGGTGATCACCGCGATGCCCGCGCGCGCGGCATCGGCATAGTCCCCCGCCCAGATCCGTGCGGGCCGCGCCAGCGCATTGGCGTCCTCCAGGTCGGCCGCCTCGGCGCGCGTCCGCTCCTCGTCGCGATCGATCAGCACGATCTCGCGGAACAGTGCGCGCAGCATCAGCGCATAAGCGGCGGTGGCGCCGACATGGCCTGCCCCGATGACGGCGATGCGATGCGGATCCATGGCTGGAACTCCCTATGTACGCGAGCCGCCTTGTAGCACGGCGCCGCGTCGCCGCCGATCGCACGCCGAAGGGTCGTTCAGCCGCGCTTCACCGGCATTGCCGGAACGTTCTCGGGTACCGATCTTGAAGGTATCCAAGGAGGAGAGCATTTCATGAAGACCATCACCGGCCTCGCGGCCCTCGCCATGGCGCTCGTCGCCGCGAGCCCTGCCGCGGCGCAGACCAGCACGCGCTACAGCAGCGGCTCCTATCAGGACGAGGAAGCGCGCTTCGACGCCGCCCAGCGCCGCTTCGACAACGAGTATGAGCAGTTCCAGGCGGCGGTCGAGCGCTATCGCCGCTATCGCGCGTCGCGCTCATCTTATGACGATCGGCCCGATCCCCGCTATGACGATGACGCCGATTACGATGCGTCGCGCTACTATCGCTCGGGCAATTATCAGGAGCGCGTGCTCCGCGACGACGAGCGCGTCTATCGCGGTGAGGACGGCCGCTATTATTGCAAGCGCAGCGACGGCACCACCGGCCTGATCGTCGGTGCCGCGGCAGGCGGGCTGTTCGGCAATGTCATCGCCGGCCGCCGCTCGAGCACCGTGGGTACCCTGCTCGGCGCGATCGCCGGTGGCGCCGCGGGTGCATCGATCGAGCGCAGCCAGCAGCAGGTCCGCTGCCGCTGAGACCGCGAAGGGAGCGTCGCCGGGTCAGGACCTGAGCGGCGCTCTCAGCCGGCGGGGGTTTCCACGGCGATCAGCGTTGCCGCCGCGAACCGCTCGTCCTTGGGATCGAACACCGGGCTGGGCGTGAAGGTCCGTTCGAGCATGGCGAGCTCGCCGAGCCCGTCCAGCTTGAACAGCCCGACCTTCTCCTCGCGCGGCGGCTGGCCATCGCGCTCGATGGTGACGGCGCCGATATAGGCATCGCCATGCCGCGCGAAGGCGACGTGCGGCGCGAGCACGACGCGCCCGCCATTATAGGTCGCGGTGATGCAGCGGTTGCTGACGATCGCTTCGAACAACACCGGCAGGGCGGCGGAGGGCGCGGATGGGGTCTCGGGTTCGCTGGGAGCCATGCTGTCCAATATATGACCTATGCCGCAACGCAGCAAGACCAAGCCAGGCCGCGGAGGCGGAAGGAGGCGCGGCGCCCACTTCCGTACCAACACCATTACGTCCTTCCCCGGAGCCGCGGATTTACGCGCGATCAGCTACATCCGGGGCAAAGGGGACCGAGGAGTAGCCCCCTGATGTCCGTCGATCGTTTGCTTGCCCAACATTGCCGCATCCTCGCCAATGTGGACGCGGCCGAGCGTTTCGCCGCGGGGCCGCCGCCGCCGCACGGCGTCAGCATGGCCGACAAGCGCTGGGCCTTCACGCGCGACCTGCTGCTCCATTTCGCGCAGATGGAATCGACCGTCTACGGTCCGATGATGACTGACCGCCGCGCCCATGCCCAGGAGGCTGCGGCGCTGGCGAGCGTCGAGACCGCGCGGTTGACCGCCGAATTTCGCGAGCATGTCGCCCGCTGGCAGGGGCCGCATCCCGCGGATCAGTGGGAGGCCTATCGCCGCGCGCTTTCCCGGCTGCTGCTGCGGGTCCGCGCACGGATCGAGGCCGAGGCGATCGAGATCGTTCCGCTGCTCCCGGTGCAATCGAGCGGGGGGCGCAGTGGCCCGACTCGCGAAAGCTATGCCGCCGAGGCCTGGGAGATCCGCGGGGTCCTGTTCGACGGAGTGACGCTGCCGGCGCGCGCCTGAGCGTCGACATTCTCCTCTCGCCGGCATTCGCCCGTTGCGATGCCGCCGCCGACGCGCCAAGAGCGCGGCATGCCGATCCACCCTTTCGCCATCGCCAATTTCCGCGCTTACTGGGTGGCCCGCTTCGCGGCGACGCTCGGCCAGATGGCGATGGTGATCGTGATCGGCTGGCAGGTCTACGACATCGCCCGTGAGACCATGACGATCAAGGAGGCGGCGTTCCAGCTCGGGCTGATCGGCGTCGCCCAGTTCTTGCCGCTGCTCGCGCTCTCGCTCTTCGCCGGCTGGCTCGCCGACCGGATCGACCGCCGCTGGATCGCGCGCGCAGCATTGGGGCTCGAGGCGTTGTGCGGGCTGGTCCTCGGTTGGCTGACCTGGACCGATACGATCACCCTCCCCGCCTTGTTCGGCATCGCGGCCCTGCTCGGCGTGGCGCGCGCCTTCGCCAGCCCCGCGCTCGGCGCGCTCGCACCCAACCTCGTGCCCAAGGAGAGCCTGCCCACCGCGATCGCGCTCAGCTCGACCTCGTGGCAGATCGGCACCGTGATCGGCCCGGCGATGGGCGGCTATCTCTATGCCGCGGGCCCCTCGGTGCCATACTTCGTCGCGGCGGGACTGTTCTCGCTCGCGCTCGTCATGATGCTGCTCATCTCCCCGGTGCCGCGCACAAGCGTCAAGTTCACCGGCAGCCCCTGGGCGCAGATGATCGACGGCCTCCATTATGTCCGCCGCAACCGCCTCGTGCTCGGGGCGATCTCGCTCGACCTGTTCGCCGTCCTGCTCGGCGGCGCCACCGCGATGCTCCCGGTCTATGCGCGCGACATCCTCCAGGTCGGCTCGGAGGGCCTCGGCCATCTCCGCGCCGCGCCCGCGCTCGGGGCGGTGATGATCGGCCTGTTCTTCTCGTGGCGCCCGCTCAAGACCGAGGTCGGCAAGAAGATGCTGGTCGCCGTGGCGGTCTTCGGCCTCGCCACCGTGGTGTTCGGCGCCGCCGCGCCGGTCCTGGTACGGCTGCTCGGCCCCTCGGCGATCGGCCACGACTTCGCGCCCGCCGTTTTGCTCTCGCTCGCGGCGCTCTTCGTGCTCGGCGCGGCCGACATGGTCTCGGTCTATGTCCGCCAGTCGCTGATCCAGCTCTACACGCCCGATCAGATGCGCGGCCGGGTCGGCGCGGTGTCGACTTTGTTCATCTCGGGCTCGAACGAGCTGGGCGAGGCCGAATCGGGCTTCCTCGCCGCGCTGATCGGCCCCCTGGCCGCGGTAATCGGCGGCGGGATCGGCGCGGTGCTTGTCACCCTGCTATGGGCCAAGCTATTCCCCGAGCTCAGGCGGGCTCGCACCTTCGATCCTCCGGCCAATCTCGAAGTGCCTCCCAAGGAGATGACGACATGAAGGCGAACACGATCCTCGAGACGATCGGCAACACGCCGCACATCCGCGTGCAGAAGCTGTTCCCCGGCGCCGAGGTGTGGATCAAGTCCGAGCGCTCCAATCCGGGCGGCTCGATCAAGGACCGCATCGCGCTGGCGATGGTCGAGGCGGCCGAGAAGTCGGGCGACCTCCAGCCCGGCGGCACGATCGTCGAACCGACCAGCGGCAATACCGGCGTCGGCCTCGCGATGGTCGCCGCGGTCAAGGGCTACAAGCTCATCCTCGTCATGCCCGAGAGCATGAGCCTCGAGCGCCGCCGGCTGATGCTGGCCTATGGCGCCACCTTCGATCTCACCCCGCGCGAGAAGGGCATGAAGGGCTCGATCGAGCGCGCGATGGAGATCGTCGAATCGACTCCGGGCGCCTGGATGCCGCAGCAGTTCGAAAACCCTGCGAATGTCGACGTCCATGTCCGTACCACTGCACAGGAAATCCTGAATGATTTCGCAGACAGCCCGCTCGACGTGATCATCACCGGCGTCGGCACCGGCGGCCACATCACCGGGGTCGCCGAGACGCTCAAGAAGAGCTGGCCGAACCTCAAGGTCTTCGCGGTCGAGCCCGAGCTCTCGCCGGTCATCTCGGGCGGCACCCCGGGCCCGCACCCGATCCAGGGCATCGGCGCCGGCTTCATCCCGAAGAACTTCCACGGCGACGCGATCGACGGCGTGATCAAGGTCGATGCCGGCGCCGCCAAGGAGATGGCCCGCCGCGCCGCGCGCGAGGAAGGCACGCTCGTCGGCATCTCGTCGGGCGCCACGCTCGCCGCGATCCAGCAGAAGCTGCCCGACCTGCCCGAGGGTGCGCGCGTGCTCGGCTTCAACTACGATACCGGCGAGCGTTACCTGAGCGTGCCGGAGTTCCTGCCCGAGAGCTGATCGCTCCGGAAACGCTCGGCTGGACGGGCCATTGCGGCGTTTCGGCGGCGCAATGGTTCCAAAATGGCGCCTTCTGCGTTATGGGCGGCGACCCCGCTTCCGGAGCCGTTTTTTGACCCTACGCCCTCGCCTCATCTCCATGACCCGGCGCGCCCACGCGCGACGGGGCTGAGCGGCAGCGCGCGATGCTCATGCAATCCCAGGAGGCTGCGCTCGCGTCTGCGCGGGCGTCCCGGCCGTCGGCCTCGCTCTATCTCCGCATCCTGCTCGCCTTGCTGGCGCTGGCGGCGATCGGCATTCCCCTGTGGATCGTCTCCACCGCCCCGCGCGTCGTGGTGTATAATCGCACGCCGGTGGTGATCTCCAAGCGCGTAGTGCCGAAGCAGGAACTGCCGCCCGTCGAGCCGATCAAGCTCCAGCAAGTGGCTCCCGAGGACGCCCGCGAGATCAACGCCGCCATTCCCTTCTCGACGCTGCCCAACCCCGCGGCGCGCGCCTTCCGTCTTTCGGGCGCTGCCGACAGCCAGGTGCGCGCGGTCGATTGCCTCGCCGCCGCGGTCTATTACGAAGCCGGCGACGATGCGGTAGGCCAGCGCGCGGTCGCCCAGGTCGTGATCAACCGCATGCGCCACCCGGCCTTTCCCAAGACGATCTGCGGCGTCGTCTTCCAGGGATCGGAGCGCAGCACCGGCTGCCAGTTCACCTTCACCTGCGACGGCGCGATGCTGCGCTATTCGCCCGGCGCGGCGGCCTGGCAGCGCGCGCGCGACGTCGCCCGCATGGCGCTGGCCGGCTCGGTCTACCGCCCCGTCGGCCACGCCACCCACTACCATACCGACTGGGTCGTTCCCTATTGGAGCGCGAGCCTCGAGAAGATCACCGCGGTCGACACGCATCTCTTCTTCCGCTGGGCGGGCTGGTGGGGCACCCCGCCCGCGTTCAACCGCGGCTATGCCGGGGTCGAGCCCAACATTCCGCTGATGGCGCGGCTCTCGTCGGTGCATCAGGGCGATGCGAACACCCTGCTCGATGCCGCGCTGCAGGGCGACGGCTCGATCATCGACCCCGCGACGATACCCGACAGCGCGGTGCCCAAGGCCGCGGGCGCGGGGCTCGACGCCAACCATTTCCTCGTCACGCTCGATCGCAAGATGAACCCCGACGCCTTCGCGGCGCTCGCGATCAAGACGTGCGGCGAGCGGCTCTACTGCAAGTTCATGGCGTGGACCGACCCGAAGCAGACCCCGGTCAAGCTCCCCGCCACGCCGGCCCAGACCGCGGCATTGTCGTTCAGCTATCTCCGCGATCAGGCGCAGGGTTATGCCAAGGCGCTGTGGAACTGCCAGCAGTTCAAGCGTCCCAGCCCGCTCCAGTGCATGCGCGTCCAGCCGCCCATCGTCCCCGTCGCGCTGCCCGGCTCGGCGCCGGTCGCCGCACCCGCCCCGGATACCAAGGCAGTGGCCGGACCGGCGCCGCTCACCGGCGTGCGCCGCAGGACCGAGTCCGCGCCGGTCACGATCAGGCCGCCGGTGAACTTCACGCTGGCAGCCCCCAAGCCGACCCCCGCGCCGACCCCGATCCCCACGCTCACGCCCACCAATTAGGTCAAATCCTCCCCCGCCAGGGGGAGGTGGCACGCGCAGCGTGACGGAGGGGGCGGAAGCACTGCGCCCTATTGGAGAGTGCGCTGCTTACCTCCCCCTCCGTCAGCCTTCGGCTGACACCTCCCCCTGGCGGGGAAGGATTGAATGTTAAGCGCGCGCCACAAGCTCGCGCGCCAGCTCCGCCGCAATCGGTGCGGCGACATCGGCGATGTCGGGCCGATGCCAGCCCCTCGCGCCCGCGGTGTCGATCGCAACCGTGGCCAGTCCCAGCCGCCGTTGCAGCCAGCTTCGCCGCACCGAGATCGTCTGGATCGCGGGATAGGGCACGATCCAGTCGCGCCGGGAGAGCACGCCGCGCGTCACTTGCGCGCTGGTCTCGCGCAGCCCGTAAAGATGCCGGCGCCGCTGCAACAGCGCTAGCCCGACGGGCACGGGCACCAGCAGGAGCCCCAGGCAGAGCAGCGGCAAGAACGCTCCGGCGACCGCGAAGACCGCCAGCACCGGCAGTCCGTGCCGCAGCGCGGCGCGCAGCACATGCCCGCGCGACACGGGCGCCAGCGCGTCCGCTTCGAACCGCGGCAATCCCGCCGCGGCGATCACGCGCTCGACCTCCTCGTCGCGTGCGAAGGGCGCCATCTCCTGCCGCCCCGAGCTGTCGTCGCTCCCGCCCAGGGTCTGGAACTCGAGGCTCCGCCAGCCCAGGCGCCCGCTGATCGCTCCCCTGCGCACCAATGCGAGCTGGATGCGCGCTTTGACGATGACGACCTCGCTGCGCGTCAGCAGCCCGCGAATGCGCCGGAACCGCTCCTCCCGCTCGTCGAGCCGGAAGCCATATTCCCTGGCCAGTGTCCGGACGAGGCCCGCGACCACCCCGAGCGCCAGCGCCAAAGTCAGCACCGTCAGCGCGGTCGTCAGGTTCAGGTGGCTGCGCACCTCGCGCCCCGCGATCCCGACGAGCTCCTGCCAGTCGAAGTCGATGACGTCATCGATCGCCTGAAGCCCCGCGAAGATTGCGGCGAGCCACACCAGCGAGAAGTTGAACAGCCCGTAGAGCAGCACCCGCCCGAGCGACATCGCGAACAGCCGCCGTCCGGCCTCGGCGTCGACCGGCGCCTCGCCGCTCGCCACCGCCGGCACGCGGCGCAGCGCCAGCCGGAGCCGATGCGCTTCGTTCAGCGTCACGCTGTCGAGCGTCGCCTCGTCCTTGTCACCGCCGCCGGTCTCGATCCGCACCAGCGCCAGCCCGAACAGGCGCGCCAGGGGCTTCTGCTCGATCGACACGTCCTGCACGCGCTCGAGCGGGATCGAACGGCGGCTGCGGTGGAGCACGCCGCCTTCGATCACGAACTCGTCGTCGGTCAGCCGATAGGTCGCGTGCCACCAGCCTAACCAGGTGAAGAACGCCATCGCCGCGATCCCGACGAGCGTCAGCAGCACGACCTTGACGATGCCGAACTCGCCGCCGAACGCGAGCAAGACGGGCAGGCCGAGGAGCGTCGACGGCGCCGACTTGAGCAGCCCGATCGCGATCGTCGCGGGATGGACCCGGCGCGTCTCGCCGTCGCTCACGCCGCGCTGCCGATCCGCGTGCGGATGGCGTCGCGGATCTCCTCGGCGGTGGCGCGCGTAATGCCCGGCAGGACCACCACCGTCTGGTCGGTCCCGGCGGTGTGCAGCATCAGCCGCGCCACGCCGAAGCCGCGCTCGAAGGGCCCCTGCGCGACGTCGATATGCTGGACGCGCACCACCGGCACGATCGTGTGCACCCGGGTCCACCAGCCGTGCGCGACATGGAGCTCGCTTCCGGTGAACGCATAGCCCCAGTGCCGCCACCGCCGCGGCGGCGCGATGACCGCCAGCCAGATGCCGATCAGCAGCGCCGCGCCGGCGATCGCCCCGCGCACGGGCAGTCTGTCCGCGAACACGACCTCGGCGATGATCGCGGGCACGATCAGCGCGAACGCCATCACCGCGCCTCGCGCGTGCATGACGTTCAACTGGCCGCGTTCGATGGGCTGCAGGGGCACGATGGTCAGGGACATTCCCCGACCATGCTATGTCGCCGCGTGCCGCTCAAGCGGGTTCACGCCGCGCGGAACATCTCCGGATCGAGCGCCATCACCGTGTCGCTGCCGCTCTCCACCTTGCGGCGGAGTGCACCCGCGTCGGGCAGGAAGCGCTCGGCATAGAAGCGCGCGGTGACCAATTTGGCCTCGAGGAACTTGGCGTTGTCGCCGCCCTCGGCCAGCCCGTCCACGGCCGCCTTGGCCATGCGCAGCCACATCAGCCCCAGGGCGACGGTGCCGGTGAGCTGCATGTAGGGATAGGCGCCCGCGCCGACATGGTTGGGGTTCTGGAAGCCGTTGGCCGCGAGCCACATCGTCGCGCCCTGGAGATGCCCGAGCGCCTTTTCCAGCGCCTCGGCAAAGCCCTTGAGCTTCTCGTCGCCCTTGGCAGCGGCCACTTCCTCGCCCACCAGCTTGAAGAAGGCCTGCACCGCGCGGCCGCCATTCTGCGCGAGCTTGCGGCCGACCAGGTCCATCGCCTGCACGCCGTTGGTGCCTTCGTAGATCATCGAGATGCGCGCATCGCGGACATACTGCTCCATGCCCCATTCGGCGATGTAGCCGTGCCCGCCATAGACCTGCTGGCTGTCGGTCGCGACCTTGTAGCCGATATCGGTGCCGACGCCCTTGATCACCGGGGTAAGCAGCCCGATCAGATCGGCTGCGAGCTGGCGCTCTTCCTCGGTTGCCGCGGCATGCTCGAGATCGACCTGGAGCGCGCCCCACAGGCAGAGCGCGCGCAAGCCCTCGGTCTGCGCCTTGGCCTCCATCAGCATGCGGCGCACGTCGGGATGGACGAAGAGCGTGTCGGCCTTCTCGCCGGGCTCCGCAGGCCCGGTCAGCGCGCGGCCCTGGCGTCGATCGTGCGCGTACTGGACCGCGTTCTGATAGGCGGTCTCGCCCACGCCGAGGCCCTGGAGCCCGACGCCGAGGCGCGCAGCGTTCATCATGATGAACATCGCGGCGAGGCCCTTCATCTCCTCGCCGACCAGCCAGCCCTTGGCGCCGTCATAGTTCATCACGCAGGTCGAGTTGGCGTGGATGCCCATCTTGTGCTCGATCGAGCCGCAGCTGACCGCGTTGCGCTCGCCCAGCGAACCGTCGTCGCCCACCATGAACTTGGGCACCACGAACAGCGAGATTCCCTTGCTGCTCTCCGGCGCGCCGGGGGTCTTGGCGAGGACCAAGTGGATGATGTTGCTCGTCAGGTCGTGCTCGCCCGACGAGATGAAGATCTTGGTGCCGGTGATCGACCAGCTTCCGTCGGCATTGGGCTCGGCGCGGGTGCGGATCAGGCCCAGGTCGGTGCCGCTGTGCGGCTCGGTGAGGTTCATCGTGCCGCCCCACTCGCCCGACACCATCCTGGGCACGTACTTGGCCTTCTGCTCCTCCGAGCCCTTGACCAGCAACGCCGCGATCGCGCCATGGGTGAGGCCGGGATACATGGCGAAGGCCATGTTGGCGGAGATCATATATTCCTGGAACGCGGTCGAGACGACGTGCGGCATCTCCTGCCCGCCGAACTCGGCAGGGGCGCTCAGCGTGCCCCAGCCGCTCTCGACGAACGCCTTGTACGCTTCCTTGAAGCCGTCTGGCGTGGTCACGCTGCCGTCGTCATGGCGCGTGCAGCCCTCCTGATCGCCCGAATGGTTGAGCGGGAACAGCACGTCGGCGACGAACTGGCCACCCTGGTCGAGCACGGCCTCGACCACGTCGGGAGTCGCGTTCTGGAAGCCCGGCAGGTTGGCGTAGCGATCGAGCCCGATCACCGAATCCAGGATGAAGCGCGTGTCGCGCACCGGCGGCGTATATTGCGGCATTTCAGGTTCCTCAGTGGCTGTCGCTGCTTTGGAGCAGCTCGACGAATTGCTGGAGCTCGGCGATATGCGCGTCGATGTCGCGCTTCTGGTTTTCGAGCAGCTCGATGCGGTCGCGGCAGCGTTCGAGCGTCACTTGCTTCTGCACGCGGCGGCCCTCGCCGACATCGTAGAGATCGATCATCTCCTTGATCTCGGCGAGGCTGAAGCCGACGCGCTTGCCGCGCAGGATCCAGGCGAGCCGGGCGCGATCGGCGTGCGAATAGATGCGCTGCGTGCCGCGCCGCTCGGGCGCGATCAGCCCTTCGTCCTCGTAGAAGCGCAACGCGCGCGGCGTGACGGCAAATTCCGCGCACAGGTCGGAAATGGAGAAGGCATCCTGCTCGGGACGCGGCTCGATAGGCGCCAGGGCCTCGATCGGAAAGGCAGCAGCGGGCATACCCTTCTGTTACCTTACCTTTACGTGAACGTCAAGTAGTGCGCGTCGACAGGCGGGCGATCAGCCCCGACATCTCGAACACGGTGGCACCGGCGTCGAGCGACAGCCCGGTCGCGGCCCCGGCCAGTTCGCGCGCCGCGGCATAGGCGTCGAGCGCGGTGCGCAGCCCCTCGCCTGATCGCGTCCGCGCGCGCTCGGCGATGAAGCTCGGCGAGCGGTCGAGAAACGCCTCGTAGCGCGGCTGCGCGGCCTTGGCGCCGAGCAGCTTGGCCAGCCGCGACCGGATCGCGTTGGAGGGATCCCCGGTATCGGCGAGCACCGCCATGTCGCTCTCCAGCGCGGCGATATCGAGCCCCGCAAAGCCCAGCGCCCGCCCGATCGACCCCTCCCCCGCCCGGACCAGCGCTTCGATCTCACTCGCGGGAAGATCGAGAAGTTCGACCCGCAACAGCTGCGCCACCTGTTCGTCGCCCAGCGGCTCGAACCGCAGCAACCGGCAGCGTGAGCGGATCGTCGGCAGCAATTGCCCCGGCGCGTGGCTGACCAGCAGGAAGATCGTCCCCGCCGGCGGCTCCTCGAGATTCTTGAGCAGCGCGTTGGCGCCACCGCGTTCGAGATCGTCGATCGAATCGATCACCACGACGCGGCGCTCGCTCAGCGACGGCTTGGTCGCGAACAGCGGCTGCAGGCTGCGCACCTGCGCGATG
>NZ_JAPKNM010000101.1 GCF_026460985.1 Sphingomonas sp.
TCCGTCCGAGGAGGCGCTCGAGGAAGCACTGCAGGGCTCGGCGGCCGGGTTGCCCGAGCAGCTGGAGCAGCTCGACGAACTGCTTTCCAGCATAGGTGCGTAGCGCGGGTCGGGAAACGCGCCTCGGGGGGCGTCTGCTCTTGGGAAGTGACTCTCCCGGCCTTTCCGGCCGGAGCCGGGGCGCGTAGCCGCCCGGAAGCTATTTGAGAGAAACTTTGGAGAAATCGCCTGAGAATCTACGCAGAGGTCATCAAGCCTTTGAAAAGGGCTTGGTGACCTCTGCGGGAGCCGAGCCGGTGGTCAGCTGTGTCTCGCAGCTCGAACATCTAACACGTGCGCCCGATCGCCACTCCTATTGGAGTCGCAGGTTAAGATTTTCACGAAGCCGCAGACGGCCAGTATCCTCTATCCGCTCCGGTGTGACACGTCCGCCTGTCGCAGTGAGATCCCGAACCCAAGACTGGACTTTCGACGCGCCATGCGCCCTTTCGAGGTTCTCGAAAACGCGCCAGGCAGCCTCGTAGCGCGCCTGGATGTTGCTTTCGTCGCTCGTCAGATCGCCGGAGCTGATCTTGTAGGGGCCTGGTGGAACGAACGCGGGGTCGGCTTCCATCTTCTTGCGATCCTCTGCCGATGCCTGGCGCAGGATCGCGTCGCGCGTGACGCTGACGCCGCCCCATTTGCTCAGTTCCACCGGTGTGGTGGAGGCAGCCAGCGCGTCGGCATGGCGGCGGGCATCCACCTGCCCGGCGGCGGGAGCCAGCCTGGCGGTGATCTTGCGGCTGATCCATTCGGCATGCCCTTCCTCGAGCCAGCGGGGCAGTTGCGCGCCCGCGCGCTTCTGGAAGGCATGGACCTGCTCGTGCGGCATGGTGACCACGGCCATGTTCTCGCCCTCGGCGCCGAGCGTTCCGTCGGGCCGGGTGACGACGGTCCAGCGGCGGTCGCGCGCGTCGCGCGGGGGAACATAGGCGGGATCGGCGGTGAAGGTGACCGAGAACCATTGGCCGCTCGGCCAGGCCTCCTCGGTCTCGTCGCCGATCAGCCGAAGCTGTGCGCCCAGGCAAGCCGCCCTTGCCCAGGCGCTTCGGGCAGACACCGCGTCATAATGGGCCTTCATCCAGCCGCCGCTCCTGCGATCGGTGATGCGCAGATAGGGCAGGTCCCCATCGCTGGCGTCGATCGCCTCGATCTCGATCCCCGGAAGTCGGGGACGAGCGCCGATGGGCGCGGCGCACGCGGCACGTGCCTGGACATCGAAGCTGTCCGCATGGGCAATCGGCGGCGCCAGCAGCGCCAGCAGATGAAAGAGCATTGATCGTTTCCAGTGAAGCGTGGATGTCAGCCCGAGATCGGAAGCGGGGCTGCGGAGTCGACCAGCCCCGCCGCACGCAGCTCGCGCCAGAAATCGACGGGGACGACTTCGTCGAGCGCGGCGCGGTCTTCGACGATGCGGCCTGGCCGGCTCGCGCCCGGAATCACCGCGGCGACGGCGGGGTTGGCGAGTGCGAACTGCAGGCCGGCAGCCTTCATGCTGATGCCATGGCGATCGGCGAGCGCCTTGATCCGCGCCACCTTGTCGAGGATGGCGGATGTGGCGGGGGCATATTCGAAGTTCGGCCCGCCGACGAGCGCGCCGGAGCTGTACGGCCCGCCCACGACGATCCCGAGCCCGCGCTCCGCCACCTTGGGCATCAGACGCTGCAGCGCACGGCTGTGATCGAGCAGAGTATAGCGGCCGGCGAGCAGCGAGCCGTCGGGGTGCGTACCGTCGAGATCGAGCAGAAGCTCGATCGGCTCGACGCGGTTCACACCCAGGCCCCAGGCCTTGATCACGCCTTCGTCGCGCAGCCGGTCGAGCGCCTTGAACGCGCCAGTCTGCGCGCTCTCGAACATCGCCAGCCAGTCATCGCCGTAAAAATCCTGCGCCACGTCGTGGACCCACACGATATCGATGCGATCCGTCTGCAACCGCTTCAGGCTGTCCTCGATCGAGCGCAACGTCGCATCGGCCGAATAGTCGTTGATCACCTTGTTGGGTCGGCCATCGGCGAACACGGAACCCTTTTCGCCATTGTCGCGCGGCCCTTCCTCGATCTCGTCGAGCACCACGCGACCGACCTTGGTGCTGATCACATATTCGTCGCGCGGCTTCCCCTTCAGCGCCTCGCCCATCCGGATCTCGGCGAGGCCGGCGCCGTAAAAGGGCGCATTGTCGAAATAGCGGATGCCGTCATTCCAGGCGGCCTCGACCGTCGCCAACGCTTCCTCCTCTGGAATTGCGCGGAACATGTTGCCGAGCGGCGCGGCGCCGAAGCCGAGCTTGCTGCCGATGATGTCCTTCAGTGCCATGGTCCTGATCCTTGTTTCAGGCGACCGAGACGGGATCGAGCGTCAGCGGGGTGCGCTCGGCCAGGTCGTTGATTTGCGAGAGATAGATTTGGAAATGCGGACTGGCGCGATGCGCGGCGACAGCGCCGTCGTCCGCGTAGAGCTCGTCGAGAACGAAGCGGGCGGGGTCGGCACGATCCTGCCACAGGTCGTAGCGCAGGTTGCCTGGTTCGGCCCGGCTGGGCGCGACCATGCCGTCGAGCAGCGCACGCAAGGCTTCCGTCTTGCCCGGGCGGGCGGCGAGGATCGCGACGATCTTCAAACGGGTCATGCTCATTTTCCTTGCGAGACCGGCGGGACTCCGCAGCGCTCCACCGGTCATTCGGGTTCTCACGCCGCGACCAGCGCGCGATCGAGCGCCTCGACCAGCGCCTCGGCGATCGGACCATCCGAACGCGGGTTCTGGCCGGTGATCAGCTCCCGATCGATGACCACATTGGGCTCGAAATCGATCGCGCCGGTGATCACCTCGCCGCCGGCGACACGCAGCGCGTCGGGCATGTAGAAATAGAGCCTGGCGTGGAGGACATTATCCTCGACAACCTTCTCCTCGCTCGTGGAGAAGACGGTCATCCGATAGCCGGTATATTGCCAGCCCTGCGCCCATTCCGCCGCCTTGGCGGCGTCACCGGCGACCAGCGCGGCGCGAAACTCGCGGGCATGCGGCATGGCTGCGGTCACCGCGATCGGGCCATGGCAGAGCAGGGCGGTCGGCTTGGCCTGCTCGTGGAAGTGGCGAAGGATAACGCCGAGATCGGCATCCTGCATCAGATCCGCGATCGGGGCATGGCCGCCGGGGACGAACAGGCCAGCATAGCCGTCCAGCCCCTCGTCGATCACCTGACGCAACGTGCGGACCTCGTTCATCGCCGAGTCTTCCGTCCAGAAGGCCGTGGCCCTGGCAAATGCAGCTTCGTCGCCGCCGAAATGCGCAGCGCTGTTCGACAGTTCGTCGATATGCGGCCTGGTGCCGTCGGGCGTGGCGAGCACGACTTCATAACCGGCTTCGATCAGCGCCGTCGAGGGCACGACGGTTTCGTTGAGATACTGGCCGGTGGTAGCCCAGCCGCCACCCTGAAGCTCGATCCGCGTGGCGTTGGAACCGATCACGAGCACTTTGCCCTTGGCCATCTGAACCTCCATTGTTGGTGTCCCCTGTGGACGACGCCGATATGCGCCCGGCGCAGACATTCCAGAAGTTTATTATCTTGATTTCAGTTATAAGCATGAGAAGATAACTCATGCGCTACGACCTCAACCTGCTGCCGATCTTCGTAGCGCTGATGGAGGAACGCAGCGTGACCCGCGCCGCCGAGCGGCTGGGCATGACCCAGCCGGCGCTCTCCAATGCGCTCGCCCGGCTGCGCACGATGCTCCAGGACCCGCTGTTCATCCGCGAGCGCTATGGCATCCAGCCGACGCCGATCGCGCTGGAACTGGCGCCGGGGATCGCCGATGCGCTGGCCAGGCTCGACGACGCCGTGCTCGGGCAGCAGGATTTCGATCCTGCCAGCGCCGAGCGGCTCTTCACGATCGCGCCCAATGGCTATGTCGAGTTCGTGCTGCTGCCTGCGATCGTCGCCCGCCTCCAGCAGATCGCGCCGGGGATCAAGCTGCGCCTGACGCCCTATGGCAACGACCTGGCGGAGACCGGGGTGACATCGGGCACCACCGCGATGGTGCTCGGTCGCATCGTCGATCCGCCGGACAATCTCGTCGTCCAGCACCTGATGGACGAAGGACTGGCCTGTGTCGTCCGCGCCGGCCATCCGGAGATCGGCGACAGCATCTCGCGCGAGCAGTTCGAGCGGCTGAAGCACGTCAACGTCGTGCCGCCCGGGCGCATGCGCGCCGGGCTGTTCCAAGCGCTCGCCCAGCAGCAATTGAAACGCGAGGTAGCGCTTTCCGTCACCAATTTCTTCGCGGTGGCGGAGATGGTCGCGGTCACCGATCACATCGCGACCCTGCCCGGCTTGATCTGCCGCCGGCTGGCCTTCGACCCACGGCTCAGGATCCTGTCGGCGCCGGTCGATCTCGGCACCTTCCCGGTCGAGATGGCCTGGCATGTGCGCTATCGCCACGATCCCGCGCATCGCTGGCTGAGAGGTCTGGTGGGCGAGGCGATCCGTCATGTATCGGCGCTCGCTCCGCCCGCCTGATCCTATTGCGCCGGCTTGGCCGCGGCGTGGGTGGCCGCTTCCTCGATCAACGCAGCGACCGCCTCGGGGTTCGCGACGAAGACCGCATGGCTGCCGGGCACCTCACGGAGCGTCGCGCCGGCGCGCCTTGCCATGCCGCGCTGGCCGTCGGGCGGGATGATCCGATCATTCTGTGGCACCAGGAACCAACTCGGCCTGATCTTCCAGGCGGGCACGGTGACCTTGCCTTCCAGCGCTCTCGCGCCCCAGGGTTGCTGCGAATCCGCCATGAACCGCGACACCTCCGGTGCCGCATCGGCGGCGAAGAGCGCCGGGAATTTCGATTTGTCGAGCGTCAGCGTGCCGTCGGGACTCGACACGATCGGCAAGGGCGGCGCGCCGGGTGGGGCGCTGGCGGTGATCGAGGCGACCGACTCTCCCTGGTCCGGCGCGAAGGCGGCGACATAGACGAGCGCGGTCACCTTCGGGTCCGATCCCGCCTCGGTGATGACCATCCCGCCATAGGAATGACCGACAAGCACCACCTTGCTGGCGATGGTCGCGAGCGCGCGCCTGGTCGCCGCGACATCGTCTTCGAGGGATGTCGTCGGGTTCTGCAGGACCACTACCTCGTAGCCGTCCTTGCGCAGGATCTTGTACACCCCGGCCCATCCCGACCCGTCGACGAACGCGCCATGGACGAGGATGATGGTCGGATGCTTGCCCTCGTCTCCCGCTATGGCAGGGACGGCGCCGGTGACGAGGCTCGCGGAGGCGAGCGCTGCGATTGCCTTGTTCATCTCATGATCTCCATGGTCAGGGACGGTTGCCCAGGATCTGCATCCGCATCGCCTTGACCGGGCCCTCGGCGAGCTCGGGCAGGCGCGCGAACCAGGCCTGGACGTGCGGCGTGCGGTTATGCGCTTCGAAATCGGCCTGGGTGGCGAATATCTCGTAGAAGATGAAATGGCCGGGCCGCTCGCGATCCTCCTGGAGGAAATAGAGCAGGTTGTTGGGCTCGGCACGGACCTTGGCGACGAGCGGCAGCGTCGCCTGGCGCAGCGCTTCCTCCTTGCCCGGCCTAGCCTGGATTTCGGCGACCACGGCATAGGCGGTGACCGGGATATCGGCATAGCGGATGCCGGCATGATCCTGCGCCATCGCGGGTGCCGCCGGCGATGCCGCGCCGATCAGCGCGGCGAGCACGAAGCGTCTGGGAAAGCGCATCTTGCATCTCCTTGGAAAACGGAAGTTAATCGGCATCCGGCACCCAATTTCCGTGGAATCCGGGCGGGACGATGTGCGGCAGGTGGATGCGCGCGAGGGGCGGTCCCTCGAAATCGCGGGCGTCGATGATGACCAGATCGGTCGTCCGCGCCGCCGCATCGATGACGAAGCCGATCAGCCAGCCTTCGTCTTCCTCCGCCCTGGCATAAGCGGGCACGAACATGAACTCGCACGGGTGATGATCCGGGCCGAAATCGTGCACCTGCCGCGTGCCGGCGATCATGTCGTGCTTGAACAGGCCCGTCCCGGTGAACGGGTCCTCCAGCTTCATCGTATAGGCGTAGCGATAGGGCTGGCCCAGGCGGCGCTCGTCCGCGCGGGGAAATTCCTGCGGGGTGGGGTCGATGACCGTGCGCGCGACGGTGCGGGCGACGGGATCGACGGTCCAGCGCTCCAGCTTGGTAACCTGCGAATCCGGGCCGGAGGTCCGCTTCCAGAACATGCGGTCATGGACGATGAGGTCCAGCACCACGCTGCCATCCGCCGCGTCATAGGCATTGACCGCATGGAACACATAGCAGGGATCGATCGCACACCAGACAATGTCGCCCGCTTCGCCCTCGCGTGGCAGGAGCCCCAGCCTGGCCGCATGCGACCCGTTCCAGCGGTACGGAAAATTGTACGCGGTGATGGCCGCCGTCAGCGAGAAGGTGACCGGCAAGTCGAGGATCACCGCAAAGCGCCGGGTGAAGGCGCAATCATGGATCATCGGGCCGTGCTTGACCGGGATCTTCACCTCGCGCCGCACCCGGCCTTCCGGTGTGACGACCACATAGCGGATCGACCGCCATTTGCTCGCGTCATAGCAGATGCCGTGCATCTCGCCGGTCAGCGGATCGACATGCGGATGGGCGGTGAAGCTGCCGTGCAGCGTTCCGTCGAAATCGGTGTAGCGCCGCGTCTCGAGCGTTTCGCCGATCTCGACCGGCGTGCTGCCCGCCTCGATCAGCCCCAGCGTCCGTCCGGCGAAGCCGACGACATTGGTGTTGACCGTATCGAACAGATGGCGCGGCCCCGGCGTCCGGGGCTCGCCCAACGCCTTGGTCACCGCGTCGGACCGGATCCAGCGATTGCGGTACCAGCGCGCGTGTCCATTCTCGATCCGGATGCCGTGGATCATGCCGTCGCCGGCGAACCAGTGATATTTGGCCGGATTGGGCGCCATCGGGTTCGGGCCCATCCGCAGATAGCGCCCGGCTAGCGTGGCGGGGATCGTACCGGTCACCGGCAGATCCTCGATCGTCAGCTCCTCGCGCATCGGCGCGTGGATCCCGGTGAGATAGGGATTGCCGGATCCAGCGAACGAACCGCCGCCGGTCGAAGCCTGGGACATGGCGATGCTCCCTACCGCTGCGCGGCGGCGACCAGCTGCAGGTGCGCCGCGTGCGCATTGTCGAAGACCTGCTTCACCGGCCCGAGCGCCTGGACGAATTCGAGCTGCTCGCCCTCGGATCCGATGCAGTAGATCAGCCGCCAGCCGTTGGACTTGCCCTCGGTGATCGGGTTGCTGTTCGCCTCGAGCGGCGCGCCGCGCCGTTCGGCCTCCGTCGTCACCGTGACCACGCGGTTGGCGCGGACCTGCGTCATCCCGCGCCGCGCCGATTCGGCTTCCAGGTCGCGGATGAAGGTGTTGAAATCCACGTCGTCGCGGATGTGGAAGCAGATGTGCATCATGCGCGGGAAGGCGGGGCTCATATGGTCCAGCGGCTCGGCGAAGCTCCGGGGGCCGCCCATCGGCTGGTCCGCGTCGCGATATTGCAGCAGCTCGATCACGACATTGTCGAATTGGATGAAGCGCACGTCGAGCCGCTGCGCGCCGCCGCGCAGGTCGGGCACGCCCATGGCGCGCGGATTGACGCCGCGCACGCGTGCTTCGATCTCCTGCCCGGTGAGCAGCGTGTTGTGGATGCGCTCGCCCTGGAAATCGCCGTCGCGCATCACTTCGGTACCGCCGAGCACATCGGTGTAGAATTCGAACGCGCGGTCCATGTTCTGCACCGTCAGGCCGAAATGCTGAACACCCTGGAGGCGCGCGCCCAACGCCCGGTTGCCGACGCGCTTCGCCGTGGCGCGCGTCGTCTGCGCGGCCGCCGGCGACACGGTTGCCGAGGTCGCCAGGCCGGCCAGCACTGCGCCGCCGGCGATGCGCATCGCATCGCGGCGTTCCTGGTCGATCGGGTTCGAATCATGCCGGTCGGTCATTTGCGTTCTCCTTGAGGAAGGTCCCGGTCCGCTGGAGAGCGAGCTGGGACGGACCGGGGGGAAGGCGCGTGGCCGATGTCGCTCGCGACATGGGCGACCGGCACCACGCTCTCCCGAAGACACACGCTTGCCTCCATTTGCGGACCAAGGCGGATCGCGTCGGATCCGATCGCGTTCGCAAGTTGCATCGCCGGCGCGGCGGGGGATATCCCGGGAGAAGAAGCCCCGGGCTACACTTTCGGGTCGGGCGTCGCGGAGGGAATCTGCCCGGTATCGGGAGTGGCTAGGCGCGCGCGTTCCCTGCCGATACGCTCGGAAAGAGGATACGCACGGTTACACGTTCGAGTGATGCGGCGCTCGCCCGGGGGGATAGGGTTGCCTGGGGAAAGCCGAGATTTCAGGCGGGGGCTCTATGCGGTTGCACTCGAAACGGATGCTGCTCCTGTTGCTGCTGCCCGCTTTGCTGCCCCGCGCCGCCGCTGCGCCCTCTGGTCCCGGGCGCACCATTGCCCAGTACAAGCACACACGCTGGTCGATCGACGAAGGGGCGCCGCCCTTCGTCAGCGCGCTGGCGCAGGGACGAGACGGCTTTCTGTGGATCGGCGGCGGCACGGGTCTGTTCCGGTTCGACGGCGTCGCCTTTGAAGCGATCGCGCCGCGCCAGGCCGATCCCGCGCGGCGGTTGGTGACCGCGCTGCACGTGGCTCGCGATGGCGCAATCTGGGTCGGCTACGACAACGGAGATTTCAGCGTCTACCGCGGCAACGCGCTGCGGAACGCCTCGATGACCAGGCCCTCCAGCTATGTGATAGAGTTCGCAGAGACGTCCGATGGCGCGATCTGGGCCTCTCTTGGTCGGACCGATCGTGCACTGGCCCGCTACGTCAACGGCGCCTGGCGGGAGGTCGGGACGGATTGGGGACTGCCGCCGGACTGGGTGATCGCGATGACCGCCACCCGGGACGGGTCGCTTTGGGTTACGACAAACACCGCCGTGCTGGTGCTGCGCCGCGGGTCGCGCCGGTTCGAGCGGGTCGCGGCGGCGGTCGGCAGCCCGGCGATCAGCCAGGATCCAAGCGGAAGGATATGGCTTTCGGACCTTGGCGGCAGCAGGATCCTGTCGCCCCTCGTGCAGGCCGGCACCGCGCGCACCTATCCTACGCCGGGCTCGAGCCGCAACTTCCGGACCCTGTTCGATCGGCGGGGCAATCTATGGGGTGTCGGTGCATTGGGAGTCTTCCGGCTTCGCGGATCTGGCGGCGAGCAGCGGGAAGTCGAGATCTATCGCCAGGAGGATGGCCTGACGTCCGACAAGGCCGTGCCGATCATCGAGGATCGCGAAGGCAATATCTGGGTGGGCACCAGCATGGGCCTGGATCGGTTCAGCACCGCCAATGTCGTGGTCGAACCGACGCTTCGGGACAAACCCGACTTCGGCTATCCGCTGTTCGGCGCGTCCGACGGTACCGTCTATATCGGCACAGCGAACGCGCTGCACCGCGTGCTGCCCGGCAAGGCGCCCGAGTTGTTGGTCAACCTGCAATCGAATCCCGACTGGATTTGCGAGGGACCCGTCGGCACGATCTGGGTCTTCCAGCGCGATCGGCTGCTCCGCCTCCAGCGCGGTCGGATGGCGTTCCAGCCCTTGCCCGGCGCGCTCGAAAGCCGGACCGGCATCCTGGCCTGCGCGTTCGATCGACGGGGCGTGCTATGGGCGGGCGCCGGCCGTGACGGACTGTTCCGCCTCGATGGCGGAAGCTGGCGCCGCGTGCTGGCGCCGCGGAAGCCCGAATTGCTGCCGACGATGATGGAGACGGGATTGGACGGCAATCCGATCCTCTATCTCGAAGCCGACGGACTCGTCCGGCTCGATGCGAACGGCGGAATCGCGGCGACGCTGCTCGGTGGCGACCCCGACTTCGGCATTTCCGCTTTGTATCAGGGCCGGAACGCGCTGTTCCTGGGCAGTGGGCGGGGCATCGCGCGGTGGCGGACAGGACGATTTGAGTGGCTTTCCGCCACGCGATTTCCCTGGCTGGACACGCCCGTGGCGTTGATCGACACACCCGAAGGCGGGCTTTGGTTCATCGGCCCGGCGGGGATCGTCGGCCTGCCCCTCGCGGAATTCGATCGCGCGCTTGCGGACAAGAATCGCCCGCTTCAGCCGACGATCCTGTCCTTCGAGGACGGCCTGCCCAACGGCCATCTGGTGAACGCGCAGCAAAGGATCGCGCGCGGCGGCGACGGGCGCCTTTGGTTCGGCACTTATGGCGGCGTGGTGTGGGTCGACCCCGCGCATATCGTGCGCAACCCGGCGCCCCCGCCCGTCAAGATCACCAGGGTCGCGTTCGCCGATACCATGCTGCGCGATCCGGATGCGGTGACGCTGAAGGCAGGGACGTCGCGCGTCGAGATCGACTATACCGCGCTCAGCCTCACGATCCCGAACCGCATCGCGTTCCGCTATCGCTTGGAAGGGGTCGACGAGGACTGGGTCGATCCTGGAACGCGGCGCCAGGCATTCTACACCAATCTGCGCCCGGGCACCTATCGCTTCCAGGTCATCGCGGCGAACCAGGACGGCGTGTGGAACCGGACGGGCGCCAGCATCGCCATCCACCTGCCGCCCACTTTCGTCCAGTCGAGCTGGTTCATGCTGATTTGCGCGATCGCTGTCGGCGGCTTGATCTGGCTCGCCTATATGTTGCGGCTGCGGCAGGTCACCGCGAAGCTTCAGGGCCGTTTCCAGATCCGCATCGCCGAGCGCGAGCGCATCGCGCGCGAGTTGCACGACACGCTGCTCCAGGGGTTTCAGGGGTTGATGCTGCGTTTCCAGACGGTCGCCGATCGAATCCCCGAGAACGAGCCCCTGCGCGGTTCGATCGACGATGCGCTCGACCGCGCCGATGCGCTGCTGATCGAAGGCCGCCGCCGGGTGCGCGACCTGCGCGGCGACGCGGGCGACCTGGAGCAGGCACTGCGCGATGCGGCCGAGGCGGCCATCGCGGAGAGCCCGATCCGTTTCGACCTCAGTGTCGATGGAAAGCGCCGCGATCTCTCGCCGCTCGTTTGCGAGGAAGCCTTGCGGATCGGCGAGGAAGCGATCCGCAACGCGGTCGCCCATGCCGGAGCGACCGCGATCGAGGCGGTCCTGCGTTACGACAGCGCCGCGTTCGGGCTTTCGATCCGCGACGACGGTGTCGGCATCCCCGAAGCGATCGCCGAGGCTGGCGCGCGGACGGGGCATTTCGGACTGGTCGGCATGAAGGAGCGCGCGCGGCGGATCGGCGGCACGCTGACGATTGCCGGCCGTGACCCGGCGGGAGCCGAGATCGGCTTGTCGGTCCCGGCGCGTGCCGCTTATGTTGCGCGTGCTCGCCGCTTCCGGTTCCCGTGGCTGCAGCGTGAAGCGGAGTCGCCCCAATGACCGCCACGCCCCCCATCCGCATCCTCGCGGTCGACGATCATCCGGTACTGCGCGACGGCATCGCCGCGATCCTCGCGCCGCAGGAGGACATGGAGCTGGTCGGCGAAGCCTCAGATGGCGCCGAAGCGGTGGCCGCTTTCCGCAATCTCAGGCCCGATGTTGCGCTGATGGACATCCAGATGCCGGTGATGGACGGGCTTGCCGCGATCACGGCGATCCGCGGGGAATTTCGCAACGCGCGTATCATCGTTCTCACGACCTATGAGGGAGATGTCCAGGCCGTTCGCGCGCTCAAGGCCGGTGCCGCCGCCTATCTGCTCAAAACCTCGCTCCGCAAGGAGCTGCTCGATGCGATCCGCGCGGTCCATGCCGGGCGCAGATATGTCCCGGCGGAGATCGCGCAGGAAATTGCCCTCCACGCCGGCGACGATCCGCTGAGCGCGCGTGAACTCGCGATCCTCCAGCTCGTCGCCCAGGGCCGAGCGAACAAGGCAATCGCCTGGGAGCTCTCCATTTCCGAGGACACGGTGAAAGCGCATCTAAAGAGCGTCTTCGCAAAGCTGGACGTGCACGACCGTACACACGCGGTCACCACCGCCTTGAGGCGTGGGATAGTCGCGCTTTGAGGAGATCGGAGCGCGGGATGAGCAAATATCTTCGTCCAACACCATCCGGCGAGATCGCGGTCGGCATATCGGACAAATTTCTGTCTGAGCAGAAATTTCGCACGCTAAGTTATTGAAAAGATAGGTTGCCCCTACGGAAGCAGTTTATTGCTAGTAACCAATTGAGATGTAGTGCAAATTATCGGTATCGGTTTCGCTATACCATCATAGATACCATCAAATTCCGGGAATGATTTGAAGGGCCTATCGTAACCGAACGATACGCCGGCGGCGGTTCATATTAGTTGAGCCCATTGATCGTATAACTGCTGAGGCTCGACGAACCTACCACGCCGACCGTTGTACTGAAGGTGAAAACATTGCCGTCGCGGTCGGTGTAGATATAGGCGCCATTGGCGTCCCGCACGAGTTCGCCGGCATAGCTGTCGTCGGTTGAGTGCATCAGCACCGGATTGGGCGGCATCGTCTCATAGAAGGTGCCGCTGGCGCTCGTCCCCATATGCACGATCGGCTTCTTGAAGGTCGTGCAGAATATGTCGCACGTCGTCTTCTGGTTAGGCGCGATGTAGATGTCGTAATTGTGGCTCATCCGCGGGCCGAAGAAGGGCGTGTTGGGATCCCGCCGTCCGCCGAGATGGAACCGCTCGAGCTTCAGATTGCCGATCACCAGGTCGGTGTCTGTGAAGGTGAACGAGCCGTCGGCGAGGCTCACCCCGCCCGGGGTCATCGTATATGCCTTGGGCGGGACGATATCCTGCGCACGGGCGCCAGGCGCTGCCGCGGCTAGCGCCGCCATCGAACCGCAAACAAGCATGAACGCAGATTTGGACACCATTTCCCCCTATGTTCCCAACGACCCTCAGCGCTCAGGTGTGAGCGGTGCCGATGGCGGCGTGGTCGGAGCCGTAAGGGGAGCCGCGTTGGGCTCAGCGGGAGCGGACGCTTGCATTGCCGTCGACGCGAGCATCCCGTTCGGCGCGGTCGTGCACGGAGAGCCTGCCGCTCCGACGACATATTGCGTACGGTTTCCCGCAGCGTCGAAGCACGTCCCCGTGGCGATGCCGTTGTTCGGTCCGCCGCTGGTGCTCGAGCTCACCAGCCGTCCCAAGGCATCGTAGGAGTAGGTCGTAGCCTCTTGCGCATGCGCACAGGTCGACGTGCCCGCAAGTGCGCCGATCGCGCTTCCGGCTATCCAGCAGGCGCGCAGAAAGGGCCTGCGCGCTGAACGCTGCAAACTCATCTGAGATATTCCCCCTCTTCGGGCTGCCGAAGGGTCGCCCGTCAACAAATTCAACAGCTTCGAACCCGAAGTTCGCCCCGCGACCCCCACGGCGAATCTCGTTTCGGGGGTGACCACAGCCCAGTTTATGCTTTGGCGCAACTGTTTTGCCGGATAGCGGACCATTAACCGCGAAAGCTCCTCTTGCCCGATCGTCAGGCCGCGCGCAGGGTGAAGCGATGTCACGTGTGCCATCTTTCCAGTCGGTTCGGAAACGTCGATGTTAGCGGGCTTTCCGAGCTCGTCGCAGGCGGACCCGACAGGTTCGAGCGCCGTCGTTGCAGCCGTTCAGTGGCTCGAGGGAACAGTGCTCGGCACGATCGCGACGACGCTCGCAGTCATCGCGGTGGCGAGCGTTGGCTTGTTGGCGCTCAGCGGCCGGATGGATCTCAGGCGTGCCGCTACGGTCATATTGGGGTGCTTCGTCCTGTTCGGAGCGTCAAGCATCGTCGCCGGACTGGAATCGCTGGCGAGGGCCGGGGAGGCGCCCGTACCCGAGCCGTTCATAGCCTCAGCCGAGGTTTCCCCGCTGGCGCGGCCTCCGATACAACAACTGGGCTACGACCCTTACGCCGGCGCCGCCGTCCCGATGCGGTAGAGAAGCGCGGGCGCGAAGGGCCTGCGTCTGGCCTTTGCGCGAGTACCGCTTCGGGCGCATCTTACGCTCCTTCAAGCCAGCCGCACCTCGGCCACGCGCCGTCGTCCGCCGCTGCGGGCAAGGTGCACAAACACGTCCACGGTGCTGCGCACATAGTGCCGAACGTCGTCGCGCCCGAGCTGTGTGCCTGCCTGGAGCACCAACAACACGATCTGCTCGATCGCCTTCTCCGCGGAGTCGGCGTGGACCGATGTCATCGATCCCGGATGCCCAGTGTTGATCGCGCGTAGGAAGGCATAGGCCTCCTCGCCGCGCAGCTCGCCCAGGATGATACGGTCGGGGCGCATGCGCAGCGAAGCGGCGAGCAGATCAGTAGCGCTCACCCGCGCCTCGCCGAGCGCGCCGCGCACCGCGAGCAGGCCGACGAGATTGTCGTGATGCTGCTGCAGCTCGGGCGTGTCCTCGATCAGGATCAGCCGTTCCTCGGCGGGAATCTCGCGGATCAGCGCGTTGAGGAACGTGGTCTTGCCCGTCGAGGTGCCGCCCGAGACCAAGATGTTCTTCCGTGCCCGCACCGCCGCCGCGAGCATCCCGGCGATGTCGCCGGCGTCGAGCATACGGGCGAGCCGGAGGTCGGTCTCATTGTGCTCGGTGGCACGATGTGTCGTCGTGTCGAAGGCGCCCGCGGCGACATAGTCGCCGAGCGAGAGATCGGAGGATATGTGCTTGCGGATCGCGATCGCCATCGGGCCGCGCGTTGCCGGGGGCGCCACGATCTGCACGCGTGCGCCATCGGGGAGGCTCGCTGAGAGCAGCGGATGCTCGCGGCTGATGCCCTGGTGCGAGAGCGCCGCGATCTGGCGGGACAGCCGCTCCAGCGTCGAAGCCTCGAGCGCGGGGGCGTCGTGGCGCTCGATCGCGCCGCCCAGCGTCTCGACCCAGACTTCCCCAGGCCGATTGACGTAGATGTCGGTGACGTCGGGCCGCGCGAGCATTCCAGTGAGCGGGGCGAGGTAGGAACGGAGATAGATCTGTCCCTCGCGCTCCGCCGCGGCGCTGCTCATCGCGCCTCGACCCCCGTGAAATCCAGGTCGCGCGCGACGAAGATCGAGATGCTGGTGGCCGCCTTGACCTTCAGCGTCGGCCGGATCTGGTTGGGAAAGCGCGTCACGCTGCCCTGCGAGCCCGGCAGGATCACCACCGACGAATCCACCGAGCGCGAGGCGAGATTGACGCCGATATCGAGCGCGGATTGCAGGATGGCGCCGGCGAAGCGCTCGAGGAAATGGCTGTTGACGCTGGCGCGGATGCCACCGCGGCCAAGCGTGTCGCCGGCGGGAGATCCGATCGCGATCGTGGCGCCGTCGGGGCGGATCAGTCGGATCCAATTGACCAGCATGCGGTTCTGGCCCGCCTCGGCGTCCGAGCGATATTCGCCGATCAGGCGGCTTCCGCGCGGAATGAGTATCCGGCTGCCGTCGAAGCCGCGAACGTCGCGCGAGACGATGGCACGCGCCAGTCCGGGGCGTGTCGAATCGAGCGCGGTCTCGAGCACTGCGGGGATCAGCGTGCCCTGGGGCACGGTCGTCGCGCGGTTGGCGAGCACGCCGGCGCCAGCGCGGGCTCCGGCGATATTGTTGGTCGCATTGCCGAGCGGCGACGCTGGGCCCGGAACGCCCTGCGCGGGGGTGCCGGCAGCCGGCGCGGGCCCAGTGGTGTCGATCACCAAGGCGGGCTCGGCAGTCACGCGTGATGGCGGGGCCGGCATCGGCACTGGCATCGGTGGCGGCGCCTGGGGAACGTAGATCACTTGTGGCTGCTGGGGCTGCGACGCCGGTGCCGGTGCCGCTATTTCGCGGACGATAACCGCAGGGGGGGGCGGCGCGGGTTGGGGGGGGACGTAGAGCGACGGCGGCAGTGCCGGCGTCGTCACGAGATCCGCGGAGCGTGGCCGTACCGCAGGCGCGGTCAATGCGCGTCGTCGCGCGTCGAGCACGGCGAACAGCAGCAGGCCGACAAGCGCCACGCCGAGCAAGATCGCCCAGATCGGCACGCCGGCGCGCGGCCGTGCGACTACGGGCAGCACACTGGCCTCGCCGGTCGTCCGCGGATCCGCGGAGGGAGGCGCCGTCGCCATCAGCGCCCTCCTGCCGCGACGCGAACCGCGGTCGCGCTACGATCGTCGATGCGGAAAACCAGTTTGGACTGGATGCTGTCGATCACCATCCGGCCGTCGCGCATCATTCCGTTGACCAGGGTCTCCTTGCCCTGGTCGTTGACGGCATAGACCGCGGGCAGCGTGCTTCCCGGCGGCCATTCGATATAGGTGTGGATGCCGTCGTCGTGCATGCCGCTCGGGATGAGCGGCCTCGCACCGCGCATCTTGTAGCGACCCAGTAGCGCTTCGGACGCAGTATCGGTCGGAGCAGCGGCGGGGGTCGGGTAGCTGAAGCGCAGGGCGAACGGCATGTCGAGTTGCGGCCCGGGCAGCGGCACCAGCTCGAACGAATAGAGCCGCGTGTCGGTGATCACGGTCATGTTGGTCGTGACGTCGCCGCGCACCGCCTTGACGAACAGACGGTCGCCGCGGCGGTTCGCGGTGACCTGCCATCCGCTGCTGTCGCCCACCGCGACATTCTCGATGCGCTCGTCGGGCGCCAGCTCGACCACGATCTGATAGCCCGGCGCGGCCCGCAGCGTGAACACCGTGTCGGGGCTGTATTCGATCGACTGGAAGCGCGGATTGGGCGGGGGCGGCAGCGGCGCGGCCTGCGCGAAGGCGAGCGAGGGTGCGAGCAGCAGCGCGGCGGCAAGCCATATCCTCACAGCTCGACTTCCGGCTGGGCGGGCCGCGGGGCGGGAAGTTGTGTCGCCGGCCCCGGGGGCGCGATCGCGGGTGCGGTCGGGCCGGGTTGCGGAGCCGCGGCCGGTTCGGGCGTCGGCGGGGCCGCCTCGGCATTGCGCTGATAGCGAGTCACTTCGAAGCCCAGCGGGTTCACGAAGCGATCCTCGAGGCTCATCGGTTCGCCCGAATAGCGATAGCGGATCACCGAGACCCAGGCGCGCGCCGGTTCGCTCCGCCCGCCCGCGTCGCGCCGGACCGTGTCGAACCGGACGAGCGCGGCGTTCTGTCCCAGCGGCGACACGCTCTTCACGCGCGTCTCGATCACCGTCGTACGGGGAAGCCGCGCGAGCGGGCTGTCCGGGTTCGAGGCCTGCACGCTCGCGACATAGGCGTTCCGCGCATCGCCCTGCGACCAGAGCGAGACCTTGCGATAATTGGCCTGCACCGCCGAGATGTCGAAACTCTCGCGCGCAATGACATACTGGACGAGGAAGGACTGGGTCAGCGCGCTATTGCCGCTCACTTGCTGCGCATCGAGCGGCTTCAGCGCCTGGACGAAGCCGGTCTGCTTGTCGACGAGCAGGGTATAGGGCTCGACGGTCTTGAGCGGCGTCAGCATCAGCAAGGCGAGCGCCAGCATCAGCGCGACTGCGGTCGCGACGCTCGCGACGATCCACGCGGTCCGGCGCGACGCGCGCAGCGCCGCCTGGCGATCGTCCGCCCAACTGCCCGCTTCGCGATAATAAGCGTCGAGCGCTTCGCGCGCCTTGTTCTTCATCTTGCTTTGTCCCTTCGCCCCGCGCTCGTGGACACGCGACTTTGCGTGCGGCGGCGATGGCTCTGTCCGAGCGGTGTGGGCGGCGACGGTGGCATGTCGCGCCCGGATGCTTTGGTTATCGCGCTATGGGAAGCCGTTCCCGGCGATGCGGTCTGCGCCGCCGTCGCCTCGCGTCGCTGCACATGTGCCACCGCTTCCGCCACCGCGGCGGCGCGGGAGAGCTGTGCGGCGGGCACGTGCGTCTCGCGCGCAGGCTGGATCGGCTGCGCGGCGCCACCGCGCCAGCCGGCCATCATCTGGGCAGGCGCCATGCGCCAGGCGAGCGGCAACCGGAAGCCCAGGACAAGACGTGCAGCCATGCCCAGTCCGGCGAGCAATGCGAGCGCGAATGCCAGCGCCACGACCAACAGTTCGGTGGCCGCGCCGCCGATCGCGAACTGGGCCTCGCGGCGGGCGATCAGCTCGGCGAGCCACGGCTCGAGCAGCGCGAGCTCGACCATGAGCAGCAGGGTCACGGCGATCGCCCCGATCACCGCCGCGGCCAGCCCGCGGATCCAGCCCTCGAACAGCCCGCGCGTGCCTTCGAACAGCAGGAAGGCGATGAAGAAGGGGCCGAGTGCCAGCAGCAACCCGGCAACCAGCCGGACCGAAGCGAACCCCGCGATCGTCGCGGTGAGGAACACCAGCCGGGCGGTGCCCAGCGCGAACGGCGTGAAGATGCTGGGAGGCTCGGTCGGAATCGGCGTGACCACTTGCTGGCCGTCGACGCCGGTGCGAACCGCTGCCGCGGGACCGTTTCCGAGCCGTCCGAGCTCGATCAGTGCATCGTCGACCAGTTCCAGCCGCACCGCCAGGTCGCCCGAGGCGCCGGGAAGCCCAGCCGGGGCGCCGACGCCGGCGACCAGCTCCGCCGGACCGTGAAAGGCCACGTCGTACGCCAGCGTCCGATAGGCGGTCCAGCTGGTGGCGAGCGCGAGGACCACGCCGATCTTGACCAAAGCCACCACACCGTCGCGCACGCCCGGCATGTCGCCGAACAGCATGCGATAGCCGAAGAAGGCGACGAACAGGGTCAGCATGCCCGTGAGCAGCAGCGACAGCGGCGAGCCCGGTGCGGAAAGCGCGAGATAGCCCTGGCTCCCGAGCGACTGCGCCTGGCAATCGACGAATTGCAGGACGCTCTGGAGGAAGGCGCCGTCGGTTATGCTGGGGCAGGCCATGGTCATGCCACCTCCAGCAAGCGCGGCAGCCACTCGGCCGGATCGTCGCCGCTCGTCGCGCGAATTTCGTCGAGCAGCCGTACCGTGCGCTCGCGGCCCGACAATATGGTCAGCATCTCGCGCTCGCCGGTCAGGTTCAGCCGGGCGACGACGCTCTCGTTGCCGTGCTTGATCAGGAAGCAATGCGCATTGTCGGGCAGCGTCCGGACGAGCTCGAACTCGTGCGAGGTAAGCCCGAAGCCCTCGATATAGTCGGCGGCGCGCGCCTTGGGATTGGCCATGAAGATCTGCGTCGCGGCCTGCTCGATGATGGCGCTGGCGATGCGGCTCTCGAGCGCGTCCTGCGCGCTCTGCGTGGCGAAGCCGACGATGCCGTTGCGCTTGCGGATCGTCTTCTCCCAATCCTTGATCCGGCGGACGAAGACGTCGTCGTCGAGCGCCTTCCAGCCCTCGTCCACCACGATGATCGCCGCCGTGCCGTCGAGCCGCTCCTCGACGCGGTGGAACAGGTACATCATCGCCGGGGTGCGCATCGCGGGATCGTCGAGGATCTGGGTCATGTCGAACCCGACGGTGTCGGCGGTGAGGTCGGTCTCGTCGCGCGCATTGTCGAACAACCAGGCGCGCTCGCCTTCGCCCCACCAGGGCCGCAGCCGCGCCCAGAGGTCGGCGGCGTGCGGACGATGCCCGCCGCGGAACAGCTCGGCGAGATAACGCAGGCGGCGCTGCTCGATCGGTTGATCGAAATTGGCGTCGATCGAATCCTTGATCCGGGCGAGCTCCTCGATATCCGCGCCGCCCGCGAGCAAGGCGACCCAGTCGATCAGGAACTGCCGGTTGGCGGGCGTGTCCTCGATCTGGAGCGGATTGAGCCCTGAGGGCGTGCCGGGACGCAGCAGGTCGTAGCGGCCGCCGATCGCACGCAGGAACAGTTCGGCGCCACGATCCTTGTCGAAGAAGATGATCCTCGGACTGAACTTGCGCGCCTGGGCGAGCAGGAAGTTGAGCACCACCGTCTTGCCCGACCCGGACGGCCCGATCACGGTGAAGTTGCCCAGGTCGCCCTGGTGGAAATTGAAATAATAGGGGCCCGCCGCGGTGGTCTCGAGCAGGGTCACCGCATCGCCCCAATGATTGTCCGCGGCGCGGCCCTGGGGCAGGTTGTGGCCGCTGGCGAAGCCGGCGAAGTTGCTCGTCGAGACCAATCCGCGACGGGCGATATACTTGAAATTGCCCGGGAACTGCGCCCAGAAGGCAGGCTCGAGCGCGATCTCCTCGCGGACGGCGATGATGCCCATGTCGGCGAGCACCGCCTGCGTCTCGGCGACGCCCTCGTCCACCTCGGCCGGGGTGTCGCCACGGACCGCGATCGTCATGTGGTGCTCGCCGAAACCTGCACGGCCGGCGGCGACATCGTCCTTCGCGCTCGACAGGTCGGTGCGCAGGCTGACCGCCTCGTCCTCGGCCGAGCGCATCCGCCGGAGCGCGAGGTTCATCTTCGAGAGCGCGGCCTGCCGCTCGACGAAGCCGAAGCTCTGCGAGATCGTCAGCTCGAAGGGCAGCCGCAGCAGTTCGTCGAGCATGCCGGGCGCGGTCTGGCCGGGATAGTCCTTGATCGACACCAGCCCGGTGAAGCTGCGCGGGAGCGTCCCCGTCGGCCCGAGCTCGACCGTTTCCTGGCCGAAGCTCACCCGGCGATAGGGCAGATAGGCGCCGAGATCCTGCAGCGGCAGCAGCACCGGCCGGACCTCGCCATTGTACAGCGACGACAGGAATTCGAGCAGCTCGGAGCAAGTGCCCTGCGGCGTCTGGTAGACGCCGAGCAGCCGGGGCTCGTAGCTGCCCAGCGCGGCGAGCAGGGCATCGCGAGCCACGTCGAGCTGGCGCAGTTCGTGGCCGGTATCGGCTTGGGCCACGCCGCCGCGCAGCCGGTCGAGCAATCCGATCCGGCCCTGCAGCGGACGGCGGACGAGCGTCAGGAACAGGTCGTTGACGTA
Source organism: Sphingomonas sp. (assembly GCF_026460985.1). Taxonomy (GTDB): domain Bacteria; phylum Pseudomonadota; class Alphaproteobacteria; order Sphingomonadales; family Sphingomonadaceae; genus Sphingomonas. The sequence continues at coordinate 20,789 of NZ_JAPKNM010000101.1, forward strand.
GAGCCGTTTCTGCGCGAGCCGCGCCTTCCACGACGCGTCGAGCCGCTGCGAGAACGCATCCGGGAATTCGGCGGCCAGCCCGGCATCGACGCGCCGCCGCACGACATGGCTGTAGACCGCGAAGCGCGACGACCCGATCGACTGCAGCATCGCGTCGCGCAGCCGCTTGCGATAGTTGATCTCCTCGGTGTCAGCGGTCTCGAAGAGCAACCCGCGCAGGTGGAGCACCTGCATCAGCAGCCCGTCGCGCGTCTCGATCGTGTGATCGTCAACGTGCCGGGCATAAGGAAGGTGGCGTCCGGCCGGCGCCTCGCGGCGCACAACCTCGGGATCGCGGGTCAGGGCCGGTAGGAGTTGCATCGCCAGATCGCATGGTTGCGGACGCGCGGGCAGCGGGCGAGCCGGGTGAGCCAGAGGTCGAAGAAACGCGGCTCGCGCAGGCAAAGGATGACGCCGGCCAGATGGATGGCCAGCGCCGCCGCGATCGCCCAGGGCGACTTGAAGATCAGGAACAATTCGGTCGCGATCACCGCATTGGCGATGAAGTAACTATAGGTGACGCCGGCAAACATCTGCGGGCGCGTGAGCGCGACGAACAGCTGGTCTCGCTCGAGACCGTTCATCCTATTGTCCCAACTGTGCCGTGGACTGGATCCCGGCGACGATGCTCGCGGCCCCGAACAGGATGAAGCAGCCGAGGATCACCGTCGCGCCATAGCGCCAGTTGATCCGGCCAGTGAGCATCAGCAATCCCACCGAAGCGACCGCGATGACCGCGACGACGGTCGCGATCGTACCGAGCAGCGTACCTTCGAGCCAGCGGACGGCAGAAACGATCACGCCGGATCCTGCCGGGTCGGCCAATTCTTGCGCCACAGCTGTAGATTCAAGAACCAGACCTGCCAACAATGTGGCGACGACCCGGCGCACAAGGTTACCGCCCCCCAACATACCCTCCGACTCGGCGTGAATAATGCACTCCTCCCGTATCGCGAGCACCCTTCCGATGCGCAAGGGAGAAGAACAGAATCTCGCATCGGCGAACCGATCCGGCCAGCTTCAATTCTGTTTATAAGGGAGAGACTTGATCGCACAGGGCGACACGAAGGGTAGCCGCGAAAAGTGCCCCGAGTTCGCCTCTCCCATAAGCCGCGCAGACCCGCGAGGCTGGATCCTTCATACCAACGCAGCGGATCGTCCTCACCGGCGCTATGGACGTAGCGTCTCAGCAGCGTATCCGCGCTGCTGTACTCCGCCTTCAGCTGGTGCCCCTCGTAGAGGAAGTGCGTGGCGCCCGTCGTCGTGCCGGTGGTCTCGTAGAGCGGGCCCAGTGGGTCGTAGATGAGCGTGGCGCCTGTCAAGGCCATCACCAGCCGGTTCTCGGTATCGTAAGTACGCGTGGTGCCGATCGCCGTCAAAGCAGTGCCCCGCGCTTGCGCGCGAGCAATGTAATCACTCTTTTGCGGAGGTTGCTGCATCGGCACACTGCTCAATGCCTTCCCTTCTCACGAGTGCGCCAACTATCTCCGAAACTCCGGAAGCGCTTCAGCCTAAGTGAGAACGAGTTTAGCCGGGAGGCGGCGATCGAAGTTTATGCCACGCTAATCAGACAAATGCATTGCGTTGGACAGAGACTCTCGCTCTAATGGTAATGAAGTTGATTCGTCGGGGAGGCGAATATCTTCAACACTTGCGCTTTTGCGCAAATGTATTCTGCTGGGGGTGGTATGCGTATTTTCCGGATCGGTGCTTTCTGCGCCTTGTGCGCACTTGTGGGAGCGCATGCAAACGCCTCCGAGACGATCACCTACACCTATGACGCCAAGGGCCGCCTGGTGAAGGTCGAGCGCTCGGGTGCCGTGAACAACGGCGTGAAGTACGAATACACGCACGACAAGGCGAACAACCGGCGCAACCTCAAGGTGACCGGTTCGTCCAATCCAGCACCCTGAGCGGTGCACTGTTGCCCGCCCAGGCGGGGTGTTCTTTAGTTCGAATCGGGGGATTAGATCATGTACAATGTCGGGGCACCGCGCCCGGGCAACGGCAAGGCCGTGGCCAAGTTCCTGGTGCGCTCGCTGCTCGCTTCCGCGTCGCTACTCACGCTAGCGACGCCGATTGCGCACGCGCAGCAGACCATCGCGCCACCGGTGCGCCCCTCGATCGACAGCAATGGCGTAGATCTGTTCAGCGGCACGCTGCAGATCAGTTCGCCCTCGATCAGCGCCGGGCAGGAGAGCAATGGTCTTAGCTACGCGCGTTTCTGGCGCGGCTTCGGCTGGTCGGACGACTTCTCGCTCGCGTTGGACAAGAGCGGCACCACGGTGACTGTCAATCTCAATCGCGTCGCCGACGGCTTCACCGAGAGCGGCGGCACCTACACCCCGACGGAGGGCAACGGCTCGACGCTGACCTTCAACAGCGGCACCAACATCTATACCTACACGCGCCGCGACGGGACGGTCGTTCGCTTCAGCAAGAACCTCAAGAACAACGTCTATTCGGGCTCGAGCGAGGGGCGCGCGCTCGACGTCACCAGCCCCTCCGGCGAGAAGGTGACCTTCGGTCATGAAACCGCCAATTATTGCCTCACCTGGAAGCAGACGTCGGAGGACCCGATCTGCCTGACCAGCACGCCCGTGTTCCGGCTGACGACGGCGACCAACGCCAATGGCTACCGGCTGAACTTCGCCTATCAGGACGAGTTTCTCGAGGGCTATCCCAACAACCTCGAGGGCTGGCTGACGATCACCGGCGCATCCATCAGCAACCTCGCCAGGCCTTCGTCTCCCGTCGTCGCCTCGCTCGCCTTCAGTGTCAGTGCCAGTGGCGGCTATTCGTACCAGACCTATCAGGACGCCGCCGGGCGCCAGAGCGTCTATCGCTCGAACGGCGTCCAGATGCTGGGGATCAAGCGTCCGGGCAGCAGCAGCGAGGACGTGACCTTCACCTATAGCGGCGGTCGCGTTGCCAGCGTGACTACCCCGGCGGGAACGACCAGCTATTCGGCATCGGATGCGGGCGGCATCCGCACCGTGACGGTCACCGACACAGGCTCGCATGCGACAGTCTATGCGTTCAACATCGCCTCGGCGCGCATGACGTCGATGACCGATCCGCTCAGCCGGACCACCAGCTGGCAATATGATGAGAACGGCCGGCTCACGCGCGCCACGCATCCGGAGGGCGACTACACCCAGATCACCTATGACGACCGCGGCAACGTGACCGAGCGGAGCGAGGTCGCCAAGGCGGGCTCCGGCCTCGCCGACATCGTCACCTCGGCGACCTTCCCGGCGAGCTGCACGACCGCAGCCACGTGCAACAAGCCGATCACGACGACCGATGCGCGCGGCAATATCACCAACTACAGCTATGACGCTACGCATGGCGGGGTGACGGCGGTCACGGCGCCCGCGGCGACCGCCGGCGGTATCCGTCCGGAGACGCGCTACGGCTATTCGACTCTGCAGGCCTATTTCAACACCGCCGGCTCGATGGCCGCGTCGGGGCTGCCGGTGACGCTTCTCACCAGCACCTCGACCTGCCAGACGACCGCGAGCTGCACCGGCACTGCCAATGAGATCGTCACCGGCATTACCTATGGCCCCCAGACTGCCGGCACGGGCAACAACCTGGCTCCGGTTTCGGTGATCAAGGGCGCGGGGGATTTCTCGCTCCTCGCCACGACGAGCTACACCTATGACGACACCGGCAATGTGCTGACGGTCGACGGGCCTCTCGCAGGGACCGCCGACACGGTGCGCTATCGTTACGACAACGTCCGGCAACAGATCGGCGCCACCAGTCCCGACCCTGACGGCGCAGGCGCGCTCAAGCCGCGTGCGCAGAAGGTCACCTATGATCCGAAGGGTCGCGTTACCCAGGTCGAGATCGGCAACGTTAACAGCCAGAGCGACGCCGACTGGGCCGGCTTTACCAGCCTGCAGCAGGTCGTGACCACCTATGACGGGGCCGACCGCAAGGTCCAGGTATCTTCGACGGCCGGCGGCAGCACCTACGGCGTCACGCAGTACAGCTATGACAGCGACGGGCGGCTCGACTGCACCGCGCTTCGGATGAACAGCGCGACCTGGGGCGCGCTGCCGGTCGCGTGCTCGCTCGCCACCACGGGATCCGCCGGGCCCGATCGCATCGTTCGGAACAGCTATGACATCGCCGACCAGCTGACCAAGGTCCAGACCGCCTACGGCACGGCGGACCAGTCAGACGAGGTGATCAGGAGCTATACCAACAACGGGCAGCTCGCGAGCGTCAAGGATGGCGAGAACAATCTCACCACCTATGAGTATGACGGCTTCGACCGACTACTGAAGACGCGCTATCCGGTGACGACCGTCGCTGCGGGCACGAGCTCGACAACCGACTACGAGCAGCTCGGCTACGACGCGGCGAGCAACGTCACCAGCCGCCGCCTGCGCGACGGGCAGACGATCGGGTTCACCTACGACAACCTTGATCGCGTTTCGCTGAAGAACCTTCCGGGCAGCGAACCCGATGTGTCGTACGGCTACGACCTCCTGGGGCGGATGACGGCAGCGAGCCGGACCGACGGTCACTATGCCAATTTCGCCTTCGACGCGCTCGGCCGCAACACCAGCGCCAGCACCGTGATTGGAGGAACGGTCGGCTATCAATATGATCTCGCCGGCCGCCGGACGCGGCTGACGTGGTATGACGGCTTCTATGTCACCTACGACTACACCGTCACCGGCGAGATGACCGCGGTGCGCGAGAATGGCGCCACCTCGGGCG
>NZ_JAPKNM010000102.1 GCF_026460985.1 Sphingomonas sp.
CGCCAGGGGGAGGTGTCAGCCGCAGGCTGACGGAGGGGGAGGTAAGCGACCAACTGGCCGTCGTGCTTCCGCCCCCTCCGTCGCGCTACGCGCGCCACCTCCCCCTGGCGGGGGAGGATAATGGAGACCGACACCTGCCGGTGTGTCCGGAACCGGAAAGCACGAGAAGTTGTTAGACAGATTTGCCCTGCTAGCGCGCAAAATATTGGCGAAGATGCTAGATTCGCGGGCATCTACGCAGAATTTGCTTGAAGCTGTCCAACAGGTCGACCTATGGTAACGCTAACGAATCCGGAGGGCCCGATTACCGCAAGCGGTTCGGCAGGCCTCGCAAATGGATCGGAACAAGGGAGAGCCAAGGATGCACGGCGCGACCGATTTGCATGACGATCTCGGCCACCTCGGGATGAGGATCCCGGAATCGGCAAGACCATCGCCTCATCTCACACCGACCCAGATGGAAGTGCTGCGCTGCGTGCATTCCGGCCTGCTGAACAAGCAGATCGCACATCAGCTCGGGATAGCCGAGGCGACGGTCAAGGTTCACATGACCGCTGTGATGCGCAAGCTCAACGTGCGCAACCGCACGCAGGCCGCGATCGCCGCGGGACGCCTTCGGTTGACGGCCTGACCGGCAACGATCGGCCGGCGGGACGTCCGTTTCGCTTTCAGGATGCGCTGCAACCACGCATAGTGCCCAGGGGAGAGCGAGACATGCATGATATGAAGAGCGCGGCCGGGGAGTCGCCCGCCGGGTGGGACGGCGAAGGCACGCTCCGCCGCATCAGTCGTCGCCTGATGCCGCTGCTCTGCATCATGTACCTGATCGCCTATATCGATCGGCAGAACGTCTCCTACGCGAAGCTCGAGATGGTCGACGCGCTGGGCCTGTCCGAAGCGGCCTATGGCCTGGGCGCCAGCCTGTTCTTCCTCGGCTATTTTCTGTTCGAGGCGCCCGCGAACATGATCCTCGCCAAGGTCGGCGCGCGGCTGTGGTTCGCGCGGATCATGGGCACCTGGGGGCTGATCACGCTCGCGCTCGGCTTCACCCAGGACGCGACGATGTTCTACGTGCTGCGCTTCCTTCTGGGCGTCTCGGAAGCCGGCTTCTTCCCCGGCGTGCTCTATGTGCTCACCCTCTGGTACCCCCAGGCACGGCGCGCACAGATGGTGGGCTGGTTCATGATCGCGAGCGCGGTGGCGAACGCGGTCGGATCGCTGATCGGCGGCGCATTGCTGGAGCTGGGCGGCCTTGCGGGCCTCGCCGGCTGGCAATGGGTATTCCTCGCCACCGGTGCGCCTGCGGTCCTGCTGGTCCCCGTGGTGCTGATGGCGCTGCCCAGCACGCCCGGCGACGCTCGCTTCCTGAGCGCCGCGGACAAGGCCTGGCTCGCATCCGAGCTCGCGGCCGAACCCAAGCAAGCGCTGGAAGGCTCGCCCTGGCGCGCGCTGGTCGATCCGCGCGTGCTGCTGCTGGCCGCGCTCTATTTCGGGATGCCGCTCGGCGCCTACGGCCTCAGCTATTGGCTGCCGACCATCGTCAAGGGCTTCGGCGCCTCGAATCTGCAGAACGGGATCATCAACGTGATCCCCTGGATCTGCGTCGCGCTCGCCTTGTGGGCGGTGCCGCGCCACGCCGCGCGGCACGGCGCGACCCGCTGGCATATCGTGGCGCCGATGCTGATCGCGGCAGCGGCCTTGCTCGGCAGCGTGGTGCTGCCGGGTGCCGCGGTGAAGTTCGCCTGTCTTTGCCTTGCCGCCGCGGCCGTCTTCGCGGGGCAGCCCATGTTCTGGAGCGTCCCGCAACGGCTGCTGACCGGCGCGCACGCCGCCGCCGGCCTCGCCGCGATCAACTCGATCGGCAACCTGGGCGGCTTCGTCGCGCAGAACGCGGTGCCCGCGGTGCGCGACGCGACGGGGAGCAACCTGGCGCCGATGGCCTTGCTCTCGGCGGCGCTGGCACTCTCCGCCGCGGGCTTCTTCCTGCTTCTGCCCAGGATCACCGACGGCAGGCGGAGCGCTTAGCAGCTGCACGCTGATCGAGCCAAGCCGCGCATCGATCGATGGCGGCTTTGGCTTGGACGCTCGCCACACGAGCCAATAGCTAGGCGTCGAAGCGTTTCGCGCATGGATGCGAACCGCGAGCCTGGAGATGCATGTGACGACGATGAGTCCGGAAGCGATGGGCCGCAGCCTCGGCGAGGGCCTGCTTTCCTTCCCCGTCACCCATTTCGACGCCGATGGCCGGTTCGACGAAGCCTCCTATCGCGCGCATTGCGCGTGGATGCTCGAGCATGATCTGGCCGGGTTGTTCGCCGCAGGCGGCACCGGCGAGTTCTTCTCGCTCACGCCGGCCGAAGTGGTGCAGGTCGTCGCCGCTGCCGTTGCCGAGCGCCGGGGCAGGCTCCCGGTGATCTCCGGCTGCGGCTACGGCACCGCGATCGCGACCGAGATCGCGCGCGGCGCAGAGGCCGCGGGCGCCGACGGGCTGCTGCTGCTCCCGCCCTATCTCGTCGGATCGAGCCAGGAAGGACTCGCCGCGCATGTCGAGGCGGTCTGCCGCGCAACCGGGCTGGGCGTGATCGTCTACAACCGCGACAACGCCGTGCTCGACGACGAGACGCTGGCACGTCTCTGCGAGCGCAATCCCAACCTCGTCGGCTTCAAGGACGGCGTCGGCGATATCGAGCTGATGACGCGCATCTTCGTGCGGATGGGCGACCGGCTGACCTATATCGGCGGGCTGCCGACCGCCGAGACCTTCGCCACGCCCTATCTGACGATGGGCGTCACCACCTATTCCTCGGCGATCTTCAACTTCCTGCCGCAATGGGCGCTCGGCTTCTATCGCGCGGTGCGTGGCGGCGACCACGCGCACGTGCAGCAGCAGCTCCGCGATTTCGTGATGCCCTATCTCAACCTGCGCAACCGCGGGCGCGGCTATGCGGTGTCGATCGTCAAGGCGGGCATGCGCGTGGTCGGCCGCGACGCGGGGCCGGTGCGCACGCCGCTCACCGACCTCACGCCCGGCGAGCACGAGGAGCTGCGCGCATTGATCGAGCGCGTGGAGTCGATCGCCCGGGCCGCGTGAACGCCAGCGTGACAGCGCTCGCTGCACCACGCTACACCGGCGCCATGTTCGAGCTCAGCCAGCTCCGCTGCTTCGTCGCCGTGGCCGAGGAGCTGCATTTCGGCCGCGCCGCGCAGCGGCTCAACCTCACCCAGTCGCCGCTCAGCCGGCAGATCCAGCTGCTCGAGCGGATCCTCGGCGTCACTTTGCTCGAACGCACCAGCCGCCAGGTCGGGCTGACGCCCGCGGGCCACGTCTTCCTGATCGAGGCGCGGCGCATCGTTCGGCTCGCCGAGAGCGCCTCGCTCTCCGCGCGCCGGGTGGCGAAGGGCGACGCCGGCAAGGTCGCGATCGGCTTCACGGCGGTCTCGGGCTACAGCCTCGTCCCCCAGATCGTCGCGCAGGCGCGGGCGAGCCTGCCCCATATCGAACTCGAGCTGCGCGAGATGGTGAGCGGCGATCAGGTCGATGCGCTGCTCACCGGCCTGATCGACATCGGCTTCGTCCGCCCGCCGATCGACCGGCACGAGTTCGACACGCTCTGCGTGCTGCGCGAGCCGCTGCTGGTGGCGCTGCCGCCGGGCGACCCGCGGCAGAGCGAGCCCGTGCTGTCGCTCGGCGATTTCGATGGCGAGCCGCTGATCATGTATGCGCGGCAGGGCGCGGGCTATTTCCACGACATGCTGGTCCGCCTGTTCGACGATGCCGGGGTGACGCCCAGCTATGTCCAGCACGTCACCCAGATCCATTCGATGCTGGGGCTGGTCCATGCCGGGCTCGCCGCGGCGATCGTGCCGCAATCGGCATCGGGGCTGCATCTGATCGACGTCCAGTTCCGCGCGCTGCGCACCGAGCCCGAGGCGCCTGTCGAGCTGCACATGGCGTGGCGGCGCGACAACGCCAATCCGGCGCTCGAGCCGATGCGCCTGCTCTGCGCGCAGATGGCGGCGGCATGATCGGCCGCCGCGCGCTGCTCGGCGCGCCCCTGCTGATCCCGGCGGCGGCCTGGGCGCAGCGGCCCGGCGATCCGGTCGCGACGACGCGCTACGGCCGGGTGCGCGGCGTCGCCGAGCGCGGCGTGCTGGTGTTCCGCGGCGTGCGCTACGGCGCCGACACGCGCCCGCACCGCTTCGAACGGGCGCTCCCGCCCGCGCCTTGGTCCGATATCACCGATGCCACGCGCTACGGCGCCGCCGCCCCGCAGACCCGCGCCGAGGAATCGGTGAGCGAGGACTGCCTGTTCCTCAACATCTGGACCCCGGCGCTCGACCGCGGTCGGCGGCCGGTGATGGTCTATCTCCATGGCGGCGCGCACGCGCATGGATCGGGATCGGACCCGCTCTACGACGGCGGCAACCTCGTCCGCCGCGGCGACGTCGTGGTGGTGACGCTCAACCACCGCCTCGCCGCCTTGGGCTATGCCTATCTCGCGCAGCTCGGCGGGCCGGCGGAATCGGGCAATGTCGGTAATCTCGACATCGTTCTCGCGCTCCAATGGGTGCGCGACAATATCGCGGCGTTCGGCGGCGATCCCGGCCGCGTGATGGTCTTCGGCCAATCGGGCGGCGGCGCCAAGGCCGTGACGCTGATGGCGATGCCCGAGGCGCGCCCGCTCTTCCACCGCGCCGCCACGATGAGCGGCCAGCACGTCACCGCCGCCGGCCCGCGCAACGCCACGATCCGCGCGCGCGCCTGGATGGACAAGGCCGGGGCGAAGAGCGTCGCCGAGCTCGAGGCGCTACCAGTCGAGCGCCTCGTCGAGGCGATGGCGATGACCGATCCGATCGAGCGCAAGGGCGAGATCAGCTTCGTCTCGACGCTCGACCACCATGTCCTCCCCCGCCACCCCTTCGTGCCCGATGCCCCGCGCGAGGCGGCGCACATCCCGCTGATCGTCGGCAACACGCATGACGAGACCGGCCTGTGGATCGCGGACTGGCTCAAGCGCGGCGACACCGATTGGGACAACCTTCCCGAGCGGATCGGCACGCAGATCACCAAGGACGTCGCGCCCGACTGGGTCGCCCAGCGCTATCGCGAGATCTATCCGGGGAAGACGCCCGGGCAGATCCTGCTCGCCGCGACCACCGCGGGCCGCTCCTGGCCCGGCCATCTGATCCAAGCCGAGGAGCGCGCGAAGATCGGCGCGCCGACCTGGATGTACCAGCTCGACTTCCCCGCGCCCGAGGCGGGCGGGGTACTCGGCGCGTTCCACACGCTCGATATCCCCTTGGTGTTCGACAATGCCGCCGCACCGGGTTCGCGCACCGGCGACAGCCCCGCCGCGCGTCGCCTCGCCGGACGCATGGCCGACGCCTTCCTCGCCTTCGCGCGCACTGGCGACCCCAATTGCGCGAGCGTACCGGAATGGCCGAAGTTTACGCTGGAAAGGCGGCCGACGATGGTCTTCGACACCGATACGCGCGTGGTTTCGGACCCGCGCCGCGAGGAACGCCTGCTCTGGTCGGTCGCGCCCTATATCAAGCCGGGCGGATGAGGCACGCGCGTCAATGTTTCACAGTTTCCTACCGTCACCCTGAACTTGTTTCAGGGTCCATTTCTCCGCAGGCAACTGAGCCGCTGGTGGCACGATGGATGCTGAAACAAGTTCAGCATGACGGACTTGGAGGTGATGCCTACCGATCCCACGGGAACGCGAGCGTCGGCGTATTGGCGTAGCGCCGCATCGCGATCCGCAACCGTGCGCCGCAGCCCGGATCGAGCCGCAGCGTAAAGTCGCGTCCGCCAACCGGCACCTCGCGGCCGCCGAGCGTCACGCGCTCGATCCGATGCTCGGCATAGGCGCCGCCCTGGATTACCACTGTCCGCGCCACCTTTCCGAGATTGACCAACGTCACCTCGGTCGAAACGTCGCCCAGCGCGTGGACCAAGGCCGCGACATCCTCCGGCACCCCCGCCCTCCGCCGCTCGGGATCGAAATAGCGCAGCCGACAATGCAGCACGACGCCGCCCTGGTTGGGCGAAGTCGACGACCAGGGTGGGCGCGCGATGTGCAGTCCGCCGGTCATCAGCTGGATCAGGCTTTTGACGCTGGCGGGAGTCTTGTCGAGCGGCCAGTCGGCGAGTCGCGTGTCGCGCGTGCTCCTGTCCGTGCGCATCGCTTCTTCGCGCTCGACGACGCGGGCAAGATCGGCCTCGAGCGCCACGACGGGATAGCCGTCGTTCCTGCCGTGAAGGAACGAAACCCATGGATGCTCGCCCGCCGCCTCGAGATCGTCGGCGCGCTGGGTGACGTACCAGATCTCGAAGCCGTTGGTGCGATAGGGGCCGGGCTTCCAGCCGTACCACCCTTGCGCGCCGTACATGGTCGGCGTCTCGAACCTGCCGTCCCGCTGGCGCCCGGCATCGTTGATCCGCGCGTTCTGCCGGCGCCAGACCTCGACATAAGCGGAATCGCCGGTGAGCAGCGTGCCGTTGAGGAAGGCCGTGATCGATCGCGGCACGCGGTTGCGGTCCTCGCGCTTGCCGGTCTGCGGTACGACGGGCGAGAAGCCCCAGCCATAGACTCCGCCCCACCAGTCGGGCGCGGTCTTGCCGTCGAGCCCGATCTTGCTCGGCACCACGCCGTTGTTGGCATGGGCGCGCTCGACCCAAGCGTCGAGATACTCCAGCGCCCAGCGCCGATAGCGATCGCCGCCGCCCAGCGCATAGGCGTTGAGCGCGAGCGTGGTCGCCTGGAGGTTGAGCGGATTGTCGCCGACCACGTCGGTGTACTCGGCATAGTGATCGAGCGTCTGCTGGTAGCTGCTCTCGCCATGCTCCATGTGGAAACGCGCGCCCGCCTCGAACGGGTCGCCGGCCCAGTCGAGCGGCGTCGCGTCGCGCAGCATCGGGCCGCGGCTGCCGTTCATCACGCTGCGGATGATGCGGTGCGCGGGGTCGTAGTTGCGGACCGACGGATCGTGGCCGGTGTAGAAATCCGCGAAGCGCCGGGTGCGCGCGACCAGCCGGGGGTCGCGCGGCGCGGAGAGGCCGAGCACGTTGAAGGTCGTCAGCCCTTCGGCATTGTGCTGCCAGTCCATCTGCACCGGGAAGTCGCGGTGATACATGCCGCGCCGCGCGATCGGCACCTCGACCGTGCGCAGCGCCGCATATTGCTTGAGATGCCCTTCCCAGAAGCGCTGGGTGAGTGTGAGGATCCGATCGGAAGCGCCAAGCGCGTGGAGGATCGCCCAGTCATTGGTCGCCTCGGCCGCGTCGTCGGGGCCGTCGTTCGCGCCCCAGCGCTCGAAGACCAGCAGCCGGTCACGACGATCGACATATTTGGCATAGAAGGCCTCGCACGCCTCGGCGTTGCGCGCGAGCAGGCGGCGCTGGAGCACCGCCCATTCGGGTGCCGCCATCGGCGTGGCGACCGCGAGCTGTACCCGCCCTGCCCGCGCCGCGACTGGAACCAGCGTCGCGGCCGCGCCGCCCAGCAGCAGCCCTCGGCGCCCGATCCTCATTCGGCGATCTGCATGCGGCGGATCGGCCCCGCGATGACGAGGAAGGCGAAGATCGTCAGCAGGCAATGCGCGCCGACGAACACCAAGGCCCAGTCGAACGAACCGGTCGCCGCGACGATGAAGCCGACCACGATCGGCGTGACGATCCCGGCCATGTTCCCGAACATGTTGAACACGCCGCCCGAGAGCCCGGCAAGCCGCCGCGGCGCGACATCGGCCATGATCGCCCAGCCGAGCGAGGCGACGCCCTTGCCGAAAAAGGCGACCGACATCAGCGTCACCACCAGCCACTCCTGCTCGGCCCATACGCAGCCGATGATCGCGGTGGCGAGCAGCATGCCCACCACCAGCGGCCCCTTGCGCGCCCAATCGAGCGAACCGGTCCGCTTGAGGATCCGATCGGAGACATAGCCGCCGGCGAGCCCGCCGACAAAGCCGCACAATGCCGGCGCCGCAGCGGCGAACCCCGCTTCCATCACGTTCAGCCCGCGCTCCTTGACGAGGTAGATCGGGAACCAGGTCACGAAGAAATAGGTCAGCACATTGATGCAATATTGGCCGAGATAGATGCCCAGCATCATCCGGTTGGCGATCAGCTTGCCGACATTGCCCCAGTCGAACGCCGCTGCGCTGCCCGCGCCGCCATCCTCCATATGGATCAGCCCGCCGCCCGCCTCGATATGGTCGCGCTCGGCCTGGTTGATCCGGGGGTGGCGCGCGGGGCTGTGGATGAAGCGCAGGAACATCGCCGTCGCGATCAGCCCGAGCGCGCCCATCACCCAGAATACCGAGCGCCAGCCGAAGCTGTGCGCGAGCCACCCCATCAGCGGCGCGAAGGCGACCAGCGAGAAATATTGCGCCGAATTGAAGATCGCCGAGGCGGTGCCGCGCTCCGCCGAGGGGAACCACGCGGCGACCAGGCGCGCGTTTCCGGGGAAGGACGGCGCCTCGGCCAGCCCGACGAGAAAGCGCAACGCGAACAGGGTGGCGACCGCCGGGAGCAATGCGATCATCCCCGTGAAGCCCTGCAGCGCGGTGAACAGCGACCACAAGGCGATCGCCGCAGCATAGACGCGCCGGGTGCCGAACTTGTCGAGCAGCAGCCCGCCAGGCACCTGCGCGAGCACATAGGCCCAGGCGAAGGCGGAGAGAATGAAGCCGGTCTGGACGGGATCCAGCCCCAACTCGATCGCGGCGGCGCTGCCGGCGATCGAGAAGGTTGCGCGATCGGCATAGTTGACCGCGGTGATGACGAAGATGAGCGCAATGATGGCGTGCCGCACATGGGTCGGCCGGCTGCGCTGATCGGTCACGCGTCGCTCTCCTCCTGCCCGCGCGTCGATTGCGCGCGATGCTTATCCAGCCACCGGTACCTGGGGCACTGGAAGGCGTCCAAGGCAAAGAGCGGGACGATCGAGCCAGGAACTGGCTCGATCCCGGCATTGGTTTCGCCGGCGACCGCCCGATCAGTGCGTGCCGTGCATCGATCCATGTCCGATTGGCGTTGGCCTCCCCGCCCCACCCCCGACTAGCAAAACATCCCAATCGGCTCGCCACGAAGCCGTCCCTAGCAGTCGAGGGGAGTCTGAAGCATGTCCCGAATTCGAATCCTGAAATCCGTCCTCGCGCTGTCGGGTGCGGCCGCCGCGCTGTCGACGGCGCAGGCACAGACCGCCCCGGATCCGGCCGCAGCCCAGCCTCCCGAAGCCGAAGCCCCGGCCCCTGCCGAACAGGACATCGTGATCACCGGTTTCCGCGAGAGCCTGAGCAGCGCGCTCAACGTCAAGCGTCGCGAGACCGCCGCGGTCGACGCGATCAAGGCCGAGGACATCGCCGAATTCCCGGATCTCAACCTCGCCGAATCGCTCCAGCGCATCCCCGGCGTCGCGATCAGCCGCGTCAACGGCGAGGGGCGCAACATCTCGGTCCGTGGCCTCGGTCCCGAATATAGCCGCGTGCGCATCAACGGCATGGAAGCGATCGGCACCACCGGCGGCACCGACAATTCGGGCGGCGTCAACCGCGGCCGCGGCTTCGATTTCAACATCTTCTCATCGGATCTGTTCAACAGCCTGACGGTCCGCAAGACCGCGACCGCCGATGTCGAGGAAGGATCGCTGGGCGGCACCGTCGATCTCCAGGTCGCGCGCCCGTTCGACTATCGCAAGCCGACCGCGGTCTTCTCGGTCGCGGCGAGCTACAACGATCTCGCGCGCAAGACCAAGCCGCGCGTTTCGGGCCTGCTCACCACCACCAGCCCCGACGGCAAGTTCGGCGCGCTGATCTCGATCGCCTATGAGGAGCGCAGGCTGGTCGAGGAAGGCGCCAACATCACGCGCTGGACCTATGGCGGGTTCAACGGCGGCTTCCACCCCAGTTCGACGATCGCCGGCAAGACGATCGCGCAGATCAACGACACCAACCCGGAAACCGCATTGTTCCATCCGCGCATCCCGGGGCTGGTCAGCTACGACATCGCCCAGAAGCGCCTCGGCGCCGCGATCGCGCTGCAATACCGGCCGAGCGACGCGACCCTGATCTCGATCGACGGCCTCTATTCGCGCCTCGACGGCACCCGCAAGGAAGCGCAGTTCCAGGCGATCGGCTTCAGCCGCTCCGGCGCGGGCAAGCCGCAGACGATCATCCGTTCGGCAACGGTCGACGACGACAACAACATCATCAGCGGCACGTTCGATGCTGTCGATCTGCGCGTCCAATCGCGGTACGACGAGCTCAAGACCGACTTCTACCAGGTCACCGGCACGCTCGACCAGAAGCTCGGCGACAGCCTCAAATTCGGTGCGATCGTCGGCTATTCGCGCTCCGAGTTCCGCAACCCGGTGCAGACCACGGTGACGCTAGACGCCGCCAACACCAACGGCTTCTTCTACGATTTCTCGACGCGCTTCCCGACGATCCGGCCGGGAGTCGACATCACCAACCCGGCGACCTTCGCCTTTACCAACGGCACGTCCGAAGTCCGCATCCGCCCCCAGACGGTGGATAACAGCTTCACCAACGCCAAGGGCTTCCTCGAATGGACCGCCAGCCCGGTGCTCAAGCTCAAGGTCGGCGCGGACTGGCGGCGGTTCGAATATGACTCGACCGAGCGGCGCCGGCTTTCGGGCGAGACGGTGGTGACCACGCTCACGCCCGCGCAGATCGCCCCGCTGACCACGCAGTTCACCGGCTTCGGCCGCGGCCTCGACGTGCCGTCGGGCACCCCGACCGGCTGGGTGGTGCCGAACCTCGACGCCTTCCTCGCCTATCTCAACACCCCGGCCAATCCGACCTACGCCACGGGCGGGATCGAAAACGCCACCGCGCGCGGATCCTTCGTCACGGTGCGCGAGGACGATCTGGGCGGCTGGGGCATGGCAGAGTTCAACCTCGCCGAGGCCGGCGTCCCGCTGCGCGGCGATATCGGCGTCCGCTATGTCCGGACCGACCAGCTCTCGACCGGCTATGCCAGCCAGGGCGCGAGCGTGAACCTCGTCACCGCCGATCGCAGCTATGGGCGCTGGCTGCCCTCGGCCAATCTCGTCTTCGACGTCACCGATACATTGCTGGTCCGTTTCGCCGCGGCGAAGACGATCGCGCGCGCCGGGATCGGGTCACTCACGCCGGGCGGCAACCTCAACGTCTCGGGCGGCAACCGCACCTTCAGCTCGGGCAACCCCGATCTCAAGCCCACCGAATCGACCAATCTCGATGCGTCGATCGAATGGTATCCGACGCGCGGCGCGATCTACGCCGTCTCGGTGTTCCAGAAGGACATCGGCACCTTCGTCCAGACGCTGAGCACCGGCGTACCCTATTCGAGCCTCGGCCTTCCGGACTCGCTGCTCAACGGCACCACCGCCACACCTTCGGACATCTTCATCGTCAGCCAGCCGGTCAATTCGAAGGGCGGCCTGCTGCGCGGGTTCGAAGTCAACGTCCAGCAGCCCTTCACCTTCCTGCCGGGCATCCTCTCGAACCTCGGCGCGCTGGCGAATTACACCTATGTCGATTCCGACATCGAATATCTGACGTCAGCGACGGGGACGAGCACGGTCACCGCGCCGCTGATCGGCCTGTCGAAGCACGCCGCCAATGCGACGCTGTATTTCGAGACGAAGAAGTTCTCGATCCGCGGCTCGATCGCGTACCGCTCCAGCTATCTGACCGCGGTGCCGGGGACCGAGGGCAATGCCTATAACGGCACCAATTCGACCACGAACATCGACGCGCAGATCTCGTACAATTTCACCGACAATCTCAAGCTGAGCCTCGAAGGCATCAACCTCACCGACGCGCTCAACGACCAGTTCGTGGACGAGACCAACCGGCTCAACGTGCTGACGCACAGCGGCCGTCAGTTCGTGCTGAGTGCCCGCGTGGCGTTCTGACCCTCCCCCAAAGCCGGAACGCCGTTCGCACCCTGGCCAGCCGCTCCCCCAAGCGGCTGGCCTTTCTTTTCCCGTGCTTGCCTGCGCGCGCGAGTTCCGCGATCACGTCTCCGTCGTGCGCCCGGCCCGGGAGCGCGGAAAAGCCGAGACCCCAGCAACTGGAGCCGTTCGACACATGAGACTCTTCCTCCTCCCCATGTTGGCGCTGCTCGGCGCCGCTCCCGCGCCCGCGCCCGTGGCCAAGTGGGAGCGCATCTTCGACGGCAAGACGCTCGCCGGCTGGACGCCCAAGATCACGGGCCGCGCCGTGGGCGAGGATCCGCTGCACATGTTCATCGTGCACGATGGCGCGATCCGCGTCTCGCACGCCAACTATACGAAGTTCGAAGGCGAGTTCGGCCATCTCTTCTGGAAGACGCCGCTCAAGGCCTATCGCATCCGCCTCGAATACCGGCTGTTCGGCGAATCGCTGCCGGGCATCAAGGAGTGGCAGGCCAGCAATTCCGGGCTGATGTTCCATTCGCAGGCGCCCGAGACGATGCGGCGCGATCAGCCCTTCCCGGTGAGCCTGGAACTGCAGCTGCTCGGCATTCCGCGCCCGACGCAGGAGCCGACCGGCAATCTCTGCACGCCCGGCACGACCGTGGTGTTCGAGGGCAAGCGCGACCCGCGCCACTGCATCCCTTCCACCTCGCCCTTGCTGCCGGTCGGCCGCTGGACGCGGCTCGAGCTCGAGGTGCTGCCCAATGGCGAGATCACCCATTTCATCGATGGCAAGGCCGTGCTGCATTATTCCGCGCCCGAGCTCGATCCCGGGGACAAGGACGCGCAGCCGCTGATCGCCGCAGCGGGGGGCAAGGTCCAACTGGGCCAGGGCTATATCGCGCTGCAGAGCGAGGGCCATCAGATCGATTTCCGGAACATCGAGCTGCAGCGGCTCGACTGAGCCTCACGCGCCTTCCGTCAGCCTGGCCGAGAGGAACTCGATGAATCGCTGGGCCTTGGCCGGAATGAGGCGGGTCTCGGTGATGGCGTGGACGCTGATCGACGGGCCCTGCCACCCGGGCAGGACCCGCCGCAGCCTGCCCGAGGCGAGGTCCTCCGCGACGATCTGCTCGGCGAGCATGGCAATGCCCTGGTGGTTGACCGCCAGCGCGCGAATCATCCCGACGCTGTTGAGCGTGAAGCGGCCGCCCACTTCGACCTCGACCTTGTCCGCGCCGTCGTGCAGCGTCCAGGTCGCAGCCTTGGGCATGCAGATGCATTCGTGCTCCGCCAGGTCTGCCGGCGCAGCCGGCTCGCCCGAGGCTTCGAGATAGCCCGGCGACGCATAGAGATAGCGCGGGTGACGTCCGAGACTGCGCGCGATCAGGCCCGAATCCTCGAGCTCGCCCATGCGGATCGCCACGTCGAACGGCTCGGCCACCAGGTCGACGCGGCGCGGGGTGAGGTCGAATTCGAAGGTGATGCCGGGATAGCGTTTCGCGAAATCGACGACGATCGGCGTGAGGTAAAAGGTCGCGAAGTCCACCGGGAGCGAAACCCGCAGGACGCCGCTCGGCTGCTCGAGCATCGCCCCGAGTTGCTCGTGCGCCAGCCGCGCCTCGTCGACGATCCGCTTGCTCCGCTCATAATAAAGCTGGCCCGCCTCGGTGAGCTCGATCCTGCGCGTCGTGCGATGCAGCAGCCGCAGCCCGATCGCCTTTTCCAGCGCGCTGATGCGCCGCGAAAGAGTGGAGTTGGGCATGCCGATGGCCTCCGCCGCCTTCCGGAAGCTCTTCGCCCTCGCCACTTCCACGAACAGCGCCATGTCGTTCAGATGGTCCACTCGATTACCCCATCAATGGAACAGTGATTCCAGTTTGACCGGATTTATCCCGAGATCGGAATAGTGGACAAGGCCTCCAACCAATGGAGGATCCAATGAATAGCTTGTTCACCCCGGTCCGCGTCGGCCGCTCGCTGCTTCCCAACCGCCTGGTCATGGCACCGATGACCCGCAGCCGCGCCGCGTTCGACGGTACGCCCGGCGAGCTCGCCACCGAATATTATGCCCAGCGCGCCGGGGTCGGCCTGATCGTGACCGAGGGCACCCAGCCCTCGGAGGACGGTCAGGGCTATCTGACCACGCCGGGCATCCATTCCGACGCGCACGTCGCGGGGTGGAGGAAGATCGCGTCCGCCGTGCACGACAAGGGCGGCCATATCTTCATCCAGCTCATGCACGCCGGGCGCATGTCGCACCCCGACAACACGCCGCATCACCGCCAGGGCGTCGCGCCCTCGGCGATCGCGCCTGGGAGCGGGATGTTCACCGCGACGGGAATGCAGGACATCCCGGTGCCGCGCGCGCTGACGACCGAGGAGGTACGCCAGACCGTCGCCGACTTCCGCCACGCGGCGCGCCGCGCGATCGAGGCCGGTGCCGACGGTGTCGAGATCCACGGCGCGAACGCCTATCTCGTCCACCAGTTCTTCGCGCCGAGCGCCAACGCGCGCACCGACGAATATGGCGGCGGAATCGAGAACCGCGCCCGCTTCGCCATCGAGGTCGCCGCGGCGATCGCCGAGGAGATCGGCGCGGACCGCACCGCCATCCGCCTCTCCCCCGGCACGACCATGTGGGGGATCGACGAAGGTGCCGAAGGGCCCGACCTCTATCGTTACCTGGTCGCCGAACTCGACAAGCTCGGCCTCGCCTATCTGCACGTCATGCACCAGGGCGACGAGCCGCTGCTGGCCGACATCCGCAAGCTCTGGAAGCAGCCGCTGATCCTGAACCGGCCCGGCCGCCCGCGCGACCAGATCGGCGCCGACACGGCATCGGGGCTGGCCGATCTGGAATCCTATGGTCAGATGATCCTGGCCAATCCGGACTTCGTCGCGCGGCTGAAGGCCGATGCGCCGATGAACGATGCGGACCGCAACACCTTCTTCGGCGGCAGCGCGCAGGGCTATACCGATTACGCCGCCCTCAGCGCCGCCGGGCCGGCTTGAGGGGAACGGCCATGGCCATCATCGCCCCCCTCCAGCGGGCCAATCACGGCAGCCATTTCCGGGCCCTGGGCCTGCGCGGAGTCGCCGAGCTGATCGACCCGTTCATCGGCATCGACCATGCCTGGATGAGCGCACCCACCTTTCCGGCGCACCCGCACGCCGGCTTCTCGGCGGTGTCCTATGTCTTCCTCGATTCCGAGACCGGGATCGACAATCGCGACTCGATCGGCACGCGCAACCTGATCCGGCCGGGCGGCCTCCACTGGACCGCAGCGGGACGCGGCATCGTGCACGAGGAAGTGCCGGCGGAACCGGGCAAGACGGTGCATTCGCTGCAAATCTTCGTGGGCCTCCCCCCGGACCGGCAGGACATGGCGCCCTTCGCGTTGAGCCTGGAGCCGGAACAGGTGCCGGTGGTCCGGACGCCCGGCGCCGAGATACGCGTCCCCCTCGGCCAGTTCGGGGAATCCCGCTCCCCGCTCCAGCCGCCGACCGACGTGACGATGCTCGACATCCGGCTGGAGGAAAGCGCCGAGCTCTCCGTGCCGATCGCGGCGGGCGAGGTCGCATTCGTCATGCCGATCTACGGCGTGATGGAAGTCCAGGGCGAGTGCTTCAATGTGGAGGACCTCCGCCTCCCCGTCTTCGAGGCGCGGTCGGCGCCCGACGCCGTCACGTTCCGCGCCTCCGAGGGCGTCGCCAGAGCCATGTTCTTCGGCGGCCGGCCGCTGCGCCGCTGACCAGTCGATCACAAGGAGCAAGACCATGACCTATGAGAAGTTCAGCGCCGACAATGCGGCGATGCTGCTGATCGACCATCAAGTCGGCACGATGAGCTGGGTGCAGTCCATCCCGCTCGACGAGATGAAGCGCAACGCGACCATGCTGGCCAAGGTGGCGAAGATCTACGCGCTGCCGGTCGTGCTCACCTCGAGCATGGAGGAATTCGCGCAGGGCCCGCTGATGAGCGAGCTTGGCGAGATCCTGCCGGACGCCTTCGCCGCCCGGATCAAGCGCGCCGGCATCGTCAACGCGATGGAGGACGAGGATTTCGCCGCCGCGGTCCGGGCGACCGGGCGGAAGAAGCTGATCCTCGCCGGCGTAACCAACGACGTCTGCACGGTCTTCCCGGCGCTCAGCCTAGTGCGCGCGGGTTATGAGGTCCAGGTGGTGGCGGATGCCGGCGGCTCGCCGAGCAGGATCGGCGACGACATGGCGCTGCGGCGGATGGAGCGCGCGGGCGTGACGCTGACCAGCACCAATCAGCTAGTCGCGGAGTTGGTCGGGAACTGGACCACCCCCGAGGGCAGCCAGGTGGTGCAGGTGGTGATGGAAGCCCTGCAGCCCTGAGCATGACGGGCGAAGGCCGGCCCCGGCCTTCGCCCGCGAACACCGTCAGCGTGCAAAATAGGCCTGCAGGCGTCGCATCTCCTCCGGGCTGATCGACACCACCGCGCCGTGCTTGGGCTGGGAGAAGTTGGTCGACTTCATCGGCGAACCCGGCTCGTTGAAGCGGCCGAGATTCTTGAAGTGCACGAAGTCGCGCGTCTCCGAGAAGCCCATATTGTTGACCGGCTTGGCGCCGAACACGTCGTACATGAGGACATAGGTGTCGGTGCCGTGCCGCCGCCACAGGCTCGGGGCCTCGGTTGCGACGGTCTCGGGGTCGATCTTGGTGGGATCGAACGCATAGTCCCGGTTGATCTTGCCGGAGACCGCCTGGCGCAGATGGCCGGGCTTGTCATGGGCCACGTAGAAGAGATGGTATTTGCCGCCGACGCGCGTGATGTCGCCGTCGATCGTGCCCTTCGTAGGGTCGGGATATTTGAACAGCGGCACCGGCGGCGCGGTCAGCGTCGTGAAGGCGTCGTCGGCATAGGAATAGACCATGTGGTCGGTCTCCTTGCCGTCCCGCGTCGAGTAATAGACCATCATCTTGCGCTTTGCGGGATCGTAGAGGGTCTGGGGCGCCCAGGCCGTGCCGATCTCGGCCGTGGAGGGGAAGAGGCGATCGACCCGGACCGCCGCATGCGTCCAGTGCACCAGGTCATAGGATTTCATGAAGATCAGCGCGCGGTTGTTGCCCCAGCCGTAGCGCTCGCCGTCGCGCTGCCACTCGGTGCTGCGCAGCCCCTCGCGCTGCGCGAAGATGTGGAGGTCGGTCATCGCCAGGTAGAAGGCGCCGTCGGGCCCCCGCGAAATATGGGGATCGCGCACGCCCTTCTGCTCGGCGATGTCGCGCCCGAGCAACACCGGCTCGCCCCCGTTCACGTCGGTGAAGCTGTAGCCGTCGCTCGACACGGCGAAGTGGAGCGAATGGGTCTCGTCCTTGAAATAGACGAGCAGATAGGCGGAGCGATCCTTCTCCGCCGCCGGCTTCCCCTTCGTCGGAGCGATCGTGGCGACGACCGGGAGCTGCTTCGCCGGTCGTTCCGGCGCCGTCTGCGCGGCGGATACCGGCGACAGGAGAAGGCCGAGCGCAGTCGCACTCGCGGCAAGCAAACACTTCATCTTGGCAGCTCCTAAAAGGCTTCGATCAGGCTGACCGACTTGGAGGGTATGGTCACCGTGATCCCATTGTCCGCAATGCTGGTCGCCAGCGGAGCGGGCGTGAACGGATCGGGCGCATCGAAGCGGACCCGGGTGTCGATCCGGTCGGCCGTGAGTACCTCTCCCCGCGCCTGGCGGAAGGTGCCGCCGTTCAGCTGGATGCGGAGGCTGCTCGCCCGCGCGGGATCGAGATTGACGATGGTCAGGTGCAGCTTGCCCCCGGCGTCCTTCGACGCGGAGACGCTGAGGCTCGGAAGGCGCGTCTCGCCATGCACATAATCGGGCGCCTGCACGTCCACCGGGATCAGCGTCGCGCCCTGGTGCACCTTGTACATGTCGAAGACGTGCCAGGTCGGCGTCACCACCATCTTGGCGCCATCGGTGAGGATCAGCGACTGGATGACGTTCACCATCTGGGCGATATTGGCCATCCGGACGCGGTCGGCGTGGCGATTGAAGATGTTGAGGCTCATGCCCGCGATCACCGCGTCGCGGAGCGTGCTCTCGAGGTAGAGCTGCGAAGGCGCGTCCTTCTCGCTGTCGAACCACGCCCCCCATTCGTCGACCGCCAGCGCGACCTTCTTCTCGGGATCATATTTGTCCATGATCGCCGCGTGCCGGCGGATCAGTTCGTCGGTGAAATTGGCCCTGGCGAGCGCGGCCACCCAATCCTTCTCCGGGAAATCGACGTTGCGGCCCTTCTTGTGCCAGTTGTCGCCGGCGAAGGTGTAGAAGTGGAGCGACAGGCCCCACATCAGCGGCCGGTCCGAAGTCAGCGCGAGCGGAGTCGGGTTCGGGCGCCACTTCATCGCGAGCGCCATCATCCGCTCGGTCCATTCGTAATCGTCGGTGTCCGAGCCCACGGCTATCAGGTTCGCGGGGCCCCCCGAATAGTTGCGGAGGAACGCGGCATAATGGCGGAACGCGGCGGCATAGGTGTCCGCGGTCATGTTGCCGCCGCAGCCCCAGGTCTCGTTGCCGACGCCGACAAAGGGCACGTTCCACGGCTCGGCGCGGCCGTTGGCGGCGCGCGCCTTGCCCGGCGCGCTGGTGGCCGGGGCGGTCATGTAGCGCATCCAGTCGTCCGCCTCGCGGACGCTGCCCGAGCCGACATTGACCGAGATGAAGGGCTTGGCGCCGATCTGCCCCAGGAAATCCATGAATTCGTGCGTGCCGAACGCATTGGTCTCGGGCGTCTTGTTCCACGCGCTGTTGATGCCGGCCGGACGCGACGCCGTGGGGCCGATCCCGTCCTGCCAGTGATAGGCATCGGCGAAGCACCCGCCGGGCCAGCGGATCACCGGCACCTTGATCTTGCGCAGCGCCGCGACGACGTCCTTGCGGATGCCGCGGACGTTCGGGATCGGCGAATCGGGGCCGACCCAGATGCCCTCATAGACGCCGCGGCCGAGATGCTCGACGAAATGGCCGTAGATGTTCGGATCGATCGTAGCGCCCGGACGGCCCGCCTCGACCGTCAACTCGGCGCGATTGGCCGGCGCCTGGGCATTCGCGGGCGCCAGGCCGAATCCCAAGGCAGCTGCCGCCCATGTCGCGCATCGCACCCCAAGCCTGATGCCGCGGCTCCGTCCTTCCATGTCCTCGCCCAATCAATTGTCTGATGATTAGACTGAACCGGAAGCGGAGCCGCGGGTCAAGCGAATTGGGAACGATCGGTCAGGCGCGTGCGAGTTCGGCCATCCTCCCGCTGCTGCCGAACACTTCCACCTGCCCGCCCCCGGCGCGGCGGCGCTGCAGCCAGTCCTTGAGAAGCTCGGAGACGGTATGGTCGATCGCCGAGCATTTGGAGAGATCGAGCAGCACCGGCGCCTTGCTCGGCAGCGCCTCGAGCTTCGCCGAGAGCTTGGGAAGCGCGACGAAGGTGGCGGCGCCCGAAAGCGTGAGGGTGCTGCGCCCCTCGGCTTCCTCATGCTCGTCGACCCGCAGCCGGAGCCGGCGGAAATGCGGCAGCAGTTCGAGCATCGACAGCGCAATCCCGACGAGCACGCCGGTCAGCAGGTCCTCGGCGACGACCAGCACCAGCGTCACCGCCCAGATCATCGCGGGGAGCACGCCATAGTCGCGCAGCAGATGCCTGGCATGGCTGAAATTCACCAGCCGCGCGCCCGTCACCACCAGCACCGCGCCCAGCGCCGCCATCGGGATCTCGCGGAGCAGCCAGGGGAGCAAGGCGACGAAGCCGAGGATCCAGACGCCGTGGAGCATCGCGGACGCCCGCGTCTGCGCGCCCGCCTGGACGTTGGCGGAACTGCGGACGATCACGCCGGTCATCGGCAGCGCGCCGGCGATGCCACAAAGCAGATTGCCCACGCCCTGGGCGCGGAGCTCCTTGTTGTAGTCGGTCCGCACGCCGTCATGCATGCGGTCCACCGCGGCGGCCGAGAGCAGCGTCTCCGCGCTGGCGATGAACGCGATCGCAAAGGCGGCGCCGATCACCGCAGGGTTGAGCAGAAGCGCGAAGGCGCCGCTATCGGGCAGCGTGATCGCCGCCGCGATATTCTCCGGCACGCTGACGCGAGTCACGTCGAGCCCGAGCAGGAACGCGAGCAGCGCGGCCGCGACCACGCCCATCAGCGCGCCCGGCACCAGCTTGAGCGCCGTCGGTCGCCACTTCTCCCAGCCGAGCATGACCGCGATCGTGGTGAGGCTGAGCGCGAGCGCGATCTCGGCCGCCGCGACGCTGGTGGGCGACAGGTCGAGCAGGCGGCCCGGGATGGCCGCGAGGTTTTCGAGGCCGCTGGGAAGCGGTTTCGAATCGAACAATACGTGGAACTGGCCGATCACGATCAGCACGCCGATCCCGGCGAGCATGCCATGCACCACCGCGGGCGAGATCGCGCGGAACCAGCCGCCGAGCCGGAACACGCCCGCAAGGACCTGCACCAGCCCCGCGAGCATGAGAATCGGGCCGAGCGCGGAGAGACCCTGGTCGCGCACCAGCTCGAACACGATCACCGCGAGGCCAGCGGCCGGACCGCTGACCTGGAGCGGCGAACCCGCCAGCGCACCGACGACGAGGCCGCCGATGATGCCGGTGATCAGGCCCTTCTCGGCCGGAACGCCGGACGCGATCGCGATCCCCATGCACAAGGGCATCGCGACGAGGAAGACGACGATCGACGCCGTGAGATCGCGGACGTTCCAGACGGATTTGAAGCGGTCGGCGATGGCGCTCATTCCGCCGCCTCCAGGCGCTCGCCCGCGAGGCGCGGGGCGGCCGGAAGCGCGACGGGGAGCGGTGTCCCTTCGCGGATCTGGACGAACTGGCCGCTCGCTCCATCGAGCGCCAGCACCTGGCCGGCGGCGATGTCGAAGAACCAGCCGTGCAGCGCCACCTCGCCGCGCGCGATCGCGGCCGCTACCGATGGGTGCGTGCGAAGATGCGCGATCTGCACCACCACGTTTTCGAGGCTCGCGGCACGCACCGCCTCGCCATTCTCGAGCTCGGGATAGCCGCGCCGCACCACACTCTCGGCCGCGTGGCTGTGCCGAAGCCAGGCGGCGACGTTGGGCATGTTCGCCAGCATGTCCGGGTTCATCAGCGCCTTCATCGCGCCGCAATCGGAATGGCCGCACACGATGATGTCGTGCACGCCCAGCGCCTCCACGGCATATTCCACCGTCGAGGAGACGCCGCCATTCTGGGTGGCGAAGGGCGGTACGATATTGCCGGCATTGCGGCAGACGAACAATTCGCCCGGCCCCGCCTGCATGATCTGTTCGGGCACCACGCGCGAATCCGCGCAGGAGATCATCAGCGCCTTGGGGCTCTGCCCGTCGCTCGCCAAACGCGCGTACAGGTCGCTCTGGTCGGGAAAGACCTGCTTCGCGAAACTCAGCACGCGTCCCATCAATTCGTTCACTGGACATACTCCTGGCCAGCCCGCTCGCGGCGGGCATGGATACGGAGCTAGGGATCCAGTTTTGCTGCGGCGCAGCGCCAGTGTAAGGAAGTGTTGCGCGTCGGCCGGACGTGTCAGCCGAGCGGCAGGCGGATCTCGGCGCTGAGGCCACCGGCGCTGCGGTTGCGCAGGCTGAACGTGCCGCCCTCCGCCGCGACCGCGCGCACGACGATCGAAAGGCCGAGGCCCAGTCCCATCGTGTCGCGCGACCGCGCCTGATCGAGGCGAACGAAGGGCTGCAGCACCGATTCCATGGCTTCGGGCGGAATGCCCGCACCGTCATCCTCGACGCGCAGCGCTATGCCTGCCTCGTCCTTCGAGAGCCTGATCCACACATGCTCGGCATGATGGACGCCATTCTCGACGAGATTGACCAGCGCCCGCTTGAGCGCACCCGGTCGAACAGCGAGCTCGAGATGATCCGGCCCCTCGTAGCGCACGTCGCCGTCCCGATCGCGCGCGTCGTCGGCGACGGTCTGGCACAAAGCGGCGAGATCGACGGGAACGGGGCGCTCGGTATCGTCCTCGCCGTTGAGATAGGCGAGGAGCGAGCTGATCATCGCCTCCATCTCGGAGATGTCGGCCTCCATCGCCTTGTACGCCTCCGGATCGTCGACCACGTCGGCGCGCAGCCGCAAGCGCGCCAGCGGCGTGCGCATGTCGTGGCCGACCGCCGCGAGCGCCTGCGTCCGGTCCTCGATCAGCCCGTGGATCCGCGCCTGCATGCGGTTGAAGGCGCGGATCACCCGCCGCAGCTCGCGCGGGCCCGCCTCGCGAAGCTCCTCCGCCTCGTCGCTGCCGACACGCTCGGCGGCCTGGGCGAGCTGGCGCATGGGCAGCAACGTCTGCCGGACCAATACGCCGCCGATGAGGATGATGATGACCGCCGGCGCAAGGCCGAGGAGGATGCGATCGAACGAGAAGCTGAGCTCGTGCACCGGCTCGCGCGTGGCGAACTGCATCCAGCTGCCGTCGGACAGCGTGATGCCGCCCTCGATCACGGCGTTGCGCCCGCTGCCGGTGAGACGCAGCCGCGGGTTCGCGGTGGCGAGGCTCGGCTCCCATGCGATGACCTGGCGATGGACGCGATCGAGCGTGGGCGCGATGTGCAGCCGCACGGGCAGCTTTGGGCTCCAGCGCACGATGTAGCGCGAGGTCGTGAGATCGGCGGCGAGCGCCGCGCGCTGCGCCGCCGGCTCCTCGTCCAGCAGCTTGCGCGCGATCACCAGATGCTCGGCGAGCCGGCGCGCCTCGTCGTCGCGGACCGACAGCTGGCTCGCGCGCTCATAATAGAAGGTGCTGGCGCCGAACTCGATCAGGATCGCAAGCAGCAGAATCCCGAAGATCCGGCCGATCAGGCCGACCGAAGGGCGCAGGATACGCGTCAAGTCCGCGTGACGACCGCGTTGAGCATATAGCCGACGCCGCGAACGGTGACGATCGGCGCCTTGTCGTGCGCGTTGGAGAGCTTGCGCCGGAGACGGCTGATCAGGACGTCGACGCTGCGATCGGAGCTGTCGCCCAGCCGCATGCGCGACAGCTCGATCAGCCGCTCGCGCGCGATGACGCGCCCGGCATGGTCGCAAAGGCTGACCAGCAGGTCGAATTCCGCCCCGGTGAGCTCGACCAGCGCGCCGCTGGGCGAATGGAGCTCGCGCCGTGGAAGGCTGATCGTCCAGTCGTCGAATTGGACCAGCCCCTTCACCTGATGCGCGGGCGAAGGCTCGGGCGTGCCACGGCGCAGCACGGCGCGGACGCGGGCGATGAGCTCGCGCGTGCCGAAGGGCTTGGCGAGATAATCGTCCGCGCCGAGCTCGAGCCCGACCACGCGGTCGGTCTCGCTTCCCTTGGCCGAGATGAAGATGATCGGAACGCGGCTCCGGTCGCGGATCATCCGGCACAGGTCGATGCCGCTGGTGCCGGGAAGCATGACGTCGAGGATGACGAGATCGACCGGGGACGCCTCGAACGCCACCCACATCTCGGGCGCGGTTGCGACCGGGCGTACGCGGAAGCCGTGCTCCTGGAGCGCGCGCGCAGTGAGCGTCCGGAGCGGGGGATCGTCCTCGACGAGGATGATCATGGGCGGGGTTACCGATTGATGAAGCATCGCCGGCTGACCTAAGAGCCCAATCCGGCCGTAACAACCCTCGCAGCTGCAGCATCGGCGTTCAGCAACGTTTCGTTACGTTCGCGCGAACCAGAAGCAACAGTGCTTCTTTAGCTGCCGTCTCGACACCGCAGTTGAGGAAACAGCCATGCTCTTCGTAACGTTCGCCGCCCTTGGACTTGCCGGACTACAGGCCGAGCCGCAGCAAAACCAGGCATCCGCCGGATTGAAGGCGGGCTGCAAAAGCCAGACCGTCCACCTGCCGGCCGGCAAGACGGGCAGCCAGCGCGTGATCGTGCGTTGCCCTGCACCGGGCAAGGCGATCGTCAACGCCGCCGCTCGGCGCGATTCGGGCGAGTGATGGTGGAGAAACGCTGATGCTTTTCGCTCTTTTGCTTCTCCAGGCGCCGCTACCCCTCGCGCTGACCTGCGACGGCGGCGGTTCCGCGGTCCGGGAGGATGTCGCGACCGTCTATGGCGCGCAGAACAGCGGCAACAGCGCCTGGCCCACCGCGCACGACAAGCGCAACGAGACGTTCCAGGATCGGGTAGAGATCCGAATCGCCGGAAACCAAGGCAAGATCCGGTTGCCTGCCACGATGCTCCCCGCCATCCCGGGCGACGATGAGGCCTGGTTCAAGCTCAGCGACTTGAAGCTGACGGAGGGCTCGATCACGGCCTCCGCCGCGGTGAACCTCATGAGCCGTCCGAAGGTCCATATCGACCGGAGCACGGGAGCGATCCGCATCAGCGGCCGAACCGCAGCCTATCGCGGTACCTGCACGCCCGCGTCTTCCTGAAGCACACGATCCCCGTTCAACGGCATTGCAGGTAGATCGGGTTGCCGATCAACACGAGATGCCCGGCGCCGTCGCGCAGGTTTACCGCAGTCCAGCCGCATGGGGCCTTCAGCTGGAAGGCCGCGACGGCATCCGTCTCGGTGATCGGGCGCCGCAGTTGGACCTCGCCGTTCAGGACGAGCTCGGCGGTCGCGCCGGGAGTGTCGACAACGTGCGCGCGCACCGCGACCTCGCCCCGGACGGCGAGGGTTCCCCCCATCACCGCGCGCGCCGAGCCGCTCCGCGCCTCGACCTCGAGCAGGCGTGTCCGCGTACCCGTCACGTCGATGAAGACATTGCCGTCGCGAATCCCCTGGAGGATGCCGCTCGTCGAGAGCTGTGGCGCGTGGACCGCCGTGGTCGGCCGCCCGATCGGCGCCTTGCCGCTCGGCGCATCGGGATCGTGGTTGTCGCTCCCCGCGATGCCGGTGAGCCGGTGTCCCTCGTTGAGCCGGGCGTACCAGAAGCCGATCCCCGCCAGCGGCCCTTCGACGTTGGTGGCGTTGACGACCTCGACCGCGGAAACCCCGCGCCAGTCGGTCTGCGGCCAGACCCAGCCGCATCCCATGCAGAGCTCGCCCGAAGGCAGGGCCGGATGGTTGATCGACAGGATCGCCCCTGCGGCCGCCACGTCGTGCTCCAGCGCCCGGACGTCGCGCACGTCCGCGCTCCCGACGCGGAAGTCCACGAACCTGCGCGGGCCGAAGATGTTGGCATGTCCGCCGAAGGTCGTGATCTCGGCGCCCGGGATCAGCAGCAGCTTGTCGAAATAGGGCTGGAGCTCGCGCAGGCCGCCGAAATGCGCGGTGGTATTGTGGTCGGTCACTGCGATGAAATCGAGGCCGGCGGCCGCCGCCGCGCCGACCGTCCGGAACAAGGGACAGGGCACGCGCTTCCCCGCCTGGCTCTGGCAGCTGCCGTCGCTGTTGGCGTCGTGCATGTGGAGATCGCCGCGATACCAGCCGGCGGCCGGGTTCAACGGCGTATCGGCGATCGCCGCGGTGGCGTCGTGGCGCTCGCCGCGGTCGAAATGCACCGCCACGCGATAGGCGGCGCGGCTTCCCGGCCGCGCGTTCGGAACCCCCAGCATGACCCGCCAGCGCCCCGCAGGCAGATCGCCCGCGAGATAGCC
The DNA here is from genome assembly GCF_026460985.1 of Sphingomonas sp. Taxonomy (GTDB): domain Bacteria; phylum Pseudomonadota; class Alphaproteobacteria; order Sphingomonadales; family Sphingomonadaceae; genus Sphingomonas. The sequence continues at coordinate 25,479 of NZ_JAPKNM010000102.1, forward strand.
CGGCGTGGCATCGCTGGCGGCGATCGTGAAGCGGTCGCGCGTGCCACCGCTCCAGCCGCGGAACCGCCGCGGATCCCATATGCCAAGGTCGACGACGGTCTTGTTCGACTTGTCGTAGGTCAAAGTCACCGTGATCCGCTCGACGCCCGCCGGAACCTCGAACGGAACCGGCTTGTAGCTCTGGTGATCCGCGCCGGTGATCTCGCCCGAGAAGACGAGATCCTTGGCGGCCGCCGCCGTCGGCATGACGGCAGCCGCCAGCAATACCGCGGCGATCCGGAGCATCAGAACTTGAAGTCCACGGCGAAGCGGAAATTGCGGCCCAGGATCGGACGCCCGATGAACAACAGGTCGTTGGCCTGGCCGCTGGTGAGCTCGCCCGCGCGCGGATTGCCCTCGGTGAGGCCGATCGTGTTGGTCAGATTGTCGCCATAGGCCCAGAGGCTGATCTGGTCGGTGAGCCCGAGGCGCACGCTCGCGTTGAGCACAGTATAGGCCGGCAGCTCGGAGGTGTTCGCGGCATCGGCATAGCGCTTCGAATAATGCTCGACGTCGAGCTGGGCGCGGAAGCGATTGTCGAACAGATTGACCGCCGGAGTCGCCCGCAGCGCCAGCTTGGGCACGCGGAGCAGTTGGTTGCCCGAATAGTCGCGGGGGATCAGCGTCTGGACGCCATTGACCGTCGCCAGCTCGTTATATTTGAGGTTGCGGAAGGTCGGCTCCTGCCAGGTGGCGTTGAGCGTGAAATCGAAGAACGGCGCCGGACGCAACGTGCCTTCGAACTCGACACCATAAGCGCGCGTGTCGGTGAGGACCGTCTGCTGGGTATAGCTGTTGGTGGCCGGATTGAACTGGGTGTTGCCGATCGAATAGGAGTCGAAATCGGTCAGGAACGCCGTCGCATAGAGGCTGAGCAGCGGCGAGCCGTACTTTACCCCGGCCTCCCACATGTCGATCCCCTGGACCACCGGCTGCGCGGTCGCGTTGGTGATGAAGCTGCCTACGCTCGGCAGGCGGAAGGCCGAGGTATAGCGCGCGAAGAGGCCGGCGCGGTCGGCGAACTGCCAGTTGGCGCCGAGCGTCCAGCCGACGCGGTTGAACTCGCGGCTATAAGGGACAAACACGCCGTTGCCGGTCAGCACGCTGTCGTCGGCGAGCGTGGCGGCATTGCCCAGATTGACCGTGCGGCTGTTCTCCTGCGCGCCGGCGGCCGAGACCTTCTCCCAGCGCAGCCCGCCGTCGATGCGGAAGCCCGGCGCGATCTGCCACTCGTCCGAGGCGTAGACCGCGACGGTGCGCTGCGATCCATAGCCGTTGGCGAATTCCGAGCCGTAGCGCGCGACGCCGTTCTCGGTCAGCGAACCGACGACCGCGCCCGCCGCATTGAGCGCGACAAGATCGAGCAGGCGCGAGTTGTTCGACACGTCCTGGATCGTCGACGCCGAGTAACGGCGGAAGGTCTCCTTGATATAGGCGTAATAGACGCCGACCGCGAAGTCGTGCGTGCCCGCCGCTTCGAAGCGGTGGGCGAGGCGCAGGTCGTTGAGCAGTTCGCTCTCCTCCACCGTCACCGGCCGCGCGGCGTTGATGAAGACGTCGCCATTGCCGTTCTGGCCGGCGACGTCGAAGGGCTGGCCGCTGTCGACATAGCGCAGCTGGATGCTCGTAGCGCTGGGGAAGGCAGCGAGCAGCTGGTTGCGATAGGTGCCGAGCAGTGCCGTCGCAGTGCTCACCGAGGCGGGATAGACGCCGTTACGCACGGTGTTGGAATCGCGGTAGCGCAGCCGGTGGCTGAGCTTCCACCCGTCGCCGACCTGCCAGTCGCTCAGCCAGCTGAGCTGGTCGAGCCGGATGCGCGTGCCCTGATCCTCGCGAAAATCGACCGGGCCGGTAGCGCTCTTGAGCGTCATGCGGCGGAGCTGCTCGCTCGCGGTGGTGCCATAATGCGGATCGAAGCCGGGCAGGCCGACGATATCGCCCTCGCTGTCCTTGGTCAGCGGGATGCCGGTGTAGAAGATCGCATTGTCGGCGAGGTGCTTGTAGCTGATCGTGGTGCTGCCATTGTCGAAATCGCCGTGCAGGTCGGCGCGGATCTGGCCGCCCTTGTTGCCGGTGAAGCCGGGATCGCGCACGCCGCGCTCGTTGCGGTAGAAGCCGCCGACGCCGATGCCCCAGCCGCCGCCGATCGGCGCGCCGACCCAGCCGTCGACGCGGTAGAGGTCCGCGGTCGGGCCGTAGAGCACCCGCGCCACGCCCGAGATCGAGTCGCCCGGCTTGCGGGTGATGAAGTTGACCACGCCGCCCGGCGCGTTCGAATAGAAGACCGACGAGGGGCCGCCGCGCACGACTTCGATCCGGTCGATCGACTGATCGACGCGGAAGGCCTGGTCGGCATTGAGATAACCGAGCGCGGGATCGTGCTGCACCGGCAGGCCGTCCTCGAGCAGGTTGATCGATCCGAACCCGTCGACCGGAATGCCGCGCGCGCGGACGTTGCCGCTGCCCTCGCCGCCCGATGCCTCGACCCAGAAGCCGGGGACCGACTTGAGCGTCTCGGTGACGCTCGACGGCGCGCGCGAGCGCAGCGCGTCGTTGTCGATGATGGTGAGGGCGTAGCTCGTCTCGACCCGGGTGCGCTCGCCTGCGCCTGCGCGGCCGGTGACCACGATATCCTCCTCGCCCGCCTGCGCCGGCGCCTCCGGATCAGCAGCGGTCTGTGCCAGGGCATGGGTGCTGCAAGTAGCAAGCAGCGCGAACAGCGCCGCGCGGACAGGATATGCGACCTTCATTTCAGCTCCCCGAATTCGATGTCCGCACCGGCGGATGACGGGGGGCACTAGGTGCGCCGGATGACGCGGGCACGGCGTCGTTGTTGCAGTGCAGTGACGGATCAATGCTCCGTCATGTCATTGATTTGACAGCGAGGTGCGCCGCCCAGGGCTCTAGGGACGATGGAGCATGATCATCGATGCCGCGCGCGCGGCGACGGCCCAGCCCTCGTTTGCGACCAGTTCGTCGACGAATGCGACGACGCCCGGATAGTAATTCGCATAATCGTGGAACAGCACCACCGCCGAGGACGCAAGGAAAGGCGCGAAATGCCGATAGTCGCGCTCCACGTTCAGCCGATCGTGGAGGCCGTCGACGAACAGCAAGTCGATCGGGCCGCTCCATTCGGTCTCGTAGGACAGGCTGCGCACCGGCTCGACCAGCTTCGACACGCCCGCGGCCTCGATATTGGCGAGGAACGCCTCGAAGGTGGGCGCGCCGTGGTTGAGCCGCTGGTCCGCGGACCCAACGGTGCCTTCGTGCGGATCGATCGCGTAGAGGCGCGACTGCGGCGACAGCGCGCGCAGGGCCGCCCCGAGCACGACGGTCGAGCGCCCCTGATAGCTGCCGATCTCGACGAAGGTGCGCGCGCCCTCCCCCCGGGTCACATAGGCCGCGGCGGCGAGGAGCAGTTCGGCTTCCGCGTCGTCGAGCCAGCCCCCGATGCCGCGCATCGTGGCGATGATCTCCAACGGGCGGAGCAATGCCGGAGCGGTCATGCGTGGACCTCCAATGCGCGCTTGGACGCGCTTTCCAAGGCCGGGCACCGGCGCAGGACACGAAGCGTGTCGACTGCGTGCTCGATTTCCCAGCCCCCGGCGGCGACCAGTTCGTCGACAAAGGCCACCACGCCGGGGAAGTAATCGGCATAATCGTGGAAGGCGACGCGCGCCGCGGGAGTGAGCGCGTGCTCGAAGGCGGCGAAATCGGCAGCGACTGCGGGATAATCGTGCAAGCCATCGACGAGTAGCAGATCGACCGGATCCCCGGTCGCTACCTCGCTCGCCTCACCGGTGCGCGCGAAGACCCAGGGGCCGAGGCCGGACGCGACGAGCATCTGGTCGAAGCGCCCACGCGTCACGGGGTCGCGCGTCAATTTCTCCTCGCGGCTGCCGGTGACGCCGTCGAAGCGATCGATCGCCGTCACATGCGCCTCGATCGCCGCGGCCTGGGCCGCACGGCCGAGCAAGACCGTCGCCTTGCCACAATGGCTGCCGATCTCGACCAGATGCCCCGCGGCACCCTTGCGCGCGAGCGCGCCGCGCGCGCCCGTGAGCAACGCGCGGGCCTCGGCGTCGCTGAGCCAGCCCGGCAGCGCGCGCATCTCGGCGAGGATCGCGGCATCCTCCGCGGCGTCGGCGGGAAGCGGCGCGGGCGGCGCGTGGCGATAGTCGTTGCACAATGCCCGCACGTGCCGCCGCAGCGGATCGTCGGGCAGCCGAGGCACCGGATGCATCCAGAAGGTGCGCGGATCGCTTCGCGCCATGTCCACGTCGCGCGTGCTCCAGCGCCGGCGATATTGCGTCCAGTCGCCCCGGCACGGGCTCTGCTGCACGGGGAAGCCGAGCAGCCTGGCGAGCGTGGGGAACAATATCTCCTCGGTCGCCCAGAGGCGCGATGCGGCGAGGATCGCCTGGAGTTGGGGGTCGTCGAACAGGGCGGCGATCGCGCGGCCGCAATCGGCGCCGATCACCGTCGCCGGCCAGAAGCTCCAATGGACGAACGCCGCCTCGCCGCCCTCGAAGCGGTCGAGGAATGGCCGCCACAATGCCCGTTCCGCCTGCGCCGTCGCCGCGGGGGGGATCCGGGTCCCGGGCCCCTGCGGCCGCGCGTCGCTCGACAGGATGCCGGGGACGCCGCCATGCGCAGCGAGGAAGGCGGGATAGCCGGTGCGGAGCATCAGCTGGTCGGAATCTACGATGGTCAGCGCGTCGTGGTCGCGCTCGCCCAGATGCGCGATGCAATCGAGCGCGAAGCCGTGCAGCGCGCCCCATTTCATCGGCCGTGCCTCGCGCACGATCTCGACGCCCCAGCGCTCCCAGGGCAGGCGCCTATCGATCAGCGTCCCCGACGCGCTGCCGTCGTAGAGCAGGATCGGCGAGGCCTGGTCGTGCCAACGCAGGTTGCGCACCAGATCGACCAGGCATTCGGGCCGCTCGTGTGCGAGGAGCGCGTATACATTGGCCAGCGGGCGCACCGCGGCGGGAGGCGAGCCCCCTGCCCATTCGGCGATCCGATCCAGCAGCGGCCCGGGCGGGCGCTCGGTCCAATAGCCGCCCCGCGTGCGCTTGGGGCTGGTATTGCCGCCATGAACGCGCGCGACCAGCCAATCGGTATCGGTCATGACGTGGATGTTCGCATCGCGCGCGTCGAGCACGAAGCGCGTGTCCTCGCCGGTGGGAATCGCCGGGAAGCGCCGTCGCAGCCAATAGTCGCGGCGATAGGCCAGGCTCGCGCCATAGACCCAGCGCTGGCGGCCGCCCCAGCGATAGTCCCAAGCCCGCGCGCCATCGTCGGCGAGGAAGACCACCTGGGACAGGCCGACGATGTCCGCGCCGATCGCCTCGATCGCGGCGAGCTGGCGCGCGAGCCGGTCGGGCGCGTGCCAGTCGTCGTCGTCCCAATGGACGATCACCTCGCCGCGCGCGAGGTCGCAGAGCCGGTTGCGCTTGTCGCCCAGGATGCGGCGCGCGTCATCGCGGAAATAGCGGATGCGCGGATCGCCGGGGATCAGATCGGCGACACTGTCGGTACCGTCGTCGAGGATGACCAGTTCGGCATCGTCACGCCCCTGCGCGAGGAACTGCGCGATCGCCGCGGGCACGAAGCGCCGCCGGTCGGCGGTGGGCATGATCGCGGAGATACGGGGGGTCATAGCTTTCTGATCGCCTCCAGCTCGGGGTCGGCGGCTACGCGTCCGCGCCAGTCAGTATGGGTCAGGTGCACGCGCAGGCTGTCCGCGCCGCCATGCTCGATCAGCACGTCCAGCGTCTCGTCGAGCGAGGAATGGAGCTTCGCCGGTTCGCCGTCGGCGATCAGGTAGAGCTGCGCGGGATCGTCGATGAGGAAGGTCAGGAAATCGTTGCGGCCGGGCACGGAGTCGAAGATCACCATCTTCCGCAACAGTTCGACCCGATCGGGTTCTTCGTCGCCCGTCCACAATATCCCCTCGAGCGGTTCGCTGTCCGCTTCGGCGCCGTTGCGCAGCATCGCGACACGAATTTCCTGCAGGTTGAAGCCCCCGGCCAGCGCCTGGCCTTCATGCTCGAGGTTCCACATCAGCGCGGCGCCGTCGATCTCGCGATAGAGATCGAGCAGCGGCGGTGGCGGCTGGACCCCACCCAGCTCGGCTATGAGATCGGGAAGGCTCGCTTCCATCGGATCGCCCAGCTCCACGCCCGCGACCCGCGCGCCGTGCTTTTCGAGCTTGTCGATGAGGGCTTCGATCCGCTTTCTAGTCCCTGCCATAGGCCGGTCCCTTCCCGAGCACGAACGCGATTTCCTTGGGAGTCAGCTTGCCGGTCAATTTGGACGTCACCTCGGCACTGTTGCCATAGGGGCGGTTCTCATAGACCTTGGCGGCGACGTTGCGATCGAGGTTGATCGGCTTCTGGCGCATCTCGGTCTTGCCGATGTAGTTGATCAGGAACTTGCGTTTGTCGCCCTTCTTGGGGATCGCAGGAATGCCCGCGCTGACCGAGACCGCGGGCTTGGTATCCTTTTCCCATCCGCCCTTCTTGCTGCCCTTCCACAGATAGACTCCGGCCTTGCCGGCAATACCGGTGGGCGCGGCCATCGAACCGCTGACGGTGATGTCGACCCAGACGCGGTTCTTGATCTTGCCCGACTTGCCCGCCGGCAGCTTCACCACCGCCTGTTCGAACTGGAGGAACGGCCCGGTGTTCACGCTGTTCGGCGCCGGGATGAGGTTGTTGAAATCGGTCCCCTTCCCGCCCAGCCCGGCCGTCACGATGTGCATCTGCACCCATTTGTCGCCGACGGTGGTGAGACCGGCGTCGAAGATGTCGATCCAGTGCTGGCCTTTCGCGGGGTCGGTCGGCCACTTCCCCGTCGGCGTGCCCCCGCTGGGCGCCTTGCCGAAGATCACGTCATAGCCCGCCGCCATGCCGGTCCTGAGGGCCGAGGTGCTGCCGTAGTCGGTGGGATCCTTCGGCGCATCGCCGGCGAGGGCAGCGAAGGCTGCGCCCATCTTGGCCATGGCATCGGCCACCTTCTTGCGATCGGCCGCCTCCTTCTCGGTCTTCTTCGCGGTCGAGAAGACGATCGTCTCGGCCGCCTTGTACGCGGTATCGGCCGCCGCCCAATTGGGCTTGCCCTTGTCAGGATGCGCGTCGAGATAGTCGCGGATCGGCATGAGCGTCGTGGCTATCCCGAGTTTGGAGTTCGGGCCCGAGCCGATGAACTGGAGCGTGTGCGACTCCCCGTCCTTATTGGTGAAACCGAACTTGGCCTTCCACCAATCGATGACGGCATTGACCCCGTCCTTGGCCATCTTGCCCAGCTTCTTCGCTGTCTCGACGATCCACGCGACCACCTTGTCGAGCGCCTTGTCGATCGGGGCGCGGATCTTCTTGACCAGGCCCAGCACCGCGTCGCTCACCTTGCCCAGGCCTGCGATGCGCGCGAGGAAGCTGATCACGAGCGTCAGCAGCCCAGCCATGGTCTGCTCGACCTTGTTGGCGGCCGGCGCGATGTTGCCCGCGGCGATCGCGGCGATGCCGTCGATGAACGCCGCCGCGACCTGCGCGATCTGGCGGATGCGTTCCACGAAGAACATGATCGTGTTGTAGATCGCGATGATCGCCTGGATGAACGCGCCCGCCGGGTTGAGCATCGACAGCAATTTGGTGACCGCGGCCTCGATGACCTTGGACTTCACGAAGTCCATCACCGCGTCGATCGCCATCTGCTTGAGGTTGGTGAGCGTCTCGACGATCTTCTGCCAGGCGGCGGCGGGGCCCTCGGTGACCAAGGTCTTGACGATGTCGAATCCGGTCTCGAGCGCCTTGACCACCGTCTCGTTGGTCGCCTTGACCAGCTTGGCCCGGACATTGGCCCAGGTGAGCCCCATCACCGAGAGGACGAACTTCAATATCTCGATCAGGGTGAAGCCCGACGGGATGTAGATGCCGGCCCCGCCCAGTGCGCCGGTGAGCCAACCGATCAGCGACGCCTTGAGGTGCTGGAGGAAATTGCGGGCGAATTGCCGGAAGCCCTGGATGCCCGCGCGCACCAGGGTGCGCACGAAACCGATGGGGTTCTTGATGATCGACGAGAAGGCTCCGCCCGCCTTCTTCAGATAGGGGACCACGCTCGGCGCCACGACCGACAGGATGATCTCGAGCAGCTGGAGCACCGTCCCGCCGGCCCAGCGCATGAAATCGCCGACGAAGCTGGAGAAGGCGCCGACGATCTTCTGGAAGGCACCGACCAGGGTGACGATGTCGAAGATCGTCAGCGAGCGGATCGTGCTCATCACCCGGCCGGGGATCGAGGTCACCAGCGACAGCGCACCCTTCATCGCACCCTGGAACCACGCCCAGGCCTTGGCGACGGCGTTGCCTTTCTTGATGTTCTCCCAGATCTCCTTCTGGCCGATCAGTTCCATGAACGCGCCGATCAGTGCCGAGGCCGGGCTCTCGCCCTCGTCGGAAATCGGGTTCTTGCCGAACACGCCGACGAGCAGGTTCCATTTTGGGATGTTGTTCGCCGCCCAGCGCCCGAGCGGCTTGATGATCGCGTCCTTGACCAGCGTGGCGATGCCGGTGACCAGCCCCTTGCCGAAGGCGATCGCCTTGTCGATCGGTGTGGTGAAGATGCGCTTGGCGCGGTCCCAGAGGCTGCCGAGCCGGAAGATGTCGCGCCAGCCGAGCGAGTCGATGAACTCCATCAGCGCATCGCGCACCGCGCCGCCCAGATTGCGCAGCGCGGCGAACTGCTCTTCGATGAACTTGCCGCCCTTCTCGAAGATGCCGTGATTCTCGAGCGCCTGGACGATCAGGCCGCCGCCCGGGATGAACTCGATCAGCGCGCGCAGGATGTTGGCGCCGCTGCGGTCGACGGCAGACATGTTGATCGGGTTGCGGCCGATGATGATCGTGAACAGCCGGAAGCCCGGAATGATATTGGCCTTGTCGGCGATCCAGTCGAGCGCCTCGCTGACGATGCCGCGCTGCACCTGCGGCTCGCCGCGCTGCTGTACCGTCACCGCTTCTTCGCGCTGGACTACGTCGCGCTGCACCACTTCCTGTTGCTGGATCGTATGGGTCAGTTCGTGCGCGATCAGCTCCATGCCCTCGGGGCTGTCGGGCTTGTAGGCGCCGGCGTTGAAGAAGATGTCCTTGCCGAAGGTGAAGGCCCGCGCACCCAGACGCGTTGCGAGATTCTCCGCCTTGCCACCGGTATGGACGCGCACCCCGGCGAAGTTCGCCTTGAAGCGCGGTTCGAGGAAGCTGCGCGTGTCCGCCGAAAGCGGCCGCCCGCCGCCGACCTGCGACTTGATCTCGGCAGTGAGCTCGGGAGAAACCTCGTCCTTCTTCGCTTTCGGGGCGGGCGCCGCCGCCGCGGGCGCGCGCGCCGCGAGCATGGGCACCCGCGCCCGTGCCGGGACCACCGGATCGGGCATGCGCATCACAGCCCGCGCGGTCGCTACGGCCTCGCGTTCGGCCGCGTCGCCGGGATCGGACAGCTTCAGTGCGGTCTGGACGCGGCGGCGTTCGTGCGATCGGCCCGGCTCGGGCGCGCGCGCCGCCGGTGCCGCATCCGCGCTCTGCCGGGCGACCGCTCCGCCCATCTCAGCCCACCGCCGAAAGCAGCGGCTTGAGCGGGCAATGCGCCTCGATCTTGCGATATTCGCGGAACACCGCCCGCCGGAGCATCTCGTCGCCGATCGGCATCCCCGCGTCGAGCGCGAGCAACCGCGCGTGCAGTGCCACGTTGCGCAACTGCCCGCCCGAGAGCGCGCAGCGCACCGCGATCTCCTGCACCAGTTCGTCGGCGACGCGATGCTCGCCGAGGTGATGCGCGAGGATCTCGTAGCGGCGCAGCTCGTCGGGCGCGTGGAAGGGCACGACCACGTCCATCCGCCGCTGGAACGCCTTGTCGATACGGTCGGCGGCGTTGGTGGTGACGATCAGGATCCCGGAGAAGCTCTCGATCCGCTGAAGGAGGAAATTGGTCTCGAGATTGGCGTAACGGTCATTGGCGTTACCCACGTCGGTGCGCCGCGCCATCAGCGCGTCGCCTTCGTCGAGCAGCAGGATCGTATCGAGCTCCTCCGCCGCGGCGAAGGCGCGGTCGAGCGCCTTCTCGGTCTCGCCGATATATTTGCTCACCGTCGCCGCCAGGTCGACGCGCCAGATGTCGCGTGCAAGGTCGTGCGCCAGCCGCCGCGCCGCAAGCGTCTTGCCCGCGCCCGAGGGGCCGGCGAACAAGGCACGCACCCCCGCCGCACCCGGCCCCGGCCCGGCATGCGTTCCGAGCGCCTCGCGGTTGCGGCAGCGAATGGCGAGCGCGTCGAGCTCGTCCCGCGCCAGTTCGTCGAGCGCGAGGAATTCGGGACGATCGCCCGTGTCGACCCGCGCCGCCACCGTCTCGAGCCGGCTGTCCTGCAGGTCCCTGAGCGCCGCACGCACGTCACCCGTGCCGATCGCGCTCCTTCCCGCCTGGTGCGCGGTCAACAGGGCGCCGATCGCAGCCCGACGGATCGTTCCCCCGGTCAGGCGAAAGGCATCGGCGAGGACAGCGGCGGCGGCCGGCGACAGATCGGGGAGCGCGGCCTGCCAATGCAAGGTCCGCTCGGCACGGTCGGGAGCAGGGATCGCCAGTGTGACCTGCGGCCGGTCGGCCAGGTGGATGCCGCCGCTCATACCCGTCACGACGACCAGCCGTACCGGCTCGAACGCGAAGCTCGGCACCATGCGGATCTCGCCGGGACCGACGGGCTGCGACACCGTCACAACGGCATCGTGCAGGAAGGCGAAGAGCCCAAGCCGTGCCCAGGTTTCCGGTCGTTCGACGGCCTCGGCAGGGGCGATGAGCAACGGGCGCCCGAGGCTTCGCGCCAGCGTGCCGGCAAGGGTTGTCCGGCCGTTCCGCGAGGGACCGCGGAGCAGGGGGACCAGCATCGGATCCTGCCGCATCGCGTCCGCGAGCAGTCGAGCGCGACCGGCGACAGGCGGCGCGACGACGATATCCTCGAGTGCGGCAAGCTCCGCCGCCGGCACCAGCCGGCACCCCGGGGGTGGCATGGTATCGCCGCCAAGCGCGTCCCAGGCCGTCCCCGCGATCGCGAGCTCTCGGTTGAAATAGGGAGCCTCGGGATCGTGGACGCCGATGAGCCCGAGCTGGAGGAGCCGGTTGACCGCGCTCCGTACCGCGGCCGGATCGTCGCGCCCGCGATGCTCGCGCCAGAGCGCAGTGAGCGTGGCGAGCGTCAGCCGGTCATTCTCGCCCAGCAGCGCGGCGATCCGCGCATCCTCGCCCGTGAGGCCGATGGTGAACAGCAGATCGAACGCGAGCGGATCGTCGAGCATTTTCCGAAGCCGTCCGAGCGGAAGTCCGGACGAAGCGGCGGCCCAGGCCTCGACCTTCGCCCCCCATTGCTCTGCGGTCAGCGTCTCTCCCGCCAGCGCCGCGACTTCGGCGGCATATTCGCCGAGCCAGTCGGGGCCGGCCGCTCCGATCCGCTCGGCCAGCGCGGCGCCTGCCCCGAGCAGCGCAAGGCGCAGGTGCGTCGCGGGATCGCGCGGAAGCGAGGCGATCCTCATGTGAAACGAAACTCGACGCTGCGCCCGGCAGCGGGGATCCAGCCGGGATCGCGATCGAGCCCGGCCAGGCGGATCGCCAGCGGATGGCTGTCGAGCCCGAACGACACTTCCACATGCTCCGGATCGATGCGGACCTCGCCGGGCAGTTTCATGAGCGCGGCCACCGCCTGCCGGGGATCCTCCATGCCGAATGCGCGGGCCAGGCGCACCGCGACATAGCGTGCCAGGCAGGCCACCCAACGCCGACGCAGCCAGGCGGGCGCGCGCGCCGTATGCCAGCGGTCCGCGACGGGAAAGCCAAAGCGATGCCATAGGCTCGTGCCGAAACGGCCCCGAACCGCGCGCGTCGGTCCGGGTTCCCATGCGGTCAGCCAGTCGGGCGGCGTCTCCCAGACCGGCGCCTCGAAATCGCGGCCGACACGCTCACCTGGACCGAGCCCCGCCAGCGATCGCAGCGCCGGCTCGATCGGATCCATCGCGAAACCGGCGCCGCACCAATGTCGACCAAGCATCAGCAGCAGTTCGAAGGGGGAAAGGCCGCGCAGACGGCGGGCCGGATCGGTGAAGTCGCCGTAGAGGCCGAGCGAGAGGAATATGTTGAGCAGGAAGAAGAGGCCCGCATAGTCGCTCGCAATAGTCGGGCGGACGACAGTCTCCGGCGCGCCCTCCGGCGAAGACCGCGTGTTCATCAGAGGCGGGCGAGCGGCTTGCGTGAATGCCGCGGCAAAGGAGCCGGCGGCAGGGTTGCGGGCCGACCGCGCATGGCCGGGCGCTTCGCGCAGGGGTTCGTCGGTCGAGGCTCGACCCGCGGGCGGAACCGTTGCGACACCTTCCCCGTCGAGCGAAGGCGAGGTCGGTGGCGGTGAATCCGTCGTGCGCCGGGCACGTGGTGCGTGAGCCGTGGCCAGCTCGACAAACGCCTCGCTGAATGCCCGGGTCGCCACCAGGGCGGGCCGGCGCACCGCCAGAAGGGCTACTGCGATCAGTCTTCGCACCGCGACCTGCGGCGTAGATGCGCGGGCAATCGCCATCGCCTCGACGATCGCCGTCGGGCGACTCGTCACCGAGGGGGGTGCCTCGGCCGGATCCCCTGCGGCAGGTGAGCGCGCGGGATCGCGCGCCTCGACCGCCCTGCCCCATCCCGCATCCCCGCCATGCGCGCGGATCAGGTGCTCGGTCGCGGCGGCCAGTTCGCCTTCCTCGAACCGCGCGAGCCAGGGCGCGGCCGTGCCCGTGGCGACCAATGTCGCGACCAATGCGGGCAGGTTACGGACGTCTGCGAGCCACCGCCGCCGCCAGCGCAGCAACGGCGTCTCGCTGTCGGCGATCGATCGCCGCACGACATCGGGCAGCCGCTCGCCAACCAGCCAGGCACCAACGATCGCGGCTTCCAGCGCGTGCGAATCCTCGAAATAGACGCTGTCCCCCGCGCCCAGCGCGCCGCGGCGGGCGCTGACCCTCGCCGCTCGGATCCGGTCCACCAGTTCGCCGCCGAACCCCTCGATGCCGGCGGCAAGCGGGCGATCCACGCGTAAGCGCCGGACCAGCAGCAACGCGTTCGCGGGGACGCCGGTCGAGGCAGGGGTTACCTGCCCCAGCGCACGCGTAAGCCGCTCCCGGTCCCCGGGGCGCGGGTTCACGAGCTTCGCCCGTTCCACGCGTAGGGCCGGCAGCGGCTGGTTCACTGCGGCGCCCTCGACGCCGTGATCGGCGCGCTGTCTTCACCATTGTGCGTGACGACGGTCAGGCGGTTCGCGGCCTTGGTCACGATCGCTGTTGTGGTGAGGAAGCTGAAGCTTCCGCCCGCGAACTTGATCGACGAAGGCGCGATCGCGGTCGGGCCGAGCAGGACGCGCTCGAGCAGCCCCTCGCCCATATTGTCGCCCGTCACGGTGATGCTGACGCCCCTGCCCTTCACCGTGACGGCCTGAACCGAGGCGATGATCGGCTGCGACTTGCCGGCGCTGAGCGAAGCGGAGGACGCGGGCGAAGGCGCGGGAGTCGCCGAAGGCGTCGGCGTGGTCTTGCCGATCCCGCCCTCCAGCTCGGTCACCCGGCGATCGAGCTCGAGCAGGGCGGCGACCATGTCGTTGACGAAGCGGGCGGTGATCAGGTCCCCGGGACTCACGGGGGTCATGGCGAGGCGAAGGAAGGTGTTCACCGTGATGGATCCCGCCTGGCTCGGCGTCGGTGCCGGAGCGGGTGTGGGAGACGGCGCGGGAGCCGGAGCCGGTGTGGGCGTCGGCACTGCCACGGCACCCGCCAGGATGCCCCGATCCACGAGCAAAGCCTCGATCAGGAACTTGTCCTGCTCCGACAGGCGCTGTTGGCCCAATGCGGAGAACTGCGTTTCCTGGAACTGGTTGAAAGTGTTCGCCATGGGACTCGCTCCGTCAGGGAATCAGCGGATAATTCGCATAATTCCAGTGGCTTAAATTGAACCTTGCATCACCCTTGTAAGGAAGGTGGCCGCTCGCGAAGAGCAGGATGTCCTCGTGATCCTCCATGTGCGTCTGGGCGATGCGATAGAGCCAGATCGCGTGGTCGCTGCCGGTGTCGATCGCCGGCGCGACGAAGCTCTCGCGCAGCAGCGGCTCGACTGCGCTCGCATCGATGTAGAGCGGTCCGCGCGTCGTCAGCCCCTTGAAGAAGGTCGGGATGCGGGCGTCGCTGAGGCCGGGGATCAGCCCCGCAGGCGGCAGGAAGGCGAAAAGGTCCTTGGCCACCGTCCAGGAGAGGTTTGCGAAACCTGCGATTTCGTCCTGGAATTGGCGGAACATGGCGCGTCCGATGTTTGCACGGCGGGGTTCGGAGAGCGTGCTCACCACGCTCTCGGGATCGGACAAAGCGACAGGGCGGCGCACGCTCCAATTGTCGGTGAAGACGTGCCCCCCGCTCGCGAACGCTAGCAGCGCGAGGGGAACTTCGGCGTCGCCCAGCCCGTGCCCGCGCATCGTCTCGACCAGGTCGTCGACACGCGGCTTGCTGCCGAGCAAATCCGCGGGCCAGCCGGGAAGCACTCCCGCCCCGAACGCCTCATAGGCGATGCGATTGCGGAAATCGGGCTGGGCCGGACTGGCCGCGAAGAGCTCGTCGCGGATCTCGAGCAGGCGGAACTGCACCGCCTCCACGGTGACGTCGAGCGCGCAGCGCGGGCTGGCATCCCCCATCCCGCTCACCGCCGCCCGCCCCTCGCTGGTGAAGGCCGGCGCGATGGTGAGCAGATACAGCCCCGCCCCCGCCACATAATCGCCGTCCGCCAGGGGCGCGCAATCGCCGAACAGGCAGGCGACATTGTCCTCCCCCGGCGCCGACGCGCGATCGAGCGCCAGGGTGACCGGATGCTTGAGGCACAGAGTCACGCCGCGCCGATTGACCGCGACTCCCGGCCGCACCGACGCCGCCGGGCGACCGCCGGGCGCGATATTGCCCTTGAAGCTCACCTCGAGCCCGCGGGCGATCCCGTCGCCGAGCGCCAGCCCGATCCGCGCATCGGCTTCGCGCCGCGCCGCCTGCTCGCGGCTCATGTCGTTGCCCGTCAGCAGGCGGCCGTTGAAGAAGTTGACCGTGCGGATCGCATCCTCTCCGAACGGCTCCTGCAGCGCGACGAAATCCCCGGCCATGGCTAGCGATCCTCGCTGGAGGTGAAGTCGGCGATCTGGACCCACATGGCCTCGCCGTCGGAGATCAGCGTCCGCGCCTGGCCATGGGGAATGAGCAGCGACGACCGGAAGTCGATCTGGTCGTTGTTGCTCAGCTTGAAATCCACTTCTCCCGCCATCGAGCGGAAGAAATAGGTGCGTCCGAGGCCGACATCCTTCGCCGGCGGCAGGACCACGTGCGCCGGCGCGAAGGCGATGAACACGTCGAAACGCTCATGGCCGATCTGATTGATGTCGATCTCGACCTCGGGCGAACCGCGTGCGAGCAGCGTGCGGAGCGTGAACGGGCCCAAGCTCCCTCCCGGTGTTCCCGGGTCGCCCTTCGGCCCCTGGGGGCCGACCGGACCGGGTATGCCTTGCGGTCCTACCGGGCCAACTGGGCCGATGGGACCGAGGGGCCCGGCAGGCCCGACCGGGCCTATTGGTCCGACGGGCCCCTGCGGCCCGACCGAACCCTCGCCTCCCGGTCCCTGAGGGCCAACCGGCCCCACTGGACCTTGCGGACCGACCGGACCCTGCGGGCCCATCGGGCCGACACCGCCGTCGCTTCCGGGTTCGCCCTGCGGCCCGGCCGGGCCGACGGGGCCTGCGGGTCCCGGCGGCGGGCTCAGCCATTTCTCGCCCTCGTCGGTCATGATGCCGAGTGCGGTCTGAACGAGGTGCAGCGGCGCGATCAGCGGCCGCCGGCCCTCCTCGACGATCACGTCCTCGGCAAGGCCGTCGACGCTCCAACCGGCCGCCGCATCGCCGCCAACATGGACCAGCGGCACTTCGAGCGCGGCGAGGAGCAGGCAATCCTGCTCGCTCCCCGCCGGATCGGCGCACCGCCGCGCCATCACGCGCGGGCGATATTCGGTGATCCAGATACGATAAGCGAGCTTGAGGAACGCGTCGTAATCGTCGATCGACACGCCCACCGGCAGCGGCGGCACCGGCGGCGATTCCCAGAGCGGCGGCGACGCATCCTCGACATCGGCCGTGACGATATCGAGCGCATCGCGGATCGCCGCAGCCCATTCGTCCGGCCCGAGCGGCGGCGATCCCGGCCCTTCGTCGGCGATATCGTCGAGCCAGGCGGAGAAGGAGGCGATCGCGTCGGCCTCCCATTGCTCGGGCGGGTCGAGCCGGAAATCGAGGCAATAATCGTCGGCGATGCGCGAGGGCTGCATCAGCGCCGCTTCCGAGCGGCACGGCTCACCCGGCACCGGCACCGGCGCGATCGCGCAGTCGCGGTAGCAGAGCGTGAGGTACAAGGTTACCGAACCGGCCGGCGGCGAGCCCGAAGTCCGCTCCGACACGCGCCGGGCATTGTCCGGATCGGAGAGCCAGCCGTTCAGCGAGCCGCACTGATCGCGCCCGACGCAGATCATCCGCCCCGAGGGCGCCGCCGCCGAGCCCGCGGTGATGTGCACCCGCGGCCCGTTGGCGCCGTCGTCCTCGATGCGCACGGCGAGCCCGCTCGCAGTGCCGTAGCCGATCAGGTCGCGCACCATCCATTCGCTGCGCCCGATCAGATAGGCGTGCTCCTGGACATAATCGGCGACGCCGAGGACCATCCCTTTGACGAAGTTGACGTGCTGGCCCGGATCGGGCGCGCCGATCGCAGGCACGGTCGCAGTGGTGGCGTTACAGCAGCCCATGAGTTGCCTCCGGCGTGGGTTGGGGAGCGCGGCTCAGCATGCGAGCCGCGCGCGGTCAGGAGTGAGGGGAAGCCCGTCGGGGCCGATGAAGCTCTCGCCGATATAGGCCTTGCCGAGGATCGCCGGCGGCAGCAGCTCGGGGGCGCGGCTTCCGGCGCCGATCGCGGTGTCGTAGCCCAGCCGCGCCTCGCCGATGCGGTTCATCGCGAAATAGAAGCGGATGTCGAAGATCGTGTGCGCGGGCTTTTCCAGCTCGATGATCCGCCGCGCGAGCGCATCGCGCCGGCGGAGCGTCTCGGCGTCGGTCGCGTCGGTGGCGCTCACCGGCAGCAGCACCGAGAAGCGATGCGCGGTGCGATCGATCGGGAGCAGTTCCTTCTCGAACTCCTCCCAATCGGCGCGGGCCTTGACCGTCGCGAGCGCGGTATCGGCGAGCGAAACCTCCCCGAAGCGCTTCCAGTTGCTGCCATGCGCCTGGTTGAGCGGCAGGATGCGGCGATAGCGGCCTTCGAGGAAGCGCTGCCACAAGGCACGATTGTGCGAGACGAGCTTGAGGAAATCGCCCCAGGCCGCGGCGAAGGCAGTGGGCACCGACAGGCGCGGCAGCGTGGTCATCGGCGCCGTGGAGCCCCGCGCCTGCTGGAAGGCGATCCAGTTGGCGCGCTCGGTGAGGCCGGCATCGTGCGTCGGCGGATCGATCACGCCGCTGCTGTCGCCCGCGCCGATCCGGCCGAGCGTGCGCGTGCGATAGCTCTCGACGATGCGGATCGCGCCCTCGCAGCTGCAATCCGCGTCGCTGAACAGGGTACCGTCGAGCGGCTGGCCGAAGGCGAGCGCGAGCGCGCTCTCCAGCCCGCGCATCGTGCCGCGCCAGCCGAAGAAGCGGATCGCGTGCGCGATGAACAGCCGCCGCCGTTCCTCGCTCC
Organism: Sphingomonas sp.; assembly: GCF_026460985.1. Lineage (GTDB taxonomy): Bacteria > Pseudomonadota > Alphaproteobacteria > Sphingomonadales > Sphingomonadaceae > Sphingomonas. Next base: position 43,325 of record NZ_JAPKNM010000102.1, read on the forward strand.
ACGAGGGATCGAGCGCGACGTCGAACCATTCGGCGAGCCAGCCGAGCGCTTCGACCGGCGCAGTGCGCGTGTCGAACAACGCCTGGGCGGTGATCATCCGCGCCTCGATCACGCTGGTCGTCCCCTGCATGTTGGCGAGGAAGCGTTCGAGGAAGTCGGCGGGCTCGGGATCCTCGCGATAGAGCGCGGGGAGATAGCGCTCGGCCCAGGAGACGCGCGGCCATGAGGCGCGCAGCGCGCGCAAGCGGGGGCTGGAATCGCCGTCGCTCGACAGCGTCAGCCGCACCTCCATGAAGCGCCCCTCGATCCGCTGGAACAGCAGTTCGAAGGTGCCGTGCTGGGCGAGCGGATCCGTCGCGACCAGAGCCGCCGCCGAATGCGCGGCGAGCTCGCTGCCCGAGCGCGACAGGATCGGCGAGGGCTGGGCCAGCCAATCGCCGAGCGCATCGGCCTCGTCGCTCGCCCGCGCCTCGACCAGGATGCGCGTGCCCGGCGGCACGCAGCCATCGAGCCGCAGGCGATCCCACACCGCGCTCGGCGAGCCGCTGTCGAACAAGGGTGTGCGGAAGCTGGCGAGCCCGCGGAACTGCTGGCGCGGCTTCTCCACCACGCGCGGCCAATTGGGTATCGGGCCGCTGTCGTAGCTCGCATTGCCTTCGACCGAGACCAAGGCGCGGCCGCCGTGACGGCGCAACGGGAAGCTCTCGGCGGTCTCGCGAAGTTCGATCGCGCCGTTCTCCTGCTCGACGCGGAAGGCGCGCAGCTGGTTGCCGGTCTCGTCCGAGACGAGAACGCGCAGCACGCTCTCGCTGCCGCGCAGCAGCACCTGCCCCGCGACCATGTCGTGCGGCACGAAATCGAGCGGCAGCGCCGCGGGGGGCGTGCCCTCGCTCGTCCAGAGGTACAGCGCCGCCGGTGCGCGCGACAGCACGGCGACGGCGCCGCCGGGCAGCGCCGAAATCGCGATCGGATCGATCGCGGGATCGAGCGCGGTCAGGTCGTGCCCCTCGGCGGCGATCCCCGGCGCGCGCGTCCGCGTCTCGCCCGTAACCGGCTGGAACAATTCGGGCACCTCCGGCCCCAGACCGCCGCCCACGAGCGTGGCGCGCGCGTCGAGTTCGAACAGGCGCTTCGCCGGGCCGTCGAGCAGCCACAATCCGCTGTCGCAGCGCGGCTCGAGATCGGTGACGGTGGGCGCCCCTTCTTCCGGCCAGTCGAAGTGCAGCGGCGTGCCGCCGGCGACGAGATCGAAGCTATCGAGACCGCGGTCGCTCGCGGCGATCAGCCAGCCGTCGCCAGTCGCCGCCAGCGCGCGATACTTTGCCGGCACCGGCACGCGATCGTCGTGCGGCACGAAGAGCCGGGGCACCGGGCGTTCCGCACGTGGATCGGGCCAGAAGCGCGTGACCGAGCCGTCGCCGCGCGAGCGCACGAACAGCTGCCCGGCATCGTCGCCGATCCAATAGACGTTGCCGAAGCGGTCGGCGGCGGCGGCGCGGCGGATCTCGGGCGAGAGCGGCGTCTCGCCCGGCGTGAACGCCAGCGGATCGCGCAGCGGCGCCAGCGTCAGCTCGTTGCGCTCCTCGTCCCAGCCCGGCGCGGTCTCGGGCTGGTCGCCTATGGGGAGGTCCCAGACCATTTCGAGCGTGGTCGCGTCGTCCATGCGGCCGCGTGCCCAGTCGAGCTCGCCGAGCAGCAGATGGAAGCGCTGGCCGTCGGCGTTCATCAGCATGTCTCCGCGACGACGGGCACGGGGAGCAATTGCGGCCCCGTCGGTGCTGGCGACGAGCCGATGTCGCCGCGCAGCAGGCTGATGTCGATCGGATCGCCGCCGACCACCGAGATGCCGGCGAGCTCGGGCAATTCGATGCCGGTGATCGAGATCGCGTCGACCTTGCCGCCGGTATCGAGCGCGAGCTGGATGTCGGCGACCTCGACCACGCCGGGCACGCGAGCCGCCTCGGCCATCAGCGCTCGGGCATGGACCGGGCGGCCGAGCGGCCAGCCGCGCAGCGCGGGATCCACGTCGGGGCCGTAGAGCGGTCCGTCTGTGGTCGAGAAGTCGCTGCCCTCGGGCGGCAAGGGACTCAGATAGGCGCGCAGCCGCACCTTCACCGCGTCGGCGACCTCGGCGATGGTATAGCCGCCGCCGACCTCGATCCCGACCGAGACCCAGAGCCTTTTGTACACGGGGCCGCGCAGCACCAGCTCGGTCGTCACCAGCCGGCGCGGATCGAGATAGGCGCAGAGCGCGTCGAGGAAGGGCGCGTCGGGACGCGGCGCGGCGGGATATTCGGGGTCGTAGCGCGGCGCGACGAGCAGGGTCACCACGCCGGGCACGGTGCCGATCGCGCCGGGAGCGAGATCGGGATGCCAGGCCGGGAGCACGTCGACGCGCCCGATCGACACGCCGGGGGTGCGCCAGGCAATGCTGCGGAAATCGGCCTCGGTGACCAGCCGGTCGCGATGCTGGAGCATGCGCTGGACCTGCTTCTCGCCCGAGCGCACCGTCTCGGCATCGGTGCCGCCCCAGGTCGCGATCGGATTGGTGCCGGTATAGCCCTGCGGCGCGAGCGGGCCGACCTTCAGTGCGTTGGGGCCGACATTGCCTTCCTGCCCCTCGCTATATTCGTAGCGCGCATAGAGCCGGTCGCCCGCGCCGGGGCGCCTGCCCGCCAGCCCGTCGCCGAAGCTGACGATGCCGGCCTCGGGGTCGACCCGGAACGAAGTCGCCGGGGCGAGCTGCCGGGTGGCGCCGGGAACGGGGACCTCGGGCGCGGCGGCGAGCAGGTCGTCGATCGCGCTCCACTCGGTCTCCTGCCCCTCGGGCGAGATACTGACGATCGCGACGCTGCCCTCGAGCACCGGCGCCTTGGCCAGCTGACGGACCTGGTCGGGGCTGCCGTCGCCGTCGGGCAGGCGCTCGGCGCGGATCGTCTCGAACTGGCGGACGCCGACGGCGTTGATCCCCGCCCAGCGCAGCCGCACCTCGGCCGCCGAGGAGGCGCGGACGCGGATCCAGGTGACGAGCGTCTCGGCGATCGCGCTGTCGTCGATCGCGGGGGGCAGCTCGCCGACGCCGGCCTCGAACGGGTCGAGATTGTTCCAGAGCCTGAGCGCGTCGGCATCGGGCAGGCCGATCTCGACCACGCCGGTCTCGCGCGAGGGATCGAAATCGGCGCGGGCATTGAGCGCGCGCCAGTCTGGCGCGGGCCGGCCGTTCACGAACAGCAGTTCGCCGTTCGCCGCAGGGCGGGCGATGTCGTAGCGCAGCAGGTCCGCAGGCGCGGTGGTGGCGCCGCCGACGGGAATGGCGAGCTGCTCGACATCCTCGGCGGGCGCGAGGCCGAGCGACAGGCTCCGCCCGGCGATCGCCTCGCGGACGAGCTTGGTGGGATCGTCGGTCGCCGCCAGATCGTCCTTGCGCGCGACCAGGGCGATCCACAGTGTGCGGTCGATCGTCTCGGCAAGGTCGAGCGGGCCCTGGGCGGGATCGAAGGGCGCGCTCTGGTAGAGGGTGAGGTTCGCCGGCAGCGTCGTGCCGTAGGAGGCGTAGAGCAGCTCGTAATATTGGCGCAGTTCCGGGGTCGGGTCGATCACCGGGCGCTTGACGAACAGCTTCGCCTCGACCGGCAGCACGTCGAGCCCGGTGACGGTGCGGAAGGGCATCTGGCCGGCGAGCAGCTCGAAATCGCGCTGGATCGTCTGGGTGGCGAGCGCGCCATTCTCGTTGCGGAAGGCGACGAGCCCGCGCGCCCCGCTCGCGGTGCGCAAGGGGATGCCGAGCAGCTTGAGGAACTTGGCGCGGTTGCGCTCGGGGATCTGGTTGGCGCGGTAGATCAAATTCTCGGTGAGGAAGGCGAAGAGCTGGACGATCGTGACGCCGGGGTCGGACGGGTTGAAGTTGGTCCATTCGGGCGTGTGGACGGGTACGCGGGCGAGCGTCTCCTCGACCAGGGCGCGATAGTCGCGATCGTCGATGCGGGGCGCAGGCAGCGGCATCAGCTTCTCCCCAGCGGGATCGAGACGCTCGTCCGCTCGGCCGCGCCGGTCGCGACGAGGCGATAGGCGATGGTGGCGAGCGCGGCGGTGGCGTCACTTGGGTCGGGCACGACATCGACGCCGTCGAGCGCGATGCGCGGCTCCCAGCGGCGCAGCGAATCCTCGATCGAGGCGGCGATGCGGACATGCGTGGCGGGATTGTTGGGCTCGAAGAGATAGCGCCCCAGCCCCGCGCCGAAATCGGCGAGCTGGATGCGCTCGCCCGCCTCGGTCTTGAGGATGATCGCGATCGACTCGCGGACATTGGTCTCGCCCTCGGACCAGCGCATCCGGCCGTCGGGACCGACGCGCGGGGGGAATCCGAGGCTCTTGCCGAAGGGGCTCATGACGGCTTCCCCTTGAAACGCGGCAGCGGGAAGCAGGCGATGAACCAGGGCACCCAGCGGAAGATGAAGTCGAGCAGCATCACGATGCAGATCAGCAGGATCATCGCGCAAAGGGTGATGATCGGGATCGACAGCGAACAGATCATCCCGATCTCGACATTCTGCCCGCCCTTGCACCCGCCGGTATTGCCGCCGCCGCCCGCGTCGATGTCCTTGTGGAAGGGCCAGGGCAGGACCTGGAGGACGAGATCGATGAACCCCAGCCCCTTGGCGCGCTGGACCTGGCCGCAGAGCAGGTCCGACATCACGAACGCCGCGCCGCGCCCATGCTTGCGCAGCCCCGCCGGACTGGTGTCCGCGGGCAAGGTGATCGTGATCGGGCGCACCGGCGCCTCGGGATCGAAGAAGCTGGCGAGCCGGAACCGCTCGCTCGCCGACGACAATGTCGGCGGATGCAGCGGCCCGCAATCGGCGTTCATATGGACCATCCGGATCACGAACAGCCCCTGGTCGCCCGCGGTCTTGATCATCACGTCGCGCAGCTTCATCGCATGCGGGATCGGCTGGGCGCCCGCCTCGTCGCTCAGCGGCAGCGCCCGCGCGAGCAGCGCCGTGAAGCGGTCCAGCTCCTCGGCGTCGCGGTTGGTGGTGTCGAGCGGCGACAGGATGACCGGCGTGTCCGCCGAAATCGGATCGGGCGTGTCGTCGGGAAGCGCGACGGACGCCATCACCGCCTTGTAAGGGCCGTCGGGCTCGGCAACCGAGCCTGGGCCCGCGGGGAACGGCGCTACCTTCAACCCGGCGAGCGGGAAGTGGAAATCGGGCCAGCCCGCATCGCTTTGGGTGCCGCTGCCGTAGTGCTTCGTCGCGGCTTCGAGCCCGTCCTCGAAGGCGGCGACCTTCTGGAGCGCCACGCGCATCGAGACCGCCATAGTCTTGCCCGACATCGCCGGGATCAGCGCATTGGCGTTGGCCTTTTCGAGGAAATCCCAGACCTCCTGCTCCTGGGGGGTGTGTCCCGTCGCCGAGGGATTCACCAGCTTGGCCTTCACGCCCGGAAGATTGGCGTTGATCCATTTGCGCAGGTCGAGCAGCAGCAGCCACGACTGGTGCTGAAACTGGTAGTTGTAGTTGCGAACGCGATCGAGCCGCTCACTGGCCGACTCGTTCGGACTCGACGCCTTGGTGGAGAACTCGGACCCGGCCTTCATCGCGGCGCGGACCAGCGCCTTCCACGGTTCGGTGAACTCGATGCGGAGCTGCGCGGTGCGCGCGACCGTTGTGTTGGGCCTGGCGGCGGGCGCCGGCGGATTGAGCGACGCCTTCTGCCCCGCAGCGAGCGAGACCGGCGTGGTCACCACCGCCTTGCCGAGATAGTCCTCGCGCCGCGCGGTCGGGATCATCCCCGCCCAGATCGTGCGCGGCCTGCCCTCCTCGTCGCGGTGCTGGAGCGGGAAGAGCGGCAATTGCTCCTCGCCCGGTGCGAGATCGGTGCCCGAGGCGACGCGCTGCCAGCGCGCCTCGTCGCCTTCGCGGACATAGGCATATTCGACCAGCTGGGCCGGATCGGAGGGGGTGTTTCCCGCCACGGACAGCAGCCGCCGGATGACGAATCCCACCGTCTCGTGTCCACCCTCGACCGCGCGCTCGGGGAGGCCGGGGACCTGGCAGGCGAGCGTGCCCGCGACGAGATAGTAACGCTGGTGCGCCGGCTGATAGAGCTTGAGCTGCTTGTTGGCCGGCGGCGCGGGCGGCGGCGCCGAGGGCGCCGAGCGCCAGAAGCGCCTGCGCTTGGCCTCCTTCATCGGCGCGGGCAGCGGCACGCGCACGATCGGGTCCTTGAGGTCGACCGCCAAGGGCGGATCGCGCCACGTCTCGTACCGCGCGATCCGATCCGAGATGCGCGCGGGCTCCTCCGCCAGGGTGGCGAGCAATTGCTCCATGAAGTCGTCGCTGGCGAAGCGCAGGATCTGCGGGCGCGCCTGGAACGGGGTGGTCCCCCGCCAGAGCGGACGCGGCGCCTGCCACGTCACCTTATGCGCGAGCGCGTTCACCAGATATTCCCCGCGCCGGGGGTGTAGGTGGTCGAGATCACCGTGTTCGAGATCAGCGTGTCGCACTTCACGATGCCCGAGAAGGTCGACATGCCGGCATCGACCTTGACCATGCCGGCGGAGACCGCGACCTGGCTGGCGTTGACCGTCACCTTGGCCGCCGCGGTGATCGTGATCCCCGAGGTCTCGAGCTTGACCGAATTGCCGTTCGAATCCTCGATGGTGACGGCGCCGGGGCCGTCCTTCATCGTCAATTTCTGCCCACCGGGGGTCTCGAGCTTGAGCGTCTCCTGACCGCTCTTGTCGTCGAGCGTGATCTTCACGCCGTTGCGGCTGCGGATGACCTTGAGATTGTTGCCGCTCGACATCGACTGGGGCGGCTTGTCCTTGCCGTTCCACAGCCCGCCCAGCACATAGGGCCGTCGCGGATCGCCATGCTCGAACGCGACGAGCACTTCGTCGCCGACATCGGGGATGAACCAGCTGCCGCGATTGTCGCCGGCGAACAAGGTCGCCATCCGCGCCCAGGCCGAATAGCCGTCGCCGCCGCCCGCGTCGGGCGCCCAATCGAGCTTGATCTTGACGCGCCCCTGCCCGTCCGGATCGTCGATATCGGTGACGGTGGCGACGACCACGCCGTACCAGCGCCCGCCCCAGCCGTCGCTCCGGCGATCGAGGAACTGCATCTCGCCGCGTTCGAGATCGAGCAGCATCACGGTCTCCCCAGTCCGGCACGCTCGCAGCGGAACTCGCTGCGCATGCCCATGGCCTGATCGAAGCGGTGGGTGACCGCGGTGGCGCGATAGTCGCCGTCGAACAGCTTGCCCAAGCCCGTGAGCGCCAGCGTCGCGCCCACCCGGAGCGTGGCCTTGGTCTCGGCGACGCCCTCTCCGGTGACAAAGCGCCGCGCCATGTGGCGGAAGCTCGCCTCGGCGACCGCGCGCGCCTCGGCATCGTTGCGGGGCAGCGCATGCGCGATCGTGTCGACGCGCTCGCCGAAGGCGGACTTGAGGATCTTGGCGCCGCCATCGGTCGACCCGGTCTCGCTCGACACCGCGGAGTCGGTCGCCTTGTGCTTGGCCACCGCCTTGTCGCCGACGTTCCAGCCGCTCGCGACCATCGCGGTGCGCTGGCTGGCGAGATCGGCCTCGACATGGAATTCGCGGAGCGATCCCGCCCAACGCAACTCGACCTTCTCGGCGGGGCGCAGCTTGGCGAGGTGGAGGTTCGTCCCCTCGACCCAGACCAACGCGTCCTCGCGCCGCGCCAGATCGTGGAGCAATGCGAGATCGCTCTGGTTGACCTGCGCGATGCAGAGCTGGCTCGCGCCCTGCGCGTCGATCCTGGGCGACAGCCCGTGGTCCGACGCGACCTTCCGCGCGACGTCGACGATCGAGGCGCGCTCGAAGGTCCGCGTCCGCCGCGTCATCCGGAGGTCCTGCAGCCGATCCTCGGCGAGCACGCCAATGGTCGGCGGCGCGCCGTCGGCGAAGTCCGCGGTGATCGCGCTGATCTTGCCCTCGAACAGCAGGTCGTCGCCGAGCTTGACCTTGAGCGGCTTGCCGAACTCGATCGTCTTGCGGTCGAAATGCTGGAAGCCCGGCGTGTCGCCGCCGCCCCAATTGCCGAACACCAGTTCGGCGCGGGCCATGCCCTCGACGCTGTCGGCGAGCTCCATCGTGATCAGCGCGGATTCGAGCTTGTCGACGCGCGCGCCGTCGATCTCGATCGTCGGGCGCGCGGGCCGCATCGGCAGCGGCGTGACGTTGGAGGCGGCGGCGGGCATCAGTGCGCCCTCAGCCGTGCCTGGCGCTGCGCGATGCGGCGGAGCGGCGGCCGCAGCTGCGCGGCTTCGATCTTCTGCGGGGCACCCTCGCCACCCTTGTCGGCCTTCTTCTCCTGCCCGGGCTCGGAGACCGCTTCGAATTCGTTGATGACGACGGCCATGCTCCGCTCCTCAATTGATGCTGACCGACACGCTCGCCGAAAGCTTCGGCGGCGAGATCGAAGGCGGCTGGATGTTGGCGCCCGCGGAGAAGCCGATCCCAGCACCGGCCCCGGCATGCACGTCGATCAGTTGCCCGGGCGAGAGCCGCAGCGGATCCTCGATGCCGTTGGCGGCGGCCATGCCCTTCCAGTCGGACTGGCCGTTCTTGGCCGCCATGCTCTGCGCCGTGTCGCCCTGCTTGGCCTGCGACATCGGCTTCTGGCCGGGCGACGAGGGCACCTTGCCGTCGCCCTTGAACTCGGCGGTGAGGATCTTCTGCTGTCCCAGGGTCAGCGTGATCTGCGCGCGCAGCGGCTTGCCCTCGGGCGAGAAGAATTCGAGGCTCTCCTCGAGCCCCTCGACGATCCCGTCGAACAGGAAGGATCCCCAGACGAAGCGCGTCGCCGGCGGGACCATCTTCTTCTTGTCCTTCTTGTCCGGCGTCGGGGTCATGAAGAAGATCACCTTCTGGGTGAGCCGCCGCACATCGTCGACGGCGTCCTCGGTCATCGCGGTCACGTCGAACCACAAGGTCAGCGCGAGCTTGGTGGTGCCCGCACCGACGAACTGGCGCCCGGTATTGCCCGCCGCCTGGTCGCCGCCCTGCGGCTGGACGAGCTGGTTGGCGAAGGTGACCTTCAAGGTCTCCGGGTTGAACTGGACGCTGACCTTCTGCCCGCCCGGCTTCTCCTTCTTGAAGTCGTCGTCGAGCTGGATCAGCTGGGCCTTGGCGAGCTCGGTCATGCCGCGGCCTTTCCGGGCACGAACTTGAGCGTCTCATAGGCGATCTGGAGCTCCTCGATCGCCACCGCGCCCGCGGTGGAACTCAAGGTCGGGGCCTTCATCTTGATCGGCACGCAGCGCGAGAGCTGGAAGCGCGCGCGCTCACTTCCGTCGGGGCCGAGGATCACCACCTCGGCATCGGCGCGCAGCCGCGGATCGGCGACCGAATCCTCGAACCATTTCCACAGGTCGAAATTCTCGGTCATGCCGCGCTTGAGCGTGAGGTTGGCATAGGCGACTGCGCCGTTGACGCGGATCGCGCGGTTGTTGGCGCCGCCTTCCTTGATGGTCTTGACGTCCATCGTCATCTCGAGCCCGTCGCAGTCCGAGAAGGCGGCCTCGACCAAAGGCTTGCCCTCGCCAGCGCGCATGATCTCCACCGCGAAGTTGAAGGCCATGAAGGGATAGGGGCGCGGCTTTTCGTCGGGCATGTCAGCGCTCCTCCGCGACGGTGAAGCGCTCGCCGGCCTGGGCGAGGACGAGCGTGAGGAAGCGCAGCGGCTGGGCGGGCGCGACGGCGATCTCGATCACCAGCCGGCCGTTCATCCGGTCGCTCTCGGTCGCGTCGACGCTGAGGCGATAGCTGTCCGCCTTGCCCTTGCCGGCAAAGGCGCCGCGGCGGACCATGTCGTCGAGCATGTGGCCGAAGCTGCGCTCGATCGCGCGGCGCGTGGTATCGCCATTGGGCTCGAAGACGAGGGGCGCGCCGCGGCGGACGCACACCCGGCGCAGCAGGCTCATGAGTCGGCGGACATTGACCTCGCCCCAGTCATATTCGCTCGACAGCGTCATCGCGTCGCTGGCGACGAAGCCGATGGGCGCGCGGCGGACGAGGTTGACGCGGGCGCGGGCGAAATCCTCGCGGTCGCGGTCATGGACGACCGGCGAGAGCGCGACCATGTCCTCGATGGGGATGTTGGCCGGCGCCAGCCAGGCGCCGCGCTGCCGCGCGCGGCGCGCGAAGGTGCCTGCCACGGCGCCCTCGGGGGGCACGACGAGCCAGTCGGGCGCGACGGCGCTGCCGATCGGCGCGGCGATCCAGGGGTGATAGAGCGCCGCGTGGCTGAGCGCGCGGACTTCGTTCTGCGGCAGCCTCTTGGCCAGGGTCGCGACGTGCTGCGCGGCGTCGAACGCGCGATAGTGGCGCGGGAGCGAGAGCAAGGCGAACTGGTCGCCGATCGCCGCGCAGGCGCGCAGCAGCGCGATCCGGACCTTCAGCAGCGGCTCGGGGTCATAGCCGGCCTCGCCGACCGCCTCCCAGGCGCTGTCCTGCACGAGGAAGCCGATGACCGAGGCCTTGCTGACATTGCCGTCCAGTTCGGCGCGGATGCGGTAATAATAGGCGCCTTCGCGCTCGACCTGGACGCGGTAGGTCAGCGCCTCGCCGCGCCAGATCTCCTCGGCGCCGGCGAAATCGGCGCGGCCGGATTCCTCGAGCACATAGGTGGCGCCGGGCTCGGAGGCCGACCATGCGAGGTCGACCGCGCCGGCGGGCTGCGGGCTGGTCACCTCGTCGAAGATCGGGGCGAGCAGCAGGCGGGTGCCGCAGTCGAGGAAGCGCGTCGGATCGGGACGGCCCATGCCGGGCACGGCCTCGGGAACCGCGCAGGATCCGAGATGGTCGCGCCACCGCGCGGGGATCTCGCCCTGCTTGTCGACCGGCGGAGTCAGCGGTTCGGGGAGGCGCGGCGACCAGCCCGGCTGGACCGCGTCGGGCACGGCGATCATGCTCGGCTCGGCGAAGTCCGCTCCGCCCGGCACCGCGAAGGCGCCGTGGAGGCCGAGCAACGGCACGCCGTCCAGGTCGCGCATCCGCGCCGCGGCCTCGCCAAGCGCCGCGACCGAAGTGGTGGCGAGCGCGGGATCGAGGAACAATTCGGCATCGAAGCGCGACAGCCCATCACGCTCGAGCGGGGTGCGGCCCTCGGCGTCGGCGCCGACGGCCTCGGACCAGAAATCGGTGAGCGCGCCCAGGTCCCAGTCGGCGGGCGTGCCCAGGGGCGCGAGCCAGCTCCGCGGGCCGGCTACCGATTGGGGGTCGGCGTAGAAGGCGTCGTCGTCGGCCTCGTTCCACCAGCTGTCCGGGTCGTCGGGCGACACGCCGAACGGGCCGCTGACCACCCCCACCCCGCCGCGCTCGGCGCGGAGCATCAGCCGGAGCCGCCCGGCGCTGCGCTCGACCCGGGCCGAGACGCGCATGTCGTCGGCCCAGCTGCCGACGCTGCTCGCCCGCACCTTCGCGCCGGGGATTCCGGCCAGGGTAAAGGTGCGCGCCACCGCGACATGGGCGGGCGAATAGTCCTCGCCGCGCCAGCGCCGCTCGAGCGCCTCGGTGCGCGCCACCCGGATCACCCAGGCGCGCGTCCCGCCGTTCGAGAAGAAGCCGCGCACCGACGGCGCCAGCGCCGCGGTCACCGGCGTCTCGCCATGCGCGAGCACCAGGTCGCCGCCGAACACCGCGGCAAAGGCGTCGACGCCGTCTATCGCGACGGGCCGGTGCGTCGGCCCGCGCTCGGCGAAGCCGACGAACAGCGCCACGTCCATCCGCGGCAGCGCGTCGGGAAACGCCGGCGGCGGAACGGCTACGGCGATGCCGGGAAGGAGGCGACGCGGGTACAAGGCGTCACTCCATCTCGAGCCGCTCATAGGCGAGCACCATCTCTTCCATAGCGACGTCGGTGCCCTTCGCGTTAAACGGGCCCATGGTCGACTTGATGATGCGGGCGCGGAGCAGCTTCCACGTCACCACCGCGGCGCTGTGGTCCTCGTTCTGCAGCGTGACCTTGACGGTGCGGAGGGCGTTCTGGTTGCCGTTCCGGATATCGTCGAGCCACTGGTAGAGGTTCAGCGAGCCGATCACGCCACGCTTCATCGTGACGTCGGTCGACTTGTTCATGCCGGTGATCTTCATCACCGAATTTTCCTTGGAATTGCCCGTCCGATATTCGGAGACGGTCACTTCCATGCCGATGCCGGACAGCTCCTGGAAGCCGGCGGCCGGCCCCTCGGTGTTGCCGTCGCCGATGTCGACGAGGAAGTTGAACTGGACGTACGGACGGTCGCGCGGGACGGCCATGATATCTCTCCTCAGATCTTGCGATCGGCCGTCCACTGGCCGATGCGGAAGATGACGAATTCGGCGGGACGGAGCGGCGCGACCCCGACCAGGCAGACCAGCCGGCCGTTATCGAGGTCGTTCTGCGACATGGTCGAGCGGTCGCACTTCACGAAGAAGGACTTCTCGGGCTTGTCGCCGAGCAATGCGCCGTTCTGCCACTCGTTGAGCAGGAAATCCTGGATCGTCGAGCGGACGTTCGCCCAGAGGCGCTCGCCATTGGGCTCGAACACCGCCCATTGGGTGCCCTTGTCGATCGAGCGCTCGAGATAGGCGAAATAGCGCCTGAGGTTGACGTACTTCCACTCGGGGTCGCTCGACATGGTCCGCGCGCCCCAGAGCCGCATGCCGCGCCCCTCGAAGAAGCGGAAGCAGTTCACCCCCTCCGGGTTGAGCACTTCCTGGTGCGCCTTGTTGAGCAGCGCCTCGAAGCCGATGGCGAGCGTCACCACTTCGTTGGCGGGCGCCTTGTAGACCGCGCGGTTGGTGTCGTTGCGGGCATAGATGCCGGCGACGAAGCCCGAGGGCGGATAGTGGTTCTCCTGCCCCGTCAGCGGATCGAGGATCCGCACCCAGGGATAATAGAAGGCCGCGTGGCTGCTGTCGTAGAGTGCCCGGAGCGCCCGCACCTCGGAGATGGTCTGCCCCTTGGCGCTGTCGACCACCGCGATGCGATATTTCATCCGCTCGGCATGCCCGATCAGATTGGCGACGATCGCCCGCGAGCGCGGGCTCTCGGTCACCATGCCGCCGGGCGCGGCGACGATCGAGATGTCCTCGAGCGCCTCGAACGCGACCAGCCCGCTCGAGCGGTTGGTGGTGGCGTTGGTCTCGCCGGCATAGGCCGCGGGCAGCGGGATCGCGCCGTCATCGCCGCCCGTGAGGCGCACCACGACGCTGCGTGCCGCATTGCTGCTCTCGCTATCGAGCAGCACGGTGTCGAGCTGCTCCGGCGGCGAGCTCGCGAGGTTGAGATCGTGCAGGTCGCGCAGATCGTCGAGCACGTCGAGCCCGTTGCTGGCGAAGTCGCCGATCACGATCGGGATCGTCCGCGCCCGCGACAGGCTGGCGGGCGTCTCGGCGAAATAGGCGAAGAGCGAGTCCGGCGTGCCGCCGCGCTCGTGGAGCGGATCGAGCGGCAGCTCGGCCGCGACGAAAGTCGGCAGATCGTTGGTGACCGGCTCGACCGTGACCGTGACCGTGACCACGCGCACGTCGAGCGGATCGACATCGGGGTCAGCGGGCGCCGGGAAGAGCGGCGCGAGCTCGGTAGCGGTGTCGAGATCGTCGTCGGCGTCACCCAGCTTCCAGGCGCGGTTGAGCTCGTCCCAGAGCAGAAGGCGGAAGCCGTTCACCGGCGCGCCGACCCAGACGACGTCGCGATTGGCGGTGCCCTTCAGCGAGACCGTGTCGTCCGGGTTGCGCGCGAGCCGGTTCTGGCCGAGCGCGAGGGTGAAGGTGACGCGGCCGTCGCCGGCCCTACCCGGGAAGCGCGCGCGCACCGCGAAATCGAGCCGGTCCGCCGGCGATCCGCCCCCCTCGGCGGTGTCGGCGACCGCATAGCCGGAGAGCTCGTCGGCGCTCGACGGCGTATAGGCGCGGGCTACGTAGCAGCGCTTGCCGCCTTCCTCGAAGAAGGCGCGGACCGCGTTCCACATGTAATTGTCGGTCTCGCCGCCGTCCGAGAAATCGAGCTTGGCCTTGCCGCCATAGGCCCGCTCGAACTCGACCAGGCTGGTGACGATCTCGGGCTCGATGTCGATCGGGCCGTAGCGCGTCGCGCCGACGAAGCCGGTGGTGGTGGTGGAAACGCCTTCGATCGACTTCGCGCGGAAGGAGACTTCCTCCACGAACACGCCGGGCGCGAGATATTCGGGCATCACGGTTCTCCTTGGTTGCTCATGACGCCGCCATGACGAGACAGGAGGACGGGCCATCGGGAGTGGAGTCGGTGCGCAGCACGAGGCTGCGCCCGAAGCTGAGCAGCTGCGACGGCAGCGGCTCGGGGGGCGAGACGGTGGACGCGTAGAGCGTGCGCGGATGATCGAGCTGCGCCATCAATTCGGCGAACTCGGGCGGCCGCGCGGGATCGAGGCCGTTCCAATAAGCGGCCAGTTCGATCGACCAGCGGAAATCGGTGATCGCCGGCGGCGAAGTCGCCAGCGACGGCCGCGGCCGCTCGGGATAGGCGAAGAACAACACCGCCCGCCCCTCGCCATCGGCCTGGCCGATCGCGCGGACGGTGCCGGCGTGCGACGCAGTGAGCAAAGCCCAGGCCGCGGGCCCGCCATCGTCGCGGAGCAATTGGCAGCGTATCTCGGCGAGCGGCGCGGGCGCGTTCCGCGCGGCGCTGGAGAAGAGCGGCAGCGCCTCGGGTGAAATCACCGGCGGGCTCTCGTTGTTGGCGAGCGGCGCGAGCAGGTCCTGCGGCAGGCTGCTCCAGCCCGGCCAGTCGACCAGCCCGCGATGCGGCAAGTCGATCTCCACGCGCAGCGGCAGGAACCGGCCCGACGGATCATCGACCTCGACCAGGCAGGGCTGCTGCAGCGTTTCCCAGTCCGGCGTGCTCGCCAGCGTCGCGTCGGAGAAGCCGGGGAAGCGATGCGCGTACCAGACGCCGCTGCCGTTGACGTCGAGCGTCGCGCGCCGCGCCGGGTTGCGCACCGAGGTGACGGTCACGCGAAGCCCCTCGCCGACAAAGGCGCCGGTCGCGACGTCGCGGAAGCGCAGCCCGATCGGCGCCGGGCGGACGACCCGCTCGAGGATCTGCACCGCGGTCACTGGAGCACGCCCATGTCGAGCTCGCGCTCGGTGACGATCGGATATTCGTCGAGGCTCTGCTCGCTGTCGAGCAGCAGCATCCGCATCGCATAGGTCGCCGACGGCGGCATGTTCTTGATGCGGTCCCACAGGGTCAGCTGGTCGGCGATGGTCAGCGGGTCGTTGACCATGTCGAGCGATTCCGCCTCGGCGAAGATGTCGCTCTCGGCGAGGAAGTGGTTGAGCTCGCTGGCGACGAGCGGGCCCAGTTCGTGCATCGCGCGCAGCATCCAGCCGAGCAGCCTTTGCTGGCGCTCGGCATCCTCGGCGAAGGGTACGAGCAGATAATAGAGATCGACCGGCAGCGAAGGCTTGAAGCGCCGGCCGTGGATGTCGGTGCGCGGGCCGAGCGCACGGCGCGAGATGTTGGGCGCGACGCGCCACAGGCAGATCGCGATCCCCTCCTTCATCGCGCTCGCGAAATCCTTCGACTGATAGAGCTCGATGTTGAGCGGACCGCCGAAATCGGCGCTGGGGAAGCGATCGCGCAGCAGACCGAGGATCGTGGCACTGGCCGCGGCGATGGCGCGATAGTTCGCCATCAGGCGTGCCCCGCGACTTGCAGCGCGAGCGCCGCCATCGAGGCACTGTCGAGCGTCACCGGCTGCTGCGCGAAGCTGACGAGGCGTCCCTGACGCCCGTCGCTGGAGATCATCAGGATGGCGAGATCGGGGAGCGCGAAGATCCGCTCGATCGTGTCGTCGCCGGGCGCAGACTGGACGACCAGCAACTGGGCGCCCGATTCGCGCGCCGCGGCGAGCGGATCGATCCCGGGCGCGCTCGGCCCCGAGATCAGGGTGTCGCGGTCGCCTAGCATCTGGACCACGATCTCGCTGAGCATCGTGGGCATCGGGCCGAGCTGAATGCGAATCGCAATCTTCCCCTCCTCCGAAGCTGGTCGCCGCAAGCTTAGAAGGTCCCGGATTCGCGCCTATCGCCCGGACGGACGGCAAAATGGCCCAGCCGGCGGGCCAGACCATTTCCGGAAACCTCAGTGCGCTAGACGAGCGACACGGCGGGCAGGCAGCCCAATGATTTCAAGCAGGATAGACCGATCGGTCTAGATCCAATGGCGGAGAACCATATCCGCCGGCCGGCCAGGCAAAGACCAGACCGCATCGGAAAAGTGGGTACGCCCTTTGCGTAAAGGCCAAACCCATGATAGATTGCTGTCACCGCCGCGCAGTGCACGTGATGCGATTTGCGACAAGGCGGCCTCGGGCCCAAGATAATTTAACATTTACAAGTTCGTTACTTGCGGGCGAGGCAAATACGAAATGAATCTCGTGACTTGCTGTCCGCATCATCCGTTCTCGCGTGTTCGGAGTTGTGAACGATGATTGTGAGCCAGGCCAAGGCCGCAGGGGCAGATGGTTCGATTCGGGTTCTCGTGGTGAGTGACGTCCTGCTGTATCGCGAGGGCGTGGCGCGCGGATTGGCGCAGCTCGGGCGCATGTCGATCGTCGATGCGCTCAGCGGGCGGGAAGCGATCGCGACGCTCGGATCGCTCCGTGTCGACGCGATCCTGCTCGACGCGTCCGCGCCGGAAGCGCTGGTCGTCGCGCGCCAGCTGCGCGCGCTGCGGCCCCAAGTCCCGATCGTCGGTTTCGGCATCGGCAGCGCGGCGACCAGCGTCGCCTGCGCCGAGGCGGGCCTGATCGGCTTCGTCGGCCGCGACGGGACGCTCGCCGAGCTGGAGCAGGCGATCGAGCAGGCGATGGCGGGCGAGGTCGGCTGCGCGCCCCAGCTGGTCGCCATGCTCTGCCGCCGAGTCGCCGCCTTGTCCGGAACCACCGCCGACCTTCGCCCAACCCTCACGCGGCGCGAGCGCGAGATCGCCGCGCTGGCCGCCGAAGGGCTCTCCAACAAGGAGATCGCGATCGAGCTCCGCATCGGCCCGGCCACGGTCAAGAACCACATCCACAACATCCTCGAGAAGCTCCAGATCCGCCGCCGCGGCGCGATCGGCGCCTATTTCCGCGCGCGCACCGCGCAGTCTCCCGCGCCGGTACCCGAGGAATGGCAGCCGGCGAGCCGGGCGATCCCGGATGGGGCATTGGCTGCCTGCTAGGGTTGGGGGGTGCCGACGCTCTACCGTTCATCAGCCGCAGCGACATGAAATTGATTCACGCGGAGGCGCGGAGGCGCGAAGAAGAAGAGGTTCGCGCAGAGGCGCAGAGGACGCAGAGTTGTCTCGCCCGGCTGCGCCAGCAGCCTTTCTGCAACGCGCGAAGCAGAAGAAGGGGCGCGCTGACGCGCGGATACTGCTCTTCTCTGCGTCCTCTGCGCCTCTGCGCGAACTAAATCTCCGCGCCTCCGCGCCTCCGCGTGAAAAAATCAAAGGCCCTTCTCCGACGGCATCCGCAAACGCTCCCACCCCCATCGCGCTTGAATTGGCGCGCGGTACCGGCCATGGCGCGCGCTTCGTCTTGAACCGGCAGCTTGGAAACCCGTCATCCGCCAGATCGCAGCCTTGCCCTATCGAACCGACGGCGTGTCCGCCGACGCGGCGGTGCGCATCCTGCTGATCACCTCGCGCGGCACGGGCCGATGGGTCGTGCCCAAGGGCAATCCGATGTCGAGCATGGCCCCGCACGTGGCGGCCGCGCAGGAGGCGGAGGAGGAGGCCGGCGTGGTCGGCCCCGTCTGTCCCACCCCGCTCGGCTCGTACCGCTATCGCAAGCTGCGCGGCAGCGGGGCTTCACTGATGATGGATGTCGACGTCTTCCCGCTCGCCGTGACGCGCGAGCTTCCCGAGTGGAAGGAGCGGCAGGAACGCGAGCGGCGCTGGTTCACGCTCGCCGAAGCCGCGGACGCCGTGGAGGAGCCCGACCTGCGCGATCTCATCCGCTCGTTCGGCGCGTCCGAGTTCAAGGCTGCAACCCGGCGGACCGGCATGCTAGGCGCCGCCGCCGAAAAATCGAGGTTAGGTCCGATGTTCGCTTGGTTTCAGCGCCTGTTGCCCCGCACGGGCAATTTCTTCGAACTGTTCGAGGCGCATTCGATCACCGTCATGGCCGCCGCGGACGCGCTGGCGCGGCTGCTCGAGGGCGGCCCGGCGGGCGAGGAGCATGTACGCGAGGTCATCGAGCGCGAGCACGATGCCGACAACATCACCCGCGAAGTGCTCCAGACGGTGCGCAAGACCTTCCTGACGCCGTTCGATCGCGGCGCGATCACCAGCCTGGTCGGCGCGCTCGACGATTCGATCGACGAGATGCAGGCGACGGTGAACGCGATCGCGCTCTACGAGGTCGAGAGCTTCCAGCCCGAGATGAAGGACATGGCGGGCATCATCGTCGACGCCGCCCGCCTCACCGCCGAGGCGATGCCGCTGCTCCGCAACGTCGCGCAGAACGCCGGCCGCCTGCACGAGCTCACCGAGCGCCTCGTCCGCATGGAGGGCCATGCCGACGAGATCCATGCCGCCGGGCTCAAGCGCACCTTCAAGGAATATGGCGCCGGCGACACGCTGAAGTTCGTCGTCGATCGCGAGATCTACAAGCATCTCGAGCGGATCGTCGACGCGTTCGAGGATGTCGCGAACGAGATCGACGGCATCGTGATCGACCACGCCTGATCGCCGCTTCATGCACGAGCTCGCCTTTCCCCTGCTGGTCGGCCTGATCGCCGTCGCGCTGGCGTTCGATTTCCTGAACGGCCTGCACGACGCCGCCAACTCGATCGCCACGGTCGTCGCCACGCGCCTGCTCTCGCCCGTCCAGGCGGTGCTCTTCGCGGCGGTGTTCAACTTCGCCGCCTATTTCCTGACGATCGCGATCCCCTCGCTCCACGCCGTCGCCGAGACGATCGGCAAGGGGCTGGTCGACAAGGACGTGGTCACGCCCGCGGTCATCTTCGGCGCGCTCGGCGGGGCGATGTTCTGGAACGTGCTGACCTGGATGAAGGGCATCCCCTCGTCGAGCAGCCACGCGCTGATCGGCGGGCTGATCGGCGCGGGCGTGGCGCATGCGGGGCTGACCGGCATCCATTGGGGCGGGCTCAACAAGACCCTGCTCGCGATCGTGCTGTCGCCGACGCTCGGCATGTTCCTCGCGATGCTCGTCATGCTGGTCAGCTCGTGGCTGCTGCACCGCGCCACCGCGCGGACCGCCGAGCGCAGCTTCCGCAGCCTGCACCTGGTATCCTCGGCGGCCTATTCGCTGAGCCACGGCCTCAACGACGCGCAGAAGACGATGGGCATCATCACCGTGCTGCTCTACTCCACCGGGCGCCTGAGCGGCGAGTTCCACGTGCCGCACTGGGTGGCGATCAGCTGCTATGTCGCGATCGCGCTCGGCACGATGACCGGCGGGTGGAAGATCATCGAGACGATGGGCTCGCGGATCACCAAGCTGTCGCAGCACCAGGGCTTCAGCGCCTCGCTGGCGGGCTCTATCGTGCTGTTCTCGGCCTCGGCGCTGGGCATCCCGGTCTCGACCACGCACACCATCACCGGCTCGATCATCGGCGCCGGAACCGCGCGCCGGGCCTCGGCGGTGCGCTGGGGCGTGGCGCAGAACGTGGTGATGGCCTGGGTGATCACCATCCCCGCATCGGCGCTGGTCGGTGCCGCCTTCTACGCGCTGACTTTGCTCTTCTAGGGCCTGCGCAGCGCGCGGCACTGGCTGGGCGTCTGGCCGAAGCGCGTGCGGAACAGGCGGCTGAAATGCGCGGCGTCGCTGAAGCCGAGCCGGTCGGCGATCGCGCCGATGCGCTCGTCATTCCCCGTATCGAGCAATGCCAGCCGCGCCGCGTCGAGCCGGGCGTTGCGGATATAGGTCTGCACTCCGCCCTCGCACTCGAACAGCCGGTGCAACGTGCTCCGCGACACCTTCAGGCGCCGGCACAGATTGGCGATGGTGAGCGAGGAGGATTCCAGATTGGCGCGGATCTCCTCGCGCGCGCGCGCCGCGGCGCCGGCAGGCGGCTGCGGCATGCCCTTCGCGCCGTCCGACGCGGCATGGACCGCGACCACCAGCAGGTCGAGCAGCGTCCGCGCGATCCGCGGCGCGTCCTCGGCGGCGATCAGCTGCAGCGCCTCGCTGAGCTTGAGCAGATGCGCGCGGAACAAGGCCGCCTCGTCGCGGCCGATCACCAGCCCGTGCAATGCCGCCACCGGCCCGAGCTGCGATTCGGCGAGGGGCCGGGGGATGGCCAGCTGGATCGACCGACAGGCCGACATGGTCATCGTGACCGGCTGCGCGATGTCGAACAACAGGATCTCGCCGGGGTGCAGCACGAACTCCCGCGTCCGCGCGACACCGTGCATCTCGCCTTCGATCAGCACGCCCACGCCGAGGACGTCGATCCGGTCCGCCGCGATCCGCTCGGGCGTCCGCGCGAGCTGCCGCGCGGTACCATGGGAATAGGACACCGGGATCCCGTCGAGATAGACATTTTCCGCCGAGGTGGAGAACGGCCCGATCGGCGTCGAATCGAACAGGGACGCGATGCTGGGCCAGCCACGATCGGTCCATGCTTCGTGACGCTCGGCCGGGGCTATGCCCGCAGTCGAATACCGCACGGGCTCTATGCCCCGCCTTCCCCCCATAGACGCGCTCCGAACCTTAGTGGGAACGCTTGCGAGGAACGCATGCAATTCCGGCTACTTAACAGGCTTTCTACATTAAATGCTGAATTAGGGAACATGGCAGAAACCCGTAGGTACCGATCCCGGGGGCACGGGAGCTTGTATCCGCGCCGCGGCTCCGATATTCTCCACGAAAATATATTTCACAGATAAAAATTGAGAGGGGGATATGCGGCTTACACGGAGACAGGCGCTCGGAAGCTTTGCAGGCGCAGGCGCCGCGAGCCTCGCTCCATCGGCCAGCGCCGAGGTCGCGCCCGACTGGGCCGGCTTGGTCTCCGCCTTCCGCGTCCCCGACTGGTTCCGCGACGCCAAGTTCGGCATCTGGGCGCATTGGAGCGCGCAATGCGTGCCCGAATTCGGCGACTGGTACGGCCGCCAGATGTATATCCAGGGCAACCCCGTCTACGAGCACCACCGCAGGAAATACGGCCACCCCGCCGATCGCGGCTTCCTCGAGATCGAGAATGCCTGGAAGGCGGAAAACTGGGAGCCCGAACACCTCGTCAAGCTCTACAAGGCCGCGGGCGCGCGCTACTTCATGGCGCTCGCCAACCACCACGACAATCTCGACACCTATGACAGCAAATACCATCCGTGGAACACGCTGCGGGTGGGCCCCAAGCGCGACATCATCGGCACCTGGGAGAAGATCGCGCGCGCGAACGGCCTGCGCTTCGCGGTCAGCAACCACAGCGCGCATGCCTGGCATTGGTGGCAGACCGCTTACGGCTATGACGCCGAGGGGCCGCGTGCCGGCGAGCGCTACGACGCCTTCAAGCTGACCAAGGCCGACGGTGCCGGGACCTGGTGGGAGGGGCTCGACCCGCAGGAGCTCTACACGGGCCCGGCGATGGTCCCGCCCGACGGGGTCGCGAGCGCGCAGGCGATGCGCGACTGGCACGACGTCCATAGCGGCCGCTGGATGGAGTTCGCTCCGCCCGAGAACCCGCACCATGTCGCCAAATGGCTGCTCCGCCAGCAGGACCTGGTCGAGAAATACCGGCCCGACATGGTCTATTTCGACGATTTCGGCGTGCCCTTCGGCAACGTCGGGCTCGAGGCGCTCGCGCACTACTATCGCCAGAGCATCGCGCGCGACGGCCAGGTCGAGGTCGTCGCCACCGCCAAGCAGCTCAGCCCCTATCAGCGCACCGCGCTGGTCGACGACGTCGAGCGCGGCTTCAGCGATAGGCTGCGCGACGAGCCCTGGCAGACCTGCACCTGCATCGGCGACTGGCATTACAACCGCGCCCGCTACGAGCAGAAGTCGTACATGCCCGCGTTCAAGGTCGTCCAGCGGCTGTGCGACATCGTCTCGAAGAACGGCAACCTGCTGCTCTCGATCCCGATGCGGGGCGACGGCACGATCGACGGCGAGGAGGAGAAGATCCTCGCCGGCGTTACCCGCTGGATGCAGCGCAACGGCGACGCGGCGATCTTCGGCTCGCGGCCCTGGCGCATCTATGGCGAAGGTCCGACCAAGATCGGCGGCGGGATGTTCAACGAGGGGCAGGTCGAGTTCACCGCCGAGGACGTGCGCTTCACCACGCGCAAGGGCGCGCTCTACGCTGCCTTCCTCGCCTGGCCGGAGCAGCCGGTGACGATCGTCGCGCTGGGCAAGGCGGCGCTGCCCGACGCCGTGATCGAGCGCGTCGAGTTGGTCGGTGGCGGGCAGGTGAAGTTCGAGCGCGGCGCGGCGGGGCTGACGGTCACCCTGCCCCGCGCGGGCGCCGGCGACTTCGTGCCTGTCCTGCGCATCGACGGGCGGGGGTTGGTCTAGGTCGTATCAACATTCAGCCAGCGAGGGCTCTCAATCCTCCCCCGCCAGGGGGAGGTGGCACGCGCAGCGTGACGGAGGGGGCGGAACCCCTGCGCTCAATTGGAGAGTGTATCGCCTACCTCCCCCTCCGACGC
>NZ_JAPKNM010000103.1 GCF_026460985.1 Sphingomonas sp.
GGGTGCGGCTGCGCAGCAGCCGCGCGGAGCTGCGCTCCGCTCTACCCCTCTCCAAGCTGCGCTAGGCAGCAAGCTGCCAAGCTTCGCTATCCTCTCCCCTATCAAGGGGAGAGGATATTTGAGCTGAATCTCGATACGGCCTCGCCTCGCCCCGACACCGCGCAGGCCAACACCGCAAAACGCCCCCTCCCCGCCACCGTTCCGCACCCGTTCAGTTTTCGCCGCAAATGACTTGCTGATTGCGGCGCCCGCGCTGTATGTGACGAGGCGATGACAGTCCCTCAACCGGACGGATCGCGGGATCGCCGGATCGAGGATCCGACCAACCTCTGGATCATTCACCCGGCAGGGCGGCTCCTGCTGCCGTGGTTCGTCGCGCGCGGCATTTCGGCCAATGCCGTCTCGGTGCTCGGCCTCGTCCTCGGCACGCTCGCCGCCGCGGCCTATGCCCAATGGACCTCCTGGCCCTTCGCCTTTCTGGGATTGCTGCTCTCGGTCGGCTGGCTGATCGCCGACGGGCTCGACGGCATGATCGCCCGCGCCACCGGCACCGCCAGCGCATTGGGCCGCACGCTCGACGGCATCGTCGATCACGGCGTGTTCACGCTCATCTACCTCGTCCTCGCCTTCTCGATCGGCACCTTCGAGGGCTGGGTGCTCGCCGTCGCGGCGGGCGCGCTCCACGCCGTCCAGTCGAGCCTCTACGAAGGCGAACGCGCGCGCTTCCACCGCCGCGCCAAGGGCATCGCCGCCGCACCGCCCGCGCCGAGCCGCAACCCGCTCGTCCTGCTCTACGATTTCGTTGCCGGCAGCATGGATCGCATCGCCGCCCGCTTCGAGGAAGCGCTGGCCCAGGCCCCCGATCCCGCCGCCTTCGGCCAGGCCTATGCCGAAGCCGCCGCCGCGCCGATGCGGCTGATGCGGCTGCTCACCGCCAATGTCCGCGTACTGGCGATCTTCCTCGCCTGCCTCGCCGCCGATCCGCGCCTCTTCTGGTGGTTCGAGATCGTCCCCCTCACCGCGGTGCTCGTCATCGGCCTGGCCTGGCACCGCGCCGTCGAATCCCGCCTCCTCCGCGCCAGCGGGGCGGCGTCCCAACAACCATCCCAATCATCTATCCAGAGGACCTGAAACCCATGAAGAGCATCAACATCGCGATCGTCGGCATCGGCAACTGCGCCAGCTCGCTCGTCCAGGGCCTGTCGCATTATCGCGACGGCGCCAACGACACGATCGGCCTGATGCACTGGGATCTCGGCGGCTATCGCCCCAGCGACATCCATGTCGTCGCCGCCTGGGACGTCGATGCGCGCAAGGTGGGCAAGGACGTGTCCGAGGCGATCTTCGCCAAGCCCAATTGCACCGCGGTCTTCTGCGAGAGCATCGAGCCGACCGGCGCCAAGGTCCAGATGGGCCGCATCCTCGACGGCGTCGCCGAGCACATGTCGGACTATAACGACGAGCGCACCTTCGTCGTCGCCAACGATCGCGAGGCGACCAAGGAGGAAGTCGTCGCGATGCTGCGCGCGACCAAGACCGACGTGCTGATGAACTACCTCCCCGTCGGTAGCCAAGAAGCCAGCGAGTTCTACGCCGAATGCGCGCTCGAGGCGGGCGTCGCCTTCGTCAACAACATCCCCGTCTTCATCGCCAGCAACCCCGAATGGGCCGATCGCTTCACCGCCGCGGGCGTGCCGATCATCGGCGACGACATCAAGGCGCAGCTCGGCGCGACGATCGTCCACCGCGTGCTGACCGACCTGTTCGCCAAGCGCGGCGTCAAGCTCGATCGCACCTATCAGCTCAACACCGGCGGCAACACCGACTTCCTCAACATGTCGAACCACCGCCGCCTGGCGTCCAAGAAGATCTCCAAGACCGAAGCGGTGCAGTCGGTCGCCGCCGAGCGCCTCGAGGACGAGAACGTCCATATCGGCCCGTCGGATTACGTGCCCTGGCAGAACGACAACAAGGTCTGCTTCCTGCGCATGGAAGGCTCGATGTTCGGCGGCGTGCCGATGAACCTCGAGCTACGCCTCTCGGTCGAGGACAGCCCCAATTCGGCCGGCGTCGCGATCGACATGATCCGCTGCGCCAAGCTCGCCAAGGATCGCGGCATCGCCGGCCCGATCGACGCCGCCTCGGCCTATTTCTGCAAGCATCCGCGCACGCAGATGACCGACGATCTGGCGCAGACCGCGGTCGAAGCCTTCATCGCCGCCGCCTGAGCGCGATGATCGACACCGCCGTCCTGCTCGCCGCGGGCGAAGGCAGCCGCCTTCGTTCCGCGGCGGCGTCCAAGCCCCTGTGCCCGGTCGGCGGCAAGCCGCTGATCGAGCATGCGATCCACGGCTTCGCCGCGGCGGGACTGACGCGGGTGGTGGTGGTGCTCGGCTATGAGGCCGATCGGATCGAGGCGCACCTTGCCGCCGGTTCCTGGCCGATCGCAGTCGAGACCGTCCGCACCGCGGACCACCGCCAGCCCAACGGCGTCTCGGTCCTCGCGGCCGAGCGCGCGCTGGCCGGCGGGGAAGCCGTGCTGGCGATGTGCGACCATCTCGTCGATCCCGCGCTCTACGCCCGCGTCGCACGGGCCGGCGCGGGCGGCGGCGCCCGCCTCGCGATCGACCGCCGCGTCGACAGCGACCTGGTCGACCTCGACGACGTCACCGCCGTCCGCACCCAAGGCGAGGCGATCGTCGCGATCGGCAAGCACCTGCCCGACTACGACTGTTTCGACACCGGCGTCTTCGCGATCGGCCCCGGCCTGTTCGCCGCGCTGAACAGCCTGCCCGCACCGTCGCTCACCGAAGGCATGCGCGTCCTCGCCGCCCAGGGCATCGCGCTGACGATCGACTGCAGCGACCTGGGCTGGATCGACGTCGACGACCCCGCCGCGCTCGACAAGGCCGAGGAGTGGCTGCGGGCCGCCTGAGGGTCACCTAATTCCCGTCATCCCCGCGAAGGCGGGGATCCAGCTTCCCAATCCTCCCCCGCCAGGGGGAGGTGTCGCCGAAGGCGACGGAGGGGGAGGTAGGCGACCCACAAGCCGACGTGCTTCCGCCCCCTCCGTCATGCTTCGCATGAGTGCGAGGTCGGATCGTCCCCCGGACGATCCTCGAACATGCGGGGCATGTTCGACCTCGCCCCCCCTGGCGGGGGAGGATCAGAAGCGCCCCCTCACCCATGCGCCGCGTCGTACAACGCGCGCTTCTCCTTGATGTCGTCGAGATTGGCCCAGGCCCAGCTTCCCATCGCGGCTACCGGCACCGACAATGACCGCCCGAGCTCGGTCAGCGCATATTCGACCTGCGGCGGCACGGTCGGGTGGACGGTGCGGCTGACCATGCCGTCGCGCTCGAGATTCTTGAGCGTGCGCGTCAGCATCTGCTGCGAGATGCCGTTGATGGCGCGCTTGATCTCGTTGAAGCGGTGCGGGCGCCCGTGCAGCGCCATGATGATCAGCACGGTCCATTTGTCGCCGATCCGGCCCAGTATCTCGCTGATCTGCAGGCAATCGGTGTGGCCGGGGGGCAGGATGGTCTCATCCATGTGACTTGGTCCTAGAAATATGCGTTCTTGGCGACGTCCATATGGTCTCATACCTGGTGCAGGTCTTTAATCCAGACCTGAGGCGTTATGAAGATTCTCCACATCGACACCAGCATCCAGGGCGAAGGTTCGGCGAGCCGGCGCATTTCCGCGGAGGCGGTCCGGCGCGTGCTGGCCGGGAATCCGCAGGCGGAAGTCGCCTATCGCGATCTGGCGGCCGAGCCGCTGGCGCATTTGACGCTCGGCGCGTTCGCCTCGGCGGATTCGCAGGCGGCACTGGCCGAGTTCCAGGCCGCCGACGTGGTCGTGATCGGCACGGGCATGTACAATTTCAGCGTGCCCAGCCAGCTCAAGGCCTGGATCGACCGCGTCCTGGTCGCCGGGCAGACCTTCCGCTACACCGAAACCGGCCCCGAAGGGCTCGCGGGCGGCAAGCGCGTCATCATCGCCCTGGCGCGCGGCGGCTTCTACGGCGACGGCTCGCCGGCCGCGTTCCTCGAGCATGCCGAGACCTATCTGCGCGGCGTGTTCGCCTTCATCGGCGTCCGCGACGTGGAGTTCGTCACTGCGGACGGCACCGCCATCCCGGATGCCCGCGAGGCCGCGATCGAAGCCGCCCAGCAGCGCGCCGCCGCGCTCGCGGCCTGAAGGCGCGGCGGCTGTCGGCCCTCGCCGGCAGCCGCCAGCCTCTCACGCCGTCAACAAAGCTTCCGCGAAGAGATCGATGTCCTTCTGGCCGAGATCGGTGTTGTTCAGCACGACCAGCGTGGCGCCGCCGTCCAGGCGGTGCGCCAGGAGCGACCGATAGCCGTCCACGCGCCCCGTCTCCCAGGCGAAGGCGTGCGGCGTGCCTCCGATCCCCAGTTCCTTCACCCGGCCGCCGAGCGCATAGGATTGCTCGGGCACGAGCACCGTGGCCAAAGCCGCGCGGGAACCGGCGCTCAACAGGCGCGCGCCATAGACGCCCTGGGCGGCGCGGACGAGATCGGCGGCGGTCCCGCAATAGCCGCCCGAGGCCAGCGTATAGATGCTCTGCGGGAACATCTTCCGGACGGGCGGATCGATCGTCGCATAGCCCGCGGCGATCCGCCCGCCGACCTCCGGGGCGTAGCGCGGAAGCACGGTGGCGACGCCCAGCGGCGCGAGCGCCAGCCGGGCGACGGCCTGCGCGAAATCCTCGCCGGTCACGGTCTCGACGATCCCCTGGACGATGATCCAGTTGGTGAAGTCATAGGAGAAGCGGCTGCCCGGCTCGAAGGCGAGGTCGCCCGAACAGAACGCCTTGATCGCCTCGGCGGTGGTGAAGGGCTTCGTCCACAGACCGGGATCGGCCTTGAGCATCGCGCCGAAACCGTTGGGGATGCCACTGGCGTTCGAGAGCAAATGCTTCAGTTGGACCTTCGCCCCGGTATCGGCGCGGAAGTCCTTGAGATAGTCCGAGACCGCCGCGTCGAGCCGCAATTTGCCCTGGTCGACCAGGCGCAGCACGGCGACCGAGCTGAACCATTTGGAGATCGAAGCCAGCGGGTACGGCGTGCCCAGCGAGGCGCGGCGCCCGGCCTCGACATCGGCCATGCCGAAGGCACCCGAGAAGACGGTCTGCGATCCCCGGACGAAATGGACGATACCGTTGAATCCGCTGGATTTCACGAAAGCGTCGACCTTGGCCTGCGCGCCCGCCTCGGGGGCGGCGAGGGCGGCCCCGAACGGCAGCGCCACCGCGCCCCCGGCAAGCGACCCCATGAAGGATCGGCGAGTCAAATTCCCCATTCTCACCCCCGGCATTCCTGTTGCGTCGCTATCTGATGCCGAGCGATGTGAACGCCGTATGACTCCGCCCCTTTTCGCCGGCGACGAAACCCCGGTGACAGACGCCCGCCAAGTGGTCATGCTGCTCCCATGACCATCCGTCCCCTCACCGAAGGCGAAACTCGTCTCTGCGCCTCGGTCTTCGGAGACGCGGTCGACTATTCGCAGGCGCGCGTCGCCAACAGCAAGTGGATCTTCTTCCAGCCGGCGAACACCACCATGGCGCCGCGGGGCACGATTCACTTCCACCCGAAGAGCGGCATCTATCACGAGGATTTCAGCCAGTCCCCGCTCGGCGTGCAGGGGCTCTTCATCCACGAGATGGTGCATATCTGGCAGCACCAGAAGGGCATTTTCCTGCCGATCAAGCGCCATCCCTTCTGCCGTTACGATTACGCGCTCAAGCCCGGCCAGGCCTTCGAGAAATACGGGCTCGAGCAGCAGGCCGAGATCGTCCGCCACGCCTTCCTGCTGCGCCACCGCGCGATCATCGCCGCCGCGCCCGCGCTGGCGCAGTATGAGACGCTCCTCCCCTTCCGCCCGGCTTAGGGTCCGCACGCAGTTCCCGTCATCCCGACGAAAGCCGGGACCTCAGGCCGCGAGCGAACTGCCTGCGGCACGAGGCCCCGGCTTTCGCCGGGGTGACGGTTCTCGCTAATCCGCCTTTTCGCCGCGCTCGATGCGCGCTTTCACGCTCGCCGGTGGAGTGGGGTTGGACGGCCGCGGCGGCGGAGCGGTGCGCGGCGCAGGTTGCGGGCTCGACGCGCCGCTCGGCGCGCTCCGTTGGGGCCGCGGCGTATCGGCCGACCAGTTCCGACGTGGCGCAGGCGAGGACGACGGCGTCTCGGCCGACCAGGCCCGTCGCGGTGCGGGCCTTGTTGCCGGAGTCTCGCCGGGCTCAGTTGGCGGACGACGCCAGCCGGCGCGCCCGCCCTCGGGGCGCGTCCAGCGCGAGGGCCTCGACTCCGGCGTCCGGACCTGCGGCGGCGTCGGCGTACCCGAAGCATCGGGCTGCCCAATATCGTCGCGGCCGGGCCGCGGGCGGCGACCGCCCCAGCCGGGCCGCGGCCGCGTAACCGGCGTCGGCTGCGCACCTGGCGCAGGCGAGGACGACGGCACGTCGGGCGTCACTCCGCTCGTATCGGTCGGCTCGACCATCGGAGGCCGCCGCGGGCCGCGCGGCACCCGCGGCACTTGCTGGCCCGCATCGGGCCGCGGCGGACGACCGGCACCCCAGCCTCCCGGCCGCCCTCGGCCTGGCTGGCGCGGCCCCTCCGCTCCGGGCGTCCCCGGCGTCCCCGCACCCGGCTGGCCGGGACGGTGCGGCCGTCCCGCGCCCGGGCCATGGCCCTCGCCCGGCCTGTGGAAGCGGCCCGGCGGCGGTCCCTGGAACCCGCCTTCGCGCCAGCGCCGAAAGGCCTCGGCCAGCGCGCGGCGGCGCAACCGTTCCGCCTCGATCCGGTGCCGCCAGTCGGCGTCCCGCCAGCGTTCGCGGTGCCGCTCCCAGCCGGGATGGCGCCGCCAGCCTCCGCCCCATATCTGCACGCTGCCCCAGAGGACCGGGCTGGTATCGATCCACGCCTGGCTGTCGACCGCGCGCCATTGCCGCTGCAGCATCGCGCGCTGCAGCATTCGCCCGCGCGCATAGAGCTCGACGCCCTCGCCCAGATGCTCCGCTCCCGCCTCGCGCGGCATCGCCCCGCCATCGGGGCCATAGACCACCGCCACCGTCTCGCCGTCGAAGCCGAAGCTCATCCCCGGCCGCACCGCGAGGAACGGTCCTTCGTCGCCGGGTGCGAAATAATAGCTCCTTATGCCTTCGCCCGCTTCCTCGACGACGATCCGGTATCCGTCCTGCAGCTCCCAGGCCCAGGGCTCGGCGCCCTCGAACGCGAAGGCGTGGTCGGGCGGCGCGTCGCCGATCGCTTCCCACAGCGAGTCCGCGCGGTCGATGAAGCGATATTCGTCGGGGCTCTCGACGGCGCTGTAGACCGGCGGCGGCGGGGCTTCGTACAGCCCCTCGCCATAGGGCATCATGCAGGCCGAGAGCGCCAGCATGCTTCCCATCGTGCCCAGCCGCGTCGCGCGTTTCCAGTCCATATCCTCTCCCCCGTGATCCCCGGAAGGCAGCATCCGCCCGAGTCGCTGAACGAAGGATGACCGCCGCGGACCGGCTTGCGCGCATTGGTATCGCACCCCACATCGCGCTTGCGCGTTGACCTCCGGAACGTGCTCCCTATACTCGGAACATAACTGGAACGGTCAGGCCTCCCGTATGCTTACCCATATTTCCGTCCGCGGCGCGCGCGAGCACAACCTCAAGGGCGTCGATATCGACATCCCCCGCGATACGCTGACGGTGATCACCGGCCTGTCCGGCTCAGGCAAATCCTCGCTCGCCTTCGACACCATCTATGCCGAGGGCCAGCGCCGCTACGTCGAATCGCTCTCGGCCTATGCGCGCCAGTTCCTCGAACTGATGCAGAAGCCCAATGTCGAGCATATCGAGGGCCTCAGCCCAGCCATCTCGATCGAGCAGAAGACCACGTCGCGCAACCCGCGCTCCACTGTCGCGACCGTAACCGAGATCTACGATTACATGCGCCTGCTCTGGGCGCGCGTCGGCATTCCCTATTCGCCCGCCACCGGCCTCCCCATCGCCGCGCAGACCGTCAGCCAGATGGTCGACCGCGTCCTCGCGCTGCCGGCGGGCACGCGCCTGCTCCTCCTCGCCCCCGTCGTCCGCGGCCGCAAGGGCGAGTACCGCAAGGAGCTCGCCGAGTGGCAGAAGGCCGGCTTCCAGCGCGTCCGCATCGACGGCGAGACGTACCTGATCGAAGAGGCCCCCGCGCTCGACAAGAAGTACAAGCACGACATCGAAGTCGTGGTCGACCGCCTCGTCGTGGGCGGCGAGATCGCCACGCGCCTGGCGGAGTCGTTCGAAACGGCACTCAAGCTCGCCGAGGGGCTGGCGTACGTCGACCTGGTGGATACGACGGTAGAGGCTCTTGCAAGCCCCTCCCCTTCAGGGGAGGGGTTGGGGTGGGGCCTGTCCGCGAGCTCCGATCTCGGTGAGACATCCCCCACCCCCAACCCAGTGCCGGGTCGGTCAGGCTCCCAGCCTGACCTGAATAGCCCGGGGGGCTATTCACCCGGCACTCCTGAAGGGGAGGGGCTCAAGAAGGGCATGAAGAACGCCGGCGTTCCCGCCAACCGCATCGTCTTCTCCGAGAAGTTCGCCTGCCCCGTCTCGGGCTTCACCATCGCCGAGATCGAGCCCCGCCTGTTCAGCTTCAACGCCCCCCAGGGCGCCTGCCCCGCCTGCGACGGCCTGGGCGAGAAGCTCGTGTTCGACGAGGACCTCGTCGTCCCCAACCACGATCTCACCATCAAGAAGGGCGCGATCGTCCCCTGGGCCAAGTCCAACCCGCCCAGCCCCTATTACATGCAGGTCCTGGGCTCCCTCGCCCGCGAATTCGGCTTCAGCCTCGACACCAAATGGTCCGACCTCCCCGGGGAGCATCGCGACGCGATCCTCTATGGCACCAAGGGCAAGCCCGTCACCCTAACCTTCGTCGACGGCCGCAAGTCGTACGACGTGCGGAAACCCTTCGAGGGCGTGATCGGCAACCTCAACCGCCGCATGCTCCAGACCGAGTCCGCGTGGATGCGCGAGGAGCTGTCGAAATACCAGGCAAGCCACCATTGCGAGACCTGCCACGGCGCCCGCCTCAAGCCCGAGGCGCTCGCGGTCAAGATCGCGATGCGCGACATCTCCAGCGTCACCCGCCTCTCGGTGGTCGACGCGCTCGCCTTCTTCGCCCAGCTCCCCCGGCACCTCACCGACCAGCAGAACGAGATCGCCCGCGCGATCCTCAAGGAGATCGACGAGCGGCTCGGCTTCCTCAACAATGTCGGCCTCGACTATCTCAACTTGGATCGCACCAGCGGCACCCTCTCGGGCGGCGAATCGCAGCGCATCCGCCTGGCCTCGCAGATCGGCTCGGGCCTCTCGGGCGTGCTCTACGTCCTCGACGAGCCGAGCATCGGCCTCCACCAGCGCGACAACGACATGCTGCTCGCCACCCTCAAGCGCCTGCGCGACCTCGGCAACACCGTGCTCGTCGTCGAGCATGACGAGGACGCGATCCGCACCGCCGATTACGTCATCGACATGGGCCCCGGCGCAGGCGTCCATGGCGGCGAGATCGTCGCGCATGGCAGCCTCGACGACGTACTCGCCAGCACGGACAGCATCACCGCCGACTATCTCTCGGGCCGCCGCGAGGTCCCGCTCCCGGCCAGGCGCCGCAAGGGATCGGGCAAGAAGCTCACCGTCCACAATGCCACCGCGAACAACCTCACCGGCGTCACCGCGTCGATCCCGCTCGGCACCTTCACCTGCATCACCGGCGTCTCGGGATCGGGCAAGTCGAGCTTCACGATCGACACGCTCTACGCCGCCGCCGCGCGCCAGCTGAACGGCGCGCGCATCCTCGCGGGCAAGCACGACAGGATCACCGGGCTCGAGCATCTCGACAAGGTGATCGACATCGATCAGTCGCCGATCGGCCGCACCCCGCGCTCGAACCCCGCCACCTATACCGGCGCCTTCACCCAGATCCGCGACTGGTTCGCGGGGCTCCCCGAGGCCCAGGCGCGCGGCTACAAGCCCGGCCGCTTCAGCTTCAACGTCAAGGGCGGCCGCTGCGAGGCGTGCACCGGCGACGGCCTGCTCAAGATCGAGATGCACTTCCTCCCCGACGTCTACGTCACCTGCGACGTCTGCCACGGCCAGCGCTACAATCGCGAGACGCTCGAAGTGAAGTTCAAGGGCCGCAGCATCGCCGACGTGCTCGACATGACCGTCGAGGACGCGCACGAATTCTTCAAGGCGGTCCCACCGATCCGCGACAAGATGGCGATGCTGGCGGAAGTCGGCCTCGGTTACGTCAAGGTCGGCCAGCAGGCGACGACGCTCTCGGGCGGCGAGGCCCAGCGCGTCAAGCTCGCCAAGGAACTCGCCCGCCGCGCCACCGGCCAGACGCTCTACATCCTCGACGAACCCACCACCGGCCTCCATTTCGAGGACGTGCGGAAGCTCCTCGAAGTCCTCCACGCCCTGGTCGAGCAGGGCAACACCGTGGTGGTGATCGAGCACAATCTCGACGTCATCAAGACCGCCGACTGGATCCTCGACCTCGGCCCCGAGGGCGGCGTGAAAGGCGGCGAGATCGTCGCGGAAGGCACGCCGGAGGCGGTGGCCAAGGCCCCACGGAGCTTCACCGGGCGGTACCTGGCGCCGTTGCTGGAGCGGGGGAAGGTTCGGGAGACGGTGGCGGCGGAGTAACTAACTCCCTCTCCCCCCTGGGGGAGAGGGAAGGGGCCCACCGCCGCAAGGCGGTGGGAAGGGTGAGGGGCATGACACCACATTACCGCCCGGAATTCGAAGCCGCGCTCCGCCTGTTCGCCCGGATCAGCGAGGCGCTGCACCTACGCGGCCTGCCCCGGCCGGTGCTGGTCGGCGGGGCCGCCGCCGAACTCTGGTCCACCAGCGCCCTCACCACCGGCGACTTCGACATCTGCACGCCCGCCCAGCCCGAGCTGGAGGAGGAGATGCAGCGCTTCGGCTTCGTTCGCCCGTCCGGCGCCGGCCAGTTGCTCAAGGGCTGGATCCACCCCAACCTGAAGCTCGGCTTCGAAGTCGTCGCCGACGTGCCGATGGACGGCAATGTCGACGCCGCGCACATCCGCCTCGTGCGGCCGGTGGGCGAAGGCGCGCTTTTCAGGGTGATTTCGGTGGAGGACCTGATCGCCGATCGCATGGGCCAGTATGCGTCGGGAACGGCGCGCGATCGCTTCGATCAGGCGCGATTGCTGCTGGCCCTTCATCCGGACGCCGATCGCGACTATCTTGATCGCCGGATACGAGAGGAAAGCTGCGGTGACTTCGGACTCGAAGACCTCCAGGATTGAGGGCGAGGAACAGGTCATCGACATGGCCGAACTCGGCGCACGCCTCGCCGACCGCCGCGCCGCCCTCGGCAATCCCGACCTCCCCCGCAACTCCGGCAAGCGCCGCACGGCAAGCAAGAAGGCACTCCTCGCGGCGATCGAGGCGGCTGGGGGGAAGTGGTAGGCGGAGGTGTCAAGGGCGGCGAGATCGCCGCAGAAGGCACGCCGGGACAAGAGGCGAAGGAGCCGTAGAGCTTCACCGGCCGCTACCTGGTGCCGTTTCTGGAGCGTAGGAAGGTCCGAGAGACGATGGCGGCGGAGTAGGCTAGCTTCCGGTAGTATCTTGAGCTAACCACAAGCAGTTGGAGGGGGTACAATGGCAGCTGTGGCGCAAGAAAAGCTCGTTGAGCTTCGAACTAAGATCACCGAAAGTCTGCGTGTTCAACGTGATACGGCTAGCATCGACTACATCAACGTAGGCAACGCCCTCAATGACGCCATGTCGAAGCAAAATCACGCAATTTTTGCGCGCCGCGGATGCGGAAAGACACTTCTACTTCATAAATCTACAACTGATCTTCCAGACAATATGGCGGCTATATACCTGAATTGCGAAGATTTTAAGCGCCACTCATTTCCCAATGTTCTAATTGAGATATTAA
Organism: Sphingomonas sp.; assembly: GCF_026460985.1. Taxonomy (GTDB): domain Bacteria; phylum Pseudomonadota; class Alphaproteobacteria; order Sphingomonadales; family Sphingomonadaceae; genus Sphingomonas. The sequence continues at coordinate 11,979 of NZ_JAPKNM010000103.1, forward strand.
AATCTCTGTTTCTTGAGATCGACAAACATCTTTATGGATGGTTTGGGCGAAAGAAGCGACTTAAAGTAATTGTTAAGGATATCCTTTCGCACCTTGAAACCATGAAAGGTTCGGAGGATAACTCCTCCGAAGATATAAAAACTAAGGCCGCTGCGTCTGCCAGCGATGAGATAAACCTAGAAACCTCTTTAAAGCATGGACCTCTGAGCGGGAAAGTTTCAGCTAAGTCCTCATCTTCTATAAGTGAAGAGACTGAGCGTGCCTTTAAGCTTTATCACGATAAGCTGCGCGAGCTCGATCATTGGCTACCTGATTTAAAACGCCAAATTAGAGAGTTCTTTGAGCTATCTAAGGATAAGAAATTTATTCTTATCCAAGTAGACGATTTGTATCACCTGAGACGAACCGATCAAGCCTTCGTTGTGGATTATATTCACAGACTCTGCAAAGACGTACCTTTATTTTTCAAGATTGCGACACTGAGACACGCGTCGTCGCTATACGCCGACAGACACGGGCAACCCGTTGGCGCACAAGAGCGCCACGACTATCAGAGCATCAATATTGACTATACATTTAGTGACTTCAAGAAAACTCGCGATCAGAATTGGGCGATTCTTTCGCGCTTTGCAGATACCGCGGCTGTTACGACACCGGAATTGAGTTCACTTTTCAAGGGCGAAGGTTTTTCACGCCTTGTTATGGCGGGCGGCGGTGTACCCAGAGACGTCCTTTCGCTATTTCTTGAAATTCTAGATCAGACTGATGTTCAAGTTGGTGAGAAAATTGGGAAAGACGAGGTTCGCATACTTAGCAGAGCTAATTTTGAACGCAGAATTGAGGAACTTAAACAGGATTCTCAGGATGTCGAACAAGGTGACCTTATCAAGGGCATCTATATTATCCGCACCTTTTGCTTAGACAGAAAGACAAATGTCTTCATGGTAAGCGAGAGGCTAATGCAGCAGAATGATGGACTACGCGCCCTGTTTTATAGATTGATGGACTATAGAATTATTCATAGTTGCGCATCTGCGCTTACGCACAAATCCTCGGATGGTACCTTTCAGGCATTTGCGATTGATATCGGTTGCTATGCGCATTTACGGAAGCATCTAAATCGATTTGTTGAGACAGATGTATCTGATCCTGGCGCTAAAGATAAAATGCGTTCCGCACCTATTTTAGATGAATCTCAAATGGGGAGGCTTTTCGACCAAGCTCCCCAGAACGTGGAACAGGCGTTATTGGAAGAGGACGAAGAGGAAGAAGATTGATTACCTCTGCCTCAATCAGGCTACCTCGAATAACCATGGAGTTCCGGGGACACGGGAGTTCCGGGGGAGTTCCGGGGACACATTACCGAATTGGCGCCGCCCTTCCTCCCTTTCCCGCTCCGCGCTATATTCCCCGCATGGCCAAGCTCTCGCCCATCGAGTCCGAATTCGCGACGACCGAAGAGGCCGAGGCCTATGACGCGTGGTTCCGCGCCAGGATCGAGTCCCGCCTGGCGTCCAAGGCGCCCGGCATTCCGCATGACGAGGTCATGGCGCGGATGCAGGCCATTATCGATCGTCGCAAGAAGGGCTGATGGTCTCGCTGATCTGGCACCCCGGGGCGCTGGAGGATCTCGAGGCGATTGTCGATTTCATCGAGTTGCGTAACCCGCTCGCCGCCCAGCGTATCGGCGATGCCATCCGGCTCACCGCAGAACGCCTCCCCGATCATCCCTACGCCTATCGGCCGGGCCGCATCCCCGGAACCCGCGAAGCGGTGGTCCATCCCAATTATGTCCTGGTCTATCGCGTCGCCGAAAACATCGAGGTCGTCGCCGTCCTCCACGCCCGCCAGCAATATCCCTGACTTCTTCTCTCCGCGTCCTCCGCGCCTCCGCGCGAACCCGATCTTCCTTCTCTTCGCGTCTTTGCGTCTTTGCGTCTTTGCGTGAATCGATCTTCTTCTTCGTCACCCCGGACTTGTTCCGGGGCCCACCGCGCCGCAACCGAAAAGCAAGCCCCCCAGCTTCCCGCCCAGCCGCACGGTGGATCCCGGCCCAAGGCCGGGATGACGGAAGGCGACAAACGCATGTTGCCCACACACCACACCCCGTCACAAAAAGAACAAACAGCGAACAAACCCCTCTCCCAAAAACCCCATCCCGGCATATCTGGTGAGTCCTCACGCAGACAGGAGGACGCAATGAACGCCCAGGCCCAGTTCCTTTGCCCCGATCCCGCCCCCGAACCCACCGATCCCGCGCGCCCCGTGCAGTACGATTTCGGCCCGGTCGAAACCCGCTATGACGGCTGGACGCCGGACAAGCAGGCGATCTTCCTGCGCGTCGTCTCCGAAGGGCACAGCATCACCCATTGCTGCCGCGTCGTCCGCATGACCAAGCAGTCGGCCTATGCGCTGCGCCGCTCGGCGCGCGGGGCGGGGTTCGCGCTCGGCTGGCAGGCGGCGTTGATCCTCGGGCGCGAGCGGCTCGCCGACGAGATGCTCGATCGCGCGCTGAACGGCGTGGTCGAGACGATCACCACCCCCAATGGCGAGGTCACCGAGCGCCATCGCCACGACAACCGGCTCGGCATGGCGATGCTCAGCCGGATGGACCGCGTGGCCGATGCGGCGCGCGCCGATGCGAGCCATGCCGCCGCGCGGCTGGTCGCCCAGGATTTCGACCAGTATCTCGATCTGGTCGGGCGCGACGGCGGCCCGGCCCGCGCCGGGCTGTTCCTCGGGGCGCGCGCCGATGCCGCCGCGGCCGACGAGCTCGCGCCGATCCGCGCGCTCGCCCGCGCCGACAAATGGCTGCGCACCCATACCGACCTCGCCGAGCCCGTCGACGCCACCGATCTCGATCCCGCCGCGCGCGCGGGCTGGACCGGCGAGCAATGGGGACGCGCCGAGGCGGTGGGGCTGGTCCAGCTCGCTCCTCCCGCGGACGCGCGCGATGGCAGTGGTAAACTTGGTCAACCGGATGACGCCGCCGACGCCAAGGAGCCGGTCTGGTGGGACATGTTCGAGGAGCGCTGGCGCACGCACTTCCCGCCGCCCGAGGATTTCGACGGCGAGGAGGACGGCGCCTACGGGGACGAAGGCTATTCGCGCACGCTGAGCGATGCGGAGGAGGCCGCCTGGGAGACCGAGTATCGCGCCGAAGTCGCCGCACGCGAAGCCGCCGAGGCCCGCGATCGCGACCGCTATTTCGGCTTCCTCGTCGAGCCCGAGCCCGAGGCGGCGCCGGCACCCGACGAACCCGACGAACCGTCCGACACCCCGCGCCGGAAATCGCGCGCGGGTTCGTGCGTTGAGCCCCTGTCCGCGCCGCCTCCCGGCGCCCGTACAGGAGCACCCGTCATGAGCATCTTCGGCAAGATCAAGGACGCCATCTTCGGTCACAAGGCCGCCGCGCCCGCCGCTCCCACCCAAGCCCCCGCCCAGGCACCCGGCCAACCCGCGGCCCAGAGCCCGGCAATGCCGCAGATGCAGCAGCCTGCCGCCGCCGCGCCCGCCCAGCCGGTCGATGTCGAGATGGTGCTGATGGTCTTCGAGACCGAGCGCGGCACCGCGGACCTCAACTGGCGGACCTCGATCGTCGACCTGTTGAAGCTGATCGACCTGGATTCCAGCCTCGAGAACCGCAAGGCGCTCGCCGCCGAGCTCGGCTATGGCGGCACCCTCGACGGCAGCGCGGAGATGAACCTCTGGCTCCACAAGGCGGTGATGCAGGCGCTCGAGAAGAACGGCGGCAAGGTCCCCGCAGGCCTCAAGGATTGAGCCCCCATCGTCATCCCGGCGAAAGCCGGGACCTCGGGCGGCAGGCGAGCCGGGTTCTCTGCTCCCGCCGCTTGAACGCCCCGCCCCCGCCTCCTACATTAGTCCAAGGCGCCCGCCGCATCGCGGCTGTTCCGATGGAACCCCCGGCGCCTTTCGCCCTTTTCCGCATCCGGGAACGCAAGCGGCCATCGGCCGTGTCGCGTCCCCGCATCCGGCATGCCGCCGGATCGCTCCGGACAGGGCGTTTCGACCCTCAAACAGGAAACAGAATGAACTTTTTCACGAATATCGAAGATACCCAGATCACCCGCGGCGCCCGCAAGGCCTTTGACGCCTTCGTCCCCGCCCATCGCCGTCTCTTCCCGATCGAGCCGTGCCCGCGCGAAGTCGCCCGCGCCGCCGTCCGCGAAGTGCTCGGCTGATCCAGCCCCGGGGCGCGGCATCCTGCCGTGCCCTGAACGGGCCCGCCGGCCCGCCTCTCTCCCTCGCTTGCAATGTAGGATTTGCTCTGATCTTCTCTGGGCCTGGTCGCTGCGGCCACGCTCTTTGAAATCGTCGAGTCGATCCGGAGACCCGCGCAAGCAAATTTCCGCCGCGCGAAATCCAGGAAACGAATCCGCGGGGAGAGTGCGAAGTCGAGCCTGCGAAATCCTGCAAATTCCCACTCAGGCGGCACTCGATTTGTAATTTCGGGCCAAGGCGCCCATATCCGGTGCGCTACAGTCGCAATCAGACGGTCACTTGGTGCTTTGCGGCTCCTTTTTTCCTTCTCCTCGCCTCCGCAGCAAGAGGTCCGCCCGCTCGGGGCGCGCCGACAGACAGAAGGAACATCCCATGACCCAGCAGGGCACCGTCAAATTCTTCAACGCCGACAAGGGCTATGGCTTCATCGCCAGCGACAATGGCGGCCCGGACGCGTTCGTCCACATCACCGCTGTCGAGCGCGCGGGCCTGCGCACGCTCAACCAGAACCAGCGCGTGACCTATGATCTCGAGCCCGACAAGAAGGGCAAGATGGCCGCGGTCAACCTCCAGGCCGGCGAATAAGGAACGCTGCGGCGCCCCGCCCGTTTCGGGTCCGGGGCGCCGCGCTCCCTTCTTTCACCTTTCCGGAGCTTGTGATGGCCGACCTCGTCAACACCTATCGCGCCCAGGCCGAAAAGGCGCAGGCCGAAGCCGATGCCGCGACGCTCGACAATGTCCGCGAGCGCAATCTGCGCGCGGCCGAGGCATGGACCCTGATGGCCGATCGCCAGGAGCGTACCGAGCGCGGCCGCGCGCAGCGCGAAGGCGCGGCGCAGGCCCGCGCCGCCGCCGCAATGGCCGATTAGGGGACTCTCTGGACTCGGCAAGCTTGGTGCCCTGTGCTAGGTACCGACTCACCACCGGCAGGCCTTTTTGGTAAGCGCCGGTGGCTGAGAGACAGGACCCGCGCTCCCGCTTACCGGCACCCAAGGAGCTTGCCATGGACCTCGATTACCTGAGTCGGCGCCACGCCGACGCGACGGCCCGAGCGGCCGCCGCATTGTCCGCGCCGGCACGTATCGCCCACCAGCGCATGGCACGCAGCTATGCCGATCGTATCGCCGCCGAGCAACGTGCGGCATCCCGGGCGAACACGCCCGAATGAAACCACAACGGACGGTAACTTTCTTAGTCGCTTGACCCCTCGCGCTTCCGGAAACACAAAGACTTGCGGCCGGGGGGCAGCAGCTAGCGAGTGCCGGACTTGATGCAGATCCGATGGTGGGCGCCACTTCTGATCCTGGCGCCGCTGCCAGCCAGTGCAGCGGACGAAGAGCCGCAGGACCTCTCCATGCTGTCGATCGAGGAGCTGGCCCAGCTGCCGGTCCGCTCGGCGTCGAAGCGCGAGGAGCCGCTCCGGGGCGTTCCCAACGCGACGTGGGTGATCACCAACGAGGACATTCTCCGCTCTCCCGCGACCTCGATCCCCGAGGTGCTGCGCCAGGCACCCGGGCTGCAGGTCGCCCGGGTCAACGCCACGCAATATGCGATCAGCGCCCGCGGCTTCGGCGGCGTTGAGCCCTCGAACAAGCTGCTCCTGCTGGTCGACGGGCGCAGCGGCTATTCGACGCTCCATTCGGGCGTGTTCTGGGAGCTCCGCTCGCCGCTGCTCGAGGACATCGCCCAGATCGAAGTGATCAGCGGCCCGGGCGGCACACTCTATGGCCCCAATGCGGTCAACGGGGTGATCAACATCTTGTCGAAGGACGCCTTCGACGCACAGGGCGTGCTGGTGCGCGGCACGGCGGGTGCACGCGAGCGGACCTTCGGCGCGCGCTACGGCTTCAAGCTCGGCGAGGATGCCGCGGTCCGCGTCTACGCCAACGGCTATGACCGCGAGGACATGCCGGCGGCCGGCATCGCACCGGCGTTCGACGACGCCATCCGCGGCTGGCAGGCGGGCTTCCGCGCCGACATGCACAGCGGGGCGAGCCGCTTCACGCTGCAAGGCGACATTTTCGATAATGACAGCTTCCGGGTCCCCGGCGATGGCGATCGTGGGTACAACCTGCTCGGCCGCTGGCGGCGGGACCTGACCGACAGCTCGTCGTTCCAGTTCCAGGCCTATTACGATTATTTCAAGCGGCGCGCCCTGCTGACCGTCGACGTGCTCGAGACGGTCGACGCCGAGGTCCAGTACAACCTCGCCAGCGGCCGGCACGACCTGGTCGCCGGCATCGGCGGGCGCACCACCCGCGACCTCTTCGTGAATACGCTCAACGATTTCCAGCTCGATCCGCCGCGTGCCCGGCTGTGGATCGGCAACGCCTTTCTCCAGGACCGGTTCGCGCTGACGTCGAAGCTCTCGGTCACCGCGGGCGCCAAGCTGGAGAGTTCCTCCTACACCGGCGTCCAATTGCTCCCCAGCCTGCGGCTCGCCTGGCAGGCGGGCGAGCGGGCCCTGCTCTGGGCCGCGATATCACGGGCGGTGCGCACCCCTTCGCGGATCGACCGCGATCTGACCGAGCCGGTCTTCCTCGCCCGTGCCCCCGATTTCGCCTCGGAGAAGCTCACGGCGTACGAGGCCGGCTATCGGGGGCAGCCCACCTCCTCCACCTCGCTGTCGCTGTCGCTCTTCTACAACGACTATAGCGACCTGCGCAGCGCCACCTTCATCGGCAATCCCTTCCCGCTCCAGCTCAGCAACGACCTGCGCGGCCAGACCTATGGGCTCGAGGCCGCGGTCACGCAGCAGCTCGCTCCCTGGTGGCGGGTGACCGGCGGCGCGGCATGGCTCCGCAAGGATTTCGAGGTCCGCCCAGGGGCGATCGATCTCACCGCCGGCGCCTCGCTCGGCCAGGATCCGGACTATCGCTTCACCTTCCGCTCGCAAGTGACGCTGCCGAGCGGCCTGCTGCTCGACCTCAGCCTCCGCGCCGTGGACGGCCTCGATAGTCCGCAGGTCGACGGCTATGTCGAGGCCGACGCCCGGCTGAGCTTCCGCGTCGCCGAAGCCGTCGAGCTCTACGTCGCCGGCGAGAACCTGCTGCACGCCCGCCACCTCGAGAGCAACGACGTACAGCGCGCCCAGTGGATCGAGCGCAGCGTCTATGCCGGAACGCGGCTGCGCTTCTGATGCGGACCGCGGCGCTCCGGCTCGCGTTCGGCGCGGTCGCAGCGATGTTGCTGCCCGCAGCCGCGCAGCCGCACAACCAGGCGAGCGAGGAAGCGGTGAAGGCGGCGTTCCTGCCCAAGTTCGTGCGCTATATCGAGTTGCCGGCCGGGGTTCAGCCCGAGGCGAGCCAGCCCTTCTATCTCTGCGTCATCGGGCGTGATCCCTTCGGGCCGATGCTCGATCGCGCCGCCGCAAGCGAAGTGGTCGACGGGCATTCGGTGGCGGTGCGCCGGTTCCCCGACGCCGAGTCTCCCGCGGTCGCCGGTTGCCACGCGGCCTATGTCGCCGGGGCGAACGAGCAGCAGACATCGTCGGTGCTGGCAACGCTCCGCCGCCAGCCGACGCTCACCATCACCGACAGCCGCTGGAGCAGGTCGCACGGCATGATCCATTTCGCGACCATCGCCGGGCGCGTGCGCTTCTCCATCGACGATGCGGCCGCGGGCGAGCGGGGCATCGCGGTCAGCTCGCGCCTGCTCGCATTGGCGATCGATGTGAAGCAGCGCGCGCAATGATGCGGATCGAGGACATCACCGGCCGCTGGCGCAGTTTTCCGATCGCCATCACCGCGGCGCTGGTCGTGCTGCTGCTGTTGGCCGGCATCCTGATCGTCGCGCAGGGCGAATCGAGCTACCTCGCCCAGAAACAGCGCGAGACGCATGCGCAGACCGACATCCTCGCCGCCAGCGTCGCCGCGGCACTCGATTTCGGCGACGCCGCCGCCGCACGCGAATCGGTGGATACGCTGCGCGTGAATCGCCAGGTGCGGAGAGCGGCGATCTATGACCGGGCCGGGGCGCTGGTCGCCGGCTATGCGCGCCGCGGCGAGACGGTGCCCGTCCAGCTCGACCCGGCGGAGTGGAGCCGGGGCGACGCGATCACCGCGGAAGTGCCGGTCACGCGGTCGGGCGAGCAGCTCGGCACGGCGCTGATCGCAGTCGATCCCCAGCCCTTCTCGACGCGCCTGCGCCGCTATCTGCTGGTCGGCCTGCTCGTCGTCATGGCCGCGTTGGTGGCGGTGGTGCTGGGCATCGCGCAGCTCACGCTCAGCCGCGCCAATCGCGAGCTCGAATCGCGCGCCGCGGCGCTCACCGCGAGCAACGCCGAGCTCACCCATCAGGTCGGCGAGCGCGCCAAGGCCGAGGAGCAGCTCCGCCAGGCGCAGAAGATGCAGGCGCTCGGCCAGCTGACCGGCGGCATCGCGCACGATTTCAACAATCTCCTGACGGTGATCCAGGGTTCCGCGGACATGCTCCAGCGCCCCGGGCTGCCCGAGGATCGCCGCAAGCGCTATGCCGACGCGATCGTCCAGGCGGCGGCGCGCGCGGCGGCGCTGACGAGCCAGCTGCTCGCCTTCGCCCGACGCCAGCCGCTCAAGCCCGAGGTCATCGACGTCAACATGATGGTCGCCGGGATGACCGAGCTGCTGGATCGCACGCTCGGCGAGCGCGTGCGCGTCGAGACCGATCTCACCGACGAGGTCTGCACCGTCGAGGCCGATCGCGCCCAGCTCGTTTCGGCCGTGCTCAACATCGCCGTCAACGGCCGCGACGCAATGCCCGAGGGCGGCACGCTGCACATCGCCACCGCCAGGCTGTCGGGCGAACAGGGTCCAATGATCGCGCTCACGGTGAGCGATTCGGGCAGCGGCATGGATCCGGGGACGATCGAGCGTGCGATGGAGCCGTTCTTCACCACCAAGGCGGCGGGCAAGGGCACCGGGCTGGGGCTCAGCCAGGTCTATGGTTTCGCCTCGCAATCGGGCGGCGAACTGCGCATCGAAAGTGCACCCGGACAGGGAACGCGCGTTACCATCCTGCTCCCCTGCAGCGATCTCGAGCAGAGCGGAATGCCCGAGGACCGGCAGGCGCTGGCCGACGGCGCTCGGACCGGTTCGGTGCTGCTCGTCGAGGACAATGAGGAAGTCGGCGAGTTCGCCGAGGCGCTGCTGCGCGAGCTGGGACACCGTGTCGTCCGCACCCGGTCCGGCAACGAGGCCATGGAAGTCGCGCGGGCCGCGGAGTTCGACGTGGTGCTGAGCGACGTGGTGATGCCCGGGATGAGCGGTCTCGAACTCGCCGAAGCGCTGGGCACCCTGCGCCCCGAGTTGCCGGTGATCCTGACCACCGGCTATAGCGACGAGATATCGCGCTCGGGTGCCGGCGGACGGCCCGTGTTGCTCAAGCCCTATCGGCTCGACACCTTGTCCTCGGTGATCGACGCGGCACTGCGCCCTACGCCCGAAAGCAGCGGCGCTTAGTCAGGGCGCCGCTCAGGGCATGAAAAAGCCCGCGGAGCCGAGGGGCTCAACGCGGGCTTCTTTAATGGTGGGCGTGGCAAGGATTGAACTTGCGACCCCTGCGATGTCAACACAGTGCTCTACCACTGAGCTACACGCCCCCAAGGAGGGCGCGCTTTAGCGAGGCTTTCGGGCCTGCGCAAGCGCCCCGAACATGAAAATCAGTTGAAGCCGGCATTCTCCGACTGGAACATGCGATCGACCTCGAGCACGAGGTCGCGCAGATGGAAGGGCTTGGAGAGCACGCGCGCCTGCGGCACCTGCTTTCCGGCCTTGAGCGTCACCGCCGCGAAGCCGGTGATGAACATCACGCGCATCTCGGGCGCCATCTCGCTCGCGCGCTGCGCAAGCTCGATCCCGTCCATCTCGGGCATGACGATGTCGGTGAGGAGGAGATCGAATCGCTCGGTCTCGAGCAGGGGAATCGCTTCCGTGCCGCGATCGACGGCGCTGACGGCATAGCCCGAACGCTCCAGCGCCCGGGTGAGGTATTCCCGCATCACACGGTCATCCTCGGCCAGCAGAATTCGGATCATCACTACCCCAACCAGTCAGAGGCGGTCATCCTATGCGCAAAGCCTTTAAAAATTTCCAGCAGGATCGCAGCGGGGTGATTGCTGACAAGGCGTCCCGTGCCTAGTCAGGGATCAGTGACGTCATCGCCCTCCTTCGTGCGCCATGGCCCCCTGGAACCGCTCACACCGGTGGTTCTCTCGGTGCCGCACGCGGGCCGCGATTATCCGCTTCCGTTGCGCGCTGCGCTGCGCGTACCCCTGGCGGCGCTCCAGGGGCTCGAGGATCGCCATGCCGACGCGCTGGGGATCGACGCACGCGGCGCCGAGACATTGTTCGTCGCGCAGCGCGCCCGCGCCTGGATCGACCTCAACCGCGCGGAGCACGAGCGCGACCCCCGGCTCGACGACGGCGCGGTGACGATCGGCCGGCCGCAATCGGCCAAATTGCGCAGCGGACTGGGACTCGTGCCGCGCCGGGTCGGCAATTCGGGCGACATCTGGCAGCGCCGGCTCTCGGCCGACGAGGTCCAGATGCGGATCCATGCCGACCACCGACCCTATCACGCTGCGCTCGCCGCGGCGCTGGCGTCGGCGCGGGCGCGGTTCGGCGTCGCCGTCCTGATCGACGTGCATTCGATGCCGTCGCTCGGCCCGCCCGCGAGCGCCCCGCGCCTCGTACTGGGCGACCGGTTCGGCAAATCGGCCGCAGCGCGCTTCACCGGCCGGATCGAGGGCATCGCGCGCGCGCACGGCGTGGCGACCGCGATCAACGCGCCCTATTCGGGCGGCCATATCCTCGAGCGGCACGGCGAGCCGCGGCGCGGCATCCACGCCATCCAGCTCGAGTTCGATCGCGCGCTCTATCTCGACGCGGCGCTGGACGGTCCCGGCGCCGGGCTTCCCGCCACTACTCGGCTGCTCCGCGCGATCATCGACGCAGTCACCGACGAGGCCCTCCCCACGGCGATCGCCGCCGAATAGCGCCCAATAAAAAACCACCTCGTGCACTAGGCACGAGGTGGCCAAGGTTCAGGGAGGAGACACGCCCAAGGGCGTGCCGCACGGCCTCGCGAAAGGGGGGACACGACGCCGTACACAGCAAATATAAGGGAGACGGCAGGGAGTTCAAGGCCCTGCGCGGGACCGGCGCGGAAGCGTGCCGCAGCGGCGATCAAACGTTGGCCGCCTCCCCCGTCTTCGGTTTTGAATATGGGCCTCAGCCGGAATCAAGCGCGGCGACCACCCCGTGAGGGATGATCGCCGCGCGAAATCAAACGTCTTTGGGCCGGTTTACGCCGGGTTGACCAGCTGCGGCTGGGGCATCTTGCCCATGCGGACCTGGCGCCCGAAGATGTCGCGCATCAGCGCGAGCGAGAAGAGGTGTGCGTAGATGAGCGGCAGCATGCCGTTCTGGACGATCTTGCGCAGCTGATCGCCGCGCAGCTCGTTGAGCTTGTTCTCGTCGATCATCATGAAGCCGCGATAGACGAACGGCTGCTCATGGCCTTCCTGCTGGATGGTCACTTCGCCGTCGATCAGCAGGCCGAGCTCCTTGAGGTCCTTCATGAACATCGCGGTGCGCGCGCCGGCCTGCTCGAACTGCTCGTTGAACTGGAGGATGTTCTTGGTCGTCTCGGTCGGCTCGCCATTCTCGAACAGCTTCTCGCCTTCCTCGAACGCGCCGATCGTGTCGGACGAAGGATCGAAGCAGAGCGACAGCTCATCGGCATCCTGGCGCAGGCGCGCGAGGAGATAGGGATAGCGGCGGATATAGGCGGGGACGTAGAAATTCTGCTCGAGCAGCGTGCCTTCCTCGTCGAAGAAGGTGTTCACGCCCTCGTTCAGGCCCATCAGCGCGAGCGGAACGGGATCCTCGCCCACCGAGAAGACGATCGGGAGGAAGCGCTGGACCAGCGGGAATTCCTCGACCGTGACCGGCACGGCATGCTGCGTCGCAAGGAACGGCGCCTTGTCGCGAACACGGATGCGGAAATCGGCGTGCGCCTGGCTCGAAAGCGGCTCGAGCTGGTTGTAGAACAACGGAAGCGACTGTTGTGGCGCACTGGCCATCCGAAACTCTCCTGAAAAGATGCTGACTTGAAATTCGCGCGAAGGTCTATGGTCTCGCGGCGTCGGGCGCAAGCGTCACCAGTTTTCCCGGATTGAGAATACCGCGCGGGTCGAGCGCCGCCTTGATCGCCCTCAGTACGGTGATCCGCGATGGCGCGCTCAGGCGTTCCAGTTCGGCACGCTTCATCTGGCCGATGCCATGCTCGGCGGAGATCGACCCACCCGCCGCGACGACCATGTCGTGGACATGATGCGAGATTCGTGGCCCCTCCTCGGCATACCAGGCCGCGGGATCGACCCCGGCGGGCGCGCGGACGTGGAAATGGACGTTTCCGTCACCCAGATGGCCATAGGCCACCGCCTCGGTTCCCGGAAAGCGCGCCTCGGCCTCGGCGCCGCCTTCGACCATGAAGCGCGGCATGTCGTCGACCGGTACCGAGATGTCGTGCTGCAGCGCGGGCCCGCCGGCGCGCTCGGCCTCCGAGATCGAATGGCGGATGCGCCAGAAATCCTCGGCCTGCGCCTCGCTCGCGGCGATCACCGCATCATCTGCCAGTCCACTCTCGAGTGTCGGCGCAAGCAGTCGCTCGAGCAGGATCGCGGGCGATTCGGCGGCGGGATCGGTGGTCACCGCCTCGATCAGCACGTGCCAGGGCTGCGACGTCGCGAGCGGCCGGCGCGTGCCCGGCACGTGCCGCAGCACCAGTTCGAGCGTCTTCTCGGGCAGTATCTCGAAGCTCTCGACGGCGTTGGTGCCCGCCTCGAGCGCGCGCAGCAGTTCGAGCGCCTTGGCCGGACTGGCGAGCCCTACCCATGCCACCGCCCGCGCCGCCATGCCGGGGACCAGCCGCAAGGTCGCCGCGGTGACGATGCCGAGCGTGCCCTCAGCGCCGATCAGCAGCTGGTTGAGGTCATAGCCGCGATTGTCCTTCTTGAGCGCGGCCAGCCCATCGTGGATCGAACCGTCGGGCAGCACCGCCTCGACTCCCGCGACCAGGCTACGCATCGTCCCGAAGCGCAGCACCTGGGTGCCGCCCGCGTTGGTCGAGACGAGCCCACCGATCGTCGCGCTCCCGCGCGCGCCGAGATCGAGCGGGAAGCGCCGTCCCGCCTCCTCGGCTGCGGTGCGGAGATCGGCCAGGATCACCCCTGCTTCGGCGACGGCGAGGTTGCTCACCGGCGAAAGCGCGCGAATCCGGTTCATCCGGCGGAGCGAGAGCAGCAGCGCCGATCCGTCCTCGGGCGGAGTCGCGCCGCCGACCATCCCGGTATTGCCGCCCTGCGGGACCAGGGCGACTCCCGCCTCCCCGGCCAGCGCCACGATCGCCGCGACCTCGTCGGTAGAGCCCGGCGAGAGCAAGGCCGGCGCCTGCCCATGATAGCGGCCGCGCCAGTCGCTCAGCCATGGCGCGATGGCATCGGCATCGGTGGTCGCGGCCTTGGGGCCGAAGCGCTGAAGGACGGTCTCGACAAGCTGGCGCTGCGCTGGTGTCATGGCCGCGCCGATTAGCACGCGGCATATCAGTTCATCCACTGTTCAAAACTATCCCGTAATAGCCCCATCAGACATGTTGAACCCGCTGATCGCCGCCTCCGGTCTGCTATTGCTGTTGGCTGCTCCGGCTTCCCCGCCGGCGCGGCTCGATTGGGCTATGGTAGGCGAGCAGTTCCAGCAGCAGCGCGTCACCATCCACGTCCCGCGCGTCACGGTCCGCACCACGACGATCATCATGCGCGCCCCGCGCCCGGCCGCCCTGGTCGAGAAGAAGGCGGACGATTGCGTGCGGATGGAGGATCTGGCGGGCTTCTCGGTCAATCGTTTCGACAGCGTCGATCTGGTGCTCAAGAACGGATCGCTGCTCCGCGCGAAGCTGGGCAACGACTGCCCGGCGCTCGGCTTCTACGGCGGCTTCTACGTCAAGGCGAACAAGGACCGGAAGATGTGCGCCAAGCGCGACTCGATCCGCTCACGCTCGGGCCGTCAATGCGCCGTCCAGTCCTTCGCATCGCTGGTTCCAGCACGCTGAGGGCCTTCTGCGGCTTGACATCGGCGGCCAAATCCGCAAGCGCGTGAAGGCTTTGGCGGCGTGGGCGACCACGCCCTTTTCCGGAAAAATGCATGAGCTTTGCCGATCTCGGCCTGTCTGACGACCTTCTGCGCGCGGTGACCGACGCGGGCTATACCGACCCGACTCCGATCCAGCGCCAGGCGATACCGTCCGTGCTGATGGGCAAGGACCTGATCGGCATCGCCCAGACGGGCACGGGCAAGACCGCCGCCTTCGTGCTGCCGATGATCGACATCCTCGGCGAAGGGCGCACCCGCGCGCTGATGCCGCGCAGCCTGATCCTCGAGCCGACGCGCGAGCTCGCCGCGCAGGTCGCCGAGAATTTCGTGAAGTACGGCACCAATCACAAGCTCTCGATGGCCCTGCTCATCGGCGGCGTGCAGATGGGCGACCAGGTCAAGGCGCTCGAAAAGGGCGTCGACGTGCTGATCGCCACGCCCGGCCGACTGATGGACCTGTTCCAGCGCGGCAAGATCCTGCTCACCGGCTGCAACCTGCTCGTCATCGACGAGGCCGACCGGATGCTCGACATGGGGTTCATCCCCGATATCGAGGAGATCTGCACCAAGCTGCCCAAGAGCCGGCAGACCCTGCTCTTCTCGGCGACGATGCCGCCGGTGATCAAGAAGCTCGCCGACAAGTTCCTCAACGACCCCAAGCGAGTCGAGGTCGCCCGCCCGGCGACGACCAATACCAACATCACCCAGCGCATCGTCGAAGTGCCGGGTAGCGCCTTCGCCAAGCGCGAAACGCTGCGCGCGTTGCTCCGCGAGGACGACGTCACCACCGCGATCATCTTCTGCAACCGCAAGACGACGGTGCGCGAGCTCAACAAGAGCCTCAAGAAGCACGGCTTCCGTTCGGCCGAGATCCATGGCGACATGGACCAGCCCGCCCGGATCGCCGAGCTCGACCGGTTCAAGGCGGGCGACGTCAACATCCTCGTCGCCTCGGACGTCGCCGCGCGCGGGCTCGACATCAAGGGCGTCAGCCACGTCTACAATTTCGACGCGCCCTGGCATCCGGACGACTATGTCCACCGCATCGGCCGCACCGGCCGCGCCGGCGCCAAGGGCACCGCCTATACGCTGGTGGCGCCCGACGATGCCGAGAACATCGCCGAGATCGAGAAGCTCACCGGGCAGAAGATCGAGCGGGTGAAGGTGGCCGGCGCTCCGGCGCGCGACGCGGAATCGCCGAAGCGCGAAGCCGCGCCGCGCCGCAGGGGCGGACGCAAGGCCGAGGCCGAACCGCAGCGCAAGCCCGAACCGGAAGCCGAAATCGAGGCCGCGCCCGAGCCCGAAGCCCGCGCTCCCCGCGAAGCCGGACCGCGGCGCAACGAAGCGCCCCGCCGCGAGCGTGGCGGACGCGGCCGGGGCCGCGGCGACGAGCGGCCTGAACCGCGCCGCCAGGCACGCGGCGAGCAGGACGAGCCCGATGACGGCTGGAACGGCCCGGTGCCCGACTTCCTGAAGTACACGCTCGGCGCGTGACCGGCCCGGCGGATGCCGGACCGCGGCCGATCGCCTCGCCCTGCACCGGCATCTGCAGGATGGACGCCGCAACCGGCTGGTGCATCGGCTGCGGCCGCACGCTCGACGAGATCGCCCGCTGGGGCGCCACCACCCCCGCCGATCGCGACGCGGTGATGGAGCAATTGCCGGCGCGGATGACTGCGCTGAGTCGGGACGGCTATTTGTAGGATTCGGCGCGCTTAACTTCGCACTTTTCCCGCGGATTCGCTCATAAAGTTGCGCGATCGAGAAAGGAT
>NZ_JAPKNM010000104.1 GCF_026460985.1 Sphingomonas sp.
GGGTGCGGCTGCGCAGCAGCCGCGCGGAGCTGCGCTCCGCTCTACCCCTCTCCAAGCTGCGCTAGGCAGCAAGCTGCCAAGCTTCGCTATCCTCTCCCCTATCAAGGGGAGAGGAAAATTTGGGCTGAATGTCGATACGACCTAGTCGCCGCGGACGCGCAGCATCACCGCGCCGTGCGGGGCGATTTGGAAGGTCAGCTGGTCGGGCGCGACTTCCCGGCCCTGCCAGAGATCGCGCGCGACCGAGATCCGCGAGAGGCCGGCATCGGCAGCGGTCACGTTCATGCTCGCGGTGGTCGTGCCGCGATTGAACAGCGCCACCGCCATGGATCCGTCGGCGAGGGGCTTGGTCCACCATTCGAGCGTCCCGTCCTTGCGCACGGCCTTGCCCTGGATGGCCCTGGCGTCCTGGTCGACCGCGATCACCTCGCGGTTCTCGAGCAGGCGCAGCATCGCGGGTGGGGTCTGCCGCAGGTCGTGCCCCATCAGCAGCGGCGCGGACGACATCGCCCAGAGCGTCATGTGCGTGGTGTATTCGTCCTCGGACATGCCGCCATTGCCGACCTCGAGCATGTCCGGGTCGTTGAAGCCGTTGGGGCCGGTGTTCACGGAATTGCCGTTCTTGTCGAAGCCGATCCGCGCCATGGTCGCATAGTCGTCGGTGATGTCGCCCGTGGTGCGCCAGAGGTGCCCGCCCACCGAGCGTCCCCATGCACCGACGTCGAATCGGCCATATTCGCACAGCGAGTAGACGATGTTCCGCCCCGTGGCCTTCAGCGCAGCGCCCATTTCCGCATAGCTGCGCTGCACCGTGTCAGCATCGGCGTAGAAATATTCTCCCGAGCACAAATCGTACTTGAGATAGTCCACCCCCCAATCGGCAAAGGTCTGGGCATCCTGTCGCACATGACCGTAGCTGCCTTCGAACCCGGCGCAGGTGCGCGGCCCGGGCGAACTGTAAAGGCCCAGCTTGAGCCCGCGCGAATGGACATAGTCCGCTAGCGCCTTCATGTCGGGGAAGTTGGCGTTGGGCCGGATCTGGCCGTCGGGCCCGCGCGTGCCCTGCCAGCCGTCGTCGATATTGACATAGACATAGCCGGCGTCGCGCAGCCCGGTGGCGACCATCGCGTCCGCCATCGCGCGGATCGTCTTGTCGTCGATCTTCTCGGCGAACTTGTTCCAGCTGCTCCAGCCCATCGGCGGGGTCGGGGCAAGCGGCGCCTGCTCGACCGGCGCGAGCGGCGGAAGCTCGGCGAAGCGGAAGGCGCGCGCCTCGGCGTCCTTCACCGAGCCGCGCCGGCCGTCCACGTTCACGGTCGTGTACCAGAGCATCCCTTCCATCTGGACGCCGCCCGGAGCCCGGCGGACGGTCCAGGTCCGCGTGGCATGCTCGCGATCGTTGAGGTTGCGCACTTCGAAGGTCAGCGCCCCCTTCTCGATCCGTGCATTCTGCATCGTCATCGGGCCGTACCATTTGGTGGTGACGGTGCCGGTGATGCGATCGCCGTCGCTGGCGACCTGGAGCATGGTGACGCCGGGAGTCGGCGGGGCCTTGTCGAACAACCAGACGCCGTCGAAGGGCGTGTCGGCAAATGCCTCGCTGACGGGAACGAGGCAGGTCGCTAGGGCGAGCGCGGTCATCAGGTTTCGCACGCGTGCAACTCCTTTGAGAAATGACGGACGTGGACGAGGCGGTGGTCAGGGTCTGTACCCATTACCCACAACGGCCAGGATCGCCCGGAGACGTGCGCTGGCAAGGAAGCTCGCGCAGCATGGGCTGGTGGCCCATGCAAGCGGGCTGACGCAGTCCAGCGTGCGTCTCCGGGCGACCGCGAAGCGGCGGGCGGCTTTTGGCGCACAGCAGCGTCATTCGTCGGTCTCGATGACACCGCATCGCTCCCTCCTCATTCCTCCCTGTGCGCCAAAATCCGCTCCGTCATGGCCATTGCGGGTAATGGGTACAGACCCTAAGCGGCGGCGAGCGCCCGCCGCACTTCGCTGCCCCGCCGGCTATAGGCGAAGTAGATGGCCAGCCCGGCCAGGTTCCACAGGACGAACCGGACGATCGTCGAGGTCGGCAGGCTGAACAGCAGATAGAGGCAACCGAGAATCGCGAGCGTGCCGACGACATAGGGCGCCGGGCAGCGGAACAGCCGCACCGCATCCGGCGCGCGGCGACGGAGCACCATCAGGCACGCGCCCACCGCGACGAAGGCGAGCAGGGTCCCGGCATTGGCGAGCTCGGCGATCTCGTCGAGGCGGAAGAAGCCCGCGACACCGGCGATCGACAGGCCGGTGAGCAAAGTAATCAGCGTCGGCGCGCCGGTGCGCTTCGACACAAGCGAGAGCCGGCGCGGCAACAGGCCGTCACGCGCCATCACGAAGAAGATGCGGCTCTGGCCGTACATCATCACCAGGATCACCGAGGGAAGCGCGATCACCGCGGCGAGTGCGATCAGACGGGCCGCCACGGGCTCCCCGAGGCTCCGCAGCACCAAGGCGAGCGGCTCCGGCGAGTTGGCCAGCTGCTGGAAGGGCAAAGCGCCGACTGCGGCGATCGCCACCGCCATGTAGATCACGGTGCACACCAGCATCGAGCCGACAATGCCGATCGTCAGGTCGCGGCCCGGGCGCTTGGCCTCCTCCGCCGAAGTCGCGACCGCGTCGAACCCGTAAAAGGCGAAGAAGACGATCGCGGCCGCCGCCATCACGCCCCGCTTCTCGCCGCCGACCTCGGTCGATCCGAAGCCATAGGGCATGAAGGGCTCGAGGTTGGCGCCGTTGAACGCGGGCAGCGCGAAGGCGACGAACACGGCAAGCGCGACGAGCTTGATGATGACGAGCACGATGTTGAGCGTGGCGCTCTCGCGCGTGCCCGCGATGAGGAGCCCCATCACGCTCAGCGCGACGACCACCGCCGGCAGGTTGATGATGCCGCCGCCATGCGGCCCCACCAGCAGTTCGGGCGGCAGATGGATCCCCGCCGATTGCAGCCATCCCACCAGATAGCCCGACCAGCCGACCGCGACGGTGGAGCAGGCGAGCGAATATTCGAGGACCAGGCTCCAGCCCACCACCCAGGCGAAGGTCTCGCCGAGCGCGGCATAGCTGAAGGTATAGGCGCTGCCCGCGGCCGGGATCATCGTGGCGAGCTCGGCATAGGCCAGCGCCGCGCAGGCGCAGACCGCACCGGCGATCGCGAAGGCGAGGATGACCGCGGGCCCCGCGCGCTCGGCGCCGACGCCGGTGAGCGTGTAGATTCCGGTGCCGACGATCGCGCCGACGCCCAGCGCGATCAGATGCGGCCAGCTGAGCGTCTTGGCGAGGGCGTGGCCTTCCGAATGCTGCGTCACCGCCTCGAGTGACTTGCGCGGACCGAACATGAAGACCTCCCCCTTTGTGTCGATCAGGACGTCGCGTCGAACTGCTGCCGCAGATCGTCGAGCGTGCCCTGGATGTGCTGGGCCAGCAGATGCGACAGCGTGTCGCCGTCGCGCGCCAGCCAGGCGTCGAGCAATTCCTTGTGTTCGTTGTGCGCGCGCGACTCGCGGCCGGCGGGCTGCAGGTGCGCGACGACGTAGCGCTCGGACAGGATCGACAGCCGCTCGACCAGCTGCGTGGTCAGCAGGCGTCCGCCGGGACGGACCAGCGCCGTGTGGAACTGGCGGTTGCGCGCAGCGACCTCGGCAAGGTCGCTGGCGGCGGCGCTGTCCAATTTCTCGAAGGCGTCGACCGCGGCCGCGCGATCCTCGTCCGATGCCCGCGTCGCGGCATAGGCCGCCGCGGGCGGCTCGATCGTGAGCCGGAGCGCGTAGATCTCGTCCGCCTGCTCGGCGGACATGGGCTGGACGAAATAGCCGCGATTGGCCTGGCTGATCAGCAGGCCCTCATGCTCCAGCCGCGCCAATGCCTCGCGGAGCGGGATCTTGCTGACCCCCAGCTCGGTGGCGAGGGCGTCCTGGCGGATCGGGACGCTCTCGGTCAGCCGACCCGTCACGATCTGCTCCCGGACGATCTCGAAAACGCGCTCGGCCAGCGTACGCACCACGATGCTCATGCATGCCCCCTTTCGACGGGCGCCCGCGAACGCCCGAACGGACATTGTTCGAGCAGGTCATGCGACGGGCGCATCACTTGACCTGGAACCCTTCCCAGAACGGGTCGGCGCGATCAATCCAGATCGTGTTGAAGCCCGTGGCAATGGCCGATCCCTCGATCGAGGGAATGATCGCCGGTTGATCGCCGAGCATCGTCGTCCGCTCCACGCGGCCGATGAAGCGGCTGCCGATATAGCTCTCGTGCACGAAGCGATCGCCCTGCCCCAGCCGGCCCGATGCGGCGAGATGCGCCAGCCGCGCCGAGGTGCCTGTGCCGCAAGGGCTGCGATCGATCGCCTTGTCGCCGTAGAAGACGGCGTTGCGGCCGTCCGCTCCCTCGCCGCGCGGCTTGTCGGCCCACAGGACATGGCTCACGCCGCGGATGGTCTGGTCGAGCGGATGGACCGGCTCGAACTGCGCGCGGACGGCCTCGCGGATGCGTCCGCTGAGCTCGACCAGGCGCGCCGCGCCGAGGTCGTCGAGCCCGGTATAGCCCCCCTGCGGCTCGATGATCGCGTAGAAATTGCCGCCATAAGCGACGTCGATCGAGAGCGGGCCGACGCCGTCGACATCGACCTCGATCCCGCGCGCCGCGACATAGGAAGGCACGTTGGTGATGCGCACCGAAGTCACCTTGTCGCCTTCGCGCGCATAGGCGATGTCGATGACCCCCGCCGGAACCTCGACCCGCAGCTTGCCCGGCTCGGCGGGCTGTATCAGTCCATGCTCGAGCCCGAAGGTGACGATGCCGATCGTGCCGTGGCCGCACATCGGCAGACACCCGGAAGTCTCGATGAACAGGATGCCGATATCCGCATCGGCCCGCGTCGGCGGATATAGGAAGCCGCCCGACATCATGTCGTGCCCGCGCGGCTCGAAGCAGAGGCCGGTTCGGATCCAGTCGAAGCGCGCCAGGAAATCCTGGCGGCGCTCCGACATGGTCGCACCCTTCAGCAGCGGCGCGCCGCCCGCCACCAGCCGGACCGGATTTCCGGCGGTATGGCCGTCGATGCAGAAGAAGGTGTGGCGCATCGCCCGGTTCAGGCCGCCTGCGCGACCGCCAGGCTCGGCCGGGTCGCCGCCGCCTTCTCGACCATCGCGATCACCTCCGCGCGCCTTGCGCCTTCCAGCGGGTATCGCGGCGGAAGCACGCGTTCGGACCCGCGGCCCATGACCTGCTCGGCAAGCTTGATGCACTGGACGAGGTCATGCTCGGCGTCGAGGTGGAGCAGGGGCATGAACCAGCGATAGATCTCCAGCGCCTTGGCATGGTCGCCGCGCTCGAAGGCGGCGACCAGCTCGACCGACTCCTTCGGAAAGGCATTGGTGAGCCCCGACACCCAGCCCTGCGCGCCGAGGTACAGGCCCTCGAGCGCCACATCGTCCAGGCCCGCGAACAACACGTAGCGATCGCCGAACTCGTTGCGGAAATCGGTGAAGCGGCGCGTATCGGGCGCCGATTCCTTGACCGCGACGATGTTCTCGACGCCCACCAGCGCCCGCAGCACGTTGCTGTCGATCACCGTGCGGTACGCGGGGGGATTGTTGTAGAGCATGATCGGCAGGTTGGTCTGCTCCGCCACGCCCTTGAAGTGCGCGACCAGCTCCTGCTCCTTGGGCACATAGACCATCGGAGGGAGCAGCATGAGTCCGTCGGCGCCCGCTTTCTCGGCCGCCTGGGCATAGCGCGCCGCGCGCCGCAGATCATATTCGGACACGCCGGTGATCACCGGCACGCGGCCGTCGACCACCTCGACGATCGCGGAGAGCACCGATACTTTCTCTTCGAACATCAACGAATTATTCTCGCCGACGGTGCCCAGCGCGATCACCCCGGTCACGCCGTCCCGGACAAGATCATCGACGACGCGCTGCGTGTCGGCCAGGTCTATCGAGAGGTCTTCGCGCAACTGCGTCGTTACTGCTGGAAAAACACCCTTCCATGCGATCGTCATCAAACTATCCCGTTCTTGAAGTTGGATACGGTATACGATACGCCATTTTGCATTGCAATAGGAGTTGATGTGGGTCGGGTCATCGTGGTTGGAGGAGGCGTGATAGGCCTCAGTTGCGCATCGGCCCTGCTCCGTGCCGGGCATCGCGTGACCGTGCTGGAATCCTCGCCCGAACTCGATGCCGCATCCTGGGGCAATGCGGGACATATTGCCAGCGAGCAAGTCGAACCGCTGGCATCCTTCTCCAGCCTTCGATCGGCATGGCGACGGCGCTTCGCCGCGGGAGGCGCGCTCGACCTGCCCCTTCGCGCCGCTCCCGCCTGGGCGCCGTTCGCGATCGAGTTCCTCGCGGCGTCGCGACCGAGCCGTTTCCGCGCCGGCAAGCACGCGCTGCGCAGCCTTCTCGCCCAGGCCTTTCCCGCCTGGCAACGGGCGCCCTGGGCGGCCGATGGTCTCGTCAAGGCCGACGGCCATATCGTGGCCTGGGAGAGCGCCCGCACCGCGGCCGCCGGAAAGGCCGCGCTGGCCCTGGCCGACACCGGCACCGCGCGCTTCGAAGAAGCCGCGCCGGAGGACCTGCGGCGCCTGGCCGCGCTCACCGGGATCGATATCGCCGGTGCCGTGCGCTTCACCGGCACCGGCCAGGTCGCGGACCTCGACCGCCTCGCCGACGCGCTCGAGCGCGATGTGATGCGGCATGGCGGCGGGATCGTGCGCGAACGCGGGAGCGTCCTGGTCCAGCACGGCCGCGCGATCGTGCCGAGGCACGAGGCGGATCTGGTGCTGGTCACGGCAGGCGTCGCCAGCAAGCCGCTCGTCGAAAGTGTCGGACATCGCGCCCCGCTGATCGCCGAGCGCGGCTACCATATCCGGGCAGCGGCCTCGGGATGGCCCGCCGACATGCCGCCGATCGTGTTCGAGGACCGCTCGATGATCGTCACGCGCTATGCCGATACGGTACAGGCCGCGAGCTTCGTCGAGCTCAACGTGCCCGACGCCCCGCCCGACCCGCGCAAATGGCAGCGGCTGGAGGCGCATGTGGCCGCATTGGGCCTTCCGCTCCATGGGCCGTTCACGCGCTGGATGGGCGCACGTCCCACCCTGCCCGACTATCTCCCGGCGATCGGCCGGTCGCGGCGCGCGACCAATCTGCTCTACGCTTTCGGGCATCAGCATCTAGGCCTCACGCTGGCGCCGCTGACGGCGGAGCTCGTCACCGCATTAGCCAGCGACAGCGAGCCGGACCTGGATCTCGCTCCGTTCGATCTCGAAAGATTTGGTGGAAAAGGAGGACGCGCATGAGCATCGGAGGCTCGACGATCGAGGCGGAGCTGGCGGGTCTCTCGCCATGGCATGCGCCGGCACCGGCGATCGGCGCGACCGAGCGCGGCCAGCGGCTGGACCGCGCACGCGATCGAATGGCGGAAATCGGCGCCGACGCGCTGCTGGTCAATGCCGGGCCGAGCCTGCGCTATTTCAGCGGCGTGCGGTGGCAGCCGACCGAGCGCCTCGTCGCCATGCTGCTTCTCCCGGCGGGCAAGCCGTTGATCGTCTGCCCGACCTTCGAACTGGGATCGCTGCAGGCCGAGCTCGAGATCGACGTGGATATCCTCCTGTGGGAAGAGGACGAGGACCCTGTCGCGCTGATCAAGGACGCGCTGCGCCCGGGCGCGGTGCTCGCCGTCGACCCGCTCCTGCCCTTCCTGTGGAGCCAGCGGCTCGCCGGAAGCTTCGAACTGACGTCGGGCGCGCCGGCGATCGACGGCTGTCGCATGGTCAAGTCGCCCGCCGAACTGGCGCTGATGCGGCAGGCGAAGCAGATGACGCTGGAAGTGCACCGTAGGGCCGCGCGCATCCTCGCCCCCGGCATCCGCGCGAGCACGGTCAAGCGCTTCATCGACGATGCGCACCGCGCGCTCGGCGCGAGCGGGTCCAGCTTCTGCGCGGTGCAGTTCGGCAGGGCCACCGCCTACCCGCACGGGCTTCCCGGCGACCAGCAGCTGGAGGAGGGGCAATTGGTCCTGATCGACACCGGCTGCACGATCGAAGGCTATCATTCGGACATCACGCGCACCTATGCGTTCGGCACGGTGGCCGACGATGTCCGCGCATACTGGGCGCTGGAAAAGGAAGCGCAGGCCGCCGCTTTCGACGCTGTGCGTCCCGGTGAGCCCTGCGAGAGCGTCGATGCCGCCGCACGCGCCGTGCTCGAAAGGGCCGGCCTCGGGCCCGATTATCGCCTCCCCGGCCTGCCGCACCGTACCGGGCATGGTATCGGGTTGGCGATCCACGAGCCCGCCTATCTCGTCCGCGGCGATCGCACCCCGCTCCAGCCCGGCATGTGCTTCTCGAACGAGCCGATGATCGTCATACCCGATCGCTACGGCATCCGGCTCGAGGATCATATGTATGTGACCGACACCGGCGCCGCGTGGTTCACCGAGCCGCAGCATGCGCTCGATCGGCCCTTTGCATGAAACGCGCCGTCGCGCTTTTGCTTGGCGCCGCTACCCTCGCCTCGTGCGCCGGCCCCATCGGTCCGCCGCCGGCCGTCCTGAAGCTCGATCCCTTCTACGCCAAGTCGCTCGACGCGCGCGGAATCCCGGTGTCCGCCTCGACTGCCGTGCCCGACAAGGCGCTACGCATCGCCCGGCAGCTGATCGTCGAGATGCTCGCGCATCGTCCCGATCTGGCGCGTGCGCTGGTCGCTTCGGGGCAGCGGGTGATGGTGATGGGCGTCGACGAGCAGACACTCGACGTTCCCGAGCAGCGCGACTGGAAGAAGCCGGCGATCGACGATCCGCGGCTCACCCGTTGCGAACGCAAGCTCTATGACGAGCGGATCGGCAGGCTCACCGATCGCGAATATTGGGGTCGCCGCGCGCGGGGCATGGGCGGGCTGCTGACCAGCGCCGCGACCGAGAACCTGCTCGCGATCCCCGGCACCAAATATTATGGCGAGACGATCCTCGTCCACGAATTCTCGCACGCGATCCTCTATGCGGTGGAGACAGTCGACCCCGGCCTCTACGCACGGGTCGAGGCCGCCTATGCCATGGCGAAGGACAAGGGGTTGTGGACGGGCGAATATGGCGCGACCACGGTCCAGGAATATTGGGCCGAGGGCACGCAGTTCTGGTTCAATTCGAACAAGCTCGCGGTGGTCGACGGGATGCGCATCCTCTCCGACGCCGATCTCGCGCGGCACGACCCTGCGCTCGCCGGGGTGCTCCGCGCGGTCTATGGCGAGCGGCACCGGTTGCGCGGCGATCCCTTCTACAACCATCCGGCACGCGTCCCGCCGGGGCCGTTGCCGGCGAGCACCGCGGAGGTCTGCTGAGCGCTCGCTTCCACGCCGCCTCCACGCCGCTTCCGCGGATGCCGGTCTTGAAATGTAGGATTTCGTCTGCTTGCCTCGGGCAGCCGGCCCTGCCGTCACTCGCTCTTTGCCATCGTCGGATCGATCAACACCAATATTCGGTCAACCTGCGCGACGCGCGTATGTGGCCTCTGTGGCGCGTAACCGGTGCCAGGTGTCGCGCGGGTGTCGCGCGGGGGTCGCGCGGGGGTCGCGCGGGGGTCGCGCGGGGGTCGCGCGGGGGTCGCGTTGCGGGTGCGAGGAAGCCGCATGAGTCAACGGCGTCGACCACCACAAAGCTCTTAAACCAATAACTTAGCAAATCCCATCTGCCCGCAGAAGCCGCTGGCGAGTCAATTTGGTCGCGAGCGACTATCCGGAACTAGGTCGTATCAACATTCAGGCGGGCGAGGACTTTCAATCCTCCCCCGCCAGGGGGAGGTGGCGCCGAAGGCGTCGGAGGGGGAGGTAGGCAGCGCACTCTCCAATTGAGCACAGTGGTTCCGCCCCCTCCGTCAGCCTATGGCTGACACCTCCCCCTGGCGGGGGAGGATAAAGAAGGCTGAATGTCGATACGCCCTAGCCTTGCCCGCAGGCCGGCACCGCCGCGCTGGGCGCCGCCGCGGGCATGCGGGGCCGCGGCGCGAGCACTTCCCATTCCTGCACGCCGACACCGGCATAGGGACCGCTGCCCGAAGCATCGAACACCGCGCGCAGGCAGCGCGTGGTCACTGGCGCGAAGTGGACCTCCTGAAATGCCCCGGGCACGGTCCCATAGGTAGCGGCTACCGGCTTCCACCCGCCGTCCCAATATTCGAGGTGCCACGCGGCAGGCGGCGCGACGCCGATCCCCGATCCCGCCGGCTGATCTGCGAAGAACTGGATCCGCGATCCGTCGATCGTCACCGGCTTGGCCCAGCGATACTCGATCCAGGCCTGCTTGGGGTTGTTGCCGGTCCAGGTGCCCCACATCTCGGGCGGCAGCGGGTTGGCGCGCACCTTGCCGTCGTTGAGCGCGGCGATCCAATATTGCACCGGCACCGCGTTCGACGACACCGCCCGGGCCGACCCCGCGATGTTGCGCGTGGCCGCCGGCGCGGGCTGCGGCGCGCGGGTCGGCACCACGGGCTTGATCGCCGCGGGCGAGACGCTGTCGTCCCATTCGACCCGGTCGATCGCGACGCTGCGACGGAAATGCCCGCCGCCGATGGCGTCGGCGGTGTGATAGGCCATGTACCACTTGCCCTTGAATTCGACGATTCCGGCATGCGAGGTGGTCGAGGAGACCGGGCGCAGCGCGACGCCGCGATAGGTCCAGGGCCCGAGCGGTGAAGTAGCGGTGCCGTACGCCTGGCAGGCATGATAGACCGCGGGGGTGCAGTCGCTGTCCGGCCCCGCCTTGTTGCCGGCGTAGAGCATGTAATAGACCTGCTTGCGCTTCAGGACCCACGGCGCCTCGAAGAAGCCGGTCAGTCCCTCGATCCTGCGCTCGGGACCCTTGGGGGTGACCATGTCGCGTTCGAGCTCGATGCCGAGGATGCGTCCGAACGTGCCCCAATAGAGATACACCCGGCCGTCGTCGTCGAGCAGCACGGTCGGGTCGATATTCTGGATGTCATTGGCGACCGGCACCTTCTGCGAGATGATCGGCCCTGCCGGATGCGCGTCCTTCCACGGCCCGCGCACGCTGTCCGCCACCGCCACGCCGATCGCGAACCGGTCCTTCGCATCGCTGTTCTTCTCGAGCACCGGCGCGTAGAAATAGAAGCGCCCGTCCGCGCCCTTGACGATCTGCCCGGCATAGGCGCGCGCCGGCTCGGCCCAGGCGAAGACGTTCTCGGGGCGGATGAAGCCGGGGGTGTGCTGCCATTTGCCCGACGCGGGATCTTGCGTCGACAGCAATTGCCATTCGGGCATGATGAAGTCGTTGACCTCGGGATCCGCCACGTCGCGCCCGGTGAGGATGTAGAGCGTGTCGCCGTCGACCAAAGGCGCCGGGTCGGTGGTGTAGAAGCGGCCGTCGGCGAGGATCGGGTTGCCCTTCGCGGTCACCGTCTCGGGGGCGGTCTGGGCGCAGGCGGCATTGGGCAACGCCGCAAGCAGCGCAAGCAGGGGCAGGTGCTTCATCTCATTCCTCGTCCGGATAGGGGCCCTTGCCGCCCTCGGCGATGAGCTGGTCGACGCGCCGGTCGATCTCGGGCAGCGGCACCGAGCCCAGCGCGAGGATGGCGTCGTGGAAGGCGCGGATGTTGAACTTCGGCCCCAGCGCCTTCTCGGCGCGGGCGCGGGCGTTCAGGATCGCCAGCTCGCCGGTATAATAGCTGAGCGCTTGGCCCGGCCAGGCGATGTAGCGATCCACCTCGGTCTCGATCTCGTGCTTGGCGAGCGCGGTGTTGTCGAGCAGGAATTGCTGCGCCTGTTCGCGCGTCCAGCCCTTGCTGTGGATGCCGGTGTCGACCACGAGCCGCGCCGCGCGCCACATCTGGTAGGAGAGCATGCCGAAGACCTCATAGGGCGTGGTGTACATCCCCATCTCCTCGCCCAGCGCCTCGCTGTAGAGCGCCCAGCCCTCGCCATAGGCCGAGAGATAGGTGTCGCGACGGAAGGCCGGCAGGTCCTTGTTCTCGGCCGCGAGCGGCATCTGGAAGGCATGGCCCGGCGCGCTCTCGTGCAAGGTCAGCGCCGGCAGCGAATAGAGCGGCCGCGCGGGCAGATTGTACGTGTTGATCAGGTACACGCCCGGCCCGCCGCGCCCGCCGGTGTAGAAGGGCGCGATATCGTCGGGCACCGGGATGATCGCGAAGCGGCTGCGCGGCAACCGGCCGAAATATTTCGAAGCCTTGCCGTCGAACGTCTTCGCTATCCACGCCCCCCGGTCGAGCAACGCCTGCGGGGTCTTCGCATAGAATTGCGGATCGGTGCGCAGGAACTTGAGGAAGGCGGCAAGGTCGCCCTTGAACCCCACTTGCTGCATCACGTCGTGCATCCGCGCGCGGATCTTGGCGACTTCGGCGAGCCCGATCGCATGGACCTGCTCCGGCGTCTGGTCGAGCGTCGTATATTCGGCGACCTTGGATTGATAATAAGCCCGCCCGTCGGGAAGATCATAGGCCGCGAGCGCCGTCCGTGCGCCGGGAATATATTCCTCCCGGAGAAAGCGCAGCAGCTTCGCATGCGCCGGCACCACCGCCTCGCGGATCGCCGCCTCGCCCTCGGCGCGCAACCGCGCCTGCGTCTCCGCCGGCATGCCCGCAGGGAATTTGGCGAAGGGCGCGAAGAAGGGCGAGTCCGCCGGCGACTTCGCCTCGGCGACCTTGGCCACCCCGGCATCGCGCCCCTGCAGCGTTATCCGCGACGGCGTGAAGCCGCGCTTGAGCCCCGCCCGCATGTTCTCGATCTGCTGATCGAAATAGCGCGGCACGTCGCGCAGCGTGGCGAGGTAGCGGCGATAATCCTCCTCGCGCACGAAATCGCCGCGCGCGCTTTCGGCGAGATCGCCCCAGAAGCTCGAATCGGCGTTGAGCGGCTTCTCGTAATCGCGGAACTTCTGCTCGTTCAGCAGCGCCTCGATCTGGCCCTTGAACACCGCGTAATTGACGCGCTCGGCGGGCGAGAGCTTCGCCGGATCGATCTTGCCCAGCGCGGCGAGCGTCGCCGTCCAGCGCGCCAGCCTTTCGGCCTGCGCCGCGGGGCCGATATCGGGCAGACCGAGCTTCTGGTCCTTGGGGCTGTCTTCGTTGGGCGCCTGCTGGCGCTGCCGCCACGCATATTCCTCGGTGTAGAGCTTGCGCAGTTGCGCATCGGCGGCACCGCGGGGAATGCCCGCATCGGCCGCCGTCGCCATCACCGCTACGCCCGCCAGCACCAATGCCGCGCTACGCCATGTCCCCACGCTCAAACTCCGATCGCCATGATGTCCGCATATAAAGCCGCGGGGATGGTCACGCCTTCCGCCAGGCTGCGTGCCCGCGCGGCGTAGCGCCGCTGGGAGGGCAGCCGCGCGCCCTGCCCTTCGATCGCCGCGAACATCGCCTCGGCGCGAGTCAGATGCGCTTGCACCGCCGCGCCCAGAAACCCCGCCGGATCGATAGCGAGGATCAACTCGCCACCGATCGGCGATCCGCCGCGCCCTTTGTCGGCCGCGATCGATTCCGCGCTGGTCATGTCGCCGATCAGCGGCCCGGCTAGCAACTCGACCATCGCCGCGAGCGCCGAGCCCTTGTGCCCGCCAAAGGTCCGCATCGCACCGTTCAGCACCGCCTCGGCCTCGGTGGTGCCCCGGCCCTCGGCGTCATAGCCCCAATCCTCCGGCACCGCCCGGCCTTCGCGCCGGTGCAGCTCGATCTCGCCGCGCGCGACTGCGCTGGTCGCGAAGTCGAACACGAAGGGCTCGCGTCCCGGCCGCGGCCAGCCGAACGCGATCGGATTGGTCCCGAACACGGGCTTCGTCCCGCCCGCCGGCGCGACCCAGGCGTGGCTTGGGGTGAAGGCCAGTGCGACCAGCCCCTGCCCGGCCAAAGCCTCGACCTCGGGCCAGAGCGCGGCGAAATGCACGACGTTATTGAGCGCCAGCGCCGAAATGCCGTTGGCGCGCGCCTTCTCGATGAGCAACGGCGCGCCACGCGCGAAGGCAAGCTGCGCGAAGCCGCCGCCGCCATCGACCTGCACCAACCCCGCCTTCGGCTCGGAGACCCGTGGCACCGCATCGGACACCACTACGCCCGCGCGGATGCTGCGATCGGCGACGAGCAGCCGGTAGATGCCGTGGCTCGCGCAACCGTCGCGCTCGCCCGCGACCATCGTCTCGGCCACCGCATCGGCATGCTCGCCGGCCAGCCCCGCCGCGCGCAGCTTGGCGCGAGCGAGCGAGCGCAATGCGTCGAGCGTCATCGCGACGCCGGCCGCGGCCTCGCTCAAATCTTCGCGCCCGGCTTGGCGGTGAACAGCCGCACCCCGAAGATCGGGCCGGCGGTGCTCCGATCATGCGGCACGATCCGCACGCGCACTTCCTTCTTGCCCTTGGTCAACGCCTCGGGAAGCGGATATTCGACATCGAAGAACTTGCCCGGCTTGTCGTTGTCGAGCGTCTGGGTGGCGATCTTCACATTGTCGACGAGGATGTCGAAATTGCGCTTGCGCTCACCGCCCCAATAGGTCGCCTGGAGGATCAGCGGGCCATCCTTGGGTTTGAGCGAGAACTCGATGAACCCGCCCGAACGCGCATCGCGTCCCTGCCGGCCGCGATAGGTGACCGGATAGGAGATGTCGGACGTGAGATTATGGTCGCGCTCGGGCTGCATCTCGCCGAGGAACATCACGTCGACCGAGCGCGCGGCGATATCCTTCAATCGCGCCTGCTCGGCGAGGAACGCCTTTTCCTCGGCCGCCCAGGCGCTTTCCGAGAAGCGCTTGAAATAAGTCGCGCTGCGCCGGTTGTACTGGCGGTAGAAAGGCACGAACTGCAGATCGGCCGGACGCACCACCCCACGCGTGTTGAAGATACCCTTCGATGCATCGGCGGGGCTGAATGCCGCGAGCAGATCGGCACCGACCAGCGCCGGATCGGCCTGCTCCCACTTCACGTCCTTCGGCCCCAGATCGGCGGCGAGCACCATCGGCCCGCTGAGCACCGCGATCGTGTTCGCGTCCCCCGGCGCGCTTTCGATCCGCAGGTCGAGCGGCAGGGCGATCGAGACCTTGTCGCCCGCCTTCCAGCGCCGGTCGACCACGGCATAGCCGCGCTCGAAAACGGGCTGTGCCGGCTGGCCGTTGACCGTCACCACCGCCTTGCCCGCCGCCCAGCCGGGCACGCGCAGCGCAACCGGGAAGCGCCCTGCCTTGACCTTGGTGAAGGTCAGCGTGGACTCCGGCGCGAACGGATAGTTGGTCTCCAGCGTCAGCGCCGCATTGCGCTTCGCCCAGCTGGCATCGGCGGGGATGTAGAGATTGACGATCAGCCCGCCGGCATCGTCTTCCCAGAAGATCGACTCGCCGTGCTTGGCATGGACCTCCATGCCGCTGCCGACGCAGCACCAGAAGGCATCGTCGTCCACCGTCGAATAGCCGCGCTCGCTGCCGGTCATCAGCGGCGTCATGTAGGTGAAGCCGCCCGTCGCCGGGTCCTGCGCCGACATCACATGGTTGAGATGCGCGCGCTCGTAGAAATCGAACAGCGCCCCGTCGGGCTGCCAGCCATAGAGGTGCCGGGTCAGCTTGAGCATGTTGTAGGTGTTGCAATGCTCGCAGGTCTGCTCGGTGATGTGATCGGCGACCGTGTCGGGCGTGAAGAAATACTCGCGATCGGCATTGCCGCCGATGACGTAGCTGTGATGCTGCGTCACCCGCTCCCAGAAGAAGGTCGCCGCGGTCCGGCGCTTCTCGTTGCCGGTGATGTCGTAGAGGCGCGCCAGCCCGATCAGCTTGGGCACCTGGGTGTTGGCGTGGAAATTGGCGAGCTTGTCCTCGCGGTTGCTCAGCGGATCGAGCACGCGGTTGTCGTACAGCAGCTCGGCCATCTTGAGCCAGCGCGGGTTGCCGGTGCGCTGGTGCATCTCGGCATAGCTCTCGTTGAGCCCGCCATATTCGCAGCCGAGCACTTCCTGCACCTGCGCGGGGGTGAGCGCGGCGAACACGCGCTCGAAATAGCCACCCAGCCCTTCGACGACCGTCAGCGCCTTTTTGTTGCCCCATGCGCCATGGACGTCGAGCAGCCCGGCGAAGAGCTTGTGCACCGTATAGAGCGGCGACCAGGAGCCGTTGAGATCGAACCCGCCGGACTTGATCTCGCCCTTCATCACTTCGCCGAAGATCTCCTCGCCGTCGACGACGGTGCCGTCCTTGCGCTTGCGGCCCAGCGCGCCGACGTAACCGGTGCCGCGCTTCGCCTGCGCTTCGGCGAGCTCGTCGACGATATAGTCGGCGCGGAGGCGCATCTCGGCATCGCCGGTCTGCTGCCACATCAGCACCAAAGCGGTCATGTAGTGGCCAAGCGTATGCCCGGCGATCGTGTCGCTCTCCCACCCGCCATAGATCTCCGCCTTGGGCGCGAGCCCGGCATATTTGCGGAAATTATGGAGCAGCCGGTCGGGACTCAGCCGGTGGAGATACTTCCGGTTGACCTCCACCGCGGTGGCATAATCCGATGGCCGCAGCCGGACCGAGGCGAGCGGCAGCGGTTTGACGCCCTTGGGCGCGAACCCCGCCGCCGCTGCGGCGCGTGCGATCCCCGACTGCGCCCCCATCGCCAGCACGGCAGCACCGAACATCAGTTCCCGGCGGGAGGCACGCATCATCGGCATCTCGATCTCCTGAATACGGTATACGATTTATCGGGGAGGTTCGGGGTCGTCAATCGGGAAGCTTGCACCGGGCCGCCGCGGGCACCCCAACCCCGGAAGCAGGCTTCAGAGGATGCCGTGCTGCCTCAGCAACGTCTCCTCATCGCCCGATAGCGCGCATGGCCCTGCATCATGACCTGCTCGAGCTGCCCGTCGTTTTTCCCGGTCACCACCCCAGCGGGAGAAGCCGCGATGAACTCGGACGCATAGAGCGCCGCGACCGCATCCATATCCATGTCGCCGCCCAGGGACCGGTTGAAGACGCGCGCATAGCGCTCGAAAAGTCTCCTCACGCTGGATTCCATACTGGTTCTCCAAGTGCGGTTCTGGCCTGAACGGGTCGGAAGCGATTGAGACACTGCGGATATTTCATCCGCTTGACAACATTCCTCCCACATATATGGTATACGATATAAAGTACGGTTATATCGGGTTAGCAATCGAACTGGGGGAGTTGGATATGAAGACGTTCGCTCGAAATGCGTTCTGGGCCACCGCGCTCACGACCGTTTCCGCCGCGGCATTGATGGTGCCCGGCGTCGCTTCCGCTCAACAGACCGACCAGACCGAGGCTTCCGACGGCAGCGCGGAGACCGCCGATCAGACGGGCACGGAGACGGTCGTCGTCGTCGGTATCCGCGGCAGCGTCGAGAGCGCGGCCAACATGAAGCGCAATGCCAAGCAGATCGTCGATTCGGTGGTTTCGGAAGACGTCGGCAAGCTGCCCGACAACAACGTGCCCGAGGCGCTCTCGCGCGTCACCGGCGTCCAGATCGAACGCGCGCGCGGCCAGGGACAGAGCGTCACCATCCGCGGTCTCAGCGAGATCCAGACGACGGTCAACGGCAACCAGACCAATCTGGGCGAAGGCCGCTCGCTGAACCTCGCCGACATCCCGGCCGAGCTGCTCAAGTCGGTCGATGTCTACAAGACCCGCACCGCCGACCAGGTCGAAGGCGGCATCGCCGGAACGGTGAATGTCGAGCTACGCCGTCCGCTCGACCTGGCCAAGGGACTGACCGTCGCGGGAAGCATTCGCGGCGTCTATGACGACATTTCCGAGAAGGTCAGCCCCTATGCCAGCATCCTGGTGGCCGATCGGTTCGATACCGGGATCGGCGAGATCGGCTTCCTCGTCAACGCCTCCTGGACCAAGGGCTATTATCTCGAAAATTACATCGAGAGCGAATCGCCCTCGATCCCGTGCTGTCAGGGCGACCCCAATTCCCCCCTGGCTTCGCTGCCCGCGAATCTGCAGAACGTCGTGATCCCCTATCGCGCTTATGTTGGCACCGAGAGCGGCTATTACGAACGCCCTTCGATCAACGTCGTCGGGCAATGGCGCGTCAACGACAATCTCGATTTCGTGCTCGAGGGCGGCTACCTCGGCTCGCGCGAACGTCGCACGATCGATCGCATGTACGTCCAGGCCCGCGAATATGGATCGACGCTCAGCAACATTGTCGTCGGAGATGACGGCCGTACCATCCGCTCGCTGACCGAGAACAACCCGAACGGCGTACCCGCCGGCTTCGAGAGCATGTACAACGCGTTCGACAACGATCTTTACACCAGCAACTTCGAAATGCATTGGCGCAGCGAGCGCGCGCAGATCAACGCGAGCGCCCAGTATAACTGGTCGGACAGCAACGACTACAACGTCCAGCAGATCCTGCGCCTGCGCAACCAGACGTCGGTCAACGTAGACTTCGACTCCGACGAATATCCGGGTGGCGTTCCTTCGATCAACTTTGGGGCAACGGATCTCAGCAACATCGCCAACTATGGCGTTGATCGCTTCCAGGATCGCGCAGGCAAGTCGCACAACAAGGAACTCGCCGGGCAGGTAGATCTGACTCTCAAGCTCAGCGATGCCTCGCTGCTCCGCACGCTCCAGGTCGGCGCGCGCTACAACAAGCGCGATACCACGCGTTATTACGGTTATCGCGACGGCTTTCCGCGCATCGGCGGCCAGATGGCGCCGCTCTCGGGCTTCCCCGGCGCCGATCAGGCGGGGTTGATCGCGCCGTCGATCGGGAATGCCGGCGGAACGGCGTGGTACCGGGTGCCGGGCGTCGTAATGTACGACAATATCGACGCGATCCGCGCCTATATCCAGACCAATGATCCCGGCAATGCCGCGCGCTTCGCGAGCGAGATGCCGCTCGGGGATCTCGGCCAGACCTGGGATTCGGTCGAGAACGTGTTCTCCGGCTATGCGCAGGTGAACTACGCGTTCGACATGGGCTTCCCGGTCGATGGCGTGGTTGGCGTCCGCTACAGCAATACCTGGGGCTCGATCGAGAGCTACAATTATCGCCCCGGCAACGCCGCCAACGGCTTCCAGGACATTATCGAGCGCTCGTTCGGCAAGGGCAACTATACCGACGTGCTGCCCACCGCCTCGGCGATCCTGCACTTCACGCCGAAGGTGCAGCTGCGCCTGTCGTACAGCACCAATGTGCAGCGCCCCAACTTCTACGACACGCGTCCCTTCGCCTATCTCGAGACGCGCGCCAATCCGGTCATCGTCTTCGCGGGTAACCCGGATCTCAAGGCGCAGGAGGAGGAGAGCTTCAACGCCAGCCTCGAATATTATTTCGGACGTGGCGGTGCGGTGACGCTGACCGGCTATTACAAGAAGGTGACCGGCTTCCTCTATTACAGTCGCGAGGAAGAGAACCTTGCGCCCTATGGTCTGCCCGGTATCGGCTTCGTCGAGCAGCTCCGCAATGCCGGCGACGGCACCTTCGCGGGCGTCGAGTTCGCGGCACAGACCTTCTTCGATTTCCTGCCGGGCTTCTGGCGCAATTTCGGCGCCAGCGTGAACGCCAGCTATATCGGCAAGGCCCGGATCGAATATCCGTATCCCGAGGACTTCCCGGGCGCCTTCGATTCCCCGAACACCTCGAAGTGGACCGCAAACGCGGCGCTCTATTACGACACTCCGACCTTCAGCGCTCGCGTCGCGTACAACTACCGCTCCAGCTATCGCATGGGGATCTGGTGGGAGAATCCCGAATATTCGCCCTATCAGGACGCCACCCAGCGTCTCGACGCGGCGATCAACGTGACGCCATGGAAGTTCCTGACCCTGTCAC
The DNA here is from genome assembly GCF_026460985.1 of Sphingomonas sp. GTDB lineage: Bacteria > Pseudomonadota > Alphaproteobacteria > Sphingomonadales > Sphingomonadaceae > Sphingomonas. Next base: position 19,849 of record NZ_JAPKNM010000104.1, read on the forward strand.
TGGAAGGCGGCAACCTGCTCGGCGACGACGTCTATCGCTACCACGGCCAGGACCGGCTCCTGCCGCTCGGCGTTCGCACCCTCGGACGCACCGTCCAGGCGAGCGCTCGCTTCCGCTTCTGATCGCAGACCCGAACGAAAAGACCACGGGCCGCGGCAATCCTGCCGCGGCTCGTTTCTTTTGGGGCAAGGAGGATACCGAGGGCTCGACGCCCCGGCTCGAAGATTCTAGAGCGTTTTCCGATCATTCTGCATCGTACCCGGCGCTAGCGAAGTAATTGGCGCACTCCTGCGGCGAGTAGAGATCGATGATGCGGCCGATGGCGTCCCACAGGCCATG